>CAMGYI010000001.1:0-7242 GCA_946127115.1 uncultured Chlamydia sp.
TCTTGATCGTATCAAGCTCATTTAAATGGGCTTGAAGACCAATGATCCTTGTTTTTAGCTGCATACCAAACCTCTTTCTTCAAATGTTTTTCCAAAGTGGTGATGAAGAGTTTTTGTGACGAGATCGAAAAAGTTTGTTAAACTTTTCCCCATTTCTAGGGTTAGACATCTCCATTCGTTGCCGATTTTTTTGTAAATTTTAATAACGCTTGAAAGGAGCGCTTTGTGGTGGATAAAAAACTCGATGTGCGGTTGGTTTAAAACGCTTTCGGGCTTTGGCTTGCTAAATGAAAAGTGCGACGCATTGTGAGTGAAAAATGCTTTCAGCTTTAAAATTTGTTTTTCTGGAGAATTTGAAAAGGGTTTTAAAAGTTCGAGAGGATCTTTTTGCTCAATGATCCAAGAAAGGATCCCTTTTAAACTTTTGATCGGTTTGTTCCACTGAAGATACTTTTCGAGCACAACAATCGCGCTCTTGAGCTTTGAAAGGCCCTTGCGGAGGAAAAGTTTTAGAGAGGCGTATGAAGTGTCCAATCCTTTCGACTGAAGCGATTTTAAAGCGGTTAAAACCTCTTTTTCAAAAGGGGTCTTTGTGGGGATGTTTCCGCGGAGTTTTTCAAAAGTTTCCAAAGCAATCTTTTCGCGGTACCCAACCCCCTCTTGCTTGAGAGTTGAAGAGATCCATTTGAGAGGATTTTGAACGTTGTATCCCTTGGACTGCTTTTGCTTGAGAAGCTTTAACGTTTTGGAAAGGTTTGAATTTTTAAACCACCAAAAAGGAGCTTTGTCAATGAGATGGGTAAATCCATGCTTTTGAAGGATTTCTTTCTGAAACGTTTTTGATAAAAAATCACTTTCTGGAGCTGCGCTCTTAGCAATATATTCTTCTTTAGAAGAATTAGAACTACTTAGGGGTGCTTTTAGATTTCCTCCAGGACGATTTAAGGATTTTCTTCCCTTTTCAGTCAGGAAATATTCGTTTTTCCCATCGAGCAGCCTTTTGTACTTGGGAGATTTGTGGGTCGTGCGGTTTTTGGTAATAAAACCGTTTTCAATGTCTGTAGCAACACTTTCCTTTGCCCATCGATGGTCGATGTTTAGTTCCCAAGAGATCTCTAAGTACGAAATTTTTATCTGGTCTTCCTCTTTGAAAAGAGGGGCTAGCCTAAAGGCTCCAGGTTTTGCTCTTGTTTTGGGATAATTTCGTTTTCTTTTTGAGGGTTGCTCATTTGGATCGGCGTTTTGCGGTTCCATAAAAAAGTCTCCTTTTGAGGAAAAGAAGAACTAAACATTGAAGAAAACCCTTTTGAAAAAATAAAGGAGCCCTGCAACGCAGGACCCCCCTCCTCTAATAAAAGAGGAACCAGAGCCTTTTCCCGAGGCATTTGAAAGGTTTTGCGGACAGCAGAAAATGGTGCTCTGACCGCTTTAAAATTTGCTAAATGCTTTTTGGGAATTGAGTTTTCTGGAATTTTTACTCTCAACTTCATAAGATGAAGCTCGGAGCTAAGGTTGTTGATCATCAACTTACTAGTCCTTAGTTTCACAGCCTCGAGAAGGTTATAAACTTCTCGGGGCCTTTTTTTGTGTTCGAGGCTCTCCTAATGGAGAACCTTTATAATCGTCATTGTAACATACAAATTATTCTACGCAAAGAAAAAGTGAAAAATTTTTAGGTTTTTTAGAAGTTAATTTTCTATAGAGAAAATCAGGATAGTTTTTGATTTACAAAACTTCTTTTTCGACGATTTCTTTGATCTTATCAAAAATTATTGGATTTTTAAAAGTGATGGTTGGAACAGAGGTGTGGATGGGTTTGGCAACCATCCCTTTTTTTCGTTTGATCTGAGCGGACTTTCTGTTTTTATCGTGATCGGGATAAATGTTTATAGGAGGACCAACCCATACTCCCCCGTTTGTGCGGATTTGATACCGAATGTTTTTGATCTCCATGCTCAGTTCGCCAATTTTGAGAATGATATGGCATGTTCCTTGTTCTTTCAGCTTAGAAGGCAATCGAAAGTCCATGTTGGGATAGATTTCTACGACTTCTATGGAAATGTCACTATCTAAAATGGGCATAAAAACCTTGGGTGCTTGGTTAATGAGGATTTTTGATCATGGGAAGGTTTTGAGTCAATATTCTCGAGCACGAAAAATTTTTAAGGAATTTAAATGAAGGTGCCTGTAGTCTGAGGAGATCATGTTCTAAACAAATGAGCTACCCACTCATGAAGAGTACTTCAAGTCAAATACAGATCTCGCTTTTATATATCAGCGACCTAATAAGAAAGGCCGACAGTTCCCTGTCGGCCTATCAGTTCTGTGAAGTTTTGGCTACCCACCCTTCATTCACAACCTTCCTCATGAAAAGGAAAGCCAAACAAGCCCCAAAAAAGGAGGATCGTTATGCTTCAGACTGTAGCAGATATTAGTATTTCTTCAAAGCCCCTTTTCTTTCTTGATGTAAAAAAGACTTCCAAAAAGAAGGTTAAAAAGACTGATCTTAAGGGTAAAGATCGTGTCCTTAATCTTCTTTTAGATCCTAAATATTTTGGGAAGGGTATTTCCTTCTCTGGGATTGCTAAGAAAGCGGGTCTTAAAGACCGGAGATACGCCTCAGTTTTAGTTAAAAAACTGGAAGCTGAAGGAATGCTCCGCATAGAGCATACTTCTTACAAACATCCTAGAATGCCAAACGCTAAATGCTGGGGGAAAAACATTTACTACCCAGGCCCTAATGCTCCAAAACCAAGAGAGAAAATATCTAAAACAAATGTTCAAAATTGTATGAAAAATTACGACACTAATAGTACTAAAAACTCTTCTAAAGAAGAGTTTGCTAAAAGAAGTGCAAGCTTTTCTTTTTCTCGTAATGGAAGAATTCCTAAATCTAAAAAAAAGGACCTCTTTGAAGAGTTTGGTCTAGAAAAACAATTTCCTTACAGGCCCCTGTGGTGGTTCAAAGACCTCACTAAGCTTAAGAAAGCTTTAAAAATTATCAAAAGAAAAGTTTTAGAGGGGTTTCAGGTCCGAGATTTTGTAAAATTCTTCAGTCATCTTCTTGCTCATGGAGTTTTTGGATATCGAAAACATTGCGCTAGAAACCTTTCTCTCGCTGTAGTCAAGCCCAATCTAAAGCGTGTTGAGCCAATGCTTAGCACTGAACCAATCACTGCTGGTTATGAGGCGATTCTTTCTCTCAAGAAAAAATATAACCTCGATATGAGCTTCACGAATATTGAGAGACTCCTTAGGAAAGGTTTTTCTCACCTTGCGATAGCTTCCCAAGCAGTATTGAAGCGACTAGAAATTAGTAAGGTTAGAGATATTAATGGTTTCATTAATTTTGCAGTATCTATGAAAGAGCCCTATGAACTCTTGAAAACAAAAACTTCTACAGAATGATGCTTAAAAACTTAATTTATGTAACACTAGAGTTTTGCGATAAATTGTTCTAAAGAAAAATTATGGATACTTTTGCATTTTGCTCTTTTAAAGGTGGGACGGCTAAGACCTCAAATACTTTACATATTGGAGCGTGCCTTGCTAAATTTCATAAGAAACGAGTATTGTTGATCGATTTCGATTCACAAGCTAATTTATCAGCTGGATTAGGGATCCCAGACGATGTCGATAAAAATATCGTATCAATTTTACAAAGTGAAATTGATATTAAGAAAGCAATCAAGCCTACCTCTATTCAAAGCCTTTCTTTAATTACCTCAAACTCTCGTTTAGATCGATTAGAAACAACTGCAGGGTTAAGAACAAATCCTGATTCTTATAAACTCCTTTCTCTTAGACTAAAACAAATAAGAAGTGATTTTGATTTTTGTTTTATAGATACTCCTCCTAATCTTGGGTGGCTCACTCAGTCAGCTTTTTTTGCATCAAAAAGATGTGTTTTGTGTGCTATTCCTGAAGTTTATAGCATTGTGGCTTTAGATCGTCTTAGGGAGTTTCAGGAAGAGTTCTTACAACATCATCCTGTAGAAGTTTTTGGGATCGTGATGGCGATGTGGGATGTTAGGGGAGCTATAAATAGAGAAATTATTCAAGAGGTTGAAATCGCTTTCCCGAGAAAGATATTTAAAACTAAAGTTCGTCGAGACGTTTCTGTTTCTCGATGCATTTTAAAAGGGATAACAGCGCTTGATTTTAATGAGAATTCTAGAGTTTCTAAAGATTATAAGTTTTTAACAAAAGAGTTTTTAAAACGTATTAAAAAGTAAATTATAAATATAGATGGTTTTTAATGTCAACATTACTCAAAGACAACAAAGCTCTTCAGAATAAACCCCAGTTAAAAGGGTTTAATATGGTTTCTGATCTTTCACCTTCTCCAATTGCCTTTGACCCACAACCATTATGTGTTGAAGAGGTATCAGAAATTAAGCATCTTCTTTTAGAAAGTAATGGAATTGGAGCTCTAAAAGAAGAACAAATCAAAAAAGACTCTACTGTGCTTACACAACTTACTTCCGAGTTAAGGGGGATTGGGAAACAAGGGGTTTTTCTTATGGGAGAAAGGGTCTTAAAAGCTAGAGAAATTTTAAAACCTTATAAAGGGGGAACCTTTACTAGATGGCTCACTAAAACTTTTGGGACTAGAAAAACAGGATATAACGCTCTTTCTTATTATGAATTATTTCAGGATCTTCCAAACAAAGATATACGAGAAAAATTTATGAAAATCCCACTGAGTGCCGCCTATGTATTGGCTTCTAGAGAAGGAAAATTGGAAAAGAAAGTATCATTGATTAATGATTTTTCTGGAGAAAAACAGAGCAATATTATCGCTAGTATTAAGAAAAAGTTTCCTACAGATAAGAAGGGTGGTAGGTCATCTACTATTTCTACAGAGAGCTTAATTAACTTAATTTTTTCATCTTTGGAAAAACTGGAGTCAAAAAAAGATTTTTTCTCGTTAGAAAACAAAAAAAGACTAAAAAAAGCAAAAAGCACTTTGAAAAACCTTTTACTTTGAACCTCCTTTTTTTTGTATAACGCATTATACAAAAAAAATATTTTTCTGTTTCATACAAAATTCTCATATATGGCAAACTCTTCTCCAACTCACAAACCAAGCGCTTTCCCCCAAGAGGAGTTTAAAATGTCAGCAATCACTTCAAAAACCAATTTTGATCAAAAAACATTTCCAGATGTTGAAAATAGCTTCACTATTCTAGAGTCGGCTCCTGATGCCTGGGGACTAAATGATGTGATAGAGAGAATAGAATGGGAAAGAAATCACAAAGGTGCTCCCGAAGAAAAACTATGGGAGTGGATTGATCGCGCTGAGCATTTGTACAAAAAATATGATCTTGAAGACAAGACCAACACCTCCATTGCTATGACCCACAACAAGTCTTCTTTGAGGTGGCTTGTTGAGTGGATGGAAAAGGAAGAGTATGTCGACAGGCCAAAAAAATCGGGGGTTAGGAGTTTTCAAGATCTAGCTTTCAACATTGAAGATTGGAGAAAAGAAGACCCTCGTTTAAAAAACCTTGTCCAAGCAATTGACCATTTTGAGGGTTCCACTATGTTGGGAATAGACACTAACCTGCTGTCGAGTTTAGCAACAAAAATTTCCACATTACAAAATAGTGAGGCAGTCGACCTTCTCAAGGAAAAGACAATTGAAGCCTTCAAAAAGGCTGTTAAAGAGAATATACAGTTCACATCGAAATGTTTTGAGAAATATATTAAGGAAGACCCGGGCCTTGTTAGAACTGAGTTGTTTCATTCGCAAAGACATTTATTGGCTTTGAGTCATCTTTTTAATTCAATGACCCCTCCTGTAGAAACCGAAAGTCAAATTAAGAATTGGGAGAAGACCTTAGGAAAAATCCAAAGAGCACTCCCTAAGGACCCACGACAAGACTTCGAAATCTTTGGAAGATCTAGCAGAGCGAAAGGAGTAGCAAGGCTTAAGGAAAATGGCCGAGCTCTAGGCTTGGAGCCCCTCTCTCTGTGGCAAAGGATTGGAAAGTTTTTCTCCTCTTCTACGCCATCATATCAAGGCGCTTCTTCCCTATATCCCTACTATAACACATCACGTCCTATGGTAATGACTGGAATAAAAACAACAATGACAGGCCCAAATCCATATAGACCTTTAGATCCACATTCTACGCGAACAGTTTACAGATAGAAAAACTCATAAGTTACTTAACTTAAAATCTTTATATAATTAAAAATGTTTAGATCGATCTGAAGATCAAACCCTGGTATAACTTTACAAAAAATAAATATAGTTTAAAATTGGTATTGGGAGAATACAAGGTTAGTTAAAAAATAATATTAAAATTAATTAATGGTTTTTTTTGCTATGACTTCAATTATTAGAAACTCAAATCCCATCTCAACACTTTCTGGCCGCAGCAACGGGAAGAGCCAAACAAGACGTTCAGGTGGAGTAGAGACAAGAATACAAGCATTAGTGGCAGAGCCAATTTTGTCACAATCCCCGAGCCCACAGACAACTGGTCTCAGATCCAGAAGTTTTTCGGATGAATCTCCACTTGATGAGAGGGTTTTAACTGCACGCACCGAGCTTTGTGCTAATGACCGATTACAATCGTTTGATGGACCAACAGCTGTTATTACGGCAGAAATTCCAGACCAGGTAACAGCTGTTCTTGAGACGGAAAATCCAAATCGCAACACAATTGAAGAACTCCAAGATGGTCTTGTATTGATACCTGCAAGAGAAAGGGGTAAATTCGATGAGAACAATCTTGAGAAATATATCGGTAAGGGTCATGTGCAATTAAATTTCTCCACATCTGCAATGACAGGACAGGGGCTTCGAAGAGCTGTTGACTTAAAGAAAAATGTGAATGGAGAAGAGGTCCCAGATGAAGACCGTCAGAAAAAAGTTGATATTCAAACCGCTAAAATAGCTCAGCTCTTAGGTATAGATGCTAGCCAATCTTTCAGATATAGCAATACATGGCACTTTATCGAAGTTAAGGTGGGGGGTGGTATTACTAAACGTTACGATCTTACAGAGACGAAGGACATCAAAGCTCTTCTAGGAAAAGCAATGTTTGCTCCAAGCAAGAAGATGGTTTGTGAAACCCACAAGGAGCTTTTAGCGATTAACAAAGAATTCAATCTTCTTATTAAGAGAGAGATTGGATCGAAAGAATCCGTATTCACCCAAAATGGCAGCTATGTTGGCAACCCAAATGGTCCGTCTCTTTTCCAACCATTTTCCATGGAAGCTCAGAAGCT
>CAMGYI010000001.1:8569-9592 GCA_946127115.1 uncultured Chlamydia sp.
ATGGGTGTTGGAATGGGACTTCATGGTGTCTTTGAAGAAAGCAACGTTACAAGCCTTGAAAAAGAGGTTAATGGGACTCAGCAATTTATTGATAATCTGAAAGGATCTCAACAATCTGATGTTAGCTCTAATGGAAATAGACCTTCTTATGCTTCAGAAGATGAAGAGTGGATTGAAATGCAACCACTTGGAAAGTCTGCAGAGACCTCTAATGACTCGTCAGAAAAAGCTAATAAACAAGAGGTTGAAGGTCGATTAGATCAAATGATTGAAGAGTTGAAGAATCCGGATGGATATAAAATGACTGATGGTAGGGGCAATGCAGCAGAGTTGAAATCTAAAGAGGAAACAGGTAAGGACTTTTCTGATGAAGAGGTTGTTGCGACTTTAGATGAGCCGCAAATGACTAAGCTAAAAGATGCCGCAAAAGAAAGATTAAAATCTAAACAAGATGGACTTTCTAATGAGGTTTCTAAACTTCGAATGAATTTTGATAAGAGGCAAATGTGGTCTAACGCAGCGCAAGGAGTTTCTTCAAGCAGTGGGCAGATTGGTGCTGGTGTCATGAAGAAGCAAGAAGCTGAGGCTAATGCTGACAATACTCAATTTCAGACAGCGCAACAACAATTTCAGTCTCTTTCTAAAGAAACTGAAGGACAGGGCGACAAAGACCTTCAGTCTGCAGAAAGTTTAACGCAGTTGATTCCTGATATTGATAAATCGAACAACGCGATTATTAGCGCGTAGTTTTAAAGTTACTTTTTTGATTTTATTATTTTATTTTTGGAGTGGTTAGTAGATCCTAATAACCACTCCTTTCTTCTTGTATCAAAGAACACCCGCTAGATTGTCTTCCCCAGTGGGTTTTGATCTACTAGGAAAGGGTGCTTTTTAATCAGAGAAAGAAGCTTTCAATCTCCTTCCTGGAGTAAACTTTACTGCTTTTCTGGAAGGGATTACAATTCCCTTTTCAGGAGATTTGGGGTTTCTTCCAATCTTAGCTTTTCTTTGTACGATTTCAAA
>CAMGYI010000001.1:26703-37387 GCA_946127115.1 uncultured Chlamydia sp.
AAACATTCGCATGCACCTGAACAAGTTTCTTCAGTCCTTCAGCATCTAAGTCAATAGGAAGATTTCCAATAAAAAGATTCATCTGTCCTCCGTGTGTTTTCAGAGCTTACCCCAAACTACTTAAAAAGATCCAACTGTAAACATTCTTGCTTAGGACTTTCAAGAACTTCTTTAGAAAGCTCAATTTTGATTGTTTCTTCGATTTGATGCCATACCCCGGGTTCTTTGAAAACAATCGAAGGAACCAGCTTAGGTTTGATTCCTGCCTTTTTATTAGAGTGGATCCGAAAGGGCGGTTTCAAGGCAATTTTACCCTCATGATCGATTCTATAGGTAATATTTTTCAAATCCATTTCAATCGAACCCAAAAGAAGATGAACCTCGCAAGTCCCCTTGCAAAAGTATTTTTCGCTATCCGCTTTTCTCCTAAACTCTTCCCGATAAAACTTGTTTACAGACACTTGCATTTCCATCATAAGACCGCCATTAACCTTTTTCTCATCCTGAATCGAAAACCAACTCCTAAAATCAAAGCACAAAACATTCCATTTAACAGAGACACTGGAATACCCAAAATCGACCAAGCAGTTTTGGAACAGCGTGGGGTTTTCAGCATCTTTGAAAACTCCTCAACAGTAGCAATCTCCTTTGGCGCACTGCAAAAATCAGGAAGAGCATTTACCTGCATCAAAAAGTGCCAAAATCCGAGAACAATCCCTAAAACCAAACACCCCTGTATCACCTTAAAAAAACCTTGTTTGCAAGAGCTTAAAAGTCCAAATCCAGCATTCACTATCAAAAGGACAAAGGGGATCCTTTGGAGCTTGCACATTATACAAGGTTTTAAATGAAAAACATAGACCGCTAACATAGAAGCTGCCAAGGCGACTACCCCTATGACAAGCATCGCTAAAAACCACCTGTTCAGAAAGATGTACTTGGAGGTTTCCATCTAAGCAAACACCAACTGGTCACCCTCAACTCTCCAAAAGCAGAGCTCCAGCTGTTCAGGATTGGGGTTTTCTAAAGACCACACTAAAAAATCTTTCATCTCCCTATCCGAAACCATTACGCCTCCTCAACAACCGACTGATTACACAAAACCTGCAATTGATGCTCTACCCCGATCAAAGATTTTTCTATATCCATTTTCTTAGCAAAGCCTTGCCATTCCCCTCTAAATCGATTCCATCGGAGTCCTAACCCACGAAGTTGCACCTTTACAGCCTTCTCGGGCTCGTCAGTAAAAGTCACAATGAGAGGCTCTCCGTTTTTTTGTTTGTCTACATCTAGAGCCTCAGCACCCTTTTTAGTCCATCCCTTAATCGTCCCTTCGTCTTTTTCCTTTTCCTTGATTTCAAGAAAAGCCCCTAAAAGAGTATTTGTATTTAAATGATCAATCTCTGCCTTAGACGCAACCCCACCGATTTCAATCAGAAGCCTTGTGCGATTTTTTCTCTCCTTAAGTTTCAAAAGTCTTTCTTGATGCTCAATGCGAGACTTTTTGAGTTTTAAGGTTTCTTTTTTCTTTTCAAGTTCAATCATTTTATAATCTTCCAGTTTTGTATTGTTGGGCATATTAATCACCTCATCCTTCAATAGAAAGCGAAGCGCCTACAAATGCCGAGGTGCTCAGCAGAGCCTCCGAGGACATGTTTCTTATTTTCTCTGTTGATGAGCTCTCAAACACTTCTTTAAATTTTTCATATTTTTTTGCACTCGAAATATTCCCGTCTATTCTAATTCCAATCATAATCAAATTATAAACCAACTTGCCTTTTTTGAAAAAGGCCTTTCTAGAATAGGTCATCTTTTGCTCACTTAATAAAAATCCTGGCGTTCTGCTATTTCATCTCACCAGAGGGAAATCAGACGCAATATGCGTTCTACGAACGCTTGCCTGCGTTAACACTTGCTAGAAATAGACTCTTATGTTTTTATAAAGTGAGATTAAGTTGTTCAGAACAGGAAATACTAAATGGCTATAGGACAAGCAAGAAACGAATTTGTACAAAGATCCCAAGGTAAAAACATTTGCCATAAGGCGTCTTATATTGATCGAGATAGAATTGTTTTCGAGGGAACGAAATTTCAAGAAGCAAGAACCTATGACTATTCAAATCGAGAAGACCCTTTAGCAAAAAGGATCATGTTACCAGAAGGCGTTTTAGAGAAGTTTAAAGATCCCACAGTTTTGTGGAACGCAGCAGAAAAGTCAGAAAATCGTCATGATTCACAAGTTGGAATGGAACTTGTCATAGCGCTTCCTGATGACAAAATCGTCACTAAAGAAGATCGGATAGAGTTAACAGAAAGGTTTGCTAAGCAATTCGTGAATAAAGGTCTAGCTGCTCATTATGCTATACATATACCAGATTTTGAAGACCACAATTGGCATGCCCACATACTCGTGCCTACTCGAACATTTTCGAAAGATGGACAAAGTCTACATCTTTTAAAAGACCGGACAATGCAGCAAGAACTTGCAAATACCAGATGGGGAGAAGTGTGGACAAATATGCAAAACGACTACTTTAAAGAACTAGGTCTTGATCTGCGTGTGGATCCCAAAGGGCTTACACCACAAAACCATCTAGGACCTGTACGGTTAAGGGCTAAAATTCTTGAAAACGATTTTGAGATGAAGGGTTTTATCTATCGCGAAAGATGGGAACAAAAGCTTAAGGAATACGAGTTGCGAATAGAACTTAACACCGAAGAGGCCAAAGATCCCGCAAAAATCCTTAAAGCTGTAAGCGGGTCACAAAGTGTATTTTCTCAAGAAGATGTTGATCGATTTATGGAGAAACATACTGCTGTAGGCTCTCTTCAAGAGACTAGAGAGAAATTTTGGAAACAAAAAGATCTTGTTCAATTGCTAGACCCTCAAACAAAGGAAGCAAATGGTTTCTATACGACTCAAGAGGTTCTTAAAGAAGAATCTAGAATTCTTAGATACTCTGAAAGACTCCACGACAACACGCATATCAAACTAAAAAATAAACATTTAAATAAATTCTCAAGCTCATTCAACATTGAGCAACAGCAAGCTTATACAAAACTTGCGGGGCGCGAAGGTCTATCCATATTGCAAGGGTATGCAGGGACTGGAAAGAGCCATGTGCTAGCAGCTTTAAAGGACGCCTACGAGGCCAAAGGGATAACAGTTCGAGGATTTGGGCCTGACAATGCGACGGCCAATCTATTGAAAGAAAAAGGGTTTAATGCTGAAAACGTCCCTCGTTTTCTACATGCTAAGCATCACAAAGTTCGTGATCTCAAAGCAAAAGAAGTGTGGATTGTGGATGAAGCTGGTAAGTTAGGAAACAAGTCTTTAAGTGAACTTTTGAGGTGCGCTGATACCCATAAAGCAAAAATTATCCTTGCTGGAGATTCAGCTCAAATGTCTTCGGTTGATCGAGGTGGCATGTTCAAATCTTTAGCAAAAAAATATGAAGCGGCAGAACTCAAAGATATACAACGTCAAAATACACAAGAACAAAGAGATATTTCCATTCACCTCTCCAAAGGTCAAGTTTCTGAAGCTGTAGACAAATTGCAAGAGCAGTGTTGTATCCACTACGCTGTTAAAAAATTTGATGCTTTAGAACTATTGATCAACAAATGGGCTTGCGATCTTCAGAAGGATGAAAATTCTAATATCGAAGACACCATAATGATTGCTACATCGAATAGAGAAACCAAGGCGCTGAATCAGGCTGCCCATGACATTAGACATGCTCAAGGAGAAATCTTTAAAGAAGAATACTGCTGCAAAACGACTTCTGGTGAGGTCATTGCCTCTAAAGGTGATCTTATAGAGTTTCGCAAAAATGATCGGGAACTGGGAGTAACAAACGGCCTTTTTGGAAAGCTAATAGATACCAAGGAAGATCGTTTTACGGTTGAAATTAGCGAGAAAGATCAACCAACGAAACTCGTCTCGTTCGATCCTAAGGAATACGGCGCATGGCAACTAGGCTATGCCTCAACAACCTATAGATTGCAAGGAGACAAGAAGGGGAAGGGGTATCTACTTCACAATCCAAATAGTTCGCAACAAAGCAATTATGTTGGGTTAACGAGACATGTAGAATCTATAGATCTTTTTGTGAGTTCCAAAGAATGTTCTAATAATGAAACTTTAAAAGAGCAGCTGTCTAAAGATTTTGAAAGAGGGAATACCGTTGACTATACCCATAAGGCTGTATTAGAGGCCGAAAAAAGTGCAAAGACGTTTGAGTTGGACCAGGAGCATTTACGCACCTATGGTGGCTTCAAAGGTAAGTTCAAGGCTTTCATTGTTGATACAGCGCACAATATTAAAGATAGCTATGGAACCATGATTGAAAAAAGGGATGATCGAAAAGAACCCCAAGAGTTCTATGTAGTGCAACAGCAGGATATAGAAACAAAATTTGGGGTTTCAAAAGTACCTGAAATAATAGACACCAGCGAAATGGTTAGCACTGCTATTGAAGCTATTGAAGACCAAAAATTTTTGAAAAATCAATTGCAAATTGCAGAGGATAATATCTTTAAGTATGAAAAATCTTGCAATGACTTAAACAAAAGTACGCTCTATGGATACGAGAAAATTTTTGCCCCTGAAAATGAAAATGCTACAATTGTCCTTTGTTCTAGCTCTGAGGCTGCTGATCGAGGGGTGGACCATTTTTGCGAATCTGAAGATCATATTTGCGTTTCTTGGGATGGAAATGAAAAATCCTTAGATGTAGATTTCTCCATTCTTGAGGATCGGAAGGTGCTTGTGTGGGGCGATCACAATGAACAGGGCCAAATTGAACAACAGGAAATCTGTAGCCAATTAAAGGAATATGATAACATGTTTGTCAGAGCTGTGGATCACGATCTGATGGATGAGCATGGTTTTACGGAAGATTGGTCTTTAGCGAATGATCTACCTGATGAAAACGACACGCGTTGCGACTGGTATACCTGCACATGGATGGAAAATGAAGCGGAAGAAGTTCAAAACAGTTGGAAAGAGATAGACAAAGAACTTGAGAATGATCGCGGCATGGAAATGGATATATAGAATGGATTTACAATTAGAATATCTAGCAGGATGGAATGTAAAAGGGGTGGATGAAACCGACCTCTATCAAGAGGAGACAGCAATACCCCTAGACTTTTCTGAAACTCTGAGAAGTGCGACTTTTGATGGAAACCGTTTTGCTGTAGAAATTCCGAATGTTCCTGACGGGAATGGAGGTTTTGTACCAGTGAAAGTGGGGATCGTTCCAATCGAAGACCTGGATCTTTTAAGTGAGATTGAATGAAAAAATGTCTGAGAAAATTAAACCCACAGTGTATACTTTTTTGAAATATAGGATTAGGTTTTAATGGAGAAAGACACTCGGAAAGCTTTTGAAAATCCTCCTTGTGATGTAGAAAAAGATTTAAAAAATGATTGTACTGACACCTCGTATGAGGATTACAAGGATATGGATCTAGAAGTCATAAAATCAACCAGATCTAACTTTATAATATGGAAAGACCATGACTATTAATTTTTTGATAAAATGCTTATTGAAGCCTTTTACTGAGAAGAGTAAAATAGAGGTAGAAGAAGAGGATACTGTATGAGCCGTTACTTAGACCCTACAAACGATGTTAGCTTTCGTAAACTCTTTGGCGTAGAAGAGCATAAGTCATTGCTTATGAGCTTCTTAAATTCAATCCTCAACCTCAAAGGTGATAGAAAGATCAAAGAGGTAAAGCTTCTTCCTAAAGATCAAGCACCTCTTCTCAAAGAGACAAAGTCCAGCATTCTTGATGTTAAATGCACAGATGAGCGAAATATCCAGTACATCGTTGAAATGCAAAACAAAAAAGTTCCTGGGTTTGTCAAAAGAACTCAGTTTTACGTTTCCCATAGCTATGTGACACAACTTCCCTCGGGATCTGAATATTTTTTGCTTAAACCTGTTGTCTTCCTCGTCCTTGCTAACCACAAACTTTTTCCAAGAAAAGAAAAAGTGATCTCTTATCACAAAACTCTTGATGTCGAAACGCTAGAACACGATTTAGAAGATTTATCCTATGTTTTTATTGAGCTTCCAAAATTTAATAAAAAGGAAGAGGAATTAGAGACTATTCAGGACAAATGGCTTTATTTCTTTAAAAACTGGAGTGAAACCAGGGAAGTTCCCTCCAAGGTTGAAGAAAAAGAGTTGATTGAAGCTTATCGATCAATGGAAGAGTATAATTGGAATCCAGAAGAAAGGGATGCCTATATTAAAGCTAATATTGCTTTGACCGATGAATTTGATGCACGTCGTAAGGAGCGTGAAGAAGGTCACAAAGAAGGTCATAAGGAAGGGGGGAAGAAAAAATCCTTTGAAATTGCTCGAGCTCTTTTGAAGCAAGGGCTAGATCCGGCACGAATTTCTAAAGCAACCGGTCTCTCTGAAGATCAAATCCTCACTCTTGAAGAAAAATGAGAGTTTTGAGAAAAAATGTCTTTTAGAATTGGGTTGTATTAGCGCTTCTTGGCGCAAGAGGTGTGATTAGATGTCTGAATCATTTAACACCTTGAAAACACCCTTTAAAGGCTTTTTTAAGTTTTTTTGGCAAGTTTTAGATCAATCCTTACCACACCACTTACAAGCGTTCGAACATGAGAATATCCTAAGCGTGCCAAATATTTTACCGGTCAATTACATCAAGAAGCTTTCAGATCTTCTTACAACCTAAAATCGCCTTTTCGACCATTTTTTAAGATACCCTTCTAGGTCTTTCTCTTTAATGACCCTCTGATTGGTATTAGGACATACTTCTGTCTTTAGCCTACCTTTTCTGATTGCACTTTCAACCGATCGCGCCTGAATTCCAAGCATCATTGCAGCTTCACGGATAGTCACAAGATGAAGAGGCAAGACATTTAACCTTTCGTCTTTCACTTTACCAGAACGAAATTTCTTTTCCATCATATTTTTTTAGCTTATGCGCACATTCCCAATCTCTCTAAAGCTTTATAATATCTCGAGGTATCGGTACTCTTTAAGAAATCTAAGTTTTTTCTTCTTTTTA
Organism: uncultured Chlamydia sp.; assembly: GCA_946127115.1. GTDB lineage: Bacteria > Chlamydiota > Chlamydiia > Chlamydiales > Simkaniaceae > Neptunichlamydia. The sequence continues at coordinate 33,760 of CAMGYI010000001.1, forward strand.
TCGTAAATTCTACAAGCAAAAGTCTCTGATTGAAAAAATCTCCCGGATTTTTCCTGGCGATAATAGGAAGCATTCCTTCAAGGATTTTTATCCTTTCACTAAGCCGCCCTATTTCAATATCTACAGAACCTGTATCGGACTTTTTTACCCGCCAGTCTTCAATGATCTTATGGTCGTTAGAGCTACTATAATAGGAAGAGGAGCTGGGATTAAAGTATCTTTTTGCTTGATTAGCTTTTTCCATGCAGATTCTTTTCAAACTCTCGATCTCATCCTTTTTGAAGTAGAATTGCCCGGATTCTCCCTTGCTTGCAGGATTTAACCAACCTCTTTTGACATACTTTTGTACTGTAGCTTTTTGAACACCCATCGATAGGGCGATGTCATCAGACGTTAAATATTTAGCATGTGTTTCCATATGGAGACCATATTATACCGGGGGTAAATTTTTGTAAAACTTACAATGTTTTACTTGTTCTCTAGTGGCAAAAAAACGTTCATAAAATCCAGTATCAAACTTTTTAGCCCCGTATGTCTGGTTTGCGCATGGTCCGTTTTTACTGCTATAAAAAGGGCCTTTTTTGTCCCTAGCAAAATGACAAGCTTTTTACCTCGCGTAACACCCGTATAAAGGAGATTTCTAAAAAGCATCCGATAGTGAGAGGTGTGCACGGGGATAATTATACAGGGGCATTCACTTCCTTGGTATTTGTGAATAGATACGGCATAAGCAAGGACAAGCTCATCAATTTCATTAAAGTTGTAAATAATATGATTTTCATCAAAACAGATCTCTATTTCCTGCTCTTGATGATCGATGTGGGTCACTCTGCCAATATCGCCATTAAACACGTTTTTGTCGTAATTGTTGCGGATTTGCATCACTTTGTCATAGATGTTAAACTCTCTTCCCATTCTAGAGATAAAAAGGTCCTGTGGGTTAAGTCTCTGTTGCAGAACGTGATTAAAATTATCAGCCCCGATTACTCCACGTCGCATGGGGCAAAGGACTTGCACGTCATTAATCGGATGAAGACCTGTTCTTTGAGGAATATGCTTTTCAATGAGCTCTATTGCTTTTACAATAATATCTTCAGGCTCATCAATGGGGAAAAAGGCAAAATCACTTCCCTTTTCTTGCTCTATATCTGGAAAGAACCCTTTGTTAATCTTGTGAGCATTGGTCACAATTCTAGATCCTTTCCCTTGCCTAAAAATTTGATCCAAGGATTTGATAGGGATCTGGTTAGAGGCAATAATATCTTTTAGAACAGAGCCGGGTCCTACACTTGGAAGCTGATCAATATCTCCAATCAAAAGGATACGCGCCCCTGTAGGAACTGCTTGAAGAAAGGCATACATCAATTGAGTATCAATCATACTCGCTTCATCGACAACAAAGAGCTTTGCCCCTAAAGGGTTTTTGCGATTTTTTTTAAATCCTCCTTTTTTAAAGTCGAACTCCAAAAGGCTATGAATAGTAAAAGCTTTTCTTCCAGTAATTTCTGTCATTCTTTTAGCTGCTCTTCCTGTAGGAGCGGCAAGAATAATTTTGTCTGTCAAACTCCCAGTAATGAGTAAAATCGCTTTTGTAATAGTGCTTTTCCCTGTTCCTGGGCCTCCTGTAATCACAAGAACAGAGCTTGAAAAGCTTTTTCCAATTGCCTCTTTCTGACCATCAGCAAATTTCATATCAAGGGATTTTTCAGCCCAATCAATAGCTTTTGCTTGATCAATGGATCGGATAGCAGAAGGAGTTTTATAGATTCTTTTGAGCTCACTTGCAATCCCCCTTTCAGCGGCATAGAGAGCTGCCACCCAGATATAATAAACCCCTTCCATCTCTTTATTAATGATATGATGCTCTTTTTCTAAAACAGAAACCCCTTTTTCGATCAATGCATGATCGACATCCAGCATTTTAGAAGCTTCGAGCATCAGCTCTTTTTTGGGATAACAGGTGTTTCCACTAGAGCTAAGTTCCCACAAAGCATGCTCGATCCCAGCTTGAACTCGAAGGGGAGACGTCGTTTCAATGCCTAAATTTTTCGCAATCTCATCTGCCGTCTTAAATCCAATGCCATGAATTTCCTTAGCAAGAAGATAAGGATTCTCTTGAACCTTTTGAATACTTGCATCGCCATATTTTTTAAATATTTTGTAAGCAAAAGAGATTTTTACCTGGTGGGATTGCAAAAAGATCATCACCTTTCGGATCGATTTTTGTTCTTCCCAACAGTCTGCAATTTTCTGAACCCTTTTTTCTCCAAGCCCTTCAATTTCCAAAAGCTTTTCTGACTCTTCATCAATAACATCCAAGGTTGTTGTTCCAAAAGCTTTGACAATCCTTTTTGCATAGACAGGACCGATCCCTTTGATCAGCCCTGACGCCAGATATTTTTCGATTCCTACTTCGTCTGCAGGAGCTTTTAAGGAATAGTCTTGAATTTCAAACTGTCTTCCATATTGAGAGTGATGCTTCCAAGTACCACGACAAGAAAGCCTTTCTCCAGGTTGAACCCCTGGAAGGGTTCCAACAATCGTGATTAAATCCACCGATCGTGGAGCGTTTAATCGAGCAACAGTAAACCCTGTCTCTTCGCTTGAAAAGACAATAGATTCTAAAAAGCCAACTAAATTTTCCAATGTTTTTTCTTCTTAATTTTGAGCAATCCCCAATTTAATCTTTTGTATTTTTCCATTGTTAGTCCTGAGATAGCAGTGATTGATCCTAAGATTCTGAATATTCGTCGAGGAAACCACAGATTTGCTTCTCTGCACTTTAGACTGTGTCACACCATCCCGAATATCATTGGCGCCGTAACTAATACCCTCATGCGTTTCTTCGATATCTAGCTTTCCAAAAAGCTTTGAGAGCTGCCCCGCGTTCTCTGGTTCGTTTTCTCGAAATACAATTTTGTTCATGCAGTTTGCAGTGATTGTTTTAGCCTGCTCGCGTCCATAGATATCTACTATTTGACTCGGCGACTGTACCGCCAGTAGTGCGCAGGCGCCATACTTTCTTCCCTCTGTGAGACAAGTTCCTAAACCATTGATTTGATCCATTGAAGCCAATTCGTCGTTGACAAACCATATTCTACGTTTGAAAGAGGGGTCTAGACACATCAAAGCGCGTATAGCTGTTGAGTACCAGGCCGACAATAGAGGTCTCATCGTATCGCGAGTTTTTGGTGTGCAAGCTAGGAACAGAAAACCTTTCTGCGAATCATCTTTGATCCAGTCAGTGATCGAAAATACATCGCCATCTTCAGTATCTTTCAAAAGCTCAAGACATTCTAACTTAACGCTTGCCATGGAGCGAATACTTGCCGTTGCTTTGTCCCCTTCTTTGGAAATATGAGCAGCGCCCTTTGTTCCTGCTACAGCTTTAATGAGTTTTGAAACGGGGTCTCTAAGCATTTTTTGTGTTAGATGTTCTATAGGTTTCTTTGGAGGGGTTTTGGAACTTCGAGTAAGGGGCGCACAACTACCAAAAGTGACGTTAGCATATTGGACGCATAATCACTCTTTAAAGTTATAGGTCCCATGGCTAATAAAATGCCTACGAAGTAAAGGAGAGATTCGTTTCAGATGCGCATAGTTCACCTCATACCCTTGCTCTTTCAAA
>CAMGYI010000001.1:41214-327903 GCA_946127115.1 uncultured Chlamydia sp.
TTTGAAAGAGCAAGGGTATGAGGTGAACTATGCGCATCTGAAACGAATCTCTCCTTTACTTCGTAGGCATTTTATTAGCCATGGGACCTATAACTTTAAAGAGTGATTATGCGTCCAATATGCTAACGTCACTTTTGGTAGTTGTGCGCCCCTTACTCGAAATAGACAATTTCTGGCTCGCCTTTTCTTGAAGTGACCAAAAAATCTTGAGAAAATCCTGAATCTGTCACGACAGTAAGCCCTTCTGGCTCTTCTATTTCATGAAAAAGTGTGATAAATGCTTGACCTAGATTTTCATCAATTTGTATGTTGAATTTTGAAGGGTTTGCAATTACTGTGGAGACAATTCCGTCAGAAATTGATAAGCGATTAATTTGCTGGTCTGACAGCTTTAAAATTTTTTGAGTTTTCTCTTCTATATTGATGGTGGAAATCCCTGCATGTGCATGTATTGCCATGAGGATTGATAGACTCGTAAGGATTACTAATTTTTTCATCATGTTCTCGCTTCTTTTGTAAATTTGTTTAGGAGGAGTTTTCCGCTGTTGTGTTTTAGATCCATAACGAATGTGGAAAACTCCTCTTGGACAAGTTGTTTCTTCCCATCTTGAATAAGCAAATAGGCTGATAAATTTCCCTTGAGATACACGCGGACATTAGAAGGATTTAACTGCTCGCCAATACTTTCTGACAGAACCCATTCAAAATCTATGCCACTATTTAACACCTCTTTCTCTTGTTTCTTAAGGTCTTCTCTAAGTTTAAAACTGTATGAGGGAGCAACCCACGGCATCAATGAAGCGTTTTTGGATGGGTGGTCATTAGAACAGCGATTCAATATGAGATGCGTAAGGAATTCCGCCTGCGACCTAGATGCTTGTAGATCAAGCTTTATCTCAGGGGCTTTGAAAAATGTCATCGTTTTGTTTCTAAGAGCGAGACTAGTACTGGCAAGGGTTGTTAACAAAAGAAAGATACTTAAAAAGAAAAAGAGATTTCTTTGCATCAAAAGCATCGATTCGTTTTTGCGTTTTGTTGAAATTTTCATTTGCACCATTCTGATTTAAAAGATTCAACCATTGCGTCTAATAGTTTCTAGATTCCACTCTTCTAACATCTGAATAGGCAAATCCTGAAGAAAGCGTTAAAGAACCGGCTAAAGAGTCACTAAAAAACTGTCCATAGGTAACGTCCAAAAGAGCATCATGAGAAACCCTATCAAACATCTCTGCATCGAACCCATAAAGCCCCTGCATCGACACATATTTGTTTCCCCAATGTTTTCGAGCAGTGAAAATGCTCCCCAACTGCAAAAGGTGATCCTCCGTCATCATATGAGAGACAAAAGGTCTAATTTCAAAGGAGAATGCTTCTTTGTTATCCAAAAAAAGAGGCTCTTGAGCTGTAGACACAAGCCTTAAGTTGGTCTCAAATGACTGTTTTGAAAGCGCTCTAAAAACCGCAAAGTCTTTTATATAAGGGTCTTTTTTCTCTTCTATAGAAAACAAACCCTTTCTAATCGTTTCAGCAACTCTTTCTCGAATGAGATTAGAATCCACTTCAGAAACATGGGTTTTTTTCCCTTCTCCCCTTCATGAAGTTGCTTTTTAAGATCTTTAGAAACTTTGGCAATCGTCTTATTTTCATCCGTATGATCGTCAAGATAGTCTGAAAACTTTTTCACAAAGTCTGTTGGGGGTTTTCCTGGATAGTTTTTTTCTTCCTCTAAATCTTTAGAGCTGCTCCACCAAGAGGCATGAGCAACTTTGAAATTTCCTACGAAAAAAAATAGGGCGACCAAGAAAAGAGAAAGGCTTGAAACTTTGGAAAAGCTTGGAAAGGAGAAAAACCTTCTTGGTTTAGATTTTTCTAAAAACCCGTTTAGAGAGGCTTGTGAACCTGATTTTTTTAAGGGTTGATTTTCCTTATCTTGAATTTTAAAATAATCTATAAACATTTAGTCCTCAATGAATTATGGGTTTTTAAGTTAAGGTGATACTCTTGTCTTGCTATTTTTAGCAACGGTAAAAAAACAACTATTGCTTCCGTTTTACTCCGCCTAAAACCTCCTAGTAGATTTCTTTGATGCATCTTAAAACTCCTTTTCTAAACGTTTCGAAAAGCTCTTTTTGATCAATCGAATCGACCTCGTCTATTCTGACTGGACAAACACCTTTGCTTTCAAAGCAATCTTCCTCTTCTTCCATTAGGGAGATTTTGACTCGAATGGAAAGGTTTAAGACACCAGCCATTCGAAAATCTGTCATGTCCCAATCGAGACAAGAAAAGCCGTCAGAATAAATGGTGGTTACAAGTTTGAGTTGGGATGCCTTGAGATAGAGTCTTAACTTCTTGATCGTATCAAGCTCATTTAAATGGGATTGCAACCCAATGATCCTTGTCTTTAGCTGCATACAAAACCTCTTTCTTCAAATGTTTTTCCAAAGTGGTGATGAAGAGTTTTTGTGACGAGATCGTAAAAGTTTTTTCCACTTTTCCCCATTTCTAGGGTGAGACATCTCCATTCGTTGCCGATTTTGGAGCGCTTTTTGATGAACAAAGAATTCAATGTGCGGTTGGGTTAAAACGCTTTCTGATGTTGGCTTGCTGAATGAAAAGTGCGACGCATTGTGAGTGAAAAATGCTTTCAGCTTTAAAATTTGTTTTTCGGGAGAATTTGCAATGGGTTTTAAAAGTTCTAGAGGATCTTTTTGCTCAATGATCCAAGAAAGGATCCCTTTTAAACTTTTGATCGGTTTGTTCCACTGAAGATACTTTTCGAGCACAACAATCGCGCTCTTAAGCTTTGAAAGGCCCTTGCGAAGGAAAAGTTTTAGAGAGGCGTATGAAGTGTCCAATCCTTTCGATTGAAGCGATTTTAAAGCGGTTAAAACCTCTTTTTCAAAAGGGGTCTTTGTGGGGATGTTTCCGTGAAGTTTTTCAAAAGTTTCCAAAGCAATTTTTTCGCGGTACCCAACCCCCTCTTGCTTGAGAGTTGAAGAGATCCATTTGAGAGGATTTTGAACCCTGTATCCCTTGGACTGCTTTTGCTTGAGAAGTTTTAACGTTTTAGGAAAATTTGGATCTTTAAACCACCAAAAAGGAGCTTGGTCAATGAGATGGGTAAACCCATGCTTTTGAAGGATTTCTTTATGAAATGTTTTTGATAAAAAATCACTTTCCGGAGCTGTGCTCTTAGCAATATATTCTTCTTTAGAAGAATTAGAACTACTTAGGGGTGCTTTTAAATTTCCCCCGGGGCGATTTAAAAACGTTCTTCCCTTTTCAGTCAGAAAATATTCGTTTTTTCCATCGAGCAGCATTTTGTATTTGGGAGATTTGTGGGTCGTGCGGTTTTTGGTAATAAAACCGTTTTTAATGTCTGTAGCAACACTTTCCTTTGCCCATCGATGGTCGATGTTTAGTTCCCAAGAGATCTCTAAGTACGAAATTTTTATCTGGTCTTCCTCTTTGAAAAGAGGGGCTAGCCTAAAGGCTCCAGGTTTTGCTCTTGTTTTGGGATAATTTCGTTTTCTTTTTGAGGGTTGCTCATTTGGATCGGCGTTTTGCGGTTCCATAAAAAAGTCTCCTTTTGGGGAAAAGAAGAACTAAACATTGAAGAAAACCCTTTTGGAAAAATAAAGGAGCCCTGCAACGCAGGACCCCCCTCCTCTAATAAAAGAGGAACCAGAGCCTTTTCCCGAGGCATTTGAAAGGTTTTGCGGACAGCAGAAAATGGTGCTCTGACCGCTTTAAAATTTGCTAAATGCTTTTTGGGAATTGAGTTTTCTGGAATTTTTACTCTCAACTTCATAAGATGAAGCTCGGAGCTAAGGTTGTTGCAATTCAACGTTATTAGTCCTTAGTTTCACAGCCTCGAGAAGAGTGAAAACTTCTCGGGGCCTTTTTTTGTGTTCGAGGCTCTCCTAATGGAAAACCTTTATAATCGTCATTGTAACATACAAATTATTCTAAGCAAAGAAAAAGTGAAAAATTTTTAGGTTTTTTAGAAGTTAATTTTCTATAGAGAAAATCAGGATAGTTTTTTGATTTACAAAACTTCTTTTTCGACGACTTCTTTGATCTTATCAAAGATTTTTGGATCTTCAAAAGTGATGGTTGGAACAGAGGTGTGGATAGGTTTGGCAACCATCCCTTTTTTTCGTTTGATCTGCGCGGATTTTCTGTTTTTATCATGATCGGGATAAATGTTTATAGGCGGGCCAACCCACACTTCCCCATTTGTGCGGATTTGATACCGGATATTTTTGATCTCCATGCTCAGTTCGCCAACTTTTAGAATAATATGGCATGTCCCTTGTTCTTTCAGCTTAGCAGGCAATCGAAAGTCCATGTTGGGATAGATTTCTACAACTTCTACGGAAATGTCGCTATCTAAAATGGGCATAAAAACCTTGGGTGCTTGGTTACTGAGGATTTTTGATCATGGGGAGGTTTTGAGTCAATCAAGAAGCTCCTACTACAATTAGACCCCCATTTTCTATTTTTTTAAAATTTCAGATAGCCGTAACTTAGCATACTTTATGTCATCTAGATCATTAATAGATAGTCTACGAGTTTCCTTTGACAGCCGATCAATAGTCTCCAATAGTCTTCTGATTAATCCAATAACAGTTCTCCTACTACGTGGAGCAAAATTTGAAAACTCTTTTTGGACAAGAAGAAGAAGATCTCTACTCTTTAAATTAAAGTGCTGGTCAATAATGTCGATTTTCTTCTGTACATCCCCTTTCCGAGTAGCAAGACTATACGCTACTTTTTGAGACATCGACTTGTACTTTGTCTTTAGATCCTCATCAGGAAGAGCTTTGAAAAGTTCATAATAAGCAAGCATGTTATACCCAGTTTTTCGACTTCCAAATGTAGACTCTAACCAAAGGGTGAAAGTTCCGTCCCTGTATGGCTTTAAGATCTTTCTTGCTTTAACTACTCTTTCCCCAATTAAAAAAGCTCCCTGCCTCGAGATTGATTTAATTTCAGAAGTAATCGACTTCAACTCTTGAAAGTCCCTTTCTGCCTCTTCCTCTGATGAACCTTCTTCTATTCGGTTGCTATTAAGGATCTCCTTAATCCCCTCCTCTTCGTGAACGTCTAACTTTTGCAAATCAAAGACAGCATTAAAACTATTAACCTCTGCAACAATATTAAATATCTTTTCTTTCTTTCCTGAACCTTTGACCTTCTTCAAAGCAGGATTTGAAAATTTGGTTTTTTTAGGCATTTACCTTCTCCACACTGCTTTCAGTCTTATCCATCCTATCAAGGAACTCTTCACTCAAAGCTTTATAATCTAAAGTAGCTCTAGAGCTAGGATCAAAATCAATGACAGGAATCCCCTCCAGCACCGCTCTTGAAACCTTCACATCTCTTCTTACTTTAGATTTTAGTGTTTTATTAGGAAATGATTCTTCAATAGACTCTAGAAGCTCTTTGTTAATCGCCCCTCTTTCATCCCAAAAAGTTAGAATCACACCTAAAACATCAATGTGATGATGCACATTAATGTGTTCATGGAACTCTTTAAGTCTTTCTAGAGCTATGACACTAAAGGCTTCTGGAATCGAACAAATAATTGAGTAGTTAGAAGCAAAAAACGCAGACTGCGTCAGCCATCCTAAGGATGGAGGTGTATCAATAAAACAATATTCATAATCCCCAGAAATTTTCTCTAATGCTTTTCTAACACCCTCATGGGCATAGCAGTCATTAGCCAATGGCTTGTCTTTTTCAATTCCATCAAGATATGCATTCGAAGGTACTATCGACAAGCTTTTAACGGAAGTTTCTGTGATCACTTCTCCTATTTCCGATTCTTTCTGAAGAACAGGAACCATAGTTTCAAGACGGTCAGCTCCTATACCTAGCCCTATAGAGAGGTTTGCCTGAGGATCTAAGTCAAGCAAAAGAATCTTCTTATCATGAAATTTGGCTAAACAAGCGCCAAGATTAAGAGCTGTAGATGTCTTAGAGGTTCCTCCTTTAAAAGAACAAAATGTGATTGTTTTCATTTCCTTTCCTATTGTTTAATCCCTGCAAGCTTTATGTGAGATCTTTCTAAAGATACCAAACCCTGCCTCAACTATCAATAAATAACACCCAAGTCTTTGTCTTTTGCTATACGAATGTGTAACGGTTACACATTCTCTGCCCCATAACTGAGGTTGAACACTTAACTGTTGCCTGATCGATTTAGTATCAAAGACATCGTGATATCTAGAAATAAAAAAAATACCAGTCTGGTAGTTTTCGTAATATTGACATGTGGAGAAAAGCTATGTATCCTGGAATCTTTATGGATTAAAAAGATTGTGCTAGTGCCCGATACAATTGAGATAGCTTCCCAAGATGCCGAAGCATTGTTACTAGGGAGAATGGTTAACAGCGGTGAAGACAGAAAAGCATGCTGTGGATTTCTTGGAGATCACCATTTTTTCTTTCAGGAGCACCGCATCCTTTTCCACTCATTGTCCATTCTTGAGGCCGAAAATAAGCCGTGTGAGCTCCATCTTCTCATTGAGTTCTTAAAAAGAAAGGATCTGCTTGATAAAGTCAAAGGAGCAAACTACCTACTTGAGTTGGCACAAACAGCGCCCTCTCCTATAGATTTAGAGAGTTATTCGTTTATTCTAAAAGAGTGTTGGGCCAAAAGAACCGCTATTGAAGAAGTAAAAAAATTCTCACTATCTCTCTCAAAAGCTCAGAATGTCTCCGTCTTTTTGGAAGAGTTTTCTAAGAAATTTGTGTCTATTTCTAAAAATATCACACCAAATACCATACGCACCTTTGCAGAAGTAAGTGCTCTAGAGGGCAGCAGCGGATACCTTGCAGAGTTAGCATTTCGTCGAGAATACTTCAGAAAGCACAAAAAACCCTTTGTTGATGGTATTTCATCAGGTTATGTGGATCTTGATAACACAATAGGTGGGTTTGGAAACTCAAACTTGATCATCCTTGCTTCGCGACCTGGGATGGGGAAAACCGCCTTAGCCCTTAATTTTGCACAGAGAATTGCAATCAATCATCCAATTGGAATTGTATCTCTTGAAATGTCGTCCATTCAACTCTACGAAAGGATGGTATCTATGGAAGCGGAAGTGCCAGGAGCTGCTATTAGAGAAGGTCGCTCAACTGACAAAGAATGGGAGAGAATCGAAAAATTCGAACCCAATATTTCAAGACTGTCGATCTATATCCAAGAGGGGAGTTATTTCCTAAAAGAGCTGGTTTCAAAAGCCAGAAATCTCAAAGAGGAGAAAGGGATTAAACTGCTTATTATAGATTACCTTCAGCTTCTTAGGGCAGCAGGGGAAAATCGCCTGATGGAAATCTCTAATATTACCAGGGATTTAAAAAATTTAGCTATGGAACTACATATTCCGATTGTCTGTTTAGCTCAGCTCTCAAGAAAAGTTGAAGAAAGAACCAACCATCGCCCGTTACTTAGTGATCTGAGAGAGAGCGGAACGATAGAACAGGATGCTGACGTTGTTATGTTTCTTCTAAGAGATGACTACTATGATGAAAATCATCGTCCAGGGGAAGCAAACCTTATTGTTGCTAAAAACCGTCATGGTAAAACGGGAGATATTATACTACACTTCTCTAAGAATTTTGCTAAGTTTGAGCCCCTTAAGATAGGAGATTACCATGACAAAAACATTTTCGAGTGAAGAGAGTGAAAAAAAAGAATCTTCAGCTTCCTTTTCAGCTCGAGACCTTGCTGAGGTCACCCAAAAGGGTTTTGTTTTTTCACAAATAGAAGAGCTTTGGAAGGATACACTAGGGTTCCCTATTGAGAATATCATAAAGACTCGAGAGTTTAAAAAAGAGGGGATTTTTAGGTTAATAAGTGAAGTAGAAACAAATGCCCCTATCGGAGAAAAGAAAGAAACCCTTCTTTCCTATTTTGCATTTATCTTAGAAAACAATGAGAAGCTGATTTCATTGTTAGATCCATTTAGCAAAAATGCAGTGAAAATTCGTCATTCCGGTCATTTTATTGATCAAAAATTAAAATACGAATATCCTAAACAAAGTCAGCTTTCTCTCTTTGACTCCTTAAAATCAAATGCTCTTAAAAATAAAATTGAAAAATATGAATACTTAATTACTTCTGTTGGGGTTAGATTAACACCGCCTGAAGACAAACTTTTAAATTCCCTACAAAAGCTCCTACACAAAAAAAGCCAAAACCGCATGACAGAAAATCCTGATTATTACAAAGGAAATATGCCGGTAGGCCTTGTTCATTTTGGAAAGGAAAAAGCTGAAAGCCCAAGGTTACGTATTAAGCCAGCAGAACTGTACAAAGCATACCTAGATAGAGACCGTTATTCAGGGGACGAAGTTAAGTATATCAGAGATACCATCATGAACCTTTCTTCTAAGAAGTTCCTTTTGAAATTTGATCGAAAAAGAAAGATAAAAAAAGGCAATACAACACAGACTCTCACAGATAGGATTGAAGAGTTTCAAAGCTTAATTCATGTCATAAAATATACAGAAGGAATAAGTGAAAAGGAACTTCAAAAGACGAATTCTGAAGATAGTTCTATCTTTGACCAAAAGGGGGAGTTAATTATTGGATTCAACCCTCTATTAGTTGATCAAATAAATGCTAAGTATGTGGAATATCCATCTGATATCAACAAAAGAATGATCTTGGCTGCGGGAGGTCATCGATTTGTAACCGAAGCAATGAATTTGCTACGCGACTATATGCTACGTGAGCTAGCATCTAAGAGACCACACGTTGAAATCCATGAAGACAGGCTTCTTCACTTACTCAAATTCCATAAAATGCTTAAAAATCGACAATATAAGAGAGCATCGCAGAAAGCAGAAAAAGCAATCCAAGCGATTAAAAGCTTGGGATTAATAGTCGATACAAAGATCGTTGAAGGTGCTCAAGGTCAAAAAAAATACATTTTTACGCTAAATGCTAGCTTTCAATAAAACCTGCGCCATACTGGGAGCAAGTCAGCTTTCTAATTATTCTCTCCATTGAAATGCTCTGTCATTTAAGCAGAAAATCATCTAATGCATACAGGATACGCTATACTGGTTGCACTCTATATTCGGAGGTGTTTCGCTATGCTGGGAGCAAATATCAAAACACTCCGCAAAATTTCTTCCTTTGGGAAGGAAAGGAGTTTAAACGTCATGCTGGGTGCAGTTTGTAGCTATACTGGGTGCAAAACCGATCAATTTCACGCCATGCTGGGTGCAGTTTGTAGTCATAGGGTGTGCAGTTTGTAGTCATAGGGTGTGCAGTTTCCATAGAAGAAATGTTTTAGTAAGATCTTATAAGATATTACTAAGATAGTATAAGATCTTATAAGATGGGCAGACGCTTCGTTGCTGGCCCTTTTGGGACCAGCATCGCGTCTTGTTCAGAGAAGAACTCCTAACTCCTATTCGAGATTCTATAGCTGTATTAGGGATTAACTTCAATGTATACTCCTTCCAGCTACTCAAACTTATACTTAATTTACCACTCAAATTTAAACTATTCTTAAAAGCTTCTGTTGCATACCTTGCTATGATCTTCAGGAAAAAGGAGATCCAATTCATAAAAGTAGTTGGGAAAATAAAAAATATTTTTCCTTAAAAGGGTGAGGGGGTTGCCTCTGAAGATGACCAACCCTCTTTTAAGCAGCAGATACTGGAAGATTTTAAACCTTATGACACACAAAAGGTTAAAACCGCACCAATCTAAACCGAAAGAAATCTACTTAGAAAAGCTATAAATATTCTATTTAGTGTAGAAAAATTCAGGATGTATTTATAGTATTCATCAAAATCTAACAGAGGAGTTCATTATGTCTACAATTCAAAAAATTCAATCATCTCCTGATATTGGATTATTCAACCTCAGAAAGGATGGTATTGAAAAAATTGAATATGAACTCAAGACTTTTGATAATCACACTCTCCATCTTGCAAATGAAATGCATTCAACTTTTTATCACGACAGATATGCAGAAGAATTTCCGAAAGATTTTAATTGGTTAAGAGAGAGAAGCGTTCAATGTATTTCACTCATGAAAACAGATCCATCTGATAATTTTCATTCAGTGTGTTTAGATATTTTAGAACATATATTAAACTTATGTGAACGTCGATATTCCAGAAAAGAGAAAGAAAAGTTGCACGATGAGATTTTGAAAGAATATCCAGGAATTAAGGACATCACGCAGAGATCTAAAAGGGATTCTTCATCCGTACATGTCCTCGCATTAGAGAAAATTACAAGTTTAGCAGAGATAGAAATGAATAAACAACAAGAACCGGGAAACGATTCGGAATTTAGTAGGGTTCTTTTTTCACTAGGATGTACTATCAGATCAACTATTCGGATGTTTCAAACCAAGATGAAAATAGCTTCTTTTTTAGATACTTATTTTTCAGAAAAAGAAATAAAACAGGCCTATGATAATTCATTTGAAATCAGGACACTGCTTCCTGGTCTTGAAAAATCAGTTGATATTTATAAAAAAATTAAAGAAATTTGGTTCCCTGGAGAAAGATTAAACTATGTTGAAAATGGTTGGAAAAGTGAAATAAAAAAAATATCAGATCATCTTCCACCTGAAGTTACACTCAGACGAAAATTTTTCTCATCTTTTCTCTCTCCATTAGTAAAAGAATACCCTGATTCTCATAAAACGGCATACGTACAAAAGCATTTAACATATCAAAATAATTTGAGAAAATCTCATTCAAAAGTTAAAAATGCTATTGCTAGTCAAAATACACCAATTTCAATATGTCCTTCCTATGCTCCATCCGGTCCTATGACAGCCAATATACCATTGCCCAAAATAGGAGTGGTGACTCAAAATCCATACCGCCCTTTAGATATATATTCTACACGCACGGGTTACAGAAATTAAAAAAACCACCTAAAGAAATATCCCTAGAATGGAACATCTCACAGTTACTATTATAACATATTAAAAATTAACAAGTTATAATTTCTTTAATTAAATTTGCAAGATAAATTAATTTCTGATACCATAGATGTAAGTAGTAATGTATATTTAAATAATAAAAGGTAAAATATGACTTATACAACTATACAATCTATATCTGAATCGCAAGGTAGGTCTAGTACCAGCCCCGTTGGGTTCCAAACAGGAAATGCGGGAAACACCACAGCGATTCTAAAGCTGATTGCAGACTTGATGAAACTCTTTGAGTACAAGAATAACGCTTTTACAACGCAGGCACAAGCAGAATCAAAGATGGCAAATTACTATTCAGAGAGCCAGATTGCCTTAGGGGATCAAGAGATGACAGAATATGTTATCCAAGGGGCCTTTTCAGGTGTGAACGGATTAATGAGCGTTGGGATGGGCATTCATGGGATGTTTGAAGAAAGCAAAGTTGTAAGCCTTGAAAAAGAGGTTAATGGAACGCAGAAGTTTATTGATAACTTAGGGTCACAAAAACCTGATGTCAGCATTAATGATAAAGCTAAGTCTTTTTCTTCTCAAGATGGGGGAGAAGATATTGAAATGCAACCACTTGGAAAGTCTTTAGAAAACCCAGATCAAACAACAGAAACAAGTAATAAACAAGAGGTTGAAGGTCGATTAGATGAAATGATCGAAGAGCTGAAGTCGGGTGAATATAAAATGACCAATGGTAAAGGGAATGCAGCGGAGTTAAAATCTAAAAAAGAAACAGGTAAGGACTTTTCTGATGAAGAGGTTGTTGCAACTTTAGAAGAACCGCAAATGACTAAACTAAAAGATGCCGCAAAAGAAAGATTAAAATCTAAACAAGACGAGCTTTCTTCTGAGCACTCAAAACTTCGAATGAACTTTGATAAGAGACAAATGTGGTCTAACGCAGCTCAAGGAGTTTCTTCAAGTAGTGGGCAGATTGGTGCTGGTGTTATGAAAAAGCAAGAAGCAGAGCAGCAGGCAGACAACACGCAATTTCAGACAGCGCAACAACAGTTTCAGTCTCTTTCTAAAGAAACTGAAGGACAAGCTGATAAAGACCTTCAGTCTGCAGAGAGCTTAACGCAGTTGATTCCCGATCTTGATCGATCGAACAACGCGATTTTAAGTGCTTAATTTTACTGGATTACACTTCCTCTCCCTTTTGGTAGTGTAATTCTTCTTTCTTCTCGATAGTCAATTGGGGTGTGTAGGCGGACCTCCTCTACCCCATTTAAAATCTTTTTGAGATAGAAAGAGCCCCCCTACCCCGGGGGCTTTTTTTATTTTACACTGATAATATATTTATATACAATTACTTATGTTTAAACACATAGATTTAATCTATCATAAAAATATATACAAAGAATTCGATATCAGCTATAATTAACGTAAGGAGAGTAGTGGTTTAATACAAAACTACACAAAAAATAGATAGTAAAACTAATAAAAATAGAGGTTTTATATTATGTCAGAACTACCACATCAGCCAACGTTTGAAAAGATCCCAACGGATCAATCATTCATCGACGGCTATCAAAAGCTACTTCAGGAAATTCTTGCCATCGCAAAGGGTGGGAATCCCGGGGTTGCACTCAATGAGGTGATTTACAAATTGATGCCTTATGTGCAGAACTACAACATGGAATATACCCAAGGGAACATTGCGAATGGCGAGAAGGCGGCTTCTTATGCCTTGGCGATGACTAACTACATTGCTCAAGAATATCAAAAAGTAGGGGCTAAATCTCCTGGGAACGATGATACCAAAGATGCTCAAGATGCGATTAATGCGATGAAATCTTTTAGTGACTTTTTGAAAAATACAGATACATGGGCGAAAAAACATGGGATCGGAGATCCTTTTGGGGAGATGGGTAAAAATATTGAAGACCAGCTCAAAAACATTACAGACAATACAGATGATTCCAAAACGCTTGCTAAATTTTGGGAAGATTCATGGAAAATGTCAGATACCAAATCTGGAGGAATTTCTGGTCAAGGGACCAACTCTATGATTATGCAAGATATTAACGGAGCGCAGAACCAAGCGCAAAGCGCGGCGGCCTATCTTCAGTCTGAATCAAAAATTGCGAACGAAAACTATCAGCAGTATGCAGCAACGGGGCACGATATTGCTCAAAACATTGTCAGCGTAGAAAAAGCCGCAGTCACAGCATCACAAAGTGCTGGAAATTAAGGAGGAAAAAGATGTCAGGTAATAATGATCCATTCTCTGCAAATATTGATCATGTAGCAAACTATATTTCTGAAGCTTCCATGGACTGGGTGCAAGTGATTAACGCTGCCCAGAACTCTACAGCTGAGATTAACAACGTTATTTCTAAAAAGCTCATGGCTTTGTATGACGCAGAAAACAAGGCGCTTAATTCGATTATCAAGGAGCTAGATGATGGAGTCAAGAAATGGACAACAAAAAGTATTTCTTACCAGATTCAGAAGTTGGGAATGGAAATGCAGGTCACTCAGAAGAAATGGGACAACGCCATTAACCAAGTCCAAACAACTGCGCAGCAACAGACATCTCAAATGTCTGCACAAGGTAACGACTCTAACCAAGCAACGACAGCAGCAGGACTGATGGCGCAATTAATGCAGATTATTGTAAGCCTACTGCAAAGCTCCCTTTAAATAAAAAATAATAAGGTTTTTAATATGTCAACACAAGTCAACACACAAGATCAGAACGAAAAAGTTCAATCGCTACAATCCGAAGCAGGAGCTTTTAAAGGAGGCCCCCACTTAGCTTCATCCTCTGTTTTAACAACATCTCTTTTAAGCGCCCTTCAAACGCCTTCAGGAGCCGTTTCGAGTGATGACTCGATCCTTTCTTTCATCCTCTCTGAAGATGAGGCCCAAACCCTTTTAAAAACACAAGCAAAGCAAGAGTTTAATCTAAGCCAGCTGAGCAATAAAGAAACAGACTCCAAGGGCTCTTTAGGAGCTTCTCCTAAGGGAGGGACATCTAAAAAAAACGCCATTGCAGAATCGGCAGAATTGATGTCACTGCTTCAAAACAAGGCCCAAAAGAGCCTTGCAACAGAGCTTGCTCAAGAGGAAAAAGTTCTTCAAGACGAACTGGCAGCTGCGCAGAAAGAAGAAGCTTTGTGGGAACATTTTGCAAAGGATTGGAAAGACTATCAAGATAACCCAAATAATACTAACTTTCAAAAACTTATGAAAGACCTTGAGGGAATTTATGGAAGAAATTCTCAAAAAGGGAAAGAAGCGGCGTCTGAAGCAGAAAAAGCGCAGCACGCTTGGGACGCGGAACAACACTGGAAAAATGAATCGGGTTGGGATCGATTTATTAGCTTTCAATGGTGGGATCCCAATGATTGGAACGATTTTAGAAATGGAGCCGATAAAGATGTTGAAAAGCTCGTCGGACTTGCCGCTTCAAATCCAGGAATGTTTTCCCTTGCTCTTGATAACATGAATCAAATGATCAAAAATCATGTTAAAGATCTGACCATTCAACTCCAGTTTCTCCAAGTGATCGAAGAGATTGTTTCTGGTGGGGGAAACGCTGTTGTCCAAATGCAGAGTTTGATGAATGTCATGATGCAGATGGGGATTTCGAATAATGAGCAATCGACCTCACGTAATCAAATTATGAATAATTTTAACATTATGGAAATGAACCAAAAATCCAAACAAATTGATAAACAGCTTAAAAAGATCCACGATAGTGAGAACAGCGGTGGGTTATTCGGGTTCATTAAACACTTTTTTGAGGCCATTGCCAAAATCATTACAGACCCTACATCAGTCTTTGAAGGAATTGCAGATGAAGTAAAAGCGATTGTAAAAGATTTTAAGGAAGGAAAGATTGGAGAAGCGTTTGAAAAAATCCTAGTTGATGTTGTCCTTACAGCTCTGACCGGAGGAGCTGATCTAGCCTTTCTAGGCACTCAGTTTGGTAAAGACATGCAGAACATGGTCAAACTTGTTGTCGATACTGTTGTAGCCGTTGTTGTAAGCTTAGGAGAGCTTATGGCTGCTGCTGTTGATAAGATCGATGGAAATGATTCCCTACGCAAGAGCGCTCTTTCTAAAGCAGGAGATATTTGGACAAAAGTTGTTGAAAATCCAGAGCTTCAAACAGTTCTCCAAATTGTTATGGTGGTTATTATTGCCGCTGCGGTCATGTCTGGACAGTTTTATTTAGCCGCTTTTATGGCGGTTCTCTTTGTCTTATCAACCTCAGGTGCACTAGGCGACATAACAAATGCAATAGCCAAGTCTTTAGGGAATTCAGCTGTTGATAAAGTCATTGCAGATGTGATCACCATTGTTGTCATCACCGTCCTGTCCCTAGGTGTTGGTTTTGCTGGAGCTGCTGATGCAGCGATTGATACCGCTTCAAATGCTCTTAAACAAGCAACAGAAACCATTGCTGAAAGTGCTGAGAATGAAACAGAGGCAATTGCTGAAGAAGGAATCAATGGAGCTACTAATGCCGCCCAAAATGAATCAAAATCCATTGGAAGTAAGGTTGGGGATGCGATCAAAAGTGTCGGCAAGAAAATTGGACCAAAAGCGGGAACCGCTCTGACTGGATTTGGAACGTCTCTTTTAGACACAAACTTTGGATATAACTTAGCCGACGCCTTTGCAAAGGGAAAAGACAAGAAGAAGTGGGAAATGATTTTAGAAATCACTAACGATGTGATAGGAGCACTTGCCGCCGCTGGTGGAGGTCTTGGAATGGCTGTTTCTGGAATTGGGAAATCTGTTGATAGCTCTGTTTCAAATGGTTTTAAAAAGCTTCTCCCAAAATTGGCTCAGTATTTTGAAAACAATTCTGGAGCCTTTGCGGAATTTGCAAGTACCCTTCAAAAAACAGCCCTTGGGATCGGAGGAATAGCGAGTATTGAAACGGGGATTTCCCAATACGAACAAGGGAAAATGTACAAAGAACTCCAAGAGTTTATGGCTCAAATGAACGAACTTAACGTTTCGAGTGATGATTTAACACGCGGAATGCAGAATTTAACTTCTCAATTCAAGGCACTTAGCAAAGAACAAGGAGAGATTAACAAAAATGCCTATGCTGCAGTGGCCCCAGGAGTTGAAGGTGAAATACGGTCACTAATGGGTCAGGTTTAAACACTTACCCTTAATAGGTAGGGTTCTTTTTAAAGGTTTTTAGACTTATTTATTGGTTTTACTGTTGGGATGGTTACTTGTAACCATCCTTTTTTTTATAAGAAAGGTTCTCTATGGAACTTTAAGAGTAAATTTTTAAGATCTTTTCTCATTTAGATTAATTTCTTTTGTTCTGGAGTTGACTGCCTATTGATTATATGAAGTATTTTGATTATATGAAGTATTTTGATTACATTAATTATATATTATTATATAATATATTAAACAACATTGGTTATTTATGACTTATTCATTAAATCCTGTTTTTCAAAAAATTAATTATACTGCACGTGAGGAAGGTTTCTATCCGATATCTCCTAACAACGGGATCTCTCAAAAGATTCTTAGCGTCTTTAAGTGGGCATTACGCCCATTTATATCACTTTACTCATTGATTAGCAATAAACTACAAACTGGACGCTTTTTGACAACCAATAGAGTTATTGTTTCTGATATGGGATCCCCGATGATGAAATGCTGGAAAACTTTGGCCTGTTATCAAGACCTGAAGTCTGAGGTGCAAGAAAAGATGTGGAGTATGAAACCGCATATTACCCTTATCCATGTTGGATGTTTAAAATCTATTCCACACTCTACAATATTAGCAATTGGTCGCACAAAAGCAGGGCTTCCATTCTCTATTTTTTTTGATGCCCAAGGAACAAAACCCTCTCAAGCTAAGATCATCAATTCCATGGAGTCGGGTTCTTGGGGAGGAAAATCAGTGTCTGAATTGTACAGCGATTTGATGGGTGATACAATCTTTCCCAAACCTGAGCTTATTTATAGCCAGTCCAATATACAAGCAGATTTTGTTAGCTGCACTGCATATAGTTCTGTGTTTCAGCAGAAATTAAAGCACGCTTTTCTGAAAGAAAATTTTTCTCCTGAATCATTTATGCAAGGAATTGCAAACCATCAAACCATTTCATTTTTTGAGGCTCGCCGAGTTGTTTCTAAATTAGCGAAGTCTCTTTAAAATTGTTGTTTGACTTAATATATCTATTGAGAATTTTATGAGTATATCTGCAAAATTAGGCGCATTGATAACTGAGGTTAATCCAACCCAAGAGGATTTAGCTCTAACTTATTTGACCCAATCTAGTCTGAAATTTAAAAAAATAGTTAACGATTGTTACGGAGTTGAAAAAATAACTACATCTTCTGGCTATGAAATTCTTCTCTTTATGCATGGGTTTGAGACAGAGAGAGTCGAGCTAAGTTTTTTCAACCAGAGTAAAATTTGGTCTCAATTTAAGGATTATCAGCAGGCTTTTCATGAGTATCAAGGAATGGTTAAAAACCAGAGCCTAGCATCTTCCCTAGAAAAACTCAGAAATATTGATCCTTATCTTATTAACGAAGAGAGGTTCAATGTTAATGATTGGCTAATAACGAAATGTCTCAAAATCGTGTTTTATGAGATTTGTCGGCAAATAGCAAATGGCACAAAAATCGATAGATATGTTGGAAGAGTTGCTGCACTTGGAGCAATGCAGAAAAGAGAGCAAGCAACTCAGAAGGTTCTGAATCTATTCCCGAAGTTTTTTGCAACTCTAGAACCACCCACAACTCTTTGGGAGGTTAATCAATTATTAGAGCGATGTTCAGGAAACTCAAAACTTGAAAAGAGAAGAGATTGGTATGAAAATCATCTTAGGTTTTGTGTGGACCCTAATTTAGGTTATCTTATGAGGAGAAAGTTGACTCAACCAGTTAAAGTTTTTGAACCAGCGGTGAAACCTGCAAAGGAAGTTGCCACAAACAGGGTTCAATCGGATCTTGTAACCCAATGGGCTGGTGACGAAGGCGCAATGATAATCAAGATGATTACTAAGGCAACGTTGATGAACAAAAAACTTGAAAATATTGTAAATGAAAAACTGCTTCCTCTAGATCAGATTGATTTAATCGAGCAGCATATTGATAGTCCATATATCTATGATATTACATTCAAAAGCTCCTTAGTTGGGTCAACAGATTTTGTTGAAAAAGAAGGATGGGGAGATATGGTCCATTCGAGAATGTTAATGAGCAAGAAAGTTACTGTGCATTTTGATCCGCTCAAAAATTCTATTAGTTTTTTAAAAGATGGCTTTCAGATGGGTCTTCATTTGGAAGATTTCAGTTTCTTGTATAAAAAAATGAGTTATATGGAAGGGACAGGTTTATTAACATTCTTAAAATATCATGGATACATGTCACCCCTTGGGTATTTGAATCATCCAATGCACCTAGCAACAACAGTCAATAGGGTAACCGTATTGGGTGAGAATGAACTAGGACTAAGTATTGAAATTCATGACGCAAATGATATTTCTCTTCCTCTCTCAGGAGAATATCCCAAAGAAGGGTGTTTGTCTTCTCTAAAGGACCATCTGAATTTTATTACATTAACTGCTCCTGAACTCGAAACGACATTTAAGCATATGGAGTGGAAAGCTGCGTCACAATAGGACCGGTGCTACGAAATCACTTTTTTAGTCGAATGAGGTGTAATAAACCAAGACTTAATCTGACGAACTTTTGGTACCCACGCTACTGCTATTTTTCTATTGAACAGGAGATTTTCTCTCATCCATATTTTCATTCACAGTTCTCCTTACACACCCACATACTTTCTTTAGACTTAATTTCTATCCTCTCCATGGAGCCGGAAGAGAAGACTTTTAAGATCTTTTTCTCATTTTTACAAATTCCTGGTCCATTTCAATAGTTTTTCTATCAGCTGACTTAGAGATCAAAATATCTGTATTCCCCTTGCCTTTATAATAGGTGGCTGTTGCAAAAGGTTTCCCACAAAATGTCACATTGACCAGCTTTGTCTCTTCTGTCTCTTCACCCATTTGTATTTGATAACTTTCCATTTCAAAAGATCCTCCATAACACCGATGTAATCAATTGGTGTATTTTGGTCTACTAGGAAAAGATGTTTTTTTAATCAGAAAGAGAAGCCTTCATTTTCCTTCCTGGAGTGAACTTGACTGCTTTTTTGGAAGGGATGAAAATTCCCTTTTCAGGAGATTTGGGGTTTCTGCCGATCTTCGCTTTTCTCTGTACGACTTCAAAGACTCCAAAGTTTCTAAACTCAAAGCGGTTCCCTTCTTCTAGGTTGGAGCTCACAAGTTCTAAAAATCCTTCAACAATCGTTTTTAATGGATTTTTAGAAAAGGCTTTTAAACAACTCCTTGGATTTCAAGGGTTCATTGAAAGAAAAGAAGATTTTGATCAAAAGATTGAAATCCTTAAAAACCTCCATACAAAAACAATGCTCATTGCTTCTGGTATCCACTTGCTTAACATCGTCGATAACCAAGAAGTGACAGCCTTTTGTCAGTGGAACGTCGCAGTTAGACAAGCGCCCTTAAAAAAGCTTGAAGGGATGCTTCTTTTCCTTTGCGATCTTCCCTGGGCAGTAAAAAAAGGGTATGTGCTAAAGACCCAGAAAATTGATGAGGGATGCAACGATCTTTATTTTTGGACTCGCAAAAAAAGAGTCGTGAATGAATTAGCTCCCCAAGGAGTTTTGAAATTTTCTCAAGCTCTAACAGCTTTTAAAAGGACTCGTCTAAAAGTCATTGAGTTTTTAGATGGCGTGTCTCTTGACAAAAGTTCTAATCGAATAGGATGGGAACTAGAGCAGCTTGAGTTTCAAAAAGGGACCATTTTATCTATGGAAAGTACAGCAATTTTCTATAAAAAGCTTTTCCCTAACGATTTGGTTTCTGGCGACCTTTCTAACCTCCAGTCAAACATAGAAAAAGAGAAACACAACCATACTCAAGCTGTAAAAATACTCCCTGAAAGGGATCAACGGCTTGTCTCTTTGAGAGTTTAGTGAGAAATTATATTAAATCTATAAACAGAGGGGATTTTGAAATGATCTTTTTTTAGATGTAAGTTTAATGGTTTTGAGGGTATCTTAAGAGCGAATTTTAATAAGTTGAGGTATAAAAATGTCTTCTCCATCTTCAATGAGCTTTCTTGATTTTCAAATACCTTCTGTAAAAATCGTTCCAGATGAGCCTCAGAGTTCCCCTCAATTCTTCTCTGGAAAAATGGTTCTACAGAAAACGGAAGAAGATGTGGCCAATTTTGTTCTAACTCTCATAGAGGAGAGCCCCATTTCTTATTCTTGTGGAGCTGGAAAATGTGAAAGCATTCAAAACCTAGATGATAGAGTCGAAATCGCCATAGATAAAGAATTTTTAAATTTAATCAATCGTATAAATGAATTAGCATCGTCTAGTGTACTAGGAACCAACTCCTTTCATGAAGTATGTTACTCATCTCTTTTACCGCAAGAATTGGATAGGGAGGATAGCTTTGAGATTCTTGATGCTGAAGATAGTAGGCTTGGCTCTTCGTCCCCACCTTTATCGAATACAGGCTTACACCCGGATCTTCCTAAATCCTGACCTATTCGAAACGGGAACCATTCTTTTATAAAATAGAGTAAAACTCAGTTCCCTTTATAAAAGCGAGAGCAATGTTCTTTGAGAGGGGCTCCCTCATAGATAGGGAAAAATGAGCAATCTGAAATATTCTATCTTTTTGAAAGTTTAGTAAAAAATCCTTCCTTGTCAAAAAGCAAATTTTAAATTAACTTTTGCGCCATGAAAACTCTGGCGCGCCTTCTTTTTCTATTCTGTCTCCCTTCAATCATTTGGCATACCCACCTCTCTGCTGAAGTCAAAATATCTCAAACCTTTTCAACCTATGACGATTCCATATTCTCCCCTTGGGACCTGCTAAACTATGAAAACCTTTCCTACGATCGCATCATCAATTTCCTCAATGAGATTGAATATGGAGAAGGTTTAGAAAAGGTTATGACCGAGCAGCAGATGGATCAGGTCATAGATTTTTTAACCTTTCTCACGCGCAACGGAATCCCTGATTGGAACACCGATGCAAAAGAAAAGCTCGAACAAGATATTGCTTGGCTTCAAGGAAAACCCAATCAAAGTGAGCTTGCTGACGAAACATCTAAATGCCCGTCTTTGTGGTGGTCAAACCTTAATGGATACCAGGACTTTAAAACGGTTCCTACCGTTCTTCAAGGAAACGAGATAGAAATTCTGCTTTGTAAAGGATGGGTTGCTGAGAAATGGAAGCAGGCTAAAAAGTTTTCCAGAAACCATAAGAAAACCCTTATCATAGCCACAGTTGTCGTTGTTGCTGCAACAGTTGTGATTGCCGCAACAGGTGGCGCTGGAGCAGGAGCTGTTGCGGCTGCAGGTGCTGTAGGGATTGCGGGAACAGGTTCCAGTTCTTCTGATCAAGAAGGTTCCCACCATGTCAACAAGCCAGGGGATGTAAAGTTTCAGGATGAATATGACGTAGAAAAACCCTGTCCTGAGTTTGAAGCCCCTTTGCTATGGAATCCTTCTGAATTAGCCCTTTGCCCATTTCAAAAGGAACCTACAGGATCTGTATTAAACCTTGGAGGAAGTCACAAACCAAACAATCCTGATGGAATAAAAGAGCTGATCCAAGAACAGAGCACTTTTATCAAAGAAGACCTATCAGAAAAAATCCCCCATGAAGCTTTAAATATTGTTCAAAAAGAGGTTCCCTCATTTTGGAAATCAGCCGCTGAAAAAGCAAAAGAGACAGGATCTATGATTGCCCACGGGATTTATGATTTTTTTGCAGAACAGCTTAGTCCAATTTCAGAAACCTCTGGAGGTTTTTCAGAAATCACAGAAACCCTGTCTAAAAAGCTGCAAGAGGTTAGCCCATTCGACATAGATCCTAGAGAATCCTATAGAGAAAGAGTTGAAGCGATCCATGAGAAAATCGATGAGACTTTTGGAACAGATCATGCTAAAATGTATTCTAAGGAAGCCAAAGCTGTGGAAGGAGAAATTACCAAAGGGATCCTGCCTCCTCCAGGAGCCCTTGTTAAGGTAACGCCACCTAACCCTACAAAGGGATGGAAAGTTGGAGAGCCTAAAAACAATCTGACCCAAAAAGGAAATATCCCAAAGTGGGACACTGTTAGAGCTAGACATTGGAAAAACAAGGAAATTGCTCATAGAGAGGGAAGGGTAAAAGGAAACCTGGAGTATGAACCCACAGAAGATAACCTTCGAAGAATGAAAAAAGGCCTGGCTCCTCAAAGAAAAAATCCAGATACACATAAAATAGAAAGTATAGAGCTACACCACGATCCAGCTCAAAGAGATGGAGGTTTATTTGACTTTATTGAAGTTACCTCTGAAGAACATGCGAGATTGGATGCTTGTAGGAAAATATCAGGGGATAATCCAAGTGGCTAACTTTAAGAAATTATTCGATGACTCAGAAAAGGCTCCATCAGAAGGGCTTTATAAGGGTCAGAGAGTTTTTTGCTCTGATAAATTTCCAGTCTCAAATAGAGACACACTTATTTTTTCTATTGAAAAAACAAAGAGCAATTACCCCCAAGGGTTTTCCCTAGGAGTTCCTGATGGTTATATCAAGGTAAACGGGAAACCTAATTCAGGAAGAAGAAAATATACCAATAATTTATTTTGGGAAGACTCAGAAATTTTAGATGTCTCTTGTATTGAAGTGCAGGTCTTCACCAAAAATGATCATATTTTTATTAAAAATATTTGGGAGGAAAAGATTTACGAAGAGGAAGCCACAACTGTCTACGAAGATATGAGAATGGAAACCTATATGAGAAAGTATCCTGAGGGGAAACCAGTCTCTTGTTATGTTGGAAGTGGGCAATGGGCAATGGGTAATTGTAATGGTGCTGCGATGTATTCCGAAGATATTCCTAATGGAAAACGTTATTTCTGCAACGATGGTGATGAAGACGATGACTTTGATGATATTATCTTTACTGTAACTAGAACTGATTGATGTGTTAACGGTTATTATTCAAGTACAAAAAAAGGATACATTCTATGTGGAGGTAAACGACACAAGGACCTTATGATCCATAGTATCTGATGCATCAATAGAAAGCTCAAATTTGAGGTTTATTGTAGCAAGAGTCACATGATTTCTATCCTCACAATATATAAGAGAAAAAGTAGAGGCTCCTTTGATAGACAATGCATTGTTATTTATACTGACATGCATTGTTCTTCTGGCTTCAGCTGTCTCTGTAAGCATACCTGCTGTTTGAGGTTGATTTGGATCATATCCTGTTGATTTTAAAAGAATATCCATCGGTTTTACCCAAGCAGTTTGATAGAGAAATGATGCTATGTCTTTAGTTAGGACTTCAGATTTAGAAAAGTCTTCAACAAGAGAGTATAATTTTTCTGCATCCTCTGTTCTACCTATATCTTCATCATTTAGATAAAATATTTCTGATCTTCTTAAGTCTTGATTTATATATATAATCAGTTCATTCCTTGATGGATACTCTCCGTTTAGTTTTTTCCCAAGCCCTTGAAGGGGCGCTTCAGCACACCCAGGTAAAAGTAAAGAAATTCGGTCTCTTTCCTCTTTGATTGGATCATGGGTTTTCCATTCAAATATTTTTTGAGCTATGGTTGTGATTATGAAGGTTAAAGATCCATTAACAGTATGCCATGCTCTATATGCCAAGTTATTAAACTTAAGGCTTTTCTTATTAAAAATTTCAAAGTAACCTGAAATTTTATTTTTAAAAATTACATAGGAAATTAATGTTACTATTCCACTAATACAGAACTGTTTAGGAGTAGGAAAATATCTTGAATGATTTTGCACAAAATTTTGATTAATCGTTCTTATCATTATCTATCCTATTTTTACTATATTAAACCATAACTTCTAATTATTTAGTAATATTATTTTATATAAATAAATAATTCCAAATAATACTATAAGGTTGCTCTAATTTGTAGCAGACAAGACTTGAACTGACATCCACTTTTTATCTGAAAGATTTCATTTCTTGATAAATGATTTCTTCAGAATTGTTTAAAACAACCCAAAAATCGACAGGCAATTTTTGTCTCCAAATTCTTAAATTTGTGGACAGCTTAAAACAAACCCAATACACTGTCCATTAAATCGTTTTTCATGCCATTATTAGACACTTAGTCTATGAATTGATTTAGGAGACAGTTTTGAGACTTTTTGGTTATGCTNTGAAGAGTTGTTGTTGATTGTTCCTTGGAGACTTGTAGTTGTTCCTTGGAGAACACCAGTGCTAACGGTTGTGCCTCCAGCATAGGTATTTGCTCCACTGAGAATTAGGGTTCCTGTATTTTGTTTAGTCAAAGAGCCTGAACCTGACATAACCTCTGAATAAGTTCCTGTTGTTGTCTGATCAAAGATGACTGAAGAGTTGTTATTGATTGTTCCTTGGAGACTTATAGTTGTTCCTTGGAGAACACCAGTGCTAACGGTTGTGCCTCCAGCATAGGTATTTGCTCCACTGAGAATTAGGGTTCCTGTATTTTGTTTAGTCAAAGAGCCTGAACCTGACATAACCTCTGAATAAGTTCCTGTTGTTGTCTGATCAAAGATGACTGAAGAGTTGTTATTGATTGTTCCTTGGAGACTTATAGTTGTTCCTTGGAGAACACCAGTGCTAACGGTTGTGCCTCCAGCATAGGTATTTGCTCCACTGAGAATTAGGGTTCCTGTATTTTGTTTAGTCAAAGAGCCTGAACCTGACATAACCCCTGAATAAGTTCCTGTTGTTGTCTGATCAAAGATGATTAAAGAGTTGTTGTTGATTGTTCCTTGGAGACTTGTAGTTGTTCCTTGGAGAACACCAGTGCTAACGGTTGTGCCTCCAGCATAGGTATTTGTTCCCCTTAAAATGAGTGTGCCAACACCATCTTTTATGAGGGTTCCTGAGCCACTGAATATTCCTGACATGGTAAGTGGAGTTCCAAAAACCTCAACCGTTCCCGTTCCCGATAATGTAACAGCTCTTGAAGAGCTAAATCCTGTTGTAGAGAGAAGAGTACCGCCATTAAAAGACAGAGTTCCTGAAGCATTTCCAAGATTGTTATCTGCAGCAATACTCAGACTACCTCCAGAGAGGATTGTGCCTCCAGCATAGGTATTTGTTCCACTGAGAATTAGGGTTCCTGTTCCTATTTTTGTAATTCCGCCCAAGCCACTGATAACACCGCTAATTTCCATATCAGATGTTGCCGTTCCATTAGCAATATCAAAAGTTCTTACTGCAGATCCCAAGTCAAGGGTTGATGAAATAGTTGCGGCTATCGCTGTCCCATTGTAAATGACTCCTCCTCCAGAGCCTCCTGTGAGATTCACTGTCCCAACTTCTGAAATGCTCGCTCCATCTCCCATTGTTAAAGCTGTGTCTACACTAGTTAAGGATAAAGAAGCCCCGGCACTTCCTCCGAGAGTAACACTACCCCCTGACATAGAAAGAGAACTGATTGTTTCTATCTTTTTATTGAGATCAAAAGTTCCAGAAGAGACCGTAACATTTGTTGACCCACTGAGTTGGTTGTTTCTCTGCATCTTAACCAATCCACCAGCGATCAAAAGATTTCCTGCAATTCCATTGATACCGGCATTCTTATTTAGTATTAATTCTCCCGCATTGACAGTTGTAAGGCCTGAATAAGTATTAGCAGAAGATCCTTGATACCTTAACTCTCCCGACCCATTTTTAGTAATGGCCTGCGCTCCTGAAATTGGATTAAAAAAAGTAAACCTTTTTGTAGACCCTTGAGATATGGTCAAATCACTTAATAAAGAGACCGGCACCCTAATATCATGATCTCCTGTACTGCTAACTGTGATAGTAGAGGTTGTTGTACTATCAAAAATAAGAGTAAAGGAATCTTGAATCCTATAATTATTATTATCATTAATGGAGAGGCTTCCAATGGTAATATCTTGTCCCAATGAAAGTCTTCGATTGGCTCTGATAACAGGCCCTAAAATCGCCGTATCATCTTGCGCATTTGGGAAAGTTGCTGGGGTCCAATTACCATCGATATTCCAGGCTCCATTTCTATTTAAGTCCCATGTAGCTGTAGTAGAAAAAATAGAATGACCACAGAACATTAATAAAAAAAATAGAGTTACGAGTTTTTTATTCATTTAGTTGTTGAAATTATTTTCTGAAAAATGAAGCTGGCCACTCCCAAACATGACGTTATGTGTATTCACACAAATAGAATACTAAATTATTTAATATAATGAAAAGGTTTTCTGCATTTTTAACGCTGCTTTCTTTACTTCTTTTCCTTCCTCTTTACTGGATTCCCCTCATTATTTCCCTTATATTTTCGAAAGGTCTCTTCATTTCAAAAGTTAGGATTACCAATCTTTAGGTAAACATTCTCCATTTACCAGACTCCATCCTGATAGATAGTCTGATTGTGAATTCATACTATATCCCTTCATCTAAAAATGGGGACCGATGGTAATAAAAGATATGCTGACAGAGCAAACAAATTAAGACAAAAACCTGCTCTGAGTCACTACGTCTCCGATTCTGATGGTGCAAAAAAAGACTATCTACTATGCCTTCGCTAAAAACCTGAAAATCAATGGGAAACCCTCCTCGGTATCCATTAGAGGTTGAGCGAAAGAAACTATCACCTCACTCTCATTGAGTGAGAAGTTCCAACAGTGACCCACTCACCACCTTAACGGCCTTTAAGGCTGGGACAGAAACGATCAACTTTAGCCATCGGGAAAATCAGCGCTACCAAAAATTCTTAAAAATCGCAGCACATGAAAAGGACTCCTTGAAAAGGGAGACGCACATCAAAGAGCTCGAAAAAACCCTCTGATTCTGCAGATGAGCTTACGCACTGTCTAGAGGGCTGTTTGCTGTTAACCATTTCTTGATATTTTACCTCAGACTGCTATTGCTTATTTAGGAAGCATTCCAAGGGCCGCGAAGGCTTCTTTAAGATCTTGGTTATCGGGTTTGTCGAGAGCGCCATTTTCGTGGAGCCAGCGGACATATCCAAGAGGCATAGCTTTGAGGGGAGTGCCGCGGTGTTTACCGAAGGGCATGTGGCGGATGGTTTGTTTTTGTGCCATGAGCTCAAGGATTGTTTCCATGGTAAGATCATCGATCATGAGGGAGAAAACTTGGTGTAGAACAACCACATCAGCAAGGGCGCGGTGAGCATTATTGGCCTGTATACCGTGGTACTCTCTAAGGTGTTGGAGGGAGTGGCGAGGAAGATCAGGGCGGTATTTGCGGGAAAATTTGAGAGAGTCAATAAAGAGCCAGCTAGGAAAAGAGACGGTATTTCTCTCGAACTCATTTTTAAGAAAGGGTTTGTCAAAGGAATCATTATTGTGGGCAATCAAAACCACCTCTTCGGAGCAAAAGGTGGTGAATTTTTTGGCGACTTCTTTAAAGGATGGAGCCTCTTTGACCATTTTATTGGTGATATGATGAATGGCACTTGCCTCGGGAGGAATGGGGCAGTCGGGATTGATCAGGCTCTCGAATGTGCGATTTTGCACGGGGTCATAGGCCGCAATTTCGATAATTCGATCCTTGTCAGGGCGGACGCCGGTTGTTTCAGTGTCATAATAGATAGGACGTTTTGTCATGGCTATATTTCCAAATTCATTTGAGATCCAGCACTTTTGCATAGCTAGCGTGCCTAGATTTGCTTTCTTTGCAGCAGCCTCCTACCAAACAGATAGAAGCAATAGAAAGGAGAGCAAAGATAGGGACGCCTTTAAAGGGGAAACCATATCTTGAATAGTTTTAGGGATAACTGTACCTTAATCGATTAAAATTTGTCAAAATCCCTTTGGTAGGGTATGATAAACCCTCATTATAAATTAAGGATAGGATAATGCGCATTGCTTTAGTGCTTCTTGGTTTGATGGCCTTCATGGTGGGGTGCTATCAGGTAAATTCGGATAGTGACGATGATCTTCGCGCGGTTCCGGTAACGAATAATCCTAACATTGTACCTGATAGAGGGTTGGGGCCGATGCAGTCAATGCCCTATTGACTTCACTAGGGTTCATCAACTAGGTTGAGCATAAAAGCAGGGGCAAGCTGACGCTATCTATGTCGAAGAAAACGATTAATTACGTTAAGTATAACTTCTTTGAGTCCAGTGCTGATGCGGCCGCAAAGCGGCTTGGCAAGACGGGATGCAAAACGATTTTGAAGGAGATGCTTCTCATCCGCCACTTTGAACTGCGGGCCGAGTCGGCCTATCAGCAAGGAAAGGTCGGAGGGTTCTTCCATGCCTATATGGGTCAGGAGGCAATCCAAACTGCTGCTGTTAGTGCAATGGGACGGGAGCGTAATTGGTGGATCACAACTTATCGATGTCATGCCCTAGCAATGCTTAATGGAGCAACGCCAAATGAAATGATGGCTGAGCTTTACGGCAAGGTCACTGGGAATGCCATGGGAAGAGGAGGGTCGATGCACTTCTACACACATCGGATGCTAGGTGGCTTTGGAATTGTAGGAGGGCATTTGCCTATTGCAACCGGAGCTGCATTTTCTCTGAAGTACCAGAAACAAGATGGTGTTGCGGTGTGCTTTTTAGGAGATGGAGCGTTTGTACAAGGAACAATCCATGAATCACTTAATTTAGCATCTCTATGGAACCTTCCGTGTATTTATGTGATTGAAAATAATCAGTGGGGAATGGGAACCTCTGTGGATCGGGCCCTTTGTGTACAGCCGATTGCGGAGCATTTTGCTCCCGCCTATGGAATAAAATCCTATACTTTGGATGGGATGGATTTTCTGAGTTGTTATGGGGGATTCCACCATATTTATGAAGAGGTTAGAAAATCAGGGAGACCTGTATTGGTTGAAGCGATGACCGAGCGTTTTCGAGGACATTCCATTTCTGACCCGGCTCTATATAGGAGTAAAAAAGAGCTTGAAGAAGCAAAAAGGCGCGATCCTATTCATCTTTTTGCAGATGAGCTTAAGAAGCGCAAAGTGATTAATGACAAAGAATTTGAAGCAATGGACAAAGAGCAGAAAGAGACGGTGATTGCCGCGATGAAATTTGCTGAAGAAAGTTCGGATCCTGATGTGACTGCACTTGAGGAAGATGTTTTTGCCCCATGAGAGATGAAATACAGACAATAGAGTTAAGAGAAGCGATCAGACAAGCCATTGATGAAGAGATGGAGAGAGACGATAAAGTCTATCTTATGGGGGAAGAGGTTGCGGAGTACAACGGAGCTTACAAGATCTCAAAGGGACTTCTTGATAAGTGGGGTCCTGATCGGATTATTGATACGCCGATTGCTGAAAGTGGTTTTACAGGTTTAAGTATTGGTGCGGCCATGACCGGTCTTCGCCCGATTGTTGAGTTCATGAGTTTCAACTTTTCGTTTGTAGCCTTTGATCAACTCGTATCAAATGCCTGCAAGATGTACTATATGTCCGGAAATCGCTTTAGTGTTCCCATCGTCTTCAGGGGACCAAATGGAGCGGCGGCTCAGGTGTCGTGTCAACATTCACATTGCGTTGAAGCCCTCTATGGGAATCTTCCTGGCTTTATTATCATGGCTCCAAGCAATTCTTATGATGCAAAGGGACTGCTAAAAACAGCAATTCGTAATAACAACCCGGTTATCTATTTAGAAAATGAGCTCGACTACGGAATAAAAGGAAACATTCCCATCGAGGAGTATCTTGTGCCGATTGGGAAGGCCAAGGTTCTTAGCGAAGGAAAACATCTGACACTTATTTCATATAGCCGAATGATTCATTACTGCCAACAGGTGGTACAATTCTATGCGAAGAAAGGGATAGAGATCGAATTGATCGATCTTCGTACGATTAAACCGCTTGATATAGGAACAATTTGCGAATCAGTTCGAAAAACCCATTTTGCAGTTCTCGTGGAAGAAGGGCATATTTTTGCAGGAATTTCTGCAGAGATTGGCTTTCAAATTCAAGAAAAATGTTTTGACTTTTTGGATGCGCCGCTGAAACGGGTCTGCCAACGAGAGACTCCTCTCCCCTATAACAAAGACCTCGAGAAGGAGTCCCAGCCCAATCCAGAGCGCATTATGGCTGCAATCGATGAAACCCTTCACCTCAGGAGCTAATACCCATGCCATTTACCCTCACTATGCCGAAACTCACACCTACAATGGAAGGGGGAACCATTGTTAAGTGGCACAAAAAAGAAGGTGATCAAGTCAAAGACGGAGATCTTCTTTTTGAAATTGCAACCGACAAGGCAACCGTTGAACATAGCGCCCTTGATGAAGGTTATTTGCGAAAAATCCTTGTAAAGGAAGGGGAAGAAGCTCTTGTGAATCGAGCCGTTGCTGTTTTTACCGAGGCAAAAGATGAGAGCATTGAAGATTATCAACCCAAAGGACTTAAGCAAGAAGAAACTAAGTCTTCTGCTGAAGAAACGGGAGCGCCCGAGGTGTCAGCTCCAAATATAAAGAAAGAAGGCGGTATCATACCTCAAATTGCATTCCCCATCGAGCCACCACTCGAAGATTATACCTTTGAATTCGATACGGGTATGCAGGAGCGCCTTGCGGCGTCACCACTTGCGAAGAAGTTAGCGAAAGAGAAAGGGGTTGATTTAACCTCTGTAAAAGGAACTGGTCCAGATGGACGGGTGATGAGTCGAGATTTAGATTTAGCGCAGCCCGATATCCCCGCAAGTTTCGGACACAATGGGGCTCCAACTGAGAAGCCAGGTTCTTACAATAAAGAAACGATGTCTCCAATGCGAAAAGCCATTGGAGAAAAGCTTCAAGCCTCTAAAATCTTTATTCCTCATTTCTATATTCAACAAGATATCGATGTTGAGCCGATGATTACTTTGCGCGAACAACTTAAAGCCGGTGGAATTAAGGTCACCTACAATGACTTTATTATGCGCGCTGCAGCACTCTCTCTCAAGGAACATCCTGTGGTGAACAGTGGATTCAATTCCGAGGGAAGTAAGATTGTTCGATTCAAAACCATTGATATCGCTGTTGCTGTGAGTATTGATGAAGGGCTCATTACCCCTATTGTGCGCCATGTTGACTATAAAAACCTTGGGCAGATCTCAGCCGAGGTAAAGTATTTAGCAGGTCTTGCCAAAGAGGGAAAGCTTCAACCTCGCCAATACCGTGGAGGTTCCTTCACCGTATCTAATTTGGGGATGTTTGGAATCCATGACTTTCAAGCGATCATCAACCCTCCTCAGGTCTCAATCCTCTCAATTGGGGGAATGAGGGACTGCGCTGTTGTAAAGGAAGGACAGGTTGTTCCGGGGAAGCGGATGATGCTTTCTCTCTCTAGTGATCATAGAGTGGTTGATGGAGTAGATGGAGCACGTTTTATTGTCACAGTGCAGAAATATCTTGAGAATCCAACGATATTGCTAATTTAAATTATGTTTGTTATTTTTTTATAGTCATTATTGTACTATTATCTTCCCCAATAATGCGTGAAAAGAGGGGAATTGATAAATGTCTGAAATTTCATTAATGGTTAAGGGTTACCAGTTTATCCATCCAAAAGAGAATGTTACTACTTCTCAATTCATCCAAAATTCCAAAAACAAAAGTGATTTTCGGCTCAAAGCAGCTGCAAATCTTCTCTTTGCGACTTTACTTAACCTAGGAAATACAGCTTACTACACTTCTATGGTCCTTGGAACAGTCAAACGGTTCCCAACCGAAGGAAAGAAAGAAGCAAAGAATTTTTTAAATGCAGAAGGACTCAAAGCTCTTAATACCGCTATTTATGCGGCAACAACCGCGTTGCTAACTGTCGCTTCCCTTTACAACCCGAAATGGGCTCTTTCTCATCTCGAAATCAAGCAGTCTCTTCCTTTGGAAAATGGTGAAGATGCAGCAATGACTCCGGAAGAATACAGAAGAAAATTCGAAATAGCGTTGCTAGAAAAAGATCATAATTTTCAAATATTATTTGTATTGATAAAAGATCATGTTGATATTGAACGTCAAAATGAATGCCAGGAACAGACCAACTACCATGACATTTTTATGGAGAGATATGAGGAAGATTTTGCGGATCCAGAGAATGTTGATACTATTCTAGAAGGGATGAAGAAGATTCTTGCTGCAATTGTTTTTATGAGAGATTGTCCTAATCTTGCTGATCTGGTTCAGGAGGAGTATGCTGGTGCGCAAATCGAACTCTTTGAGGAAAAAGAAGCCTACAATGTTCAAAGAGAAGAGGAGAGAGAGACACAACGATTGCAACGTGAAGGGGATCGATTGCTTATAGAAGAGCAAAATCAAGCTTTCCCAAGCGGCTGCAGCAGTTGATCGTAGAAACGCAGAGGAAGTTTTGTTAAAGGAAAGTCAGGAAGAAGCTCTTGGTGTAATTGAGCATAGGCTAGATCAGCACCTAGAAAGCTTAAATGTTCGACTAGAAAACTTTGCTGGGATACGTAGTGATCTTGTGCGTAATTGGCAGCAAACTCAGAGAAGAGCTTTAGGTCAAAATGCACTTGATGCCGAGAAAATATTCGAATTTGTATTGCTTCGAGTGAGGGACGTAAATTTAGAAGAGATAGATCTAGCAAAAGTTCAAGAATTTATAGTTCCTACTGATTTGCGGGCTAGCCATTCACTAGCAGGTGCTATCTTCTTTGACAGGATCAATGCTACTCACAAAGAGGTTCAAGAAAAAACCGAGGAAATCAATAATCTTATTGATTATGCAGGTCTTATTCTGCTCAAAAATGATTTTCCTATCGTTCCCTCAGGGAATGAGCAAAAGGCTCAGCATGGGCGAGATGTGATTAAATACCTCCAGGGATTTTCGGTAATTTAAAGCCACTTCTTTCGTTGGAAGAGGATGAGAGATAGGATTGAAAGACTCACAATCAATATCATGATGATCGAGAAGGCGTATTTAAAGTTTGCAATAGGGAGAGCCACATTCATTCCATAAAGTGAAGCAATCATCGTTGGAATACTGAGGATGATCGTCAGCGCTGTCAGAAGTTTTATTGTTTTATTCAGTTGATTTGTAAAGATAATTTGATAGGAGTCACGAAGGCTTCGGATACTCCGTAGGTTGATTGAACAGAGGTCTTCAGACTGGATACTGGCGTTCAACAAATCTTCCAGTAGATCTTGATCTTTTTCATAAAGCAGAGTATAACGCCCCGAGGTGATCGACTCAAGAACCGAGCGCATCGGAACAAGGGAGGATAGGTACTGATTCAGGATTTCTTCGGTATGGGTAAGATTAGTGATGTCGCGGCTGTCGACGTAGGACATCTTTTTTTCTTGCTTTAGGACGCTTGTTCGGATCTTCTTAATCTGTAGGGTATATTCTTGTGTGATTTTCAGAAGGATGTAAATGATAAATTTAGATTTATTGGAGGGGCTTAGTTTGGGCTTTTGGGAAATAAAGTTCTCGACGATTTGGCTTTTCTGAGGACAGATAGTAATGAAATAGTCTTCTGTGAGGATAATGGTAAAGGTGGTGGTATAGAGACCCGCATCAGGTTCCATTGGATGACGGGTAAAGATGAGAACCGTTTCATCAACCTTTTCAACGCGGGGAATCTCATACCGATCAAGAGAGTCATACATATCGGTATACTCAAGGTCGATCAGTTTACTGATCTGGTTGATGTCATTGGTGGTTGCATCTTCGACATGAATCCAGCATCCCTCTTTAGGCTCAGGGATCTCAATGAACTCGTCGTCGTGCTCACCCTTATCGTAGATGGTAATCATAGCTCACTATCCATGCAATATAGATATGGCATAAAGTAGCAGATAGAGAGAATAAACACTATGTATAAATTATATCAGTTATCAAAAATAATGGTTTGAATAAGTCTTGTTCATTTCACTAAGATTTAGAATTCCGATCTCACTAATAAATATAGAGTTAGGTTCGGTCTACACTTTATTATTAACAGATAAAATTAAGTTGATTCTAACTTTTCCACTCGCTTTTTAAGAGAAGCTAGATCTTTCACAAATATTACAATCTTTCTTAGAAGAACTTGTCGTTTGTTGAACTCAGGCATGGGAGAGACAGGGCCTCCACCGTAGATGCCAGGGTCAGAGATCGATTTACTCACGCCGCCGCGTGTTGCAACTTTTACATTGTCGCAGATCTCAATATGACCTACAACACCTGCTTGTCCACCCAAGAAGACATTATTACCAAGCTTTGCTGATCCAGCAATTCCTGTCTGCGAAACAATGATATTGTTTTCGCCAAGTTCGACATTATGGGCAATCTGCACCAGGTTATCAAGTTTGGTTCCTTTGCGAATCAGAGTTGATTTAAAGCGAGCACGATCGACCGTTGTGTTTGCGCCGATCTCGACATCATCCTCTAAAGTTACCGCTCCAAGCTGCTCAATCTTGGTGTGATGCCCCGTTTTAGAATCTGTGGTATATCCGTAGCCACAAGAACCAATTACCGCTCCAGGCTGCAAAATAACTCTATCGCCAAGGCTGCACCGTTCTCTTACACTTGAGTTAGGATAGAGAGTGCATTTTTTACCAATAGTTACTGACACACCAACATAAACATTGGGGTAGATCTCAGTCTTATCCCCAACAATTGCATGAGCATCAACCACGGCGCAGGGGCCAATAGTGACATCCTCCCCAACCATTGCCGTTTCATGGACAACAGCTGATGGGTGGATTCCTTTAAATCCAGAATGTTGGTGAGTAGAGGAAAGGACTGCTTCAGCAATGAGTTGGAACGTGCGAGAAGGGTTGTCTCCCACAAGGAAGTTTTTTCCCTTTACACGACTCGTTTTCTCGTCAATGCAGATAACTCCCGCGCTCGACTGTTTCATTGCTTCGGTATATTTTGGATTTGCTAAAAAAGAGGCGTCTTTTTCAGATGCCGACTCGAGGTTATCAACGCTATAAATTTTAAACTCAGGGTCACCGACAAGCTCCGTTTGGGTAAGCTCAGAGAGCTCAGCCAGTGAAAAGTATTTAGCCATGCTAGAGATCCTATTTTTTCTCTTGATTAGCAGCAGCTTGCGCTACATTTTCTTTATCAAAACTCTTGTCCATTTCATCAATAACAGGCTTGGTGATATCAAACGAGGGATTGTAGAAAAAGCATGCTTCTTCACGGACAACCATAGGAAGTTTTCTTTTTTTAGCAACATTTTTAGATGCTTTTTGAACGTGTCCATTCATGGTTTGAATGAGCTGCATGTTTGCTTGTTGCATGACTTGCATGTATTGATTTTGGTATCGATTATGCTCTTCACTTAAAGTTTGGAAACGAGCTTTCATATCTTGCTCAGCTTCAGGGGAGAGGCTATCAACGAACTCTGGATCATTGAACTTAGTTGCAATGTCATTGAGCTGTTTTTCGATGTCACTCACTAAGGTAGTCATTTGTTCGCGGAGCTTTTCGAATGATTCTTGCTCTTGCTTGCCATGTTTAGATTCAGTGATACAATTTGGGAAATTCACAATTCCATAGGGGATTTCTTCTGCGAAGCTTTTGATAGAAGTGAGACAGAATAGAGAGATAAGTAGAATGAAAGTCTGTCGTTTTTTCATGAATTGACTCCTTAAAACAT
This sequence comes from uncultured Chlamydia sp., assembly GCA_946127115.1. Taxonomy (GTDB): domain Bacteria; phylum Chlamydiota; class Chlamydiia; order Chlamydiales; family Simkaniaceae; genus Neptunichlamydia. Next base: position 76,817 of record CAMGYI010000001.1, read on the forward strand.
TTTTTGACTTGATACTGATCATAGCATCTTGTGGGATTTATTTCCCTTAAAATTGTCCACCCATCGAGATGAAAAACCGTTTAACATCTTCGTTTCTTTTATATTTTTTGCTTCCATCGTCGCGGATTCTATCCAAACGGCTCTGAGGATTGATGGGAAAGCCCATTCCAAGCATGATTGGGACACGATTGCCGAGTTCAATCCGGGCTCCAAAACCCCAACTCATTCTAAAATCTGGGATGTCAAATCGATGATTTGAGACCGAACCACCATCAAAGAAGGTGAAGAGATCGAGCATCCTAAAGATAGTCTGGTTGTACTCAACAGAAAGAAGGGATGAGGAGACGCCACCGGTAGGATCATCTTTCTCAGTTTTGTTGGTTTTCTTAAAGTGGGGACCAAGAACATAAGGCTTATAACCCCGAACGGTGGTCTCACCTCCCAAGAAGAAGCGCTCACTTAATGGCAGAAGATCAGGGTGCCCATTTCCAAAGGGGCAAAGGAATTTAAAGTCCCAACGAAGTTTAAGGGTTCCTTTTCTCCAGACAGGATAATAGTAGCTATTTAGATATCCCACTTTAAAGAAAGGGAATAAGGTGTCATCATTATCATGCCGCCTCACTCCTGCAAGTTCAATCTCTGCGGTTGATCGGAAGCCTCGATGAGGTTTAAAGGCATTATCTGTTGAGTCGTATGAAATAGAATTCCCTATTCCAGCAACGATCCCACTATTTTGCCTTTCTCTTTGAGCTTCATCATTTTCGATTCCATGGATATGAATAATCGAGTTTCGAACTCTAAATTTCCATCCGTATGTCCAGTATGCTGTCAGAGGATAGCTTCCAAAGAGAGATCCACCAAATGAATTCACGTGGTAATCGTCGGATTGCACCCCAGTTTTCGAATAGTTAAGGTCAAATCCAAAACGCCAGAGAGTGTCTCTAAAGTAGGGGTCCATCCAGGCGATGGTGTAGCTCTGCTGTTTCTTACCGATCTGAACGCGTGCATGAGCATACTCTCCGGCACCTCTAAATGAGGACATCCCTTCGCGCCACCATTTGGTGAGGCCGCGATGGTCAAAGTTGTTTTCAGCAAGGTCTAGTCCTCCAAAGAGGTCATCAACTGTACTGAATCCAAAGAAGAGGCTCAAGCTCCCAGTCGTCGTTTCTTCGACTTCAATAATAACGTCACGGTAGTTTTCACCGAGTTCCTGATTTTCGGGGGTCTTTACTGGATAAACGTTAACAGACTTAAAATAACCCATTGCTTCAAGACGTTGCTGAGTGACTTTTAGCCTCCTAGTATCAAACACCTCACCAGGAATTAGTAGAGATTCTCTTAGAATGACATTCTTATTCGTTGAGCTATTTCCAAGAACTCGAATGAGACCAATCTTAAATTGATCTCCTTCATTAATTTGAATGTCAACATTGTAGACAGGGGTGCTTCGAGAAAGGTGGAGGGTATAATGAACGTCGGCCTCTATGTAACCGTCTTTTCCGTAGAGGTCTTTAATGTTTTGAACACTATCGCGCAACTTTTCAGGAGAAAAGGTAGAACCATCTTTGATGACCATAATTTTTTCGATCTGCTCCTTTGTCAAGAGCTCATTTCCCGAGATCACAACATCCCCTAAATGGAAGAGCTCACCCCTATTAGCATTGATGGTAATTTCAAGGCGGCCTTCTTCTGTTTCTTTGATCTGAATATTAACGCGCGCGTCCGCAAAACCTTCGTTTTGCAAGTAGTTTACGATGACAAGCTTGTCGTGCTCAAGAGCTTCATCATGATAGTTGCCAGTCCCTGTAATCCAACTCGTAAAAAAGTTATACTTTTTTGTCGTCATAAGTTCGAGGATCTTTGACTCTTCATGTTTTTTGAACCCATTAAAGCAAATCTTTTTGATGTGTCCTGAGTTTCCTTCATGGACCGTGATCTCAACATCTACTTCATTTGTGTTCCCGTAAGGGATAAGCTTATACTCGAGCTGGGAATCAAAGTACCCCTTCTTGACATAGAATTCTCTAACCTTGTTAAAAGCTTTGTTGAAGTCTTCACGATTGAAAACAGTATGGGCCTTGATTCCAAGCTCTTTTTGGAGCTTGCCGGTCTTAACCTTTCTATTACCACTCCACGAAATGGCACGAATCATTGGCTTTTGCCAGAGTTTAATCGTGATATAGATCTCTCCTTGACCGGTTTCTATTGTTGGAACGGCGCGGTCATACTCTTCAGATAGGGTCTTTAGATCATAGTCAAAGGTAAGTTGAGAAAAGGGGTCTCCTGATTTGGTTCTTAGCTTAGCGAGGACGCGGTCTTGATTAAACGTAGCGCCCCGCGGAAGATTTTCCATGACAATCATGATCTTTCCTACCCGTTTGTTTTCATATACTTCGGATATAGGAAAACCTGCAAAGACCGACTTTATTGGCACAGTCATTAAGAGCAGGAGAGTTATTGCAGCAAGAAACTTTGTGTTCATCAACGTGGTCTTCTATTATCGATAATAAGTTTTCCGATTATAGAAAACGGAGAAGAATTATTGCAAGAGTTTAGAACTTCCGTCTTCCTGAGAAGGCCTGAGAAAGAGTTCCTTCATCAACAAAGTCAAGTGAACTGCCAATAGGAAGTCCTAATGCGAGACGTGAAACTTCAATGCCGTATTTTTCAAATTGTTCTTTAAGATAAAGGGAGGTGGCATCGCCCTCTAAAGTTGAGTCGAGTGCTAAGATAATTTCCTTTGCTCCCAATCCTTCAATCCGTTTTTGCAAATGAGAAAGGTTTAAACTATCGGGGGTTTTGCCATCAAGAGGAGATAGAAGAACACCTAAAACATGATAAAAGCCGCGGTAGTTATCAGTCTCTTCAATTGCGTATGCATCACGGGGGTTTGCAATGATACACAGCTGATTCCGGTCCCGTCTTTCTTGATCGCAGAACGAGCACCGCACGCCATCCACTAAACAGCCGCAGTCAGAGCAGGTCTGCACCCGATCCTTTAAGGTGGCGACCCTATCAGCAAACTCGTGAAGGTCTTTCCCTTCCCATTCTAGTAGGTGAAAAGCGTATCGCTCGGCAGTTTTCTCCCCTACCCCAGGAAGCTTTCTAAGGTGGGCAATAAGAGTGAGTAGGTCTTTAGGATATTTAAGCATACTTTTGAACATAGCATCTTAGAGAGATTAATGGCCAGGAGGGCAAACGAGGCGGGATTTATAAAGTGTCTATAAATAGAGACATCTTTCCATTAAAATAAGTGCATAGATTTCTGGTTATTCTATTTCTGTAATGATATCTCATTTATAAAAATTTGTATTTTTATTTGATCTCTAAGATGGGCGAAAACTTTAAATAAACAATGCGTTCCAATTTTTTATTTGTCTGATTCTAGATAAAGACAGTAGGGTTTCAAGGTCACTTCTCTTGAATTGGCAAAACCACTTTGCTGCATTGTTTTCTTGCAGGTACCGTTCTAACTCTCGATCACCGAGATTTTCCATGAATTGGAGCGAAAGGTACTTATAAAGAGCTTCAGTATGCCGAAACCTTTATGGGGGTTATGGGGGTTTTTAAGATTTTTGAGCTTTTCCTCTACTTAAGAATGTAGAGGAAAAGCTCAAAAATCTTAATCCTTAAAAGGATCAAATATTAGCAAAACGACGGTAACTATGGTTCTTTGGAACTAGATCTTCTAGACGGATCATTTCAAATTATTGCATCTATGATTCCTTTGTTACAAAAGCAATATTTTAACCAATCTTTGAAAAAAATCATTTGGTTTGCAAGAGGCCCTTTTTCTATGTGAAATTTGAGCCTTCCCAGGCTTTTTCAAAAGGGAAATTAACGACGTTTGAGCTCCAGTATGCATCATTTTTTGAGATGGGAGAAAGTAATCCACTAGAGGGAAAAACCGGGAAAAATATTGCTTATACGAATGGCGAAGGAAATTACTCTTTATATTCTAAATAGGTCTATTAAAAGAGGTCAGATTTCTTCTTGGAATCTACAATCGTATGGATTTCCATTTCAGCAATAGATCTATACTTTTATTCCGTAGTACGGACCCGAAAGGGAGTAGGGATTTTAAGAATTATTGTCCATGAATAAAAGTTTGTACTATTTAAGAGATTTGATGCTTTTTCTTTAATATTTTTTTGGGTATGATACTCCTTAAGTCATCTAAAGGAATAGTTTTACGATGGATCAAAAAGCAAAGATTACTGGGCTTGGAGCCTATCTGCCCAAACGGGTACTTTCAAATCAAGATTTGGAAAAGATGGTGGAAACTTCTGATGAATGGATTACCTCGCGAACGGGCATGAAAGAGCGTCGCATCGCTGCTGAGGATGAATTTACCTCAGACATGGGATACGAAGCGGCGAAGCAGGCCTTGGATGAAAGTCAAATTAAAGCAGAAGAGATAGACCTTATATTGGTAGCCACACTCACCCCTGATTATGTATTTCCGAGTACGGCATGTTTGATTCAAAATAAGTTAGGAGCAGTGAACGCAGCGGCCATGGATATGCAGGCGGCTTGTTCGGGTTATATCTATGCACTTTCAATGGCAAAGGCTTATATCGAATCCGGAATGCACAATAACATTCTCATCATTGCTGCGGAGAAGCTCTCCTCAATTGTCAATTATGAAGACCGGAATACTTGCGTGCTCTTTGGTGACGGCGCTTCCTCCTGCGTTGTAAGTCGCTCGAAGCCTGGGTATGTGATTGAAAATGTATCTCTTGGCTGCGACGGAAAGCAGTCGGAACTTCTGATTCTCCCCGCAGGAGGGTCAAAAAGGCCAGCATCGGTTGAAACCGTTCAGGCGGGGGAGCACTTTATTAAGATGGAAGGGAAAGAGGTTTTTAGACATGCGGTTCGCCGGATGGAAGGCGCTGTGAAGAACTGTCTTGATGCTTCTGGGCTAACAAAAGAAGAGATCAGCTGGATGGTTCCTCATCAAGCCAATATCCGCATCATTGAAGCTCTCGCGAAACGGTTTGAAGTTCCAAGAGAACAGGTCTACTTAACAATACACAAATACGGAAACACTTCTGCTTCTTCAGTGGGGATTGCCCTTGATGAACTTGTTAAGGAAAAAGGTGTAAAAAAAGGAGAGCGCGTCGTTCTTTTTGGATTTGGAGCGGGACTCACTTGGGGAGCAGCGGCTTTGACGTGTGAGGTTGATCGTGGATAAGAAAATAGCATTCATTTTTCCTGGGCAAGGGGCCCAATATGTCGGAATGGGAAAGGATTTTTATGAAGCTTTTGCCGTTGTTAGAGAAACTTTTCAAGAGGCTGATGAGCTTCTTGGGTTCAGTCTGACCAACCTTGTCTTTGGGGGGCCTTCAGAAGAACTGACTCAAACGAAGAATAGTCAAGTCGCAATTTATGTCATGAGTGTTGCTCTCTGGCGTGCTTTGAATGAGCAGTTGCCAGATATTGTTCCTACAACTGTTGCTGGACTGAGCTTAGGGGAGTATTCTGCTCTTACTGCATCGGGGCGCCTCAGCTTTAGAGATGGAGTTAAACTCGTCAGAGCTCGCGGTCTTTATATGCATGAAGCGGGGATTAAACATCCAGGGACCATGGCAGTTTGCTTGGGTATGGTGCCTGATAAGGTAGCCGAAATACTTGAGCCAATCGAGGGGGTTTGGGAGGCAAACCTTAATTGTCCCGGGCAAGTTGTTATTTCCGGAACGGTTCAAGGTGTTGCCGCTGCAAGTACCCTTCTTAAGGAGAAAGGAGCAAAGCGTATTCTTCCTCTTAATGTTTCTGGTGCTTTTCATAGCGGGTTAATGGAAGAAGCAAAGGATCAACTTAAGGAAAAAATCGATACAATTTTTCTTGAAAAGAGTCGGATTGATTTAGTTATGAATGTTCCTGGAGATTATGTCTCTGAAGAGGAAATTCAAGAAAATATGATAAGCCAGGTCGTTGCCCCTGTCCTTTGGGAAAAAGGGATTCGAGCTATGGAGGAAAAGGGGATCAAATGTTTCATTGAGATTGGGTGTGGGAAGACCCTCAGTGGAATGCTTCAAAAAATTGGGGTGAAGGGAGAAACATTCTCTGTAGAAAAAGTTGAAGATTTAGAGATACTGTATCAAGGAGCGGTGAGTTAAATGGGATTACTTAAAGGAAAAAGAGCTCTCGTTACTGGAGGGACTTCTGGACTAGGAAAACAGATTGCGTTGACATTTGCTGAAGAGGGAGCAGATGTTGCTGTTATAGGAACGAATATTGAACGTGCCAAACAAATTGTTGAAACTCTTAAGGCATTTAGAAAAAGCTCTGATCAAAGGTTCTGGTTTGATATTGTCAATGTAGGGAATAAGCAAGAAGTCAATGAAACGGTTGGGCGACTCCTCAAAGAGTGGAACGGGGTTGATATTCTGGTTAATTGCGCCGGAATTACTCGAGATAAACTTTTTATGAAGATGGATGAAGATGATTGGGATCAGGTAATTGAGACAAACCTGAAGTCAGTGTATAACCTTAGCCATGCTCTTGTCCGTCCAATGCTGAAGGCGCGGAAGGGAAAAATTATCAATATTACCAGCGTGATTGGGTTGACAGGAAATCCCGGTCAAGTCAATTATGCTGCTTCTAAACTCGGTATGGTCGGGTTTACTCGCTCCCTTGCAAAGGAACTGGGTTCTCGCAATATCAATGTGAATTGTATTGCCCCAGGTTTTTTTGAAACTCCTATGACCGAAGTCCTTACTGAAGAGCAAAGGAAAGGAATATTAGATAGGGTTCCCATGGGACGCCTTGGGAACCCAAAAGAAATTGCTCACGCAGCAGTCTTTTTAGCAAGCCACATGTCTGATTATGTGACAGGGCAGGTTTTAACTGTTGATGGGGGTATGATTGCTTAAGTTAGTGTATAAATTTTTGAATATGTTTGAAAAAAGGAAATTTGTTTTATGTCAGTAGAACAAGAAGTGATTGATATCATTGTTGAACAACTCGGAGTAGACCGCGAAGAGGTTTCTGTGGAGAAGTCTTTTGTAGAAGACCTAAATGCGGATTCTCTAGATCTTACGGAGTTAATTATGACTTTTGAGGAGAAGTTTGGTTTCGAGATCTCTGAAGGGGAAGCGGAAAAGCTTCGTGTAGTTGGAGATGTCGTCAAGTTCGTTAATGAAAAGAAAGTTGCTGCTAATTAATTAGCATTGAGTCTTTTATAACCGCGCTATGTTTTGGATAGTGCGGGTTTTTTGTGGAGTTCACTACAAATATCAGGTAAGTCCCGAGAGAATTAATGACCTATGGTGTGTTGGTATCAAAGTCAGGGCTATCGCATCAAATTTTTTACTGTCAATGATAGGAAATTTATGAGATGACATGTGCCTTTAACAGGAGGCATTATGTGCAATCAAATAGCTTCCTATTCAGGAATGATTCAATATTTTCATCTATGTGATGACCAAAGAAACTATCGCATCCAACATCAGCTAATCGATATTATTGTGATTTCCTATGGAATTTATTCTTTTGGGGGCGCTTATTTATTAAAGTGAATGTCTCAAGTTCTTCCAAGTGGAGAGATACGATTTTTTGTTTTTAAAAGATTATATATTCTATCATCAGGTCTTTTTTGTGCGCCTTCAAGGGCGATATATGAGCAAAGATTCCTTGCTTCCTGGATGATGAGCATTGCGTCGAGTTCATCCTCTACGATAATGGCAATATCATCCAAAGGGGGTTGCCAAAGAGCGTATTGATTCAGACCAGTTGCGTAAAAAATGCGGAAATTGAAGGGTATAAGGATGCTTTTTCATCATGACTCCTGTCGTTTTTTTACGTACAAGAACTTCTGGATGAGGAGGATCAAATAAGGATGGGGCAGGTAGGACTTGAACCTACGACCAACGGATTATGAGTCTCCATTCTCGCAATAATCCACAACTAACCGCAAACCATAGCAACAATAGAATTAAAAGTTTATGACTTTTTTACAGTTGCTGAGATTTGCCAATTTTTGTGGTTATTTGCCCCCAAGTGTAGCAAAAGTGTGGCATGACACTTCAACGCCATGGTTTAGCTTAGAAGCAACTTTTAATATGACTGCTTTTCATTTGATTACACGATTGTGAGTAAGGATAGAGTTGGTTATAAAGACTATCGACCTTTTGCTGAGAGGAACATTCTACTTCGGCTTTCCCTATGATCTGAGAAATCATTGATTTCAGTTCATAGAGTTGTATTACCTTGTGTTGGGTCTTAGGTGAAAGGGTGACGTCTTTCAAGACGCATCTATCTGAGAACACGATGATCGACCAAATTGGGATTGTTTCCCCTACAATGCGCTTTAAATATTTTATGTGTGATTCGTTTTGTCGGATTGGATTGTAAAACTGTATTTTATGACTCTTATGCCCCCTACCTCTTGGTAGAACCTGAGTCCAAGTTCTATGTATTTCATTACCAAATATCCAATAATTGTAGTTTTTACTTTCGATAACAAAAAGCCCTTTAGGATGAATCAGCACAACATCCACTTCAGTGGTACTAGCTTTTGTCTTAGGCAGATAAAGGTTGAATAGAAATCTTCCACCATCCTTCTCAAACACTCTGCTTCTCTTGTAAATTAAGTATTCACCGAATGCCCCTTTGTCTACATCTGAAAATGGTTTCTTGGTAACTGAGTAATAAGAAGTTCTTTTATAGCGGATGCGAGAAATTAGAAACGGAAGGCAAATGAGTATGAAAACGCAAATGATTAAGCAATAGTGTAGAGGTTGAAGCGCCATCTTTAGAGCTTGGAATTGAGGAATCGACTCGGGATCCGTCATTGAAAGCTTCATTGAAGCACATCCAGTACATAAAAGGAGAATCCCAACAATCGTTTTCATATCTTATGGCGATATCCTAGTTCTTCTATCTATCACCTGTCTTAAAACCTCTCTAAAAGAAATAGTTTCTGCTAGTTATTTTTTTGGCTGTTTTTAGTTAACAATAAATATAGAGGTTATAACTATAAAAAGGAACAGCGCAATTGACTGCAAGTTAGTTTTTTCTTGGCTGTGTTGAAAAAGTGTGGCAAAAAGTTATTTATGGTGTTTAGCAACAGCATTCTGTTTGTATTCGTTAAAAACCTCTTAAACTTAGTGAAATTCAATATATAATTTATCAATTATAAATTATAATAAAATTTATTTTTCGTATTTTATAAATCATTTATATTTGATATAATTTATTTACTGTTTTGTTATTTAGGTGTTTTTGAAAAATGGAAATAAGTTTGGTTTCAAGTGTCGATGGTATCTCATGTGCGTCAGAAATGGATGTATTTGCCGAACCTGATTGCATAGCCGAGGGTAAAGGGCACGGGAAAAAAGTCCAGAGGAATGCAAATATAGAGAGACTACGCTCGATAGGAAGAATGGCTCCGAAGGCTCATAGCGCTATCAAAGAATGTAGGAATGAACCGGCTCGGCCGGCAGTGGTTATTGATCCAAAGGAGTTACTGCATCATGCAGTTTTAGAAAGTAGAATTGATGCTGTAAGTTTCTTTATCCTAAATGGATCAGATATTAATCACGTAGATGAGGAAGGGAAAACGCCTTTAATTTATGCAATCGAGAAGAACGATGAGCAATTGACAAGACTTCTCCTTTCTTTCTCACCTAGTTTAGAGGTGATGGGCTCTAATTTTGGATATACGGCTCTGGGTATTGCCGTAATCAATAATAATCCGAAACTAGTCGAAATGCTTGTTAGAGCTGGAGCCAAGGTTAACCGTATTGATAAGCACGGGAAGACTCCTCTCCAATATGCTGTCGGAGCAAATAACCAAAAGCTTATTGAGCTTCTGCTTTCAGTCCCTCCCAAGCTTGAGTGGAAAAATTTAATAAACACAGGAACAGGAAAACATGACAACCCACTTTGTGTTTTAATACACTCAAACATAAAGCTTTCAGAAAAAATTCAGAACATTCAAATTCTTGTTCAAGAAGGGGCTGATGTAAATTATTCCTTGGCTAATAAGAAAACAGCGCTTTTTGAAGCGATTTCTCTTGGAAACTTGAAGGTGATCGAACTTCTTTGCAAGCTAGGTGCTGATGTTGACACATTTGATAGTGAATATAAGACACCTATTGATTATGCTAAGGGCTTAGGCCGTAAAGATATAGTAAACTTACTGCTTCAATATAGGGATCAAGCAAATTTAGACTGTAGATTAAATCAAGCAATACAGAGCAAAGATAAGAGACTCACTCTGAATTTAATTCGTTCTGGAGCTAATATTAATAACCGAAGAAATGCAAACAATCCTCCTTTACACAGAGTATGTATGGAAGGGGATCCGGTTTTTGCGCAGTTCCTTCTGGATAATGGAGCTAAGCTGTCTGAAGCAAATCTTCCAAATCTTCTTGAGATCATTAAAAATCAGAGTTTCAGTGGAAAAAGACTAATTGGAATGTGCGAGTTCTATTTGAAAAACGGTAGTAATCCAAATGTTTTTGACAAAGATGGGCAATCCTTGCTTTGTTTGGGAGTATTAAAAGGGAATCTTCCTTTGGTGCAGCTTTTACTTAAGTATTCTGCTAATCCGAACAGTAGCTTTCCAAGTCAATCGAATAGGACAGCAGTTTTCTACGCAGTTATTAATAATCAGAAACCCTTTGTAAGGGTCTTGTTGGAGTCGGGAGCGAATCCAAACATGAAAGACTCATCAGGGAATACTATCTTGGATTATGCTACCTCTATGGGCGCAAAGGATATGATTATCTTACTTCTTCAGTATGGGGCTGAAATAACAGCAAAAGCAAGAGGTGGTATAAAAGATGGAAATTGATTCAATATCATCTTGTGGGGAGTTAGGAGGGAATTTAGATGCTTTTTCTATAGAGAAAGGTGAGCAATTAGAATCCAATTCTCAAGAGGGACAGGGGGTAGCAACTTTGGAGAGAATGCGATCCGAGGCGAATATGTCTCCCCCTGTTCAGCAGGTGATAAGAGAGTTTCCTAAAAAAGAGGCAGCTATAAAGCCATTACTAAGAAATGATCCCAGAGAATTTTTGCATCAAGCTATTTTACAAGAGGAGCTTGATATAATTTATTTTCTTTTAAGACATGGTGCGGATATCAACTACTTTGATAGTTTTGGGAAAACTCCTCTTTTATATGCGATTGAGGTAGGCAATTCGGCGCTTGTAGAGCTTATCCTTTCTTATCAGCCAGATCTAGACAGTATTTCCTCAATTAACCCAATATCTCCTTTAGAGCTGGCTTTAAAGAACTCTCGACCAGACATTGCGGTGGTGTTAATAAAATCTGGTGCCAATGTGAATACGCAATTCTCTAAAGGGCTGTCCATTCTTTCATATTGTTGTGAAAATGGATTGATAAATTTAGCCAAGAATTTGATTAAGCTGGGTGCAACCCCGAATACAGGAGTAACTCCTGAGACTCATCCTCTTTCGTTTGCCATAAAAGCTGGAGACAAGGATTTTATTACTGCTATATTCCGCGCAGGTGCTGATGTAAATTATTTGCTTTCAGCATATGAAAATCGAACATCTTTGTATGTAGCTACCGAGGAAAGGGACTTGAATATGGTAAGGTTTCTTATAGAAAAAGGGGGAAATCCAAATATTGGATCTTCATACCATTTTACCCCTCTTGGGTATGCGATAGAAAATGGCTTAGAAGAAATGGCTTCGCTTTTATCAAAGCATGCATCTTCTCATGAAAAACTAGGTGCTTGGAATTTGAATATGGGTGATACATATAAATGTATCGTTTTTGATTTTAACAAAAAGCAGCAACAATGCCAGTCAGGGGTATTTTCGGGAAGAAGATTCTTACAATTAACTGGATCAAATATTTTATCGATAAATAAAAGTGGAAGTAGTTGGTGTCAACCTATACAAGTAGTTGATTCTAAGAATATTGGCAGTGGATATATTCATGATGCACTTTATGAAGCCGTTGTAGTGGATATTGGGTTTCAAACGGATAGAACATTTGAATCCCATGATTTCCTGAAAAAAAATCGTGATAAAACTAAGGTGGAGCGGGTCAAACCTGGTGATGTCATTACTGTTCCAGGTTATTTTTTGAATGATTTCAACAACAGGATTTATAATCCTACCAAGGAGGTATGTTTTTGGTTTCAGCTAACAAACATGCTTTCAGATAAGACAAGATCCAGGTTTATCCAATATGGGATTCAAAATCGCTTAAGATAATAGATACTAGGTTAGCTTTAGGCGATTTCTTAATTTTTTGATAATTTCAGTGATTTGAGGGTGTCTAGGGCCTCTTCTTGTGAGAGCTTGTTCTTTAAAATTCCCAGTTGGTGCTTTTCTTTAAAACTTAGTTCTCCATACAAATTGAGGCCATATTCATCCCAACCAAGATCTATCAATAGGGGGAGAGCACTCAGGGAAACTTTATATAATCTATTAAGATCCCTAATGTTTACTAGCTTACCGTTGATATGATGCGTATTGCGCTTATTATTGGCTTGCTCTTTTGGGGAGGCCCACCTGACATTATTTGGTTCATAATTTCCGTGCGGATCAATTCGGTCAAGCTGATGCTTTTTAGACGGCTTTTCCCCTAGAACCGCTAAAATAGATTCTATAAACCCTTTAAGGTTTGACCATTCTGCGCAAACTGTAATCCCCACCTCTCCATAATTGTGATAATCTTTGTTTTTTTCATTAAAACATCTTTGACGCATACTATGCCAAGTGTTGTAAAGTCGATGCCTTTTTCTGTGGTAGGGAGGGATTATACCTTTAATTTTTTTCAGCTCGTTAAATGCTAGAGGAGAGCTGTTTTTTTTGGATATCCAAAAGACAGTCTTTTGATAATGAGTCAGTTTGGAATACTCAGATAAAGCTTTAATAGGCAACCCTTTTTTCAGTAACCTTCTGATAGTCGTTTCGGACATGTTATGGTTTTTTGCTAAGGTTCTGACTTCTATGAATTTCCCATTGATTCTGAAAGAATTTCTTCTGTTCTTTACCTGTTGGGATGCTAAAGTCCAAATAACATTTTCTGGTTCATAACCTCTGTTGTTATCTATTCGTTCAAGACTGTGGCTAGGGCTTGGTCTTTTGCCAATGTCTCTTTCAAAACACTCATATGAGTTTATCCAATCGAGACTCATTATTATGCCTCTTCCACCATAATCCTTATAATTTGGATGATTTGGGTTTGAGGTTACTGCTTTCATTCGACACCATGCTTGATATTCAGGGGTAGCTGGTCGAGAATTGGCACGACTCTTACCATGAGTGGTCGCTCCTTTTCTTCTTGCACATGAATAACATTGGGTTGACTGACCATACAGGAGAGAGCAAATATTTACTGGCTTTTGAGTTCCGCATCCGCAGCGGCAAATTGCATATTTTTTATTTTGTTCACACAATGAAATAACAGTCCATTTTCCATATATGCCACCGACTATGATAGGTTCATGCTTCTTTCTTGTTGCTGGATTTTTTAGGTCTTTTGAAATTGTCCTTCCCTCTATTGCATCGAAGATATAAAAATATTGTATTCTTTATAAGAAATTCTTCTCGCCAGATTGCTACTGAAATAACGTGTTTGAGGGTACCAAAGGTGAAAAAATAAAAACAGTGCGAAATCAGAGATTGTTTCTGTTTTTTACTATACAATAGTGAAGTATTGTACAGAATAAGAGTTTGTGTTAGTGTTCGGTTTTAGACATAAGGCTGGGCTGATGAAAGATATTAAAGACACACTAAGGCCTTCAACAGGTAAAGAGTTGGAGGAGATTCAAAAGGCGCACCCAGAAGTGACGCTTGTTCCGATCAGCAAAGAACAGTTTGAAAGTTCTAAGGAGGAATTCAAAAGACAGCAGGAAGAAGAAGCTGAGTTTCCTGTTCTGAAAACAACAGTGGAAGGTCTTGATTTATTTGCTGCTAAGCAAGAGTTACAAAGAAGCCGCAGAAGCTTTATTGAGAAGCTGGAGTATACACCGATCAAAGTGGCAATAGGAGACTGGCTTAAGAATCTTCATGGAGAAACGAGGCGCAATTATGCTTACTACATCACAGATATGATGCGGCGTAAAATTATTCCTGAGTTTGATGGTGAGGGTGAAGTATTTACGGTGGGGCATTTCAACCACTTTCCCCATGAAAGGATGATTGATTATATTAAGACAGTTGAAGACTGGAGTGAAGGAACACGGCAGGTTCGAGCTGCATGCTATATTAGCTTTACGTCTTATCTTCAGCGTATTTCACAAGGGTGGTTTCGCAAGGCTGAAGCTTCAACCCTAGCTTCCAATAAGACTTTTTTTTCATTAAGAGACAAGTGCGAGACCAAAGCGCTTACTCTGCATGAATGGCATAGGTTTATTGGATCTCTGTATAAGCTTAATGTGAGGGATGCTCTCATTGCAAAGACGATGCTTCAAGGGGCTAAAAGAATTTCGGAGGCGCTCTCCCTGACTCTTGACCAGATTGACTTTGAAAGCAGAATCATTCATTTCCGACAGAGCAAGACGGGGGGAACTATTCGAGAAATTCCTATCACCTACCCAGGATCTTTCATGAAGGAGCTAAGTGATTACATCGAGAAATCAAGGGAACATCGCGGTGAGAGCCGAATCGTATTTATCACCAGTAAAGGCAAGAGTGTATACAGAACACAACTTAATGCAACGTTTGAAAAATCAAGTCTTGCTGCAAAAGTTCCAAGGGTGAATCCCCATGTTCTTAGGGCAACCTGGGTGACCCTTGCAAAAGAACAAGGACTTCCCGACTCAGAGATAATGAAGGTAACTGGCCATACTTCTTCAAAGATGATTTATGCATATGATAAAACGAGCGCCAGTGAAAATTATTCAAAAAAATTGGTGTTTGTCTAATGCTTAAGGCTAGAGAATATCAGCTAGAAGCTTTAGAGGCTGTCTCAGAGTTTCGGTCCAATGGAATCACAAGGCAGCTTATCAGCCTACCCACAGGATGCGGAAAGACTGTAATATTCGCACTATTAGCCAAAGAGCTGGGCATTCGCACGATAGTGTTGGCTCACACAGAGGAGCTCATTCAGCAAGCTGTAGCGAAGTTTAAGGTGGTATCGCCAGAGGTTGATATAGGTGTTGTAAAGGCAGAGTCTGATGAGGTGGAGGCCCGAGTGGTGGTGGCTTCTGTTCAGACAGCTTCAAAGCCCAAAAGACTTTCTAAACTCAAAGAAAACGACTTTGGCCTCATGATTATTGATGAGGCCCATCATGCGACTGCCAAATCATACACTAAAGTCATTGAAGCGTTGGGATTCTTTGAGGGCTTTCCCAAAAAGCTTTTAGTTGGTGTAACAGCAACACCAAAAAGGGGAGACGGTACAGGTCTTGGAAATATCTTTGAGGAAATTGTCTTTGAAAGGTCCATCCATACGATGATTCGAAGCGGCTATCTTTCTTCTCTCAAGGGGAAACAGGTCTTCACGCATATTGAGCTTGCAAAGGTAGGAAAAAGTAAAGGGGACTTTGTAACATCTGAGCTTTCCAAAGTGGTTAACACGCCAGCAAGAAATCGTCTCATTGTTGATCATTACATCGAGTATGCTTCAGATAGGAAGAAGGCGCTTGCTTTCTGCGCTGATGTGCAACACGCAAAGGACCTTGCTTCAAACTTTGAAGAGAATGGAATATCTTCGAAAGCGGTTTATGGAGCCATGACCCTTGAAGAACGAACAGAGGTGCTCTCCGGTTTTTCTAGCGGGAAGTACAAGGTTGTGACCAATTGCCAGCTTTTGACTGAAGGATTTGACGAACCAGGGATCGATTGTGTGATTATGGGAAGACCTACCCAATCGACCTCTCTTTTCACTCAAATGATTGGAAGAGGAACAAGAGCATTCCCCCTCAAGCAAGACTGTTTGGTCCTTGATTTTACTGATAATGCAACAAAACACCAGCTTTGCACTGTTAATAGCTCTCTAGATGGCGCTGTGGCCTCTCTGCTTGAGCTTCCATGCTTTCCAGAATCGATTTCTGAAGATGAGCAAGGTCAAAGCCCTGCTGAGCAAGAGATAGACGGTTCTAGCTCGTTTGATGACTTTGAAGTTGTAGAAGAAAAAGTTGAAGACATTGATTTCTTTAATCAATCCAACTTTTCGTGGTACTCGGTTGAAGATGGCTGGCATTTGATTCTTGGAAGAAATCGAGAACTGTGGGTTGAAAAAGTTGATGGAGGGTATAGGATTATAGCACAGGACCAAGGAATGGTTTTCAAACTTTCTCAGTCCCTACTTCCTCTTGGCTATGCTCTAGGGGTTGCTGAAGATTGGGCAAGAAAAAAAGCCGCAAAAAGCACGTTAGCTCGTAAAGATGCCACGTGGAGAGGTGAACCCGCCTCAAATAAACAGTTAGCCGCTTTGTTGAAAATGGGGTTTAAATGCGACTACTTCCTGACTAAGGGAGAGGCATCGGAGATGATTGATAGGCGGATTCACCGCCGCCGCCGTGCTTTTAGAGTGAAAATAGGTTAATATGTACAGAACAAAAAACTTGAATAAGCCTCAGAGTATTATTCAAAAAACAGATAATGAATTACTTATGAATTGGATCGAAAGAAAAGTTGAGGTGTATAACGGGCTTTGCATAGGTTTTGGTAATGAGGGCTTAAGATTTGAGCTAAAAGGTGAGGATGAAAATGCTGATGTGTATCAAGAGCTTCTTCAAGCCAAGATCTATGATACTTTTGGGGTGTCTGATATCCATGTTGCTTCAACCTTGATAACAAACTGCGTTAACAGCGTCTACTCTCACTCCTTGGAGTCCCAAACTCAAGACAAAAAAGCCTTCCTAAGGAGGTGCTTTTCCGAGGTGATCAGTTTATTTCGAGAGTTTCGACCTAGAGATCCTTTCGAAGCCATGATGGTTTCTAAGCTGATTATTATAGACTTAACAAGTACCAGAGAGTTTATTTCTGCAAATTCTTCTGAGCATATAGACAGCAAAACAACCCATCAAAACAGAGCAATTAAGCTGTCACGGTTATGGCTAGAAATAAAAGATAAGCTGGATAAGCACAGAAAACCCAATCAGCAAATCAACGTTCAACACAATCACATCTACAATGAGGGGCAAGCGATTATCGGTTCTCAGTTGAGCACAGGGGGGTAATTAAAAAAAAATGAGGGATGACCCCATGAACACTATATGCGGAGCCAAGACCAGAGGCACAGGAACCTCTTGTCAGCGATATCCAAAAGAAAATGGGAGATGTCGCCTTCATGGAGGTTTGAGCACGGGGCCAAGGACTCTAGAGGGAATTATGCGCATCAAAGAATCTAACACAATCCATGGGTGTTACTCAAAGGAGGTAGAATTAGAGAGAAGTGCATTTCGTGAATTGATCGGAAGGCTTAAGTCTTAACTATGGCTTTACCCCGTATTTAAAAAATAGGTCTAGAAGCTCTCTTTTCCTATCTGAATCCCGCTTGTTTAGTAGCACATCAATTGGGCACTTCCCATCATTTCCTCTGACGCTTGGATCAGCACCGTAATCCAATAATTTTATAATATATGATGTTTGCCTCGTTATTTCGTGCTCCCAGCTAATTGGTTCACCTGGATTACCAATCCCTAAGTGGGTAAGAACAAAATTCAAAGAGCTTTCTAAGTACCTATCACCTTGTCTTTTACAAATAGTATATTCAATAAATTCATGATTGTCATAGAAGATTGCTTCATTCAATAGTGTATTCTTCGAGGGCAGAATCAAATCTTTTAGTATTTCGTTCCAATGAGCTTGAATTAATTCTTCATAAACATCAATTTTATGAGTACGGATGCGACAATCTTCCCTGACTTCAAGATAAGTAGATTTAAGCTTTATGAATTGGTTTCTTTTGAGTAATTCCCCTAACAATTTTCTTATCTGGGGGTTTTTCAAGGAATCTATTTCACCTAGCTTTTTAAAAGTGAATTGTCCTTGCTTTATACCCCTACTCGGATCTGCCTTGCGAGGGACTATAAATGATGCCCCCTCGTGAATGCCTTCGATTTTATTAACAAACAAGAAATCTATAGGAGACAGATAATACTTAATATCTTTTACTGCTGGATTAGGATAGTAACGTAGAATGACTGGATCGGTCTTATTTGGGTTGTACCGTTTCAACATCGTCAATGCTGCATCGTAATCTCGCATATAGATAGCGTAAGATAAAGCATTTATACGAAATTGATTCTTGCTATACTTTGCTAAAGCATCTACAAGTTTTTGATTCCCAGCTTGTGTAGAGGAGTCAAGGTGCTGACCTTGTGCGATACTAAACGTTTCGGACCTTAGCCTCTCTAGGCTATCTTTAAGTGAAGCCGTTTGCAGTCCAGTTTCTAATTTTTGCTCTTCTTCTGAAGAGAAATCTTTGTCTTGAATTGAGTCGACATCAAATTCGCCTACAAATTCTGCGTCGTTTATAGGACCTACTGTCATGATTTTCCTCTTTCTTTGCGGATTGATAAAACATTTGAGAAAGCCAAACAAAATTAGCTATTCTAAAATTTACTTGAGAGATAATTAATATTTGTACTGATATTATACTAATAACAGCAATAAATATGCTATATATATAGTGCTTTTAGTTAAACTAGGTCTATATAAATGCTATATATACTCTGTAGAGATAAGTTCATCGGATTTCTATCCTCTAAGAGATGAGCAAAGAGAGAATTTTAACTCCTTCTGAATGCGCTGCCCTCAAAAAAACATTTGGTGAGCATGTTCGTAAAAGGCGCAGAGCCATAGGGTTATCTCAAGAGGATCTGGGATTTGAATGTGGTTTACATAGAACTTACGTTGGAAGCATCGAACGTGGGGAAACAAACCTATCCCTTGAAAATATGGCCGTAATTGCTATCATTCTCCATTGTGAAATAACAGACTTCATCCCCAGTTTAAGAGAAGTACGCAAAAAGTAGCATGCCATGCTCAATAGATTTTAGACGGTAAGTAATTTTTTTCCATTTCTTGTGACATCGGCTTCCTATTTTTTTGAGGTGAGATAAAGCGGGGTGAATTTGGCGCCCCCGTAGTTCAAACGAAGGGGCAACAGCCAAAGAGGGCTTGCCCTATCATAAATATATTCATAGAGAATATATCATAGGGGCTTTTTCCGATAGAGAGAATCTCTTCATGAATACCGTCAATAGTGTGTGCTAATCTTCACAAATACCGTCAATTTCATGTGCAAATCTTCATGAATACTGTCAATTTCGTGTGCGCGGTACGTTTATTGGTATTTGCAATACTTGGGGAAGGTGAAGCAAAAGAAGGTATTCCTTGGTTCTTCAACTCTGCTAAATGAAGCAAGAAAACCTAGTAATACTTGCTTTTTTCCAAATTCTTCGAGGTTTACTAGATTTCGTATTAAGTTTACTTTATCTTCACCCCATAATCTTTTGGCCCATTTTGTTGCCTCCCACTTAAATTCCCTTTTGCTTCTGTTATTAATGGGAGCTACAGTTTTTAGATGCAAGACGAATTTTTCTTGTGCTGCTGATAGTTTGGGAGGAATAGATCTCAGTTTAAGTCGTTCATCCTTTAGGGATTTAAAGTAGTTTCCCTTTATTTTGTTTAAAAGTTTTTTAGGGATTTCCAAGCAAAAATACCTGCCCTCCTCGAGTCCTTCTTTTGAAAGTTCATATACAAAGGCGGGTCGAATCACTGGTTCTTTATGGAGGAGGTATCCTCCATCGTCCTTATCTAAAACCCATGTAACCGTTTTTTTTGTGAGAGATTCTGCAGCAGTGAAAAAATTAATTCTTCTTTGATTATCACGAGCTCCATTCATGTAGCACATATTCAAAGCTTCTGATCGGGCGATGACGACTTTGAAGTGAGAGTCTGTTTCTCTATTAGCGTTTGGGTCAAGTTGGGCAAGTATTTCTGATTCTTTTTTTGTCATATTTTGAGACTTATAAAAGGCTACATGGAGAACGTCCATTTCTGCCACATTAAATGTAGGCAAGACCTCTTCTGGGCGGTCTCGTTTTCCTGAGAGCTTACTTATCATTGCCTTAGGAATAAAAGCCTTAGAAGGTCTGCTCTTCTCTTTCCAAGACAAGTAGTTTTGGATTTCCTTTTCAAGAACTCCCTGGTCGAATTTTTCATACAACCATTCATATAAAGGAGCAGAGAGTTTGGACTGATGTTCAACACTACCTATGAATTCCTTGTATGCTTGGCTGAGAGGAGTTTGTTGGTTAATTACTTTCTCTCTGTACGTCTTTTTTTGTACAATTTCAATGCCTTTCATTGGCCAAGCGCCAATTTGTTTGAAAGGGTCGTCTCCAACTATATGTGTAACTCTTATATGCTCTACATCTGAAGAAAGTTCTCTTTTTAATTGGATTAAAAAAAGCTCTTCCTCTACTGGAAATGACTTGAATATAGAAATAAGTTCTCTAGCTTCACGATATTTAATTACTTTCATTTTTTGTAAAAATTCTAGAGTGTGCTTTCCAAGTTCCCAATTTCCTATGGAACTGTTCTGAATACGCGCCCTTTCAACGTAGGCAAGATTAATTGCTAGATCATTGATTTTTTTCTTACCCATATTTTTTTCAATAAACTCGGAAGTTTCCGCAATTTTTTATTTGATCCGATGTCTTTTCTTTGGGTAGATCGAAGAAAGCGCCACAGTCCTTTTGAAAAGCTAAAGATTCTTCTAACTCAGGGCCATGCCTATTTTTCTTCAATAATACTTCTATTTTTCCCTCTCCAAGAGAAGAGGGTTCATAATAATCTCGACGGTAGAGCATGATGACTGCATCTGCATCTTGTTCAATTTGGCCACTGTCCCTCAGGTCACTCATAAGAGGCTTTTTATCTCCACGGTCTTCTACTTTTCTCGAAAGTTGTGCGATAGTGACGATGGGTATTTGTAATTCCATAGCTGCTTGTTTAAGTGTGCGAGATACCTCTGCGATCTCGTATTGGCGACTGTCTTTGGCTCTGTCAGCATTTAAAAGCTGAAGGTAGTCGATTGTTAAAAGCTGAATATCTTCTTCGTCCTTCAGACGTCTGGCTCTTGATACCACATGAGACACAGTTGAAATACCATGGTCATGAATGAAAAAAGGCGCTTGTCTTATTTCTTTTTCAGCCTCGATGATTTTTTCAAATTCTTCATCACTAAGTGTTCCTCGGCTAATTTTTTCTCCTGAAACCCGTGATTTAATGGAAAGGCGCCGTTCAATAAGCTGATCACTTCCCATCTCAAGAGAGATGAACGCTACTGGTTTATTTTGATTGAAACAAACATTAGCGCTGATATTCAGAGCAAAAGCTGTCTTACCCATAGCTGGTCGACCTGCTAGGACAATAAGATTAGTTGGGGAAAGAACAGTGGCTTTATCATCAAAATCTACATAACCTAGGGGAATACCGTTTATGAAGGGCTTTCCATGTTCAGCAAAGTAGGTCTTTCTGGTTTTTAATTTCTCAATAAAAGATTCCTCTCCTAGCCGAGACTTTTTACCAGAGAGAATATCGCTTATTGATGCTTTATCATTAGGAGAAAATCTTTTTTCTAGTTTGACAAGATTCTGGCGATGTTGCTCTATTGCTGAGATAGCAATATCTGGGTTTTCTTTAACATCTCTTATAAAGTCTGAAGCCATTATTATGGCTTTTCGTGCTTTCGATTTGTTTTTAAGAAGCTCTATATACTCTTCAATATAAGCAGATATTCCAGCATGTTGAGCGAGAGTTGTGAGGTAACCGACACCACCGATCTCATTGAGTTTATTGATCTGTTTGAGCTTTTCTGCAACGAGATGGATATCAGCTGGTTTGTCATTCTTATAAAACTCTTTAAGAAGCTGGAAAATTGTTTTATGTTCATTGAAGTAAAAATTTTCTGCTTCCAGATCCTCTGCCGCTCTGATTAGGCTCTGTAATTTATTTAACATACATCCGAGAACCATCATCTCGGATTCTTTAGAGTGGGGGCCATCTACAGCTTTCACTTTATTTTTTCTCATGGGCTTTATTACTTTCTTCAATGCATTCGAAAAACTTCTTTTCATCGATCAAAACACGACGCCCAACACGTTTAATGGCTTTAGCAAAACCATTTGTATCGGCATGGAAAATCAGATATCTGAGCCCTCCAGGAGGAGGCCAGTCATGGTGAAGATGCCACTGGTAGGCAGGGATTAAGCGACATTTTTTCTGCGGTAGTTCTTTTGCTTTGTTTGTCATTCTTTCTCCTGTGAATCAAAATGGATCGTTTTTGTACAAATTTGAGAGTGATTAAACAGGAACAAGAATTGCTAGAATAGCCCAAGAAATGAATTTTTTTTTGCGGATAAAAATGGGTATTTAAATTTTTTTTGAAGATAGGTAGCAATTCTAGCTGAGATAGAAGTGGCTGATTCAGAATAATTTATAACGCCTATCTTCGTAGATTCTACAACATTTTTCGGTGTTTCTGCATCAAGAAAAGGTGGTTGCTCGACAGAGCTTCCTCGAGGAGAGGTTGAGGATACAGAATCTGAACTTAGCAGTTCAAGAGGTGAATTGCCAGCGGAAACTGCTGGAAGATAGGGATTTTATGATATCTATATATTCTTTTTCAGGACAAACATCTTTTAGGCAGAACATGGCATACGCTTTTAGGGCATCATTATCCTGAAGATAATATGCGATAGTTGGATGACCCAAAGCATCTCCAATATGTGCAACGATTCTCATTTTATAAAGATAATATCCAAATGTTTGAAGAACCAGTGCAAGTTTTTGAAAATTCATTGATTGATATGGTTTATTTTTGGAAAACACTCCGGGAATGCTCCTGAAGGGGAAGGATTCCTCTGGGTTATTAAGCAAGTCCGATGTAATCTTAGATTTATTAGGTCGGCCTTCTTTGTATTCTTTTGGTCTTGGATCAATTGGTATTAGAAGTTTTATCAGAGAGTTTCCTTTGTCCGTCTTAAAGTATCGAGTTTTTTTCTTCCCATGCACTATTGAAATTAAATAATCTAAAGGACCTTTTCCTAGGTGATACTGGCGCAATTGTTTTCCTCGATAACTATTTAAGAAAATAACCTCTTCGATGAGTTTTATCAGATCTCCTTGACTGAGCGCTTTGTTCTCCTTCAGAGACCAAAGTAACTGGGCAAGTGCTTGAATACATATGTGTCTGACTTTTGGTAGAGTGATATTAGTATGGGTGTTAGCTGCTTGGTTTATTCCTAGCAGTTTTTGTAGACCTTTAGGCAGTGATAACCCTTTTCTTAAAGCCCAATGAAGAAGAAATTCAGTTCTACACAGATAAAGAACTTGTTCTTCCTGAGGAGGTGCTGGAGAGGTTGGCCAAATGGGTCTAAGAGATTTAATATTTGAAGCTTCTGTTTCCATTCCAGCCTCTAGTAAGCTTTCTACATTTTCTTTTAGCATTTTCCTTAGTTTGGAATGAGGCTTTTGAGAAAAGGTGTAATTTGATTGGTCACAGTTGATCGTATCCCTTAGAAGGTATGTTGCTTCTTCGAGAGTTGGCTTCCAGATCTCTGGGAAGTGGGTAATCCCAGTAAAGATGTCTATAGCCTCGTTCAGTTCAAGAAAAGGAAAGTTCACGACTTCTTTATAATCAATCTTTTTCTGGTTGTTGATCTCTAAATGCATAGCTCTCCTTTTTATCCAAATATTGATTCGTTCATTCGCTCAACAACTCCGAAGACATGCTGTTCTGAAAGGTGAGAATATCGCCTTGTGACTTCAATGTGTTTGTGACCAAGGATGAGGGCAATTTCGGTTAGACTAGCGCCACTCATTGCAAGATAACTGGCTGCGCAGTGTCTTAGATCATGGAAGCGAAAGTCTTTGATATTAGCGTGGTTAATAGCTGAAATCCATGCTTTTCTTAGATCAATGGGAATATGTAGAAGCTTTCCTGGAAAGAGAAGGTCTGATGCTACTTTTCTGTTTGCTGATAATGCTGTTAAAAGCTCAAAGGCAAGACCCACAATAGGAATAGATCTACGGGTGCCATTTTTTGTTTTTTCTAAGATAATTTGCTTTTTGAAAAGATCAAGATCTTTCCAAGTGAGGTTCATGATTTCCCCCTGGCGCATTCCTGTGCTTATGGCAAGAACGACAACGCAATACAGGTAGGGGTTTTTGCTTTCTTGACAGGAAGAAAGCAGTCGGTTGCGTTCATCTGCATTAAGAAAACGGACTCTTCCTGGTGGTTCTTTTGGCTTTGTGATGTTTCTTACAGGGGAGCTTTCGACCCATTCGTATTCTTTAAAGCCTATGGAATATGCATGACTTAGGGCTGCAATATAGCGGTTGACAGTTGCTGGACTGCGAAGAGTTGCACGAGGAGTTTTAGATGAGAGGAGTTCGTCCCTTTTTTCGGCAATCATTGAGGATGTGATATCTGATAAGAGGTATGCCCCAAGCTCATTCTTCCAGTACATGAGATGGTTTTTTTTGCATCTTGATACTTGCCTTTGGGCTAAGTACCTGTCTATCATTTGCGCTAGGGTATGTTTCTTGGCTTCTGATGTTTTGAAATGCCTGCCTTCAAGAATGGCGGCTTCCGTTTGCTGTTCCCACCTTTTTGCAAGGGTTTTATTGCGAAACGTTGCTGTTTGGGTTGGATACCCCTTCATGCGGATGATGACCTGGTAGCGTGTTTTTCCATTTTTATCATCGCGTTCTTTGATCGTTCCCATTCTGCTCTCCGTTTGTATCAATCTTCTAAAATCAGGTGGAAAATTGAATCATAGGATACCAAATCCTATGTTCTTTTGCACCTTTTTTGTTAACTATTAACGATTTAAGTTTATGCTAAAGAGGGGATGCCACACTTTTGCTACATTCAATCAGAAAAACCTGATTTAAATGATCTAAAACCGCTTGTTGTTGTGGCTTAGTGGAGCATTTTTGTGGCATTTGAATAAAAACCACTCGTTTGGAGACTCAAAATGAAGCTTAAGTTATTGAGCTTAAAAGATGGGGCAGGTAGGACTTGAACCTACGACCTACGGATTATGAGTCCGCGGCTCTAACCACTGAGCTACTGCCCCCTAAAGGAAAGAACAAGGCAGTATTGTAACAATTGAAGAATTATTTGTAACGATGTTTGCAGTTTTCTAGAAAACTATTCGTATGCTTTTTTACGTAAGTTTCCTTGATGAAAAATAAGACAATTAAAGAGAGGAATCTCAGTTGAAACGCCTGAGTGGAAAAACCAAAAGAAAACTGCGTCTAATCCAGAGATTACAATTGCTAGTGAGGTTATTTTTCGAGCTTCAAATCTATCGATTAGAATTGCAATAGGGATTTGGAATAGGATAATGCAGTAAGCATAAGGGTTTAAGAATCTCCATTCATTATTTTCTATCAATATAAACCACTAATTTTTTTTGGTTTAAGCTATAGAAGAATTTATCTGCAACTATGAATCTTTTGCTCGGTTTCTGGAGGATGCGTTATTAATTCGGGAACTGATCTCTTTTATCCTCCTTACTTCTTTTTCTTTTAAAATAGCGCACTTATTAAATTTTTTTGATCATAATTCTCACTACTGGTTATACAGGAGAGTAGGGGGCCTCTGTGGACCAAACATCAGTGAAAAATGAGTATTAAGAGTTTAGTAATAGTCACTTCTATTTCTTTTTGGATTTGTTCTTTTGGTTTTGCAGATGAGCCATTCTTTTCTGCGGGTCTTCCAACTCGTTCAGACAGTATCCCACATGAACATGTTGCGAATGAAGAAGATGCTTACTTAGAGGGGTATATTCAGGCGCTAGTCAATGCTAACTACTATGAATTCGATGTTCTTGTGTATGTGGAAAATAGGGATGTATATCTTTACAATTTGCCGAAAAATGCTTTGATCAAAAATAGTATTATTTCTTTTGTAAGCGATATCCCTGATGTGAAGTCCGTAACTCCAATTGATAAATTTCCTGACAAAAAGTTGGTAAAACTTGAAAAAAGAGCGGTTAAGCCTCAGATTAAGGGGATTTGGCTTCCTCAGCAAACCGTTCTCTATCCTCCAATGATTGCTAATCCTAGAGCAACGATCTATTCAACGGCGTATCATATAGGAGATAATGTTATTGGAAAAAAATCAATCGCTGTTTCCTTGGGAGATAACTTTCCAATTTTCCGGTGGCGCAATGTTCTTCCTTGGCAAGGAGATATGCAAATTGACATTCAGGCAGGAATTTGGTCTGTGTTCAAGATGGGTGTAAACTTCAATAGGGAGATTTCTGAACTCGTTAATACCGACTATCTTGTTGGGTTTCCCTTAAGTTATGCTTTTGATAAATGGGCATTTCGTTTCCGAGTATACCACGTTTCGTCTCATTTAGGAGATGAGTATCTAGTTCATAACCAATTGGTTGAAAGATTAAACCCTAGTATGGAAGCGGTTGATCTCTTTACGTCATATCAGGTGAACAGTGCTCTTCGAGTCTACGGTGGATTTGGTTGGGTTTTTCATAGTGATAAAACCTATCCTATTAAGCCGCCGTTCTACTTTGAATGGGGTGGAGAAGTGCGTCTGCTTGGCCGCAAATTTTTCTATCATCGCCTCTACGGAACAGTATTTCTATCTATCTATCTCAGGAATTGGCAGGTCAATAACTGGAATCTTGATGGAACATATATGGCGGGGTATGAAATCAGTAAGCTTCAAGGGGTGGGGAGAAAAATGCGGATTTTTGTTAATTATCATCGCGGCTACTCCGAAGGGCAATTTTTTAAAGATCGCACCTCATGGACGGGTTTCGGCTTTTCTTGGGGCTTCTAACCCCTTGCTTAATAATGTTTGAAAGTGGATAATGCGGCCCTATTATGAGTATTTATCGGAATAAAACGTTCGGAAGTACCCTCTTAGTTGGTGGAACATCGATTGGAGCAGGAATGCTTGCCCTTCCTTTGGCGACCGGAGCAGGAGGTTTTTTTCCTTCGAGCATCTTACTCTTTATTGCATTTGCTTTTATGCTTATGAGTCTTTTTTTCTTGCTCGAAGCAACTTTGATGTCAGAGAAGATTAATGCGAACTTGATCACGATCTGTAAAGAACGTCTGGGTTCTGTGGGTGAATTTACCGCCTGGGTCTCTTTTTTGATGCTTCTATACTCTGTGGCTGCTGCCTATCTTTCGGGTGGAGGGTCATTGATTGCAGATGTTCTGAGCTCAAGTCTTAAGATGACCGTTTCTGCAAATGTAGGAATACTTATTTTCCTGGCCGTATTTGGATTCATCGTAGTTTTTGAAACAAAAGCAGTTGATGCCATTAACCGCATTTGCATGATTGGATTGGCTCTTTCGTTTTTTTTCCTCCTTATCTTTGTGACCCCTCATGTGGAGGTTAGCAACTATAGCGGAGGGAAGCCAAAGTATCTATGGGCGGCTGTGCCGGTAGTTGCCCTCTCCTTTACTTCACACATTATTGTGCCCAGCTTGAGAAATTATTTGGATGGTGATGTTGCAAAGCTCAAAAAGGCTCTCTTATATGGGAGTTTGATCCCTCTTATCTTTTATTTGGTTTGGGAATTTTTAATCATTGGAATGCTTCCTTTATCCGGAAAATATGGTCTTGAAACTATTGGGGGTGCTCCTCATCCGGTTGCAGGTCTGACGGATGCTCTGAATGCTATCTTGGGAGTTCCTTGGGTTGCAATTGTTGTGGGCCTGTTTTCGTTTTTTGCTCTTGTGACATCATTTTTTGGTGTGGCTCTTAGCTTGTATGATTTTTTAGCTGACGGCTTCAAGATTAAGAAGACGATCAAGGGGAGAATCCTTCTTCTTTTATTAATGTTTGCACTACCACTCCTTTTCTCTCTGTTCTATCCAGGAGGATTTGTGTTAGCTTTAGGCTATGCCGGAGTCTTTGTGGCGATCCTATATGGGATTCTTCCAGCTTTTATGGTCTGGCATGGCCGCTATTTTGAAAAGAAGAAAGAGCGTTTCCGTGTCTTTGGAGGAAAGGTTACCCTCCTAATTATGTTTGTAGGATCTCTGGCGATCGTTATCTTCCAAATTGCTGCGACTCAGGGGTGGCTTCCAACCCTATCAAGTTAGGGAAAGGAGATATGAAGCCAAGAAAAACAAACAAAAAGGTTGTGATTGGGCTTTTGATTCTTTTTGTTCTGTTCTTTTTATTTTACTACTTTGTTTCTCTACTTTCGATCAACTAATCCTTATCAATGATTTTAAATCCTTCTGGATAGATGGGACCTTGAGGTCCAATCGAGAGTTTCCCTGTGAAGAAATCCTCGTAAACTCTTAATCCTTGTTCAGCAGTTTGAACGCAAAAGAAACAATTGCTCACCCATTCGGAGCCGGCGATGGTTCCGGCGTTTGTGTTACATTCAAAGCGCGCTGTGATTTTTTGGTTCCAATACTTAGGAGGGCCTACTAGGAGGATTGGGCTAGGGGATTTGACCCCGGTTTTTCGGCGAATTTCTTCGATGGCATACTCAAAGTCAGTTCCAATTCCCCCTGTAAGAAAAATTGGGAAGTCAAGATGAAATTCAGCTTGTCTTTCTACTAAACGATCCAGACGGTAGGTCATTTTTGCTTCGATAAATGGGTTTTGTTCCTGTTCATTTACGACTTGATTTTTGTTTGTGCGGAAGTCAAGAATATTTGCACATGAAAGGATCCCAAGATCTTTGGCTGCTCGGTTTCCAATACTCATCATTCCAGGGCCGCCACCCGTGACAAGTGCTAGAGGAGTCTCAGGATTGAGAAGAGGGTGGCTGCACCCACCTTTTATCTGAAGAAGGCCTTTGAGGAGGTCTTGGATGAGGTGTTCGAAGCCCCCTTCCATTAGGTTCGAGCCATAGATTCCAACCATGGTGGCTGCAATGAAGGTTTCAACTTTAGAAAGAGGAACAAACATCCCAGAATCTTTACCAGATTTAGGAACATATCGGAGGATTTTATTGCATCTTCGGTCCAACCAGTAGATCGAAATCCCAAATTTTGCTAAATCGAGGAGAAGGGAGCGATCTTCATGGGAAAAATATTCCCCATGTGAGCGTGAGGGTTGTTCGAAGTAGACTCCTTTCAAACCGTCGTGGATTTGTTCACTGAGGAGCATGCGTTTCATAATTGGTGAGGGAAAAAACCGACTAAGAAGGATTCCTTGGCTTGTAATTACCCCTTTTTCGATTGCTTCTAAGTAGGGGTAGGAGGGTTGGGCGTGCATATACTTTTCGACTTTTTCTGCTTGCCTAGTGGGATGAAAAAAGCCAGGGAATGTTTCGTACGCTGATTCGGTTTGGATCCAGTCATTGGGTGTCAGGTTGTGAAGTTGATCTCCTTTTACAACGAAAGTAGCGCATTTGTGGTGGGCTGGATTTGGAGCTGTCTCGAGTGCTTTGAAGAGAATTTTAGGGTCATCAATTGAGGCTTGAAGTTGGTCCCTATCCGAAAAAAATACATGTTCTCGATAGGGATCAAGTGTGTAAAATTCTAGAGGGATTTGCGTGATCTCTTCAGAACTCTTTCCATATAGTTCATAGATATCTCCGGAGGCGAAGGTGTCGGGCTGAAGAATTGATGCGGCTGTGTGTTTGACCCCTTTGGGAAGAAGGGTATTAACAACATGGCCAAATACTGTTCGAATGTGAAGAGGGAGAGTATTTACAAGGAGGAGCCCTCCATTCAAGACATGCTCCTTTTCTTCCCACCTTTGAGTAAGGCGGATGAGTTCCCTCACCTTAACGTTGGGGTATTTTAGAGCCTCAACAAGGACGGGTATCAGCCCATTTATCTTCTTGTCGTAGATTTGATTGCCTTTCTTTAGGGGAAGAAAGGCAATCATTCTTCCGTCAATTTGTTCTAGAGTCCAGTTGGCTTTTCCATCCTGCTCCCCAAGAGAAAGAAGGGGTTTACCAACACGATCACTGCGTCCAAACATTCGCGATAGATAGATCGGTTCACGGACTCTTCTTCTTTCATCGGCAGCGAATAGCTTACCAACATAGATCTCTTTTTGAAGATGAGAGAGAATGATATCTCCCTCGTTAGAGAGAGAGTGAAGTTCAACAAGAACTTCACTGCTTCGTTTTGCTTTTGAGAGGTCCAGTTCTTTTAGGGTAGCAGTTACCCCAAGTTGAGCAAGTGTACTTTTTAGATTAAACAAGACTTGACTTTGATCAATGGTAAACCCTAAAAATAAAGGAGAGATATCTTCTATCCGTACCCTTATTTCTACCTTCCTTTGATCGATAGGGGAAATAGAGATAATTTTTCCATCGGGGGTGACTAGGTCATGATGCAAAAATGATAAGGTTGCTCTCATGGTTTCACTGTAGGGGAATCTTTCTTCTTGAGCAATTAATTTTTAAGGAGTACCATCGGTCGGTTCATGGAAAATGCAGAGATAAAGTGTCGCACATTCGGTACCCACGATGGTAGCTTTCACGCAGATGAGGTGACAGCATGTGCTCTTCTGCTCTTATTTGATCTCATTGATATGGAAGGTATTGTCCGCACACGAGATCAAAAATTACTTGCCAGGTGTGAATACGTTTGCGATGTTGGTGGAATCTATGATCCGTCTATCAAGCGTTTTGACCATCATCAATCTAATTATAATGGAAGCTTTAGTAGTGCTGGAATGATCCTTAAATATCTGAAGGATCAGAAAACCCTTGATGATAAACTGTATCAATATATCAATGGGTCTCTTGTAACAGGGGTGGATGCAATTGACAATGGGAAGGCTGCGCCAATGATGGGGCATTGCTCTTTTTCTTCTGTGATCGCTAATTTTGTTCCTGTTCGATACGATGCGAATAAAGAGATTTTTCAAGGGGCCTTTTTTCGGGCGCTTGATTTTTGTTTGGGGCACTTAGCTCGATTAATCGCAAAGTATAAATACATTCAGGAGTGTCGAGGGAAGGTTAAGGCTGAAATGGATAAATGGCAAAAAGTGATGTATTTTGATGAAGCTATGCCTTGGATCGAGTCCTTTTTTGATCTAGGAGGTGGCAAACATGTAGCACAATTCATTATCATGCCTGCGGGAGATCAATGGAAACTTCGGGGGATTCCCCCCTCTTATGATAAGCGTATGCAGGTAAGAGTTCCCATGCCAAAAGAGTGGGCAGGACTAATCGATGAAGAACTTAAGGGCAAGTCAGGGATTTTAGGAGCGGTATTTTGCCACAAGGGAAGGTTTATTTCAATTTGGAAGACTAAGGAAGACGCAGAGAAAGCTCTAGAATATATCCAAAGGAAAATACGGTGAGTACAATTTTTGGAAAGATTATCAAGGGGGACGTCCCTTCTTCTAAAGTCTTTGAAAGTGACACACTTCTTGTCATAAAAGATATTAGTCCAAAAGCACCTGTCCACCTCCTTTTGATCCCTAAAAAGGAATATACATCGCTTCAGAAGGTTCCAAAAAAGGACCTTAATGTGATGAGTGAAATTATAGATGTTGCTCAATCCCTTGCTGAGAAATTTGGGGTTGCAGACAATTACCGATTGCTGACAAATATTGGAACTAAAGCAGGGCAGTCGGTTCTCCACCTTCATTTTCATTTAATTGGTGGAAAGGCGCTCGGCCCGATGGCATGACTCTATGAAATGTATCATATTTTTGTTCCTCCTATCCTCTCTTTGTGCGACAGAAGCAGAAATGATCAAGAGGATTCATTCACATCTTTTGATTCACGACTACCATTCTGCCCTCCGCGCTTGTGAGGGAGGTCTTCAAAAACACCCTGATTCTAAAGGGTTGAAGAGAGTGTATGTTCGAACTCTTGCAGAAAATGGAAAAGATGATGAAGCGATTATGGAATGGAAGTTCCTTGGACTTAAAGAGGACGAAAATTCTGATCTTATTGAAACCTTGGCTTGGGGAGTCCTAGCACGCTCTGAAAATTCCCCTCAGTTTGTTGTCAATATTGCTTCCCTTATGAGTGCATATTACACCGATGACGTCCGCACCGTTCAAATGCTTTGTAATCAACTGAGTTCTTCAAATGCATTGCTTCGGTCCGTGGCTGCGCAGCTATCGCCGCATTATCGCGATGTTTCCTTGATTGAAGAGCTTACGAGACTTCTGAGCCGGGAAAAAACTTGGTTTGTTCGATTAGAGGTGATTAAAGCCCTCGGTGCTATGGAAGTGAAAGAGATCCAAGAGCCTTTGAAAAACCTTATTGTTGGGTCTCGGACAACAGCAGAGGAAAAGGGGGCGGCGATTGCGTCTCTTGTTAACATTTATGAAGATGTTGGAGAGGAAGAGCTGTTAAAACTGATTCACTCAAAACGAGCGGGGTTGCGTCATTTAGCCTGTCAAATTGTATCGCACTTTGACCTCAGGCAAAAGGCATCAATGATAGAGCTTCTTTTAGAAGACCCTTCTTCGGATGTCCGAATGTCTGCTTTGACGACTCTTTACTTTATGGGTATCGATAATTTAGGTCCTGTAACTTTGGTGAAGATGATTGATATGACTGAGGATTCCCACCCTCCAGTTGCTCTGACTGCTGCTTGGGTTGTTTCCCAGGTCTCTCCTGAGACGTCGTTGCAAGTTGTTCGTCAATGGGTCTATTCAACCGATGAATCTTCTAGGCGCTTGGCTGCCTTTGTTTTGGGAAGGCTGGGACATGTTGGAATGAATCTTTCTCACCAAGTCTTGAAAATTACCCCCGATCCTTTTGTGAAGGCTAATTTAGTATTAGGTGAAATTGGGCAGGGTGGAAATCCAGAGAGACTTTCTGATACTCTCTATGCTTTCTTAATGCTCCGAAGAGAAAAGCTGATGTGGGATGGAACGCAATCCCCCCTATTCCAAGTCTTGGCACCCTCAAAAATTTGTCACGTTCCCCAGATCCCTCAATATCCAACAATAGTGGATCAACTCACACGCCTAGAAATATTAGGGATGCTCACAGCGTTAAAACATCCAAAAGCCAAGGATGCAGTTAAAAGCTTTTTGACAGAACATGCTCTTGGGGTAACTTATGCTGCGTCGAACACTCTTCTTGAAGAAGGAGGGGAAGAAGCGATCGGAATTCTCCGCACTTTGCTTCATGAAGAGGACGAAAATGTTCGGGTACAGGCAGCACTTGTTCTAGCGCTTTCTTGGGGAGAATCCGAAGCAATAAAAGTACTTCAGGAAGCCTATTTTTCTGTTAACCGTGAAATGAAGATTAACATTTTAGGGGCTCTGGGTTATGTAGGTGATAGGAGTTCGATACCCTTTTTGATACAGCAGTTAGAAGAACCGTATCAAATATTAAAAGTAGTGGCGGCTTCTGCCCTCATTCAATGCATGTACCATTAATTTGCAGGTAAGGTTATGAACATCAAAGAAATTCAAAAACAGCTTCACTTTTACAATATTGATGGGTGGTTACTTTACGATTTTCATGGAAAGAACCCCCTTGCTCTAGAAGTAATGAAAGTTCCGAAAGAGATGCTCATGACCCGTCGGTGTTTTTATTGGGTTCCCTACGAAGGAGTTCCAAAAAAACTTGTTCATAGGATTGAGGCTCATAACTTGGACCATTTGCCAGGTGAGAAAACCCTTTACGCTTCATGGAAGGAAATGCACTACCATCTAAAAAAACTGCTCCATGGGAAGAAGAAAATTGCTATGGAATATTCCCCGAACCAGGCTATTCCCACTATATCGCTAGTTGATGGGGGGCTTATTGACTTGATTAGAGGATTTGGACCCAAAGTCGTCAGTTCTGCGCCTTTCTTGCAATCATTCACTTGTCTATGGAGTGATGAACAATACAAACTCCATAAAGAAGCAGCAGAGGTTCTTGAAAATGCAGTGACAGATGCTTGGAAACTCATTAAAAACCATCTGGAAAAGGGGGAATTTATCGATGAGTATCAAGTCCAGCAATTCATATTGGAGGAGTTTGAAGAAAATCACTGTTTGACAGAAGGAGTTCCCATTTGCGCGGTTAATGCAAATGCTGCTGATCCCCACTACTGTCCTACAGAAAAGAAACATACAGCGATTCATCGTGGGGACTTTATCTTAATCGATCTTTGGTGCAAAAAAGATAAAAAAGATGCCGTATTTTCCGATATTACTCGTGTGGGAGTAGCCTCTAAAAAGCCCACTCAAAGACATCAAGAGATTTTTGGTATTGTAAGGAAGGCGCAACAAGCTGGGACTGATCTTATTATTGAAAGATATGCAAAGGGAAAAGAGGTAAAAGGAGCTGAGGTTGATGCAAAAGTGCACGGCATTATTGAGAAAGAGGGGTATGGAGATTATTTTACCCACCGGACCGGTCATAACATTCATACAGAGAATCATGGGTTTGGAGCCAATCTTGATAATCGAGAGACAGAGGACAACCGCCTTCTAATTCCTCGAACCTGTTTTTCTAATGAGCCAGGGATCTATCTTCCAGGAGAGTTTGGTGTTCGCTTGGAGTATGATATCTTTATTCATGAGGGGGGGGAGATAGAAATAACTCTTCCACCGCAAGAGGAGATTGTTACCCTAGGATAGAAATTTCTCGTACTAGATAGTAATAGTCACGAGATTTCCGTCCAAGAAGCCAAACCTCCTCTATGAACTGCAGCCAAGAAAGAAGTTGTGTTTTTGACATAGCGGGTAGCGATTCCCCTCCAGCGTTTCAGTTAGAGAAAAGTATTTTTCACGCTGTGCCTCAACTTGTACAAATATTTATCGTATTCTCTTTATATCTTTCTGTTTTTCTTGGAAGGCATGACTTTGTATACCTTTGAAAAATCGCTTGGGCTACGATTGCATCGCTATTCCACCCCCGGTCTCCCAAGAGATGCTCTGCATCAATCCCAGCAATCAGATGTTCAGCCTGAACATAAATTCGATTAGATATCTGCTGTAATAATCGCTCTGAAAGGCATACCATGCGCATCCACTGTCAAATATAGTTTTGTGTTGACCCCAACTTTTGTCCGCCCCATATCCAGTGATAAGGAAAGACTCAGTGATTGCGAAATAACTCGATTTGTCATTCCAAAAGGTGTGGGATTTAAGTCAGCCACTTAAGAGACTCTCTTTGCAGTTTTTGGTAAAGACTATTTAACCCATTGGCTCGGGAGGGGGAAAGAGCGCTCAGAAGACCCATCTTTTTAATAAATGTTGGGGGGCACTTGAACACAACCTCTGGAGGTTCTCCGTTGTAGACTTGTGTTAAAAGGAAGGCTAATCCCGCAGAAATTAGAGCATCAGAGTGAGTAGAAATCAGGAGTTGTCTGTTTTTACACGCAACTTTCAAGTAAAGGAGGCTTTGACATCCTTGAACAAGGTGATTTTCGATTTGGTCTTCAGGGGTCATTGGAGAAGAAGAGCGCCCCAGTTCAATCACATGACGATACTTTTCTTCTTGTGTGGAAAGTGAAGAAAAAGTCTTTAGAAACTTGCGCTGTTTTTCAAGACAGTTTTGTAATTCCATGGCACACACTCAAAAGTCTATCTCCAGAGAAGGTTATCATTTATGCTGCTTTCTGTCCCTCAAAAACTTGGCTACTTAGTTCAAAAATTACAACACTTAGTTCAAAAATTTCCATTTTTTTGATCTCAGATCTAGAAAATTGTATATCGTGGTTTGAGTTAGGAGTTAGATAAGGTCTTTCAATTATGGGGCGTCCTTTTTCCTCTCTACGCCTGTTAACTGCTTCATGGGCATCAGAGTCCAACAACGAGATCGGTTGAATAGTAAAGAATTCACCTGGTTCTCTTGTCTCATGGCGGTTTCTCTGTAAATAGGTGAAGAACGCAGCATTCAGTTTAGCACTAGGATAAATCCCTTCTATAAGTTCATGTTGAATACAGCGGTTTTTATTGAGCTCATTTTGTAGCTTCTTTTTGTCCTCAGGGTTAAGGTTTATTTGACTGTTGTTAATGCCTTCCTGCAATCGCTCAATAGGAGCATCCAGGTCATCAATCTCCTTACTCGCAGCTATTGCTCTCCGCTCCCAATAAAGAGCCATTCCTTCAAGATTCCAGTTTTTTTGAGGGTTGTTTGGAGCGTTTGCTTTAAGTTCTTTGATTAATTCAGCATATCCTTCGTGGATTTGAGCCTTTGATTCAGCTTGACTTTCGAGACCTCTATAATAGATAAAAATTTTGTTTTTTACAACGGCTTTATAGATTCCTGCTCCAAAGACAAATACCGCTACAGAAGCAATAGTTGCGGTAATTGGATTAGGAACCAGGATAGCAGTAAGTGTTATGGCAGCCGCGAAGATGACTAAACCGATCCCTAAAGCTACATATGCTTTGATCTTGTAATTCTTGGCATTTGACTTCTCAGAAACTGCTAATTCAGAATGGTTTAAAACTTCATAGCGATTTAGGGGTGTATTCTCATGGAGTAAGTTCGGACTGTGACCGTTTATTGTCGGTACCATACAAAATCCTTATTAGCTTTGTGTTTTTTAATTATGTATATTATACAATAAAACTAAATAAACTATATACTAAAATAATTTATATATATAATATAATAATATTAATATTTTTATTATATATAATAAATTTTTTGCTTTGGAATAATCATCGTCTCTATTAGAATCTATCTGTTCTCATTCCGCGGTGGAATGTGTTGATAATTTTTTACTGATATTGAATAAGAGAAGATATGCCTAAAGAAGACACGATTAAGATTGAAGGGAAAGTCGAAGAACTCCTCCCTAACATGACATTTAGAGTAAGCCTAGAAAATGGAATGACCGTCCTAGCTCATCTTTGTGGAAAAATGAGAATGCGTAATATCCGAGTTTTTGTGGGGGATACAGTCAAGGTGGAAATGTCACCTTACGACCTTTCAAAAGCAAGAATTATTTATCGTCAAAGATAATTTAACCATCATACTTCCTTGCACCCCTGCTTACAATCAGGGGTGGTGTTCAATTTTCAGACACTTAAAGTTATCCCGTAAGTTATTCCGTATTAAAAATACCCTTTTACCCTACTCTTTTCGCCAATTAAATCTAAAATTGTTTTCTATTGCAACGTAAAGCAATTTCGGAAAATTGTTTTCATGCTATCAATTTTTATGAAAAATTTGCTGCGTTTGATAGGGGGGTAGCAGAAAAATTCACCTTCTTATATAATTGGTGTTGCTTTTTTTTTAGTTGGTAGCTAAGCTTTAATGCATTCGCTTGAGAACTGTAAGCGTGTGTGCCGTTCCGCGTCTCTTTTGTTGAAGGGATAGAGATGGAATGAAAAGGCGCTAATCTTTACGTTGAAAGTGCCCAGATAGCTCAGGGGTAGAGCATTTGCATGGTAAGCAAAAGGTCGTAGGTTCAATTCCTATTCTGGGCATCACAAAAGCATATGGAAACTGAACTCAGGCCTAAGCAGAGGATAACTACGATGGCTAAGGAAACATTTCAAAGGAACAAGAATGGCTAAGGAAACATTTCAAAGGAACAAACCACACGTTAACATTGGGACTATTGGGCACGTCGATCACGGAAAGACAACACTGACCGCAGCAATTACAAACTACCTTGCTAAAAAAGGTGGTGCAAAATTTCGTGATTACGCTTCTATTGATAATAGCCCTGAGGAAAAAGCACGTGGGATTACTATTAATTCAAGTCATGTTGAATACGAAACAGATAATAGACACTACGCACACGTAGATTGTCCTGGACACGCCGACTATGTCAAGAACATGGTCACAGGAGCTGCTCAAATGGATGGGGCTATTCTTGTTGTGGGTGCGACTGATGGACCAATGCCTCAAACAAAAGAGCACGTTCTTCTTGCTCGTCAGGTAGGGGTACCTTCTATCGTTGTATTTCTCAATAAAATGGACCAGATTGGTGCAGGTGACGAGGAACTTGTTGATCTTGTTGAAATGGAAATTTCTGAGATGCTTGAGGCACAAGGTTATAAAGATTGCCCGATTATCCGTGGTTCTGCGCTAAAAGCCCTCGAAGGAGAAGCTGATTGGGAAGCGAAGATCGATGAGCTAATGAAGGCTGTCGATGAGAAAATCCCAACTCCTGAGCGTGAAGTTGACAAGCCATTTCTGATGCCAATTGAGGATGTTTTTTCAATTTCTGGACGAGGAACTGTTGCAACTGGGCGTGTAGAGAAAGGGATTATTAAGATCAATGATAAGGTTCAAATTGTTGGACTTCGTGATACTCGCGAGAGCGTTGCTACAGGTCTTGAGATGTTCAATAAGCTTCTTGATGAGGCTCGTGCGGGGGAGAATGTTGGAGTTCTTCTTCGTGGAGTGGACAAGAATGATATTGAGCGTGGAATGGTACTTGCATCACCTGGGACCTGTAAACCACATATTAAGTTTCAGGGGACGGTCTACATTCTTAAGAAAGAAGAGGGTGGACGACACAAACCATTCTTTACTGGATATCGGCCTCAGTTTTACATCCGCACCACTGACGTAACAGGAACAGTCACTCTGTCTGAGGGTACTGAGATGGTTATGCCTGGTGATAACGTAGAAATAACTGGTGAGCTAATTAGCCCTGTTGCAATGGAAGAAGGAATGAGATTTGCGATTCGTGAAGGGGGCCGAACTATCGGTGCTGGAACAGTTTCAAAAATCATTCAGTAGTCGAGAAGGTGGGTTTATAAGAGGGAGCTCCAATGGAGCTCTCTTTAAGATTCTTCATTAGGAGAGTCATTTGGGTGTGTAGCTCAGTTGGTAGAGCATCGATCTCCAAAGTCGACGGTCGGGGGTTCAAATCCCTCCGCACTCGGATAGAAATTAGATTAGATCAATGAAAAAAAAGCCAGATATGTCGGTCTCACAGAAAATAGCAGAACTAAGCATAGCAAAGGGGAAGAAAGCCAAGAAGACTAATTTCCTCCACGGTATGAAAGGGGAAATGAAAAGAGTCTCCTGGACGACTAAAGACGAGCTTCGTACATGTGGGAAGATTGTCATCGGAGCCGTTTTTTTTCTAGGGCTTGGGATTTATCTGGTTGATTTATTGATTCGCCTTGTTCTGAATGGAATAGGCAACTTGGTGCGATTAATAGGAGCTTAAATTAGATATGGAAGGTCAATGGTTTGTCATCCAAATCATGTCAGGACAAGAGAAAAAGGTAAAGAAGAATCTTGAAGAAAGTCGATTTGCAGCTGGAATGGTTGATATCGTTCAAGAAGTTGTTGTTCCGACAGAAAATGTAGCTGAAGTGAAGCGCGGTGAACAGAAGATTAGTGAAAAGCGTCTCTGGCCTGGGTATGCCTTAGTCAAGATGATTCTCACCGATGACTCTTGGATGTATATCAAAGAGACAAATGGTGTTATTGATTTTCTCGGTGGGGGAAAGCCCGTTCCTCTGTCAGCTTCCGAGATAGGAGAAATCCTTCAGGATCTCCAATCACGCAAAGGTGAAGTGGCCTACAAGCACAGGCTACAGGTGGGAGAAAATGTTAAGATTGTCGACGGAGTTTTCGTGAATTTCATCGGAACAGTCATAGAAGTTAACTATGAGAAAGGAAGGCTGAGTGCAATGGTCTCGATCTTTGGCCGTGATACCCAGGTGGACGACTTGGAGTTTTGGCAAGTAGAAGAAGTTACAGAAAACGAAGACCTAGGAGTTGAATAAGGAAGAGAAATGGCAAAGAAATTTGAAAAAAAGATCAAACTACAAATTCCCGCAGGAAAAGCGAGTCCAGCACCGCCAATTGGACCGGCCCTTGGCTCTGCAGGACTGAATATCATGGCTTTTTGCAAGGAATTTAACGCGAAGACCCAGGATAAGGCTGGAGAGCTTCTTCCTGTTGAGATTTCTGTTTTTTCTGACAAAAGTTTCACGTTTATTACGAAACAGCCTCCTGTTGCTAGAATGATCCTCAAAGAAATAGGGATTGAGAAGGGATCGGGAGTTCCTAATCGCGATAAAGTAGGGAAACTTACAAAAGGACAAGTAAAAAAAATTGTAGATAAGAAACGCCCAGATTTAAGGGTTCGATCCGATGAGGCTGCTGGTCGCATTGTTGAGGGGACTGCTAGATCCATGGGAGTGGATATTATAGAAGGGTAATTGACATGGCACACAGAAGTAAACGGTACAAAGAAATTCAAAAGCTTGTTGATAGAGATAAAAGTTACGAGTTGGGTGAGGCTGTCGAGGTTCTTAAGACATCTCCTGCTGCAAAGTTTGATGAATCAATAGAAGTCGCTATTCGTCTCGGGGTTGACCCTAAGAAGTCTGACCAACAAGTTAGAAGTACGGTTTTCTTGCCGTATGGAACTGGCAAATCAATTCGGGTCATTGTTTTGGCTAAGGGTGATAAGGCTAAGCAAGCCTTGGAAGCTGGAGCTGATGAGGCTGGAGATAAGGAGCTGATTGACAAGATTAAGGGAGGATGGACAGAGTTTGACGCTGTCATTGCAGCTCCTGATATGATGCGTGAAGTAGGAAAGTTAGGGAAGATTTTAGGGCCTCGTGGTTTGATGCCAGCTCCTAAGGCTGGAACGGTGACTACCGATGTCAAAAAAGCTGTAGAGGACTTAAAGAAGGGAAAAATTGAGTTCAAGGTTGACAAAAACGGTGTGATTAACAATTTCGTTGGCAAGCTTTCCTTTTCTAAGGAACAAATTGTAGAAAATATTGAGTCCCTAATAGACGCTATTTCAAAAATGAAGCCCCCAACTGCCAAGGGACAGTTTATGCGCTCTCTATTTGTTTCGTCGACAATGGGCGCTGGGCTGAAGATCGAATTAAATTCACTCCCCCATTAGTTAGGAATATAGAAAAAGTATGAGAAAAGAAAAGCAGTTTCTATTAAATGAGATTAAGGAAAAACTGGACAAGTCAACCTCATTTGTTCTCACGAGCTATTTGGGGATGGATCCGAATGCAACTTCGGACTTTAGAAGCTCTGTTTTGGATAGTGGAGGGCTCTTCTGTGTCGTTAAAAAGCGAGTATTTTTAAAGGCTGTAGAAGAGGCAGGTCTTGCTATCAACAAGGAGATGCTGTCAGGGCATATTGGTATCGTTTACCCTGGGGAAGATACCATTGCTACAACAAAAGCAATTTATGACTTTAAGAGAAAAAATGAGAAGCTTCTTGATGTCCTTGGCGGCCTTTTCGAAGGCAAGATGTGTTCTCCAGAAGATCTTAAAGAGATCTCCGAGCTTCCAAGTCAAGGGGAAATGAGAGCTCAATTCTTAGGAGTTCTTGAAGCACCAATGTCAGGTGTGGTTTCTGCTATGGAAGCTACCATGTCAGGTGTCGTTAGCTGTATGGACCAAAAGGTTCAGAACGAAGAATCAAAACAATAACGCAAAGGGGAAAATAACCGTGCCCACACAAGAAGCAAACATTGAAAAATTAGTAGACACGCTAAGTGAACTTTCTGTTCTAGATCTTTCTAAACTTAAAAAAGCCCTCGAGAATAAGTGGGATGTTAAAGCTGCGTCAGGTGGGCCTGTTATGATGGCCGCCGCTCCTGCTGCTGGAGATGGTGCTGTTGTAGATGAGGCGACAGACTTCCAAGTCATACTCGAAGAATTTCCTGCTGAAAAGAAGATTGCAGTTATTAAAATTGTTAGAGCGGTTACAGGTCTTGGTCTGAAAGAAGCGAAGGATCTTGTTGAAGGGGCTCCCAAGACAGTAAAGGACAGTGCTCCTAAAGCTGAAGCTGAAGAGATTAAGAAGCAGCTTACTGATGTAGGTGCAAAGGTTGCACTTAAAGGTGTCTAAGAGCTGCTAGATTAGGTGTTTAGGCTGGAAAGCAGAAACCTCACTTGAGGTTTCTGCTTTTGCGCACCCATATAAAGTATAAAGACTCAAAAGCGAGTTAAAGAATCAACCATTTCACGGAGGCATTTGCATGCTAAAAAGACCCCCAGAAAGGGTGAGTTTTAGAAGCCGAGAAGAAATTATCGATCTTCCAAACTTAATTGAAATTCAGGTTAAATCCTTCCGTCAGTTTTTCCAAGAAGATAAACTGCCCCATGAACGCGAAAATATGGGATTAGAGGAAGTCTTCAGAGAGATTTTCCCTATCAAGTCTTATGATGAGAAAACTGTTCTCGAGTACCTTTTGTATAACTTAGGAGTACCTAAATATTCTCCAGAAGAATGTATTAGGCGTGGGATCACTTATAATGTCACATTGAAAGTGAAGTTCCGACTTACAGATGAAACAGGTATCAAAGAAGAAGAAGTCTATATGGGAACCATTCCCGTTATGACTGATCAAGGGACGTTTATTGTTAATGGTGCTGAACGAGTGATTGTTTCCCAGCTTCACCGCTCTCCTGGGGTTTCCTTTGAACAAGCTAAACATGCGAAAGGAAACGTGTTGTATTCTTTCCGTATTATCCCTTATCGAGGAAGTTGGCTTGAAGCCTCTTTTGATATTAATGACCTTATCTACATCTATGTTGATCGGAAAAAGAGACGTAGGAAGGTTCTTGCCACTTCATTTATTCGTACCCTAGGATATTCCTCTGATTCTGATATTATCGAGGAGTTCTTTAACACCTGTCGCGTGAAAATTAGATCAGATAAGGATTTTCCTAAACTTGTGGGTAAGATTCTTGCTGAAGATCTTCTTGACGAAGACACAGGGGTGATTTTTGGTAAGGCATCTGAAAAACTTACAACTGCGATGCTTAAGCGCATGTTTGATGCGGGAATTAAGGCGGTCCGAATTGCTGAAGATGCGGATGAAACAAGCCCTATCATCAAGATGCTTGCAAAAGATCCTACTGATTCATATGAGTCTGCTCTGAAAGATTTTTACCGAAAGATTCGTCCCGGCGAGCCTGCAACGCTTTCGAATGCTCGTTCGACGATCATGAGACTTTTCTTCGATCCTAAGCGCTATAATCTTGGTCGCGTGGGTCGTTATAAACTTAATAGAAAGATTGGAAGAGAAACGACTGATGAGGATCTTGAGATCGTCACCTTGAAAAAGGAAGATCTTGTAGACGCTCTAAAGTATTTAATTAAGCTGAAAGAGGGAAAGGAAGATGTTTATGTAGATGACATTGATCATCTAGGAAATCGACGTGTACGTTCAGTAGGTGAGTTGGTTCAAAATCAATGCCGAATTGGCCTGGCTCGCATGGAGAAAATTATCAAGGAGAGAATGAATCTTTTCGATTTCTCTTCGGATACTTTAACTCCAGGCAAGTTGGTTTCAGCAAAGGGGCTTGCTGGAGTCTTAAAGGACTTTTTTGGACGATCTCAGCTTTCTCAGTTCATGGATCAAACAAATCCTGTTGCGGAGCTAACCCATAAAAGACGTCTTTCGTCTTTAGGACCCGGTGGTTTAAACCGTGAACGAGCTGGATTTGAGGTCCGAGATGTTCATTCCAGTCACTATGGGCGGGTGTGTCCAATTGAAACACCTGAGGGACCGAATATTGGTTTGATCACATCGCTTTCCTCTTTTGCTAAGATTAATGAGTTTGGGTTTATTGAGACCCCTTATCGTATTGTTCGTGATGGGGTTGTTACGGAAGAGATTGAATATATGACAGCTGATCAGGAAGAAAGGTGCGTCATTGCTCAGGCCTCAGCGGCACTTGATGATCATAGCATGTTTGAGGAACCGATTATTTGGGCTCGTTATTGGACTGAACCACTTAAAATTGAGTCGGAAAAAGTCACGCATATGGATGTTTCATCAAAGCAACTTGTTTCTGTTGTAACTGGTTTGATTCCGTTTCTTGAGCATGATGATGCTAATAGGGCCTTGATGGGATCAAATATGCAACGTCAAGCAGTACCACTGTTAAAGACAGATGCCCCTCTTGTGGGAACGGGTTTTGAGAAAAGGATTGCTCGTGACTCCGGTGCTGTTGTCA
The DNA here is from genome assembly GCA_946127115.1 of uncultured Chlamydia sp. Classification (GTDB taxonomy): domain Bacteria; phylum Chlamydiota; class Chlamydiia; order Chlamydiales; family Simkaniaceae; genus Neptunichlamydia. The sequence continues at coordinate 120,578 of CAMGYI010000001.1, forward strand.
TTGCAGAAGAAGACGGAGTTGTTGAGTATGTCGATGGTTACAGAATTGTAGTCGCTTCTAAAGCTAATAGAATGAGTAAGAAAACTTACCTTTTAAATAAGTTTATGCGTTCAAACGCTGGAACTTCGATAAACCAAACTCCTCTTTGCAATATCGGGGATGAGGTGATTGCCGGAGATACCCTTGCAGATGGTCCTGCAATAGACAAAGGAGAGGTTGCTCTTGGAAAGAATGTTCTTGTAGCTTTTATGCCTTGGTGTGGTTACAACTACGAAGATGCGATTATTATGTCGGAGAAGCTTATCAAGGATGACGCTTATACCTCTGTGTATCTTGAAGAGTTCGAGCTTACGGCCCGAGATACCAAATTGGGTAAGGAAGAGATTACTCGGGATATTCCAAATGTTTCCGAAGAAGCCCTTGCTGATCTTGGAGAAGATGGAATTATCCGTATCGGTGCTGAAGTTAGGCCTGGCGATATTCTTGTTGGTAAGATTACTCCTAAATCTGAAACTGAACTTTCCCCCGAAGAGCGTCTTTTGCGAGCAATTTTTGGTGAAAAAGCAGCGGATGTTAAGGATGCTTCATTGACAGCCCCTCCAGGAACGGAAGGGGTCGTCATGGATGTGAAAGTCTTTAGTCGACGTGATCGCCTATCTAAGACGGATGATGAGCTTGTCGAAGAGGCAACGCGTATTAAAGATGTTCATCACGAGTTTAAAGAGAAAGAATCCGATATCCTGATGCAGTTCCATGAAAAACTTGGAGCACTTCTCCTTGGCGAAGAAGCGCCTGAGCCTGTTATGCATCGCATTACAGGGGATGTTCTTATTAAGAAAGGGGATAAGATCACCCAGGAAATGCTCGAAATGCTCGAGTCTGAAAATCCTGATTATTTGATCTTTCCTCAAAATGATACCTATGAAGTGCTTCGCACAATCCTCCGTGATTATGAAACGGCTGTACAGCATCTTCATATGGAACATAAATCAGAAGTTGAATACATGCGTAAAGGGGATATTGAACTTGAGCCTGGCGTTATTCGCCAAGTGAAAGTCTATGTTGCTACCAAACGTAAATTGCAGGTGGGTGATAAGATGGCAGGACGTCATGGCAACAAAGGGGTTGTTTCAAATATCGTCCCTGTTGCTGACATGCCATACCTCACCGATGGGCAGACAATTGAAATCATCCTCAACCCTCTTGGCGTACCCTCTCGTATGAATATGGGGCAGCTTCTCGAAACACACTTGGGTCTTGTGGCTCGCAGAGCGGGTATCTACGTAAAAAGTCCCGTTTTTGAAGGGTTTCCAGAAGATCGTATTTGGGAGATGATGAAAGAACAAGGTTTTTCTGAGACTGGAAAATCCTATCTCTATGATGGACGTAGTGGTGAGCGTTTTGATAATCCGGTTGTTGTTGGGTATATCTACATGCTCAAACTCTCTCATTTAGTAGCCGATAAGATTCATGCAAGAGCGATTGGACCTTATTCACTTGTCACTCAGCAGCCGCTTGGTGGTAAGGCACAGATGGGTGGTCAGCGTTTTGGTGAGATGGAGGTATGGGCACTCATGGCTTACGGTGCTGCCCACCTTCTCCAAGAGATGCTCACAGTAAAGTCAGATGATGTATCTGGAAGAACGCGGATTTATGAGTCTATTGTTAAAGGTGACAATACGCTTAAAGCGGGAACTCCGGAATCATTCAACGTCCTAGTGAAAGAGATGCAAGGCTTATGTCTTGATGTCCGCGCCGAATGCGTAGAAGAAGAAGTATAATTTATAGGAGCTCCCTGGAGAAATTTCATGCAAGAAGATGAATTTCATGATTCTCAATTTGATAAGCTAACGATCAAAATTGCGTCTGACGATGTTGTTCGTAACGAATGGTCACGTGGCGAGATCAAAAAACCCGAAACAATCAACTATCGAACCTTTAAACCGGAGAAAGGTGGTCTTTTCTGTGAAAAGATTTTCGGACCTACCCGAGACTGGGAATGTGGATGCGGAAAGTATAAAAAGATCAAGCATAAAGGAATTATCTGCGATCGATGTGGTGTTGAAGTAACTTTATCAAAGGTTCGAAGGGAGAGGATGGCTCACATAGAGCTAGCTGTTCCCGTAGTTCATATTTGGTTTTTCAAAACCCAGCCCTCTCGGATTGGTAATATTCTTGGAATGTCTGTTTCAGATCTTGAGAGGATTATTTACTATGAAGAGTACGTAGTAACCGATCTCGGTTCTACAGCGCTTGAGAGAAAGCAGCTCCTGAATGATCATGAATTCCGTGAAGCTCAAGAGAAGTGGGGGCCAGATGCTTTTAAAGCAAATATGGGAGGGGATGCAATCCGTGAGCTGCTTGAAAAAGAAGACCTCATCACTGTAATTGCTGAACTTAAAGAAAAGCTCCGTAAAACCCGATCGATGCAGGCAAGGATGAAATTAGCCAAGCGACTCAAAATCATTGAGAACTTTGCTTCTTCCTCTAACACCCCTGACTGGATGGTGATTTCTTGTGTCCCTGTAATTCCACCTGATCTACGTCCCCTTGTTCCTCTTGATGGAGGTCGGTTTGCAACATCGGACTTAAATGATCTTTATCGCAGGGTGATCAACAGAAACAATCGTTTGAAGTCGATCCTTAAGCTCAAGACACCTGAAGTTATTATCCGAAATGAGAAACGAATGCTTCAAGAGGCAGTTGATGCCCTCTTTGACAATGGACGTCATGGGCACCCTGTAATGGGAGCCGGGAACCGACCTCTTAAAGCTCTTTCGGAAATGTTAAAAGGTAAGCAGGGGCGTTTCCGTCAAAACCTTCTTGGTAAAAGGGTAGACTATTCAGGTCGTTCTGTGATTATTGTTGGACCTGAACTTAAATTTAACCAGTGTGGTCTTCCTAAGAAAATGGCTCTTGAGCTCTTCGAGCCCTTTATTGTAAAACGACTGAAAAGTCGGGGACTTGTCTATACGATCCGTTCTGCAAAAAAAATGATTCAAAGAGGGGATCCTGAAGTCTGGGATGTTCTTGAAGAGATCATTAAAGGGCATCCAGTTCTTTTGAACAGAGCGCCAACCCTCCACCGATTGGGGATTCAGGCTTTTGAGCCGGTCCTAATTGAGGGAAAAGCGATTCGTATTCATCCTCTTGTTTGTAGTGCATTTAATGCAGACTTTGACGGGGACCAAATGGCAGTCCATATTCCCCTTTCAGTGGAGGCACAACTTGAAGCAAAAATCCTTATGATGGCGCCTGATAACATTTTCTTGCCATCTTCTGGAAAGCCTGCTGCTGTACCTTCTCAAGACATGATTTTGGGTCTTTATTATCTTATGCATGATCCAATTTATTTTCCGGAAGAACATGGGTTGAAGACAAAAGTCTTTGGTTCAACAGAAGAAGTTCTCCATGCTCTTTATGGGGCTGGAAGCTACAATTGGTTTGGAAAGAATAAAGGAATTGAGGGACGATGCGACGATTATGGCCTTGGTCTTCATATCCATGAAAAGATTAAGGTCCGTCTTGACTCTGGAATTATTGAAACGACTCCAGGTCGTGTTGTCTTTAATACGATTGTTCCACAAGAGCTTGGTTTTCAAAACTATGCTCTTCGTAAGAAGAAGATGAGTGAACTTGTTCTCAACACCTACAAAAATATAGGTTTGGAGGCAAGTGTTCGCTTTCTAGACAGTTTAAAAAGTCTCGGATTCGCCCACGCAACGAAATCTTCCCTTTCTATGGGGGTAAAAGATGTTGTGATTCCTGAAGATAAGCAAAAAATCGTCCAAGATACTCAGAAGAAAGTAGCAGTTGTTATTAAGCAATATGAGGATGGTGTTATCACTGAAGGAGAGAGACACTCAAAAATTATTAGTATTTGGACAGATGTCTCCGAGATCCTTGCTGATCAACTCTTCAAGATGATCTCGAAGCCAGATGGTACGATGCTTAATCCTCTCTTTCTGATGATGGACTCTGGTGCTCGGGGTAATAAATCTCAGGTCAAGCAGCTTGGGGCTCTTAGGGGATTGATGGCCAAGCCATCAGGGGAGATTATTGAGTCACCAATTACCGCGAACTTCCGAGAAGGATTGAGTGTTCTTGAGTTCTTCATTTCTTCTCACGGAGCTCGTAAAGGCCTTGCTGATACGGCGTTGAAGACAGCTGACTCGGGCTACCTCACAAGACGTCTTGTAGATGTTGCTCAGGATGTTTTAGCAACAGAAGAAGATTGTGGAACTCTTAATGGAATTGAAGTTGCAGCTATCAAACAAGGCCAGGAAGAGCTGCTTCCTATCAAAGACCGGATTTATGGTCGTACTGTTTGCGATGATATACGCATTCCTGGAGATCAAGCTAGTCTTCTTGCAAAAGCAGGTGACACCCTTACTACTAAGCAAGCGGAAGCTATTGATGATGCCGGGATAGAAACGATCCGGATGCGTTCAGCCCTTACTTGTGAGGCAAAGCGCGGTGTTTGTTCGAAGTGTTATGGTATCAACCTTGCTAATGGTCGCAAGGTAGCCCTTGGGGAAGCTGTCGGAGTCATTGCCGCGCAATCAATCGGAGAGCCTGGAACACAGCTCACGATGCGTACCTTTCACTTGGGGGGAATTGCATCCGCGCGTGCAACACCTGATTTGATTGCAGAGCATGATGGGATCCTGGTATATACCGACCTCCGTACGGTGCAGAACCAAGAGGGAATGCACTTAGCATTCAATAAGAATGGATTCGTCCATGTTGTTCGTGATGAGGGGCGTTCTATGGACGAGTACAAGAAACTTCTTAGTACAAAATCGATTGAGCCTCTTCAAACCTTTACCATTGAATTGGGGACACAGATTGCCCTTGCAGATGGCACGAAAGTGAAGAAGAAAGATCGAGTGGGACATTGGGAGCAACACAATATTCCAATCATTTGTGAAAAGCCTGGATTCGTCAAGTACGAAGACTTAGTTGAAGGGATTTCAACCATTCGCAATGTGAATAAACAAACCGGCCAAACCGAGCTTGTAGTGCGACAACACCGTGGCGAGTTGCACCCGCAAATTGTTATCTATGCAGATAAAGAGTTTGAAGAGCTTGTGGGGACCTATGCGATTCCATCGGGAGCGATTATTTCTGTTACAGAAGGACAGCAGGTTCATGCTGGAGATCTTTTAGCGAGGTTACCACGAGGTGCGATTAAGACAAAGGATATCACTGGAGGTCTTCCTCGAGTGGCAGAGCTTGTTGAAGCTAGGCGTCCTCGCGATGCCGCTGAGATCGCAAAGATTGATGGTATGGTTGATTTCAAAGGTGTGCAAAAGAGCAAAAGAATCGTTGTTGTAAAAGACGAAGATACCGGCATGGAAGAGGAGCATCTCATTCCGCTTACCAAGCACTTAATCGTCCAAAGAGGCGATACCTTAGTGAAAGGTCAGCAGCTGACTGATGGTTTGGTTGTGCCTCAAGAAATCCTCGATATTTGTGGAGTACGAGAACTCCAAAAGTATCTTGTGAATCAAGTCCAAGAGGTTTACCGTCTTCAGGGGGTAGATATCAACGATAAGCATATTGAGATTATTGTTCGTCAGATGCTCCAGAAAGTACGTGTTACTGATCCCGGTGATACAACCTTCCTATACGGTGAGAATGTTGACAAGAAGATCTTTCACGAGCAGAATTCCAAAGTGGTCGATGAGGGAGGAAAGCCTGCTCAAGCGGCGCCCGTCCTTCTTGGAATTACTAAAGCTTCGCTCGGTACTGAATCATTTGTCTCTGCGGCATCATTTCAGGAGACAACTCGAGTACTTACCGATGCGGCTTGTGAAGGAAAGACAGATTACCTTCTCGACTTTAAAGCCAACCTTATTATGGGTCACATGATTCCTGGAGGAACAGGCTTTCAAGATTACAAGCAGAGAGTTAAAAAGCTTGTCGATCCGGAGGAGGAGGACGTTCTCGATTTTGCTTTCTCAAGCTATTAATAAAGAGGGCTGATTTTCAGCCCTCTTTATAGTTTCTTTCAGTTTTTTCATATAGGTTGCTTCTGTAGCAATTTTGGTGATTTTGCAAATTATTGAAGTGTTATTTATAATAATAATTTTTTAAATTGATATATTTTAATTAATTATGTTTTTTTTGAAAAAGAGGTTTAATGTCAAAACTTGTCCATCAGTGTTTTTTTTCACTTTAATTCTAAAAATATCGGAATTTAAAAAATAATTTATACTTTGTGTTGGATAGAAAAAATTGGCTTTTCTTCTGACGAGAAACTATTTTTTATCATGCATAAAGTAAATAAGAATTCTTAATTACCTGCAACGGATTGGGAGGCGAAATGACGAGCGCTTGAAAATAAAAGGAGCTTCCCGAAAGAAGCCCAGTATCAGCTAAGAGTTGGCGCGAACCCAAGGAGAGAATCCTTGACTGCACTCTTTGGATTCAAAAAAATTCCTTTTTCTCTTTTCCTCCATGGCTCCATCTCTTAATGCAATGCCTGATTTGTCTAAGGCCCTTTCCAAAACCTAGAAAAAAACAGTGGATCCACTAAATTTAATGCAAAGTAAGCTAGAGAATAATAAAATCCTTCGTTTACATGTGGAGGTAGACAATGCATTTGGATGTGCAATTTCATCAGGCGCTTCAAAAAGTGAATGGATTAGAGAGACCGACGCAGTGGTGTGCGAATCAAGCAAGAAATCATCCTGATTTCTATAAAGGGGTTTTGGTTATCAATCACCTTTTTCGAGCTGTGTCTATTTGGGCATTTTTGAAGTATTGTCAAAGTCCGATGAAAATCAAGTTAGCGATTTGCTTTGGTGGGTCGCTGATTTACCGCCTGACAGTAGAATCGAATTGCGCCTATAAGTTTGCACTTCCTGCATTCTTTGGAGGGGCAGCTCTTCTAACGGCGAGCCGTAGCGCTGCGAAGATAATGAATCGTTCAGCCTTGCGGACTTTTAAGAGTTTGGGACATGCATCTCTAAATATGGTTCCCATTGCTGGATATCTAGTCTATATCACTCTGACGGCTAGCTATGATGTTGACAACCCGAAAAACAGGTGTCATTAGTCACATTAATGATTGAATAAGTTTTTCAAGTTTGACGGTGTCTTTAGAGAAATTACGAATTCCTTCTGCAAGCTTTTCGGTTGCCATCGCCTCGTCGTTAAGCATCCAGCGGAAGGTTTTTTCATCAACAGTAATTTTTTCGATGTCCATTTCGTTTGCTTTGTCAGCGCAGAGTTTTTGGGGAACAGCTCCTTCTGATTCGGTGAGCTCTTTGAGGAGCTTAGGGGCAATCGTAAGGAGGTCGCATCCAGCAAGCTCAAGAACTTCGTCAACGTTGCGGAAGGACGCCCCCATGATTTGCGTTTTGCAGCCAAATTTTTTGTAGTAGTTGAAGATGGAGGTGACAGAGAGGACTCCAGGGTCTTCATCATATGGGTAGGACTCTTTTCCTTCAGCTTTTTTGTACCAGTCGAGGATTCTTCCGACAAATGGTGAAATGAGGGTGGCTCCGGCCTCAGCACATGCGACTGCTTGACCCAGGCCAAACATGAGGGTCATATTGCAATGGATCCCTTCTTTCTCTAGCTGAGAGGCGGCAAGGACTCCTTCCCAGGTTGAGGCGAGTTTGATAAGAATCCTTTCTTTCTCAATTCCCGCTTCTTTGTAGAGGGCAATGTACTCATGAGCTTTTTTCAAGCTTCCCTCCACGTCAAAAGAGAGTCTAGCATCAACTTCTGTCGAAACTCTACCTGGAATATGCTTGAGAATTTCAACGCCGAAGTTAACAAAGACCTTAGTAATAATCAGATCAAGAGATCTCCCCCCTTTTTTGGATTTTCCATGTTGAATCGCTTCTTCAATAAGAGGTTTATATTCTACGATTTCTGAGGCTTTCAAAATCAGAGAAGGGTTTGTCGTTGCATCTGTAGGGTGGTATTTTTTAATTTGATCAATTTCACCTGTATCTGCGACGATGATAGTATGTTCTTTTAACTTTTCAAATTTGTTCATCCGTCAACCTCTGGTACATTCTTCGCCTTTATAACAGAAAATCAATAAAGTTCAAAGTTGATCATGTTTTGTGGGAGAATGCGGCTTGGCGTTCGGAGAAGAGCGTCATAGTGTCTCGTGAAGTTGCTTGAATCGAGGGTTTCAGAAAAGTGACCGGAGGTAAGAGTAATAGAGGATTTAAGCTCTAAAGTTTGGATGAGGTAACTGAGGCAGGTATCGGTGAGTCGTGCTCTCTGGCCTCCTTCAAGGAGGGGAATAACAAATGTTTCCGAGGCGCAATTGGTGGAAATAGTGAGGGTGGTAGCATGGATATTTTCTCCGAAAATTGGAAGTTCAAAGGTATGAACATTAACATACCCTTGGATCTCCTTTCCATAACGGGTAAGTTCCAGTTCTAGGCCATTGGTGGCTGAGGCAGGTAGGTGGCTGAGTTTAGCCATGTCATAATGAGCATTTCCGTTTTGGATCGAGGTGTGTTGCCACCCATCTCTATGGCAGCCTGTCAGTATGAGAATGAAAAAAGGGAGTAGGTATTTCATGAAGCTTTTTTATCTAGGAGCCCAGTAGGCTTTATCTGCTTTCCGGTATCAGAACCACTTATGAGCAGCCCAATAGTTATTGCAGCAATCGTTCCGATAGCAGCAAAAGTTGCTTTCTTAGTACTGGAAAGTTCGGGATTTTCAGTGCGATTTCGGAAAGGAGCATCGGGAGCTGCATATACGGAAGAAAAAAGGTCTGGTGGAGTTTCGGTATCGGTATTCTCTATGGGTGGGACGGTAGCAAAAAGAGGGGTTGTTGCCGCTGCAAGGATTAGAAAGAATTTTTTCATAGTGCGTTCTCCGATAAAAGGATTTCTTTAATATGCTTGATGGCAAGGAATTGCCAGCCTATACCCTCAGATTTTAGCTCGCTTTGTATATAATTTACAAATGGTTTCCATTGGCTGTTCTGAAAAAATGAAGAGGTAAAAAGGGATTCTTTATCATCTTTAGAAGTTAGGCAGAGTTTTTTCCAACATTTTGTTATTTCTTCGAGCCGTTTTTCAAGAGAAGTGCTCTTGCAGGAGGCTAAAATGGATGGAGGTGTTCGGAGTGATTTAAAAGATTTTAAATAAGTCTCATGAACGTCTAGGAATTCTTTCTTAAGACATGCTCCCGTTTGAATAAGAGCAAAACCTTCATACAATGTGATAGCTTGAAGAATTCGAATGGCTCCCCATTGATTTTTTCTGTCAATCTGAAAAAGGTGGGTTATTCCAGTTGAAGTTCTGAAAGTCCCAAGTTCTTGAAAGTCATCTCTTTGATAGATTTTTTCTAATGCCTTTGTGTATTCAGTAATAGAGGCATTTCCAACATATTCAACTGTAAGGGTTAGCGATGGAGTAAACATCTTCTTGTTGGAGGCAATAAAAACCGCCTTGACTCCATTCTCATATTTTGAGGGATCAGCAAAAAGCCACCCTTTCGGAGGATCAATGATAGTAAAAAAGGGTTCGCAGGTGAAAAGGGTGAGGGGAAGAAGGAAAATTGCCAACCATCTCATAACTATTGAGCGCTCTAAGTACCACTTTTATTGCTGCTATGGGTGGCAACACTTTGATGGAGCACACCGGCAACAATGGCAATTGCTATAGCAAGCCCAAGTCCCCATCCGACCATCGATGCGCTGATTGCAGAGTGCGATGCTTTGGATGAACCGTGTCCCAGCGGCTCACATTTTTCATATCCATCATTAACATCATACTCATACTCGGAAAACGCTTTATCGTTGGCATAGGCGGGAGCATTCAAAAGCATAACAGATAGGGCTACGAAGACCGCAAAGACTCTTTTCATCAAGCACACACCATCTAAACATTGTATAAGATTACCGATATTGCCGAAAATATTCTTTATCGCCAAGAGTTTTTTTATCCTTCCAGAAATTCTTTAAGAAATTGTACTATCCTTTCCATTATGATATCTGAAAGTGTATGTTTGAGAGAACCAACAGGATTTAGTGGATATCCCGCTTTAGAAAGCTATGTGAGTCCATACTACCTGTACAAGTATATTGTTGCAACGTCTGTGCAATTTTTACGTCGCATTGAGTGGCTTTGGACCGCAAATGTAGTTGGGGCCCTTCTATGGGAGCCTCGAGTGGCTATTGAAACTGGAAATACGCTTGCTGTTGGGAAGGGAGAGGCATTTCATTATTTTAGAATGAATCCGACGAGACTCGAGGAGTGGCAAAAGGATCGAACTCCCGTTCTGGCCTTGCACGGAAAAAATGGAAATCAGGGAATGTTCCTAAAAATGGGGGAGTTTTTTGAAAAAAATCAGATAGGCCCCCTCTTCACTGTGAATCTTTGCAAAGGGGGGCTCACAGAAAGAAACCGAGAGACTATCGATCAGAAGATAGCTGAGATTCACGGCTTATACGGACGTGATGTTCAGGTTGATTTTTTGGGGTATTCTCTGGGCGCGGAGGAAGCTTTTTATTCGGCGCTTCCGAAAGGTTCGTATAGAATTCACGAGGGGTATTGTTATAAAACTCAAGGCTGGAGAAAATGGCGCCCTGAGGTTAACAGAGTCATACGGATTGGTTCGATGACTTTAAAGCATGAATGGGACCACTTATCCGACTTAATGAAAAAAGTGCTTTGGGAAATTCGTGGGCTTGATGACATTCATATGCCAGAATCTTCTGTTGCACATAATGGAGTGAAGATTGATGGTGTTGGTCACGTTGGATTAATATCCTCTCCTTCTGTTTTTAACGCCCTAAAAATCCTTATGTCTTGAAAATTTAATCTTTTTTGCCTATACTCTCTACAAGCAACGTGAGGTACATGATGAAATCTGTCAACACTGGTAAAGAAAAAGTCAAAAAGATCTGCGAGGTTTTGCGAAAGGAAACGATCGACCCCGCCAAGAAAGAGGGAGATCAAATCATTGCCAAAGCGCGAAATGAAGGTGAAAAGATTGTTACCAATGCGAAGCAAGAGGCGGCCAGCCTTCTCGATGATGCGAAAAAGAAGATCGAAGAAGAACGCAATGTCTTTCAAGCCTCTATCAACCTTGCATGCAAGAAAAGCATTGATACTCTAAAGCAAGAGATTGAGAAAAACCTGTTTAATCCACAACTCTCGACCTTTGTAGGTGACAGAATGAAGGATCCAAAGATTGCTGCTGAACTCATCACGGCCATTATTAGAGGTATTAACAAAGAAGGCATTGATGGAGATCTTCGAGCAATTGTTTCCAGGGCAGTGAATGTCGAAGCAGTGAACAAAGAACTTTCTAAAGGTATTGTGGAACAACTTGAGTCAAAGAGCGTTGAGATAGGAGAGATGGAAGGAGGAGCTCAAGTCAAAATTGTTAACCGAAACCTTACAATCGATATGTCTGATGATGCTTTGAAAAGCCTCTTGGCAGGCTTTGTTAGGGATGATTTTCGTTCGGTAATCTTTGCATATGAGTAAGTATTTCTTTCTAGGAAGCATCCTTCCTCCTCTCAAGGTGGGAAGTGATCCCGGGATTGTTTTTGAAGACCTGATGACTCTCTTTAGGGACAATATGAGCACTTCTGATCTTGAAAAAATCAAAGACATTTTGACCTATGTCGATATCAAGAATGTCCAGTCCCTACTTAAGAAAGAGGAACTCGATCATCGAGGAAACCTAAATGAAAAGGAACTCGATGAAGCGATTGTGAGTCAATTGGGTCTTCCGGAGTATGTTTTTAAGCATTTGGAAGAGACTGAGTTGATTCAAGAACAGTTGCGCCATTTTCCAAAAGTGTTTATCGCTTATTTTAAGGAGATGAAAAAAAAATACCGGGGTTTTCTGAAAGGTTATTTTTGTTTCGAGCACGAATGGAGAGTTCTTCTTGCGGGATATCGAGCAAAAAATCTGGGCCTGGATCCAGGGGTAGAGCTGCAGCATGAGGATTTCCATGATCCCCTTGTTGCTCAAGTACTGGCGCAAAAAGATGCACCTTTTTTTGAATTTCCTTTTGAGTATGCTGATCTCGGGGAGAAATTAAAGAATGCTCATGGAAAACCAAAAATGCAATACGAGGTTATGGCAAACTATCGGTTTTGCCGAGTTGGTGATGAGGTGCAAGATGTTCCTTTTTCTGCGGACTATCTTTTGGGTTACTTGGTGCAGTTAATGATTGTTGAAGATGCATATGCCTTGGATGAAAAGCAGGGGAACCAAATGTTAAGTGAAATTGTGAAAGGATCGATATGAGTAATGCAACTGGAAAAGTCGTGAAGGCCTTTGGAAACCTTCTTCATGTAAGGTTTGAAGGAGATGTGAGGCAGGGGGAGATCGCGATGGTCGAAATTAGTGATATCTCTGTAAAAGGAGAAGTCATCGAAATTGCTGGCGATATTGCAAAGCTTCAAGTCTTTGAAGATATTTTGGGAGTAGAACTGGATTCCAAGGTGGTTTTTACGGGGCACCTTCTTGAAGCAGAACTTGGGCCTGGTTTAATCAGCACGATTTTTGATGGGCTTCAAAGCCCATTGGAACGTGTCGCAGATGCTTCAGGACTTTTCTTGCAAAGAGGTGTTTACCTCCCATCACTTGATCGGCAAAAGCACTGGGATTATCAGCCGGTTGCTAAAATTGGTGATGATCTTGAGAGGGGAGACACTATTGGTACAACCATGGAAGGTCGGTTTCATCACCTCATCATGCTCCCTTTTTCAATGAGGGGGAAACACACAGTTTCATGGACTATTGATGCGGGATCCTACACAATTGACGAGGTTGTCGTGAAGGTAAAGGATGAAAAGGGGAAGGAGCATGAGCTAACCATGGTGCAGCGTTGGCCAGTAAAAATGCCTCTCATCCAAGGCAAGAAGATCAAAGCTTCCAAAATGATGGATACCGGTGAGCGGGTTATTGATACCCAGTTTCCCATTCTGAAAGGAGGGACTTTCTGCACTCCAGGCCCTTTTGGAGCGGGGAAAACAGTACTTCAACACCACTTATCGAAGTATTCCTCTGTGGATATTGTTATTATTACGGCTTGTGGGGAGCGAGCAGGAGAGGTTGTTGAGGTTCTCAAGACGTTTCCTCACCTAACAGATCCGCATACGAATGAATCGCTCATGAGTCGGACGACGATTATTTGTAATACTTCCTCAATGCCAGTAGCAGCGCGTGAAGCTTCGGTTTATATGGGTGCAACAATTGCTGAATATTACAGGCAGATGGGGCTTGATGTTCTTCTCCTTGCTGATTCGACCTCTCGATGGGCGCAAGCAATGCGAGAAATGTCAGGACGCTTAGAGGAAATTCCAGGTGAAGAAGCCTTTCCTGCTTATTTAGGTTCTCGGATCGCTGCTTTTTATGAACGATCTGGAGTGATCAAATTAAAGAGTGGAAAAGATGGGTCGCTGACAATTGCTGGAACGGTTTCTCCTGCAGGAGGAAACTTTGAAGAACCTGTGACGCAGGCAACACTTGCTGTAGTGGGAGCCTTTTTGGGACTTTCGAGAGCTCGTTCAGATGCCAGACGTTACCCAGCCATTGATCCACTTATCTCATGGTCAAAGTATATTGAAGATGTGAGCTGCGACCTCGAGGATAAAGTTACAGAATGGGATAAAAAGAATCAGACTGCTTTCCGATTTATTAAGGATGGAGATGAGATTGGGAAAAGAATGGAAGTTGTTGGGGAAGAGGGAATTACAATTAACGATCTTGTAGTTTACCTGAAGGGAGAGTTGTATGACTCCTCTTATTTGCAACAGAATGCTTTTGATAAGGAAGACGCTTACTGTCCTCTTGATCGACAGATTATTCTTTTCGATCTCATTCAGTGTATCTTTCTTACGAACTTTAGCTTTAATGGACATGATGAAGCACGAAATTTCTTTTTAACCCTCCAAGGTGATATAAAAAATATGAATTTCATGCCTTTTGAATCTGATGGATACCAGAAGGCTCATGACTCGATTATGCATCGCATCGAAACTGCTACAGGGAATTAATGTATGAACAAGATTTACGATAGAATTATCGACATCCGTGGAAATTTAATTACTGTCATTGCCGTAGGTGTGAAGATGGGAGAACTTGGGAAAATCCACCGAAAATCTGGCGACACAACCTTTGCTTCAGTTTTGAGCATCGATGGAGAAAAAGTCACATTGCAGGCGTTTGAGAACCCGCGGGGAGTTTCGACCGGAGATCGCGTGAGCTTTTTAGGGCATACAATGCAGGTAACAGCAGGAGATTCTCTTATGGGGCGTCGCTTAAATGGAAGTGGTGAACCTATTGATGATGGTCCCGAAGTTATTGGAAAGAAGATTTCGATTAATCAACCCTCATTTAATCCTGTGAAGCGGATTGTTCCTCACCAAATGGTGAATACAAATATTCCGATGATTGATGTCTTCAATTGCCTCGTAAAATCTCAGAAAATTCCGATTTTTTCGATTGCTGGAGAGCCCTATAATCAGTTGCTCATGCGGATTGCAAACCAAACTGACGCAGACATTGTCATTATCGGGGGGATGGGACTTAGGTATGACGATTACCAAGCCTTTATTGATAACGCTGAGAAATCGGGATCGATGGAGAAAACAGTGATGTTTATCCATAGGGCAACCGACCCGGCCGTTGAATGTTTGCTAGTTCCAGATATGGCACTTGCCTGTGCGGAGCAGTTTGCTATAAAGGATAAGAATGTTCTTGTTCTTTTAACCGACATGACTGCCTTTGCTGACTCGATTAAAGAGATCATGATTACGATGGATCAAGTTCCCTCGAATCGGGGATATCCTGGCTCCTTGTATTCGGATTTGGCCTCGCGCTATGAAAAGGCGGTCGACATCGATGGCAGTGGATCAATCACGCTAATTTCTGTGACAACGATGCCTGGTGGAGACGTGACACATCCTATCCCTGATAATACCGGATACATTACGGAGGGGCAATTCTACCTACATGAAGGAAGAATTGATCCTTTTGGTTCTCTCTCCCGGCTTAAGCAGCAGGTCATTGGAAGTGTGACTCGGGAAGACCACGGCGATATCGCCAACGCTCAGATTCGCCTCTATGCTGAATCAAAAAAAGCACGTGAGCGCCAAAGCATGGGATTCCGCCTCTCCCGTTGGGATGAAAAGTTGCTCGAGTATTCCTCTCTTTTTGAGATGCGGATGATGAATCTAGAGGTAAATATCCCCATTGAAGACGCTCTGAATTTAGGGTGGAAGACCCTTGCGGAATGCTTTGACCCATATGAAGTAGGTATCAAGCAAGATATGATCAACAAATACTGGCCCAAGTAGGAACTCATGGTTCAAATTAAGCTAACCAAAATGGAGTTGAGAGATCAGCAGTATAAGCTTAAGCAACTCCAAAAATATCTTCCGACGCTTCAATTAAAGAAGGCGATGCTTCAGATGGAAGTGAACGAAGCCACTTGTGAAATTGAAGGGCTTACCCGGGAGTTTTTTGAGCAAAAAGGAACTTGTGAAGGGTTTCAGTCTCTATTTAGTGATCCTTCCTCCGATCTTTTGTACGGAGGTTCTCACGTAGATGAAGTCGAGAAACGGTACGAGAATATTGCGGGTGCAGAAATCCCATTCTTTGAAAAGGTGATTTTTAAACCTCATGACTACTCACTTTTCGAATCCCCCCTTTGGGTTGACTCTGCAATGGATCAGGTCAAGCTGCTTGTTGTTGCTAGAGAGAAAATCGAAGTAGTGAAAGAAAAGAAAAAGATTTTAGAGGAAGAGCTTCGTGAAGTTTCGATTCGAGTGAACCTTTTTGAAAAAATATTGATTCCCCGCACTCAAGCCAACATTAAAAAAATCAAAGTCTTTTTAGGAGACCAAGAACTTGCTTCGGTTGCTCAAGCAAAAGTGGCTAAGGGTAAGATTGAAAAGAGGAAAGAAGAGGAGTCCTTAGTTTGACGATTATCAAGGTGAAAAAATATCTCTTTATTGGTGTCAAAGAAGACGTCGATACCTTTTTTACGAGAGCTCAAGAGAAGGGTTTTGTCGAATTTTTATCCACAAGAATGCGAAAAGCACTTGACTATCCTGAGGATGTTCAAAAGCTTATGGCAGCTTTAGCGATTTTGCACAAGCAACCCCACTTAAAAATGGCAGAGCTTACAAAGGATCTCGATGTCCAAAAACTTGCCAGTAGTGTTGTGGAGGATGCTCAGTGGCTTGAGCGGCTAGAAGAGGAGAAGAATCTTCTTGCATCTGAGATTTCAAGGATTGAGCCTTTGGGGGATTTTTCCTTCGAAGAAATTCGAGAAATCGAGAAAGACACAGGGCGTCATGTTCAATTTTTCTGCGTAAAAAGGGCGAGGCTTAGAACACTTGAGCTTGATGAAGTAATGATTCCTATTGGTTCCGAATATGACATGGAATATTTCATGACGATAAGCCCTCAGGTGGAGAGCTTTCAGGGAATGATCGAAATGCATTTTGAAAAATCCCTCTCGCAACTTGAAAACGAACTCGAGATTGCGAGCCTTAAGATGAAACGATGCGCTGAGGAGCTTAAGGAAAATGCGACATATATCGATTTTTTGAAGGACCACTTGACACATGCCCTTAACCATTACCATTTAATGAGTGCGTCAGATGATATTAGTACCCACATAAACAATCATTTGTTTGCAATTGAAGGATGGATTCCAGAGAATCGTTTGCACGGCCTCTTCCCCTTGCTAGAGGGGCTAGGAATTCACGCAGAAGAGGTGGCAATTGAAGAGGGGGAGAAAATTCCCACTTATATGGAAAACAAAAACTATGCAAAAGTTGGTGAAGATCTCGTTCATATTTTTGATACTCCTGCAACAAATGATAAAGATCCTTCGAGTTGGGTGTTTTGGGGCTTTGCCGTTTTCTTTGCGATGATTATTTCTGATGCGGGGTATGGAGCGATCTTTTTAGCCTTAGCATTCTTCCTTCGCACGAAATTCAGACATTTAAAGCCGAGTGGAAAACGTTTTTTGCGTCTCTTTACAATCCTTTCAACGTTTTGCATTGGTTGGGGGATTCTAACGGGTTCTTACTTTGGTCTCGAGCTTTCACCAACAAACCCATTAAACAAAGTTTCGGGAATCAACTATATGGCCGAGAAAAAGGCTGGTTATCACATTGATAAGAGGGATGAAACTTGGAAAGAGACCATCCAAAAATTTCCAGACCTTGAATACATTTATAATGGAGCGGAGTTTTTACAAGCAGCAAAAGTAAAAAAAGATGGATTCGTCAAATATATTGTTTTAGATGAGTTCAAAGATAGCATTTTTATGGAGATTTCTCTTCTAGTTGGGGTGATTCATATCAGTCTTTCTCTGCTCCGTCATTCTAGGCGTCATTGGGCAGGACTTGGGTGGATCTTTGCTTCTGTTGGGGGGTATATATTCTTTCCGAAAATTTTGGGTGCTACTTCAATTATTCACTTCATGGGTATCATCCCGAAAGTGGAAGGGTATGAAGTAGGGCAGCAGCTCTTTTTTGGGGGGATTGCCCTAGCCCTTATTTTGGCATTCATTCAGAACAAATGGGCAGGTCTTATTGAGCTTAGCAAACCCATCGAGCTTTTTGCAGATATACTATCCTATCTTCGTCTCTATGCCTTAGGGCTAGCTGCGATGATATTAGCTGGAACATTCAATGACATGGGGATGCGCCTCGGCTTTGCCGCAGGGTTCTTCGTCATCTTGATCGGCCATATTATCAATATTGCAGTTGGCATTATGGGAGGAACCATTCACGGTCTTCGTCTCAATTTTATCGAATGGTATCACCACTCCTTTGAAGGAGGTGGAAGGCTCTTTAACCCACTAAAAATGTTTAACCCCAAGTAACAACCTATGAATATTCATCTGGATTTTTTTTTTGTTCCAGCTTCAAAGTGGCAAAACCACCCCTACTTGACCAAAGTATTAGGTGTTTTCCCCATTTTGAAACTGAAAAAAAATTGAAAATCATCTAAACATCCCAAGGCTGTCACTTGGGTTTAAAATCTAGAGGAGAATAACTTATGAATTTTACAATGATGGGTCCTGCTATAGTTCTTGGCCTTGCCTGTTTAGGGAGCGCTATTGGATGTGGAATTGCTGGGATGGCATCCCATGGAGTCATGGCTCGCGTCGATGAAAATCACGGTAAATTTATCGGTATGTCGGCCATTCCTTCATCACAAGCGATTTATGGATTCGTCCTTATGCTCCTTATGAAAAATGCTATTTTAGCGAATACTTTGACAGCATGGAATGGAATTGGAATCGGGACCTCTATTGGTCTTGCGATTATGCTTTCTGCGATTTATCAAGGAATGTGTGCGGCGACTGGAATCCAAGCCTCAGCTAAGCAACCTGCTATTTATGGTAAGTGTTTAGCAGCTCTTGGGATTGTAGAATCTTTTTCACTTTTCGCATTCGTATTTGCATTATTACTGATTTAAGCAGTATATAAGCGAGTATGAGGAAAGAAAAAGACTCTCTAGGGACTATTGAGGTTCCTGAGGATAAATATTGGGGCGCTCAAACTGAGCGTTCCCGCCAAAATTTCTCCGTGGGGGGAGAAAAGATTCCTATTGAAGTAGTCTATGGGCAAGCCATTGTTAAAAAGGCTTCTGCGATTGTCAATAATGAGATGGGACTCCTTCTTGATGACAAATGCGTCATGATCAAGGATGCTGTTGATGCTATCTTGAGAGGTGAGCTTGATGAGCACTTTCCCTTGGTTGTATGGCAAACAGGATCTGGCACTCAAACCAACATGAATGTCAATGAGGTGGTAAGTAATTATGCCATTAAAAAATCTGGGGGGATCATGGGATCTAAGCATCCCATCCATCCTAATGATGATGTCAATAAATCGCAGTCCTCAAATGACACCTTTCCGACAGCAGCTCATATTGCAGCGATCCTTAAAACAAAAAATCTTCTCATTCCAAACCTTCAGATCTTTTTGAATGGACTGAGAGAAAAAACCGAAATTTTTAAAGACATTGTGAAGATCGGGCGAACACACTTGATGGATGCTGTTCCCTTAACGCTTGGCCAAGAGTTTTCAGGCTACGTGGCAATGATTGAATATGGAATCCGCTCTATTGAGAATGCCGTTCCCCACCTTTCGGAAATTGCTCTTGGAGGAACAGCCGTAGGAACGGGGCTCAATACTCCAAAGGGATTTCCTGAAAGAGTCGCTGAGGTGATCTCTGAGCTCACGGGTGTTACATTCACAACAGCCCCGAACAAGTTTGAAGCAATTGGTGCTGATGACGCTATGGTTGAAATGAGTGGAGCCCTCCGGATGCTTGCCGGTTCTCTTCTCAAGATTACCAATGATATTCGATGGATGGCATCTGGTCCAAGATCGGGTATTGGAGAACTCATTATTCCTAGTAATGAACCCGGATCTTCTATCATGCCTGGGAAAGTTAATCCTACTCAATGTGAATCTCTCTCTCAAATCTGTATCCAGGTGATGGGAAATGATATGGCTATTGGAACGGCTGGGTCGCAGGGAAACTTTGAGCTGAATGTTTACCGCCCTATGATGATCTACAACCTTCTTCAATCGATGCAACTTCTTGGAGATAGTACGAAGAACTTTTACGATCGCTGCTTGAAGGGAATAGAGGCCAACCTAAAGCAGATCGATATTCTTGTCAAGCGCTCTCTCATGCTTGTCACTGCTCTCAATCCTGTAATTGGATATGACAAGGCGGCTGAGATTGCAAAAAAAGCCCACAAAGAAAATAAGACTCTTCGTGACGTGGTGTTAGAACTAGGTTATTTATCGGCTGAAAAGTTTGATGAAGTGGTTGATCCAAAAAAGATGACACACCCACTAAAAAATTAGGCCCGCGATGAATGGGCCCATAGAAAACTACTTCTTAGCATAGCTTTTCTTAACATCGAAAGCAAGTCTTAGTAGATCGGCAAGATCAACTTTGACGTAGAAACGTCCGTCTCTAAATGCTTGGATCATTGCAACTCCGGTTCCAGTGATATAAGCCGTAGCTAGAATACAAAGAAATGCATCTCTTTCTGTTATTGCAGATGCGGCAAGCATTGCCCCAGATCCTGCAGTAACAGCGGCTGTCATTTTATCCATTTCAAAAAAATTCCTTCCAATTCCTGCAGTGGCAATTGCCACTAGACCCAAAACTAATAGCGTAGCTTTGATGTTATCTTGCTGTAGAGTTGTATTTACGTTTATGACTCTATCGTCGAATAGAACCTTTTGTAAGGTCATTTTCTTTCTCCTATTGTTGTTTTTTTGCAGAAGTATACCTTGTAAAGAAATTATTGTCTCGATTTAAAAATAATTTAATCATTGATGTGAAACCCTAAGCGGGAAAGGATGAAACGAGAGACGAGAATAGGATGCAAGAAGAAGTGTTTTAATAGATTAAGATAAGTAACTCTATAAATTCTTTTTTTTGAGTAGAGGAGCATTCTTTTGGCAGGCATCGGAGATCCAATCAGGATAGGGGGGAGGAAGGGGAGGAAGTTCCTCTAAGGAGAAGAAAGAAATCCCTTGAGTTTCAGCTGTTAGTATTGGAGATCCCGAAGTAATTTGACATTCAAAGAAATGGGTGAAACGGGCTAGGCGGTTGAGGGGAGTGTATTCGGCAATCTTCCTAATAAGGGCAACGGTATATCCTGTTTCCTCTTCCATTTCTCGAAGGATTGCTTGATCAGGCGTTTCATTAGCGTCGATCCCACCTCCTGGAAGGACCCAGACAGGAACATCTCTTCTTTTAATCAGGAGAATTTCTTTCCGATCAGGAGAAAAGACGATTCCATTTACACTTTCTTCTTGATAGCTTTCTGACATATAAGATAAATTCTACGAGTGTTATGCGCCTGAGTCAATGTTTGATTTTTCTTTTTCTCTTCTGCTTTAGCTGCGAGAAGTACTATCTTTCAGTGAAGCGGGAGGCTGTGGATCGGATGAAGCTTGCAAGTACCTTTGTAGGAAGTCCTGATCCTCGTCAGAAAAATCTGCCAAAAGGGCAAGAACTCATTTTAGAGTGGCGCCTTCCCGAGGAGGCTCTTCAAGAAGAACTTATCCTGGCCCTCAGTATTATCTATAAAAACCACACCGAAGAAAAAGTTTGTTATCCAATCGATCGTCGTCGAGGTGTGATTACTTATTCCGTTCTTGGCAAAGATTACAAGGTAACTGATGGTTTTCTAACCTACAAAGCCGAAATCCTTGGCAAGGATAATACTGTCATCAAAGAGTGGAAACAGCAGCTTTGGACCGACCTAATCGTGATCGATTAGAAGATGTAAATAATGTCGCCACTTGAACGGATACTTATGATTAGACTTCTGGACAGGGTATAATAAACCCCAGAATCAGGGGAGAAGTAGCCCATGGGACCGAAAATTAAGGTGCACCTCATTGTCAAGACGGGGTGTGTAAGAAGAACTGTGCAAATGAGAACATAAATAGAAGAAAATCTTCCATTCAATAGAAAAATAGTAGTAGCGTGGGTAGCACTCGAAAACTAAAATTTACACAGAATAAAACAGGTAGTGTACCATACCAATACTGATTATGTTTCGGAGATTAGCGCCAGAAATTTAACCCTGTCAAAACAGTATCCTCATCATGCCTAAGACAAGCAGACTTGCCTTAAGTAAATTTTGTTCAGTGAGTAAGAGAGTGATTAGGAAGAGATTGGTACGCCCAGAGGATGAGTTCCTCTGTTGTTTGCCAGTCAAGGCATGGGTCGGTGATTGAAAGAGCGTTGCCTCCTTGAAGATGGCTTTCAAGCATCATCCCCATAATAAGATGGTTTCCTTCTCCAATTTGTTCCAATATTGAGCAAAAGGCAAGTTGTTGGTTTTTTGGATCCTTTTGAGAGTTCCCATGGGCACAATCGATCATGAGACGAGAGTTGAGTCCATAGAGACGCTGCTTGTAGATTGCTTCCGATATGGCTAAATGGTCGTAGTTGGGGGCATTTTGAGAACCCCTCAAGACAAGGTGTGTATAAGGGTTACCTGAAGTTTTTAGGGAACAAACTTGTCCCTCGGGATTAATCCCTACAGAGGCTTGCGGATGGCGCGCCGCTAGGGCTCCACATATTGCATTATCAAGATTGCCATCAGTTTCATTTTTAAAGCCAATCGGCATTGGAAGGTGAGATGCCATCTGACGATGAATCTGAGAAGGAGAAGTTCGAGCACCAATGACTCCCCACGTCACCACGTCCTCGTTATAGGGGGTCAATGCGGGGTCGAGGAATTCCGTTGCAATTGGAATATCCATTTCAGAGAGTTTTAAAAGAAGTTCTCGGGATGCAAAGAGTCCCTTTTCAATTTCATAACTTCCATCAAGGAGAGGATCATAAAGAAACCCTTTCCATCCGAACTGCGTCCGGGGTTTTTCTAAGAAAACCCGCATGATGAGGAAAATGCGCTCGGTTACTTTATTTGAAAGCTCCTTAAATCGGATGGCATATTCGATTGCGATATCGACGTCGTGTATTGAGCAAGGGCCTGTTATGATAATTAGACGGTCGTCTTCCCCACTAATGATATGTTCCGCAGTGTGGCGAAGATCAGAGACAGACTTCTTTCTAGCTAGCTCTAAGGGGAGACTTGAATGGATGTCTTCAGGGGTTGGAAGGGGCGTTAAAAATGACATTATTCTTTCCTAATAAGTTTTAAGGCTAGCATAATAGAAATATTATGAATAGCATTCGTCGAAAACTCTTGCTTCTTTTAGAGAGCATCGCTCTTTTCGCCTTTTTTGTTATTGGATCTCTATGGATGAATAAAGAAATGAGTGAAGGAATTGTTATCGGTGGAAAAGGGAGTGAAGGGGAAATCCTCTCTGAGATTCTGGCCCAGCTAATCGAAAAAGATTTGGGAATTCCTGTGAAGAGAAAGTATCTATTAGACGGTACATTTATTCTTTTTCAAGCCCTGAGGGGAAAACAAATTGACTTGTATGTTGAATATACAGGAACGGCTCTCACAGCAATTTTAGGAAAAGAGACAGCGCAAAAATCTAAAAAGAGGATTTATAACGAGGTGCAAGAAGGGTTGGCAAAGTGGGATATTTCAACCCTTTCTCCTTTGGGGTTCCAGAATCGGTATGCTTTGATGATGGATGTTGAGGTGGCCAAAGAATATGGAATTTCTACACTATCAGACTTAGTTTTAAAGGGAAGTGGACTAAAAGTGGGGTTTGACCAGGAGTTTTGTGGAAGGGAGGAGTTTGGGATTTTGAAGGATCAGTACCGCATTCCGTTTCATCACCTCAAAATGATGGATCATGTCCTTCTTTATTTATCTTTGAATAGAAAAGGGTGCGATCTTATCAATGGGTATTCCACCGATGGATTTTGCTGTGGCTTGAAGCTCCTTGAGGATGATCTTGAACTTTTTCCTTCCTACGAAGCGGTGCCGATTATCCGCAAAGATATTCTCCAAAAGCATGAAGGTCTCGAAGCTGTTATTGGGACCCTTGCAGGGAAGATTTCAAATGAAGCCATGCAGGAAATGAATTATGAGGTGGAAAAGAATGGTAAGACCGTATACAGTGTAGCGGAGACTTTTTTAAGAAAGCACCGATAGTTCCATGGAAAAATTGCAGCATATTATTGATCGCCTTAATGACTGGATTTGGGGTCCTCCTCTACTGATTTTGCTAGTCCTTGTGGGGATCTATCTGACGATTCACACCAGGGCTCTTCAGTTTCGGTATCTCATTTATGCTCACAAGCTGGCGTTTAGTCGCCATGATGACGATGCAGAAGGTGATATCAGTCATTTCCAAGCCCTGATGACAGCTTTAGCGGCCACCATTGGTATTGGTAGCATTACCGGTGTTGCTACAGCGATTGCTATTGGAGGAGTAGGATCACTTGTCTGGATGTGGGGGGCTGCTCTTTTTGGGATGGCCACTAAATATGGAGAAGCAATTCTCGCGATTAAATATCGGGAAATCGACGAGTTGGGTGAAATGTGTGGTGGACCCATGTATTACATCCGAAAAGGGGTGAAATGGAAGTGGCTTGCAGCAGTATTTGCCATTCTTGGCGCCGTTACGGCGATAGGAACAGGGAATATGGTTCAGGCAAACTCAGTTTCGCTTGCTCTTAAAGACCTATTTGATATTGATCCGATTTGGTCGGGCCTAGGCCTTATGATCCTTGTGGGAGGTGCTTTGATCGGAGGGATTAAAAGTATTGGAAAAGTTGCGGGAGTTTTGGTTCCTGCGATGGCAGCCTTTTATATTGTTGGAGGACTCATCATTATTGCTTTAAGGATCGAGGCGGTTCCTGCAGCGTTTGGTCTTATTTTTCAATCGGCGTTCCAAGGGCAGGCAGCAGTCGGAGGTTTTGCTGGTGCAACGGTGATGATTGCAGTACAGTTGGGGATTTCCCGTGGAGTATTCTCAAGTGAAGCAGGGCTAGGGAGTTCTCCGATTGCCGCAGCTGCAGCAAAGACAGATACTCCTGGAAGACAGTCTCTTATTTCGATGTGTAGTGTTTTTATCACAACGGGGATCGTCTGTACGATTACCGGTCTTGTAATCGTCCTTTCAGGTGTTCTTGGCGAGGTAGGACTGGATGGAAAGATGCTGGATGGCTCTGCAATGGCTCTTCGAGCTTTTAATAGCATTATTCCTTATGGAGGGCTTATTGTCACAATCGCTCTAATTCCTTTTGCCTATTCTACGATACTTGGATGGGCATACTACGGGGAAAAGTGTCTTGAGTATCTTTTTGGATATCGAGTGACGAAGTTATACCGCGTTATTTATACCCTGGTCGTTGTTCCAGGGGCTGTTCTTGGTTTAAAACTCATTTGGGGATTTGCGAATATGATGAACGGTCTTATGGCTTTTCCCAATCTGATTGCCCTCTGTGTTTTAGCGGGGGTAATTGCCAAGGAAACACGTTTTTTTGAACACTTACTAAAGAAAGAGAAACAAGAACGTGCCCTTAAAAAGAAGCAGCGTCGTCTTAACAACTAATCGCCTTACCCTCCGCCCTCTTGTCAACGGTGACCAGAAAGAGCTTATGAAGATTTTTTCTGATCCTGTTGCTATGCATTTCTATGAGCGGACAAAAAAGTTTGAAGAAGCAATTCAATGGGTTTCTAAGGCAGAGGCATTCTATCAAGATAAAAAAATTGGTTTTTTTGTTTGCGAGCTTAAGGAGACGGGGGAGTTTGTAGGGATTTGTGGTCTTCTTGAGCAGAAAGGTGTAGAAGGAAAAGATGAGATAGAGGTGGGTTACCTATTTGTCCGAGACCACTGGGGAAAAGGATATGCCACAGAGGCTGCACGGGCGTGTATGGAGTATGGTTTTCATGAGCTGGAATATGGTCGTATTATCTCTCTTATTGATCCGGAAAACAGTGCATCCATATGTGTTGCAGAGAAGAACGGACTCGTAAGAGAAACAGTGACGACCTTTAAAGGACGTACTGTGTGCGTGTATGTCAAAAACAAAAAGCTTTTTTGAGTTTGTTTGAGTATAGGAAAATGTTCCGATAGAAATAGGATGATCCTGAAGGAATGCTTGTTTTACAAGAAGTTTTTAGAGACAAATCTATAGCAAAGAGAATACTATTGGATTTATTTAGGACCCACCCCTCATGTGAGGAGAGACAAAGATTTCTGTTTCAAGAAATTAATGCGCGGGCCCTCAAGGTTTAAGCAAAGGAAAGCCGACGACTGCCTTGTAGCAAAGGATAAGGTGATCAACGCCGTTCATGGCTTTGTGGGGTTCAGCTTCGGTAGGGAGGCCGAGAGCCTCAGCGATTTGGTTTTTAGAGACTCCTGTATCCCAGGGTTTAGAACCTTTTGCAGAGAGGCATTTCATCCAATACATCGAGGCTAAATCAAGCCAATGATAGGGCCAGTTGAGTTCTTCTTGGACGTCTGTATCGATGAGCTGCGTGAAGAAAGCGCGGTCAAATGAAGGGTTCTGACAGATAAAAACTGCTTGACCTCTCTGGATACCACACTGTTTGAAGGAGAGCTTGACCTTTTCAGCTAACTTTTGAGGAGTCATTCCGTCCTTTAGGTCATTCCAGGTAAAACCATTGACTTTGAGGCTTGCAGGATCACTTTTTTCCCACTCTTCAAAAGGAATATGAATGAGAGATTCAAAAGCTTCAAGCGTTTCGCCATTTTCTACGTCAACAACTTTGTAAGCAAGCTCGCAGATACGGTGTTTGCGGACATTAAGACCATTGGTTTCTGAATCCAAAAAGATACCAAGCACATCAATCTCCCAATCGCGAGGAAGCGATTATACAGTTGCAAAAATAAAATTCACACCTTAATTGGAAGAGAAAAAGTTGTAAATAGATAAAATAGTATTATGCAAATGAGAAAATAGCTTGAGAAGCCTCTAACTCATCTTCTCCCAAGAATGCTTTGATTGTGTCATAGTTATTGTAGGACGCAAGCATAGCAATGTCATCAGTGCCTTCATTAAACTTACGCAGTATCTTGACTCGATCTCTAAAAGCTTTAATAGCCTGGCCTTCATTTTCTCCAAAAAAGGATTCAAAATATTCTAGCCCGAGATCTTCTCTCCATGTGTGAATAATTTCCTCAATTTTTATTTCTGTGAGTGATGCAATAAGAAGTCTGCTGTTATCTGTAAGTTGAAAATTTGATAATTCTAGGTTTCTCCATAAGTATTGGCTCCATATGGATAGGTCGATGTCGGCTAACCTATAGCTCTTAAGTGCAATGGGAAAAGGCTCGAGTTGCTGTGGCAAATGCCCCCTGGGAAAACAGTTAGCATTGTCAATCATTTTGATATCTTCAAAGTGCTTTTCATCCGCAGTCATCTTTACCATCCAATTGTCTAACTTGCGGTCAAGATTTCCTAACAGAAAATCTAAAATGACAAGTCTTTGGTATTTATCAAGGTCTGAAGCATTAACTCCTGCTGCTCCTGGAAGCTTGGCTTCTTCAGCCTCTTGATATCCATGAAGGAAACGTTGAAACGATCCTTTATGACCTTCTGCATGGATAATTTCTGTTTCAGGAGTCGATTGAGTGCCGATGACTCTGTCTAGTAAGTGACTTGCTCGTTCAGAGATCATTGCCCCTTTTTGGCGTGATTCAGGTAAGGGTAGGTATCCCTCCTGATTTCGGATTCCTGCCATATATGATAGGGCAGATTTAATCTTTTTATCCCATGAAAATTCAGCATCGATTGATTTAAATATGCCCAGTTTTCTTCCCGTTAAATCAACGTAGATAGTGGATCCATAGGATCCCTTATTTGCAATCGGATGAAAATACTTCTTTCCTTCAGAAATTTCTTTTTCTGTCTTACTCCGAAGGTGGGTATACGTTCCCTTTCGGGCTTTTTTCTGCTCTATAATAAGAGGATGATCATTTGTATAAAACATTGTCATTCCACCTGGCTTCAGAAGGCTACGCCCACCAACTAGAGGACTATCCTGCATAAGATTTGACCTTGATTCATCAAGGTAGCGCTCTGGAAGCATTCGAAGAAGAATAGGGTGATTGTTATCCCAACTAAAACCGTGGGCGAGAGTAAGCTGTTGTTGCCCATCAATTTCTCCCTCTGCTGAATGAGCTGCTTGGGTTGTTTGATGACAGCCATGAATATTAGCGGTAAAAAGTTCTATAAAGAGAGGATCAGTAAGGACGTCATGAGGATGCCCAATAGGAATATCTCTCCCTAGGTTTCTCCAACTTTGCAGAACTGATGAAATAGAAGTTGCGATAGAGGTCTGGTCAACACTATTTTTGCAATGGTCAATGATAGGGATTTTTAAAATTTTCATTACAAGATTACGGTAGAAGAATTCTTCTTCTGCTTTGAGCTTACTAGGATTGCTAAGATGCTCTTTAGCTGCCCGTAACAGCTCCTTATCTTTTGCGTTGATAAATAGGCTATTTGCAATTGAATCATCAATCAAGGGAAAGAGTAAAGCGTAGCCTTTGCGATTGATTTTAGTCTGTTTCCAAGATGTTCCAGTTAAAGCGGGGCTAAATCCCTGATTGAAATAGAGGGGTTTGATCGTGACAATGTGCTCCTTCCCCTTGTTGTCAGTGAGCATAATGGGTTTTCTTGAAAGATCATCAAAAATAGCTTTTTCTCTGAGTATAGAGTTTCTCTCATTAGTCCCATCAAATAGGTTTGAAGACATCAGGTTATTCACCATAAATGTAAGTTCATATCCATCTTCAGTTACTACCAGACCTTTTTGCATTTTAGTTTTTTTTACGAGCTCATTTTGAAAGATAAAGTTTAGTTGTTCCCTGGCTTTGGACTTAGTGTCTCCGCGACCTGTGTATGCAATTGATTCACCTGTGGTATAATCATCGATGCAGCGCATCATAGAGATTCCTTTTGCAGATCTGTCGTTGCTTGAGATTACAGTATTTTGGAGAACTTCTTTTTGACCCCGTTCATTCATAAATGAATAACCTGATTCTCCATTGTGATACCAACGAGTGATTGAGTATGTTTTAGTTAAATCTCCGGAAGAAAGCGATTGAATATCAGGTTTGACAATAAAATCCCTAACATCCTTTACACTGAAGTTGATTCCTGCTTTTGTTGCAGGTCTTCTTAGAAGTAAAGTATCATATTTCTTGAGTCCCTTTTCACTGGACCCTTTAAAAGTTAGCTTTGTTCTAAAACTTTTATAGGCCGCAGCAATGATATATTTTGTTCTAGACCAGATTCCAGCAATTCTTTCCATGAGACCATCCTCAAATCCAGAATACTGCTTAGAAGGTGTAATTTCCCCGCTTTCCCGGAGCCTTTTATTTTCGCTGATACGTTTTTTGGCAATGTGGTAGAGCATGTCATCTCTACTATTGAAGTGTTGAGAGGAGTGCTTTACCCTTTCAGCATCGAGGAATTCCACTTCCGTTGTTGACACCATGGGATCGACATAATATGCTGATTCCATATGGGTTGGGGAATGGTTCCTATCATAAGAGAGATGTGAGCTGTTTATTAAAGCTTCTGTCATAATAATATTTTTTAATTATATTATAACAATTATACCATAATATACTATTAATAATAAATTTAAATATATATATAATATAGTAATAAAAATAAGTTTAATAAAATATATTTAAATTATTTCTATAACAAAATTCCCTATCGAGTGATACTCGGGATCAAAAGTAATTAAAAAAAATTAACTAGAGTTTTGAGTTTATGCAGAGGGTTTCTCAATCATCGTCATAAACTTTCCCTTGGATCTTTTTTTTCCATTTCATCCAACCAGGAAGGCGGTACATGGAAAGAAGGGCAAGAATGATCACTGTTGAGGAGACTGCTAGAATATACATTTTATTTGCAACGGCAAGTCCAATCGATGCAGTAGCCCAAACAGTCGCTGCGGTTGTGAGGCCTCGAATACGCCCCTTGTCGCGAAGAATCACCCCAGCCCCCAAGAAACCGATACCACTGACAATTTGAGCGGCAATCCGTGAGGGATCAGCTGCTCCTGTCATTGTATGTGCAAAGCTAGGGCCGGTGACATTCATAGAAATAAACCCAAATAGGCAAGACCCTAAAGCAACGGCAGCATGGGTTCGAATTCCAGCAAGTCCCACATGACGCTCCCTCTCAAGTCCTATCACAGCCCCTAGGAATGCAGCCAGGAGAATATGCCCAGCAAGTTTCAATTCTTCATGATATTCAATCATAATTATTATTTACCCACTTCTTGGTGGATTGTAAACGAAAAAATTATCTTTTTTTAGAAGAGGTTTTCTGTTACTCTCCTGGAGATATGGTTGTTCCTCAAAGAAAGTTTAGAGAAATCGTTTTCCAGATGGTTTATAGTCGTGATCTCAATGACGAGGCTGATGCGAAGGTTCTTTCTTCCATGCTTGACCAGTTTGTGGTTACACGGAAGGTGCTTCATCATGCTTTCGCAAAGGTGGAAAAGATGTTTGTGATCATGGGTGAAATCGATACCTTGATTTCTAAATTTTCAAAAGATTATGATTTCAAGAGGATCTCCCGTGTCGAGCGCAACATTTTACGCCTCGGCGTTTTCGAGTTAGAATATGAAAAAGAGGTCCCCCCAAAAGTGGCTATTGCTGAAGCGATTCGACTCAGTCGGAAGTTTGGAACCCCTGAGGGAGGAGCGTTTGTCAACGCTGTATTAGATGCGATCTTTCAATCAGAGGCCTCTTCATGTCTATCGAAACCCGTATTGAATCTAACAAATCCCTAAAGGGTCTCTCGACGTTTGGAATCGGGGGAAATTCTCGTTATTTCATCTCCATCCAAACGATAGCTGAAATGCAAGAGCTTAGGTTGTTTCTTAACCGAGAAAACATGCCCTATTGGGTCGTCGGAAAAGGGTCTAATTCTCTTTTTGATGATCGGGGGTTTAATGGAATGATCATTCTTAATAAAATTGATTTTTTTGAATTTAATGAAGGGGCGCTTCATGTGGGGGCTGGGTATTCATTCTCTTTTTTAGGAGCGCAAATGGCGCGAAAAAAATGGGGAGGACTTGAGTTTGCTTCAGGGATCCCGGGGTCTGTTGGGGGAGCTATCTATATGAACGCCGGCGCTAATGGAAAGGAAACATGTGACACACTCACCCATGTTGGAGTAATCAATAAGAGTGGGGAGTATGTGGAGAAGAAAAACCTTATATTTTCATACCGCACCTCTTCTTTTCAAAATAGTGGGGACATCATCGTTTCAGGGAGATTTCAACTCATAAAATATGAACAGGCACGGAAGGATCAACTCGAGATTATCGAATATCGGATGCGGACGCAACCTTATGGAGAAAAAAGTGTAGGGTGTATCTTTCGCAATCCTGATACTGCAGGAGCTGGTGCTCTAATCGAGGAATGTGGTTTGAAAGGAAAGCGCATAGGGGGAGCCGAAGTTTCGACTCTTCATGGAAATTTTATTATCAATCGGGGAGGAGCCACGACCTCAGATGTTTTAGAGCTCGTCGAATATATCAAAGAAACAATAAGGGAAAAAACAGGGCATGATCTTGAAATGGAAATATGCCCCATCCCCTACAGCATTGGAGAGGGTTAATGTATCGGGTAGATCTTCATTGTCACTCCACATGTAGTGATGGAACTTGCACGCCGAGTGAGTTGCTTCATTTAGCAAAGGAGAAGAGCTTAAGTGGTCTTGCTATTACGGACCATGATACTCTTGATGCCTATACAAAAAAGCTCTTTGATGAAGCAAAATCTCTTGGGGTTAATCTTTTTGTAGGGGTAGAATTTTCAACACGCCATAAGGGTTATCCCGTTCATCTCCTCGGATATGGTGTGGAGAAAACCCCTAAAATTCTTGATTTTTGCGAAAAACATCAAGAAAGGCGTCTTTACCGCAACCGCAGCATCTTAGAAAAGCTTAAGCGACTTTCAATTATCCTTGATGAGGAAGAACTTGGCAACCCAAAGGATCGGACTGTGGGACGTCCCCATATTGCACAACTCTTAGTAGAAAAAGGAATCGTTTCCTCAATTCAAGAAGCTTTTGATCGATTCATTGGGGAAGGAAAGCCATGCTTTGAACCCGGAGAGAGCGTCACACCCGAAGAAACCATTCAGATCATTCAAAATGCTGGAGGAAAAGCCTTTATTGCCCACCCCCACCTGGTGAGAAAGGGTGAGGCTTTAAACGCTCTTCTCTCCATGCCTTTTGATGGAATTGAATGCTATTACGGGCGTTTTCATAATCATGAAAAACGTTGGCTTGCTGTGGCTGAGAAAAATGGGCTTCTTATGAGTGGTGGTTCAGATTTTCATGGAACAGTGAAGCCTCATATTGAGCTTGGTTGTTCCTGGACCTGCAAAGAAGATGTTTTGAAAATTTTTGGAGAGACATGACCCGGTATCATGAGCTTACTGACTTTTTATTTTCATTAAAGCGATCGAAAGAACTTAAAACTGATCTATCCATTCCCCTTGAATTGGCGGAGAAATTGGGTCATCCTGAGAGAGAATTTCCTACGGTTCACATTGCCGGGACCAATGGCAAGGGGACTGTTGCAGTAAAGCTTGCGTCTGTTCTTCAAGAAAATGGGTATCGAGTGGGGCTTTTTACCTCTCCTCATCTCTATACTTATCGGGAGCGGATCCAGGTGAATGGCAATATGATTTCAGAAGCAGATGTTGTTTCAGGTCTCGAAAAGATTCTTTCTCTTAAAAAAGCTGCTAAGTTTTTCGAGATTACCACATTACTTGCTTTTCATTACTTTGCACGAGAAGAGGTGGATATTGCCATCATTGAAGCCGGGCTTGGCGGAAGACTTGACGCGACAAACATCATTGATCCAATTCTCTCAATCATCACATCTATTAATATTGACCACTCCTCAATTTTAGGAGGAACTCTTGATGCAATTGCTAAAGAAAAAGGGGGGATTATTAAAAACAATACCCCTGTTGTATTAGGAGAAACTGCAGCTAGGCAGTCCATTTTCGATATAGCTGATGAGAAGAGTGCGCCTGTGATTCTCTCTAGAGAGGGGAGCGTGAACATTGCTCGAAAAGCGTTTAAACACCTTCCCTTTGATATCGAAATCAGTGATAGCCTGCTCCAGCGTCCTCCCTGCCGCTTTGAAAAGCGGGGAGATATGCTCCTAGATGTAGCGCATAATCCTGCAGCACTTACCCGTCTTTTTGAAAAGATAACAAAGGAATATCGATGGAAAAAGATCCATGTCTTGCTTGGAATGGCAAGGGACAAGGATATTGAAGGTTCCCTTGAAGTTATAGAGAAATATGCTGACCATATTGCTCTATTGCCTTCCGATCATCCCAGGCTCATTCCTCGTGAGAGTTTTAGGGTAGGAACACCCATGACTTTTGATGAAGCACTAGACTATGCAAAGAAAGAAAAAGCTTTGCCGGTTGTGACTGGATCGTTTTATATTATGAGCCACTTGTAAAACTCCTAATAATCTGAGTTCTCTACGGGGCCTTTTATAAGGAATGATAAACTTTTCCTTGCGGCCTCATATGCCTTAAGATTCAAGCGCGATTACAGTATGTTTCGGGTTTTTTAGGCTGCAATCATAAGGCAATTATCTTGGCTACCAAAGTTTAAAGACGATTTACAGCATTCATGGGAGCTATTTGCTTTAATATCAAACGATTATTGGTGCTTGATCCCCAGGTATCTGTTTTGATTAGGGCTTCCTTCTGCCCAGAAACGGCATATTCTCAAGTTATTATTTTAAAAATGACTCAAAATAGGCCAATTTCCTCTTTTCCTGTCCTTGAAATCACGTTTCTTTGTAATATCTAATCAAATTCTCTAGTCCGCAATACGCCCTGAAAGGGCGTACCCACATACAGTTCTATAGTATTATATTTGAAGAATAAGTGTTGATTTATAATTAATAATTTAATATAATAAATATTAATTTATCTAATCTATTATAGTTAGATAACAAGGAGTTTTTATCATGAATAAATTTTCTATAGGAGGTGTCCGACCTCAGGAACATTACCCACCTAACTATTTGCGTGCGAATCGGGATTTATATACTCTTAACCCCCCAAAGACTTCATTAATCGAAAGAATTTGCCTTTTTTTTAAAAACCGTATGACTAGCATAACAACTTACCTCAGTGGCCAACGTGTTTATACTTGGGATATACCAAAATCCAAAAAATACCTTCTTAAACAAGATTCACTGGATACTATGGATAAGAGGAAGAAACTCTTTCAAGGATTCTTTGGGAAAAATGCTCTAAAGCGGGCTCTAGCGGAAGCTTCAAGGGGTCCAGCCTGGCTGTAGGAGATAAGAGTATATGATTAGACTTGTTGCGATTTAAATCTTTAGGCCTCTTGTGGGTTAGATATATTGGTTTTATCATCATGTTTTACATCATAAGAGGTCTTTTTTCAAATAAAATTAACATACCTAACCAGTTTTCAAAACGATAAACCCGAAACCCCAATTAATAGTCGCTTTTTGCTTCTTTTCACAAATTCATCTATGCGAAACAAACATTCCAACCTAACTTGAATATTGCATAAAATCCAAAAAATCGACTGATTGGGAGTTTTGCAGGTGGTTCTTATCCCACAGGTGGAGCTTCTGAAAACATAAGCTCCACCTCTTTCTGAGAGGGAGAATATCCATCTTTGCGCCCCATCTGCATGCCCATAGTGACCATTTCGCGAATATACTCAGCAGAATGATCAGCAGGTCCGAGTTCTTTTTGAACATTTTGTGGAAGTTGGCGGAACTTAATAATTCCTTCAGGATGCCCCTGATGGAGAAGCTGTGCGACTTGCAAAATTTCAATAGAAAGCTCGGCATCTTCCCACTCAGAGGTGACAACCGATCCAATAACTTCAGATTCTGGTAACATTTCCTCATTCTCAATAAAATTGATTTGAAAACAATGTACCATATCATCTTTTTTTGAGAAAGAGGGTTGAGCAGAAAGCACGGAAAGTTTCTTTGAAGCCACTTGAATAAAATTTGAATTTTCTTGTGAAAGAGAATTATTGCTCCAAACATCAGTCAGCATTTCTTTGAGAGTTTGTATGCGATAGGTAAGTTCTTTAGAAGAATTGTACTCACCGCTACTTAATGCTGTTGCTTCCTCATAGATTTCATCGACCCTGTGATTCACACTTAAAGTATGAACCCGACCACAGAGAGTTTGAAATTTGTTCTGCACTGTCTCCGAAAGATTTGAAACATCAACACTGTTCACTTGCTTTATAATAGCAAGGAGTTCGTTTGGATTATACGTCTCTTGTCTGTGAGTCTCATCAAAAAGTTCCTCAACAAAACGTGATTGACGTTCTTGAAAAAAGATTGGAGAGGCATCGATAATTTTGCCTAGTCCCATACTTTCTCTTATGCATCCCATACTTTCTCTTATGTATTTTAGGAGTGTTTATTAGTTGTTTGTTAATATCCCACCTACACTTATTATACTAAATATCTCATTCCTAGGCAATTCATAATCATTTCTTACTCATATAGAAATCGATTGAATTGCGCAAAGTTTAAAATGTTTAATATATTATTTTTTGGATGAGGAGCAAGGAAGGTGCTTTAGAGCGGTTAACTGACCTGTGATGAAAAATCTGAAATTTTTTTGGAGAAAAGTTTGCGGTTAACTCAAGGAGAGCAGATTTCTCTCTAGCTCCCTCATAGTGACCGGGATAGAGCATACAGCTAATGAGGCCACCTGGGTTGAGAAGTACGACACCAGCTTTGATACTTTTAATAGTGGTTTGTACATTGGTTGTAAGAGACTTATCTCCTCCAGGGAGATATCCAAGGTTGTAGACAATAAGATCGACTGGGCCTTTGACCGAAGAAAATGTAGAGTGACACTCCAAGTGGTAGGAAATATTTTTATTTTCCCCAACACGAAACTCTGTCGAATTCAGCGCCTTTTTTTGAATATCGAACACATATAAATGAGCGAGATCAAAGCGTGCAAGGACCTCGGTGTCACGTCCGTTGCCACATGTTGCATCGATTGCAAAGTCTCCGGGTTTTAGATGGTCCTTCCAAACTTGGTGTGCGCGCTTAAGAAACATTGATTCGATTTCCCAAAAACTCTATGGTAGTCACCATGATAACAGAGACAAATGTTTTAATCATAGGGGGGGGGATAGCGGGGCTGGTTGCTGCCCTAGAGCTCGGAGAACGGGGAATCGATGTGGTAGTGATTTCTTCAGGTAAAGGACCTAACTCTGCCAACTCTTACCATGCACAAGGGGGAATAAGCTACCACGCTCCAGATGAGCCTGAAGGACTGTTTAAGAATGATATCATGAATGCTGGAGCAGGTCTTTGCAATGAAAAAGCGGTGGATCAATTGGTTCAACTTGGCCCAAGGGTCATTGAAGAAATACTCAAAGGGATTTCCTTCGAAAAAGAAGCAAGTGGGGAATGGAAGCTTACACAAGAAGGAGCTCACTCGATCCCTCGGATCTTATTCCACGGAGATCAAACAGGAAAAGTTATTATGGAGGGAGTGTATCAAAAAGTCATGAATCACTCATGCGTTACCCTCCTGCATAACCAGAGTGCTATCGATTTAATCACCCTCTCGCATCACTCAAAAACAGTGACAGATATCTATCAACCTCCGACATGTGTCGGTGCCTATATTCTGAGCCACCAAACAGAAGAAGTTTACGCTTTGTCTGCTCAGGAAACGATTCTTGCAACAGGAGGGGTAGGAGAGTGTTTTCTTCATACAACCAATGGCAAGGAAGCGCGGGGAGATGGCATTGCAATGGCTTATCGTGCAGGCGTCCGGATCATGAATATGGAGTATGTCCAATTTCACCCCACAGCCCTTTATACCGCTGGAGAACCTCGCTTTCTTCTATCAGAAGCTTTGCGAGGAGAAGGGGGGCAAATTCTGTCCCATAACAGAGAGGTTTTAGTCGATCCACTATCCCCGCGAGATGTTGCAGCGCGAGCGATATTTGAAGAGATGGTTAGAACTAATCACTCCCATGTATGGCTCGATATTCATTTTAAAGGAAAAGATGCGTTGCAGAATCGGTTTCCGACAATCTACCAGCATTGCAAAGATCGAGGGTGGGAGATGGATAAACACCTTCTTCCTATTGTCCCTGCTGCTCATTATAGCTGCGGAGGAGTAGCAGTGGATCTTGAGGGACAGACAACCATGCGGGGGTTAAGAGCAGTTGGGGAGGTAGCTTGCAGCGGTTTACATGGAGCCAATCGTCTTGCGTCGACAGCTCTTCTTGAAGGACTCGTTTGGGCAAGAACTTGTTCTCGATCGATCCACATAAAAGAGGTCAGTTTTCCTGAGATTGAACCATGGAGAATGGGAAACGAAAAAACCGATAAAGCCCTGATTCAACAAGACTGGATGACCATCAAACAAACCATGTGGAACTATGTGGGTCTTCTTAGGAGTTCTCGACGACTTAAGCGAGCAAATAAAATGCTAAGCGAACTCAAATGGGAAATTGACTCCTTTTATGAAGGAGCATTACTAACCTCAGAGCTTTTAGCCCTCAGAAACGGATGCGAAACAGCCCTTCTTATTACCCAAGGAGCCCTTCAAAGTCCTCACTCACGAGGATGTCACTATATTGTTGATGAGAAATTAGCTTTCATATAAAATGCCGAAAATTAAAATTCCAATATGGGGTATTAGCTCAGTTGGTTAGAGCGCCACGTTGACATCGTGGAGGTCAGCTGTTCGAGTCAGCTATATCCCAACCGTTTTATTTTGAAAGATTATTATAGTTTCCAGATTTGCCAAACGGCCACAGCAGTCCTTGGGGCCGCCTTATCGGACCTGATTCCCCAAGGATATCTCTTAAAAGGGGGTGGAACGGGTTCGATGTTTTATTATGACATTGTTATGGGAGAAACCCTCGCGGAGGTGATGCTTCCACATCTAGAAAACCGAATGCGGGAGATCGTATCAAAAGATCATCCTGTTAAAATCCATGAGATGCTCCCCTCGAATGCAATCGAGTTTTTTCGTCATCATCGTCGCTACTATCCCGCTCACTTTGTTCAGCAGGCTCGAGGCTCTTTAGTTCAGGTGGCTCAAATCGATGCTTTTATTGATCTGGTAGAGGGGGAATTTTTAGAAAAAACAGGTGAACTTAGCTCTTTTAAACTTATAAAAATTGAAAAACGTCTTCCTCTTCGTTTCCGGAAACAGGAGAAGCTAGTTTACCGTGTTATAGGGCAGCTCGCATCAGGTGAAAAAATCCCTGTAGACCCTTTTAAGATTGGTGAAGATCTAGGTCTTTTTGATGTCAGTATTTCTCGTGGTGCAGATTTTCTTGAAAAAAACAATCTATGTTGGAGAAAGCAAGGTGAAGCTCTATTTTTCCAATTGTATAAAAAATGGAGAAAAGTTCACTTAAAAGAAGGATTTGAATTAGTGATTGGAGGAGCCTTAACTGAAGGGCTTTCTGCGGAGTTTTTTCTTGCAAAGGATTGTCACTCCGATCTTGTAACAACAGTTTGCTTAGAAAAAGATTTACTCCCATCCATTCAAAAGTGTATGAAAATCATTGAAAAACTTTCTCTTGTAGGGAGTAAGTGGAGTGGAAGCGGTCCGAAAGCATTTCAAGAAACCTTTCGAGCGCTTGGGTTGGAGTGGAAAAAGGGGAAAGAGGTCAGGATTGAGAGGAAAGAATCTTTTTTAACCGTGAGAAAAAATAAAGGGTCCTATACGATAGTGCATTCGGTTTTCCCCTGCATGCAACAGCTGGTGTTACATGTTTTAGAGGATAATAAAAAAGATCTATCGCAAAAAAAAGAGTTATTGAGTATAGTGGCCGCTTGTGATGAATAGGATGAGATCATTTGAGAATTAACAGAGAAATACGCGCGCTACAAGTCCGACTGATAGGGAAAGATGGAAAGCAGGTAGGCGTTGTGACGATAGAGCAAGCATTAACGCAATCAAAACAAGATGGACTTGACCTTGTTGAGATTTCTCCAAATGCGAAACCACCCGTTTGTAAAGTTATAGATTATGGAAAATTTCGCTACCAGATGACGAAAAAAGAGCGGGAAAGTAAAAAAGCGCAGCACCAGGCCAAGCTTAAAGAAGTAAAGGTCAAGCCAAACATTGACGAGCACGATCTTCAAGTGAAGATCAAAAGGGCCCGAGAGTTTATCGGAAAAGGGAACAAAGTGCGTGTTACCTGTATGTTTCGTGGAAGAGAAATGGCTCACCAGGAATTGGGTCAGAAGGTTGCTCTCAGAATCGCTGAGGAGCTCAACGATATCGCGCAGACCGAGTCTCCTCCAAAGCAGATGGGTCGGAACTTTAGTTTGGTGCTCGCCCCAATGGGCAAGAAGAAGTAAAACACTTGATTGCAACTTTGATAGGAGCATTCATAAGTGGTAAACCGGAGAAGAAACGTGCCTAAAATGAAAACTAAGAAAGCGATACGAAATCGCTTCAAGAAGACAGGAACAGGGAAACTCATGCGGACAAAGCAGGGTCGCCGACATATTCTAACAAAGAAAACCTCGAAGCGGAAACGGCAGCTTAAAAAGCAGACTGTATTGAGCGAGGCCTTTTCAAGCAAATATAAACGCTTAGCGTGCATGTAAAAGGAGAAAAAGAATTATGGTAAGAGTAAGAAGCAGGGTCGCTTCAAGAAAGCGTCGTAAAAGATTATTAAAGAGAGCAAAAGGGTTTGTTGGAGACCGAAAAAACCATGTTCGACTTACTCAAGATGCGGTGATGAAAGCTATGGCGTTTAGCACCATGCACAGAAAGAAAAAGAAAGGAGACTTTCGTCGCCTGTGGATTACCCGTATAGGGGTGGCTGCAAAGGCTCAAGGGATTTCCTACAGTCGCTTGATTAACGGACTGACAAAAGCGGGAGTCCGTATCGATCGGAAGATGCTTTCTGATATCGCCATTCGCGACCCAAAAAGCTTTGCGGCGGTTGCGGATACTGCAAAGGTAGCACTCGCCTCATAAAAACATTCTGAAGCCCCCGAAAATCGGGGGTAAGTTGTCAATGAAACGAAAAATTGAAGCTCTTAAAAAATCTTTCCAATCTGAAATTGAAAATGCGACCGTTGTAAAAGATTTAGCACAGATCCGTATCAAATACCTTGGAAAGAAAAGTCCCATTCAAGCCCTTATGCAAGATCTAAGGAATTGCACCCCGGAAGAGCGTCCTGAGATGGGAAAACTGATTAACACCTTGAAGCAAGAGGTTTCTGCGGAGATTGACACTCGTCACGAGACACTTCAGTTAAAAGAACTTTCTCTTAGGCTTGCAACGGAAAAAGTTGATGTGACACTTCCTGGGCGTCGCTTAAATTTAGGTGGAATGCACCCTCTTTCTCAAATGCTCAATGAGGTTATAGAGATTTTAATTGGAATGGGATTTTCTGTTCAGGAATGTCCAGAGATCGAGACCGAGTATTACAACTACGGGGGGCTTAACTATCCCCCTGATCATCCAGCAAGAGATATGCAGGACACCTTCTATATTACCCCAGATGTCCTCCTGCGCTCTCATACCACTTCTTTTCAGCAACACATGATGGAAAATGTTCAGCCTCCCATTAGAATTCTGTCTTCCGGAAAGTGCTATCGCAACGAGACTATTACCTCACGCTCCCATGTTTTTTTTCATCAGGTCGACGTCCTCTACATTGATAAAGACGTGACTTTTTCTGATCTGCTAGCGACAAAGGAAGAATTTTATACAAAAATCTTTAAACGGAAGGTTGATCTTCGAGTCCGACCAAGCTATTTTCCTTTTGTTGAGCCGGGTATGGAAGTCGACATTAAATGTACCGGTTGCGCGGGGAGTGGATGTTCTCTTTGTAAGCATACGGGCTGGCTAGAGGTCGCTGGAGCTGGAATGGTTCATCCTAATGTTCTAAAAGAAGGTGGTATTGACCCTGAAGTTTACTCCGGCTATGCTTGGGGAGGAGGAATTGAGAGGCTCTTCATGCTTCGCCATGGTATCAGTGATATCCGCCTTTTTACCGAGAATGATACCCGCTTCCTCTCCCAATTTACCTAAACTACAAAGAATTGATTTTTAGTAAAACTTTCTTGCCATTAAGAGGCAATAAAGATTACACTCCCGTCTCAACAATCACGTATATAGGGAAGAGTGGCAGAGTGGCCGAATGCATCTGTCTTGAAAACAGAAGTCCTTCACGGGACCGGGGGTTCGAATCCCTCCTCTTCCGATTAACGCAAGGAAAGTGTAAGTTTTTTCTTCGTTTGTCATTTTAGAAACCTGAGTTCTGATATCTTGGTTGTCAAAGTTTAAATATGGTTTTCATCTCTTGAGGACTATAAACAGCAAGTCCAGTGAGCAAAATGACCAGGAAATTTGAATGTTTTCCAAAAATCGTCTGTCGAGCAGCATAAAGCTGTTAAGTTCATGTTTTAGACTTTTTGTGGGTTAGACGTAGTAGTTTTATCATCATGTTTTACCTCATAGAAAGAGGTCTTTTCTCAAGTAAAATTAACTTATCTAACTAGTTTTCAAAATGATAAACACGAAACTCAGGTTAGAAGCCTTTCTATTATCAAGAAAAAGATGGTTAAAAGTTTAAATACAGGATTTTGACTTTACAAAATACAGGACTTCTTGCTAAACTTTGCGGGTTATTAACAAATATTCCAAATTTATGGAGGAATTAAAATGAATCCTATTACGCACATTCAGAATAATAGATGGCACTCTCAAGAAATAATTGGGGCTCTTGCTGTAGCCGCAGCTGCAAAGCTTATTAGCAGCACAAATCTAATTAGCAAATATATTCAGCCGATTAATAGCCTAACAGCGTTTGCTGCTGGAGTGAATGGTGCTGGTGTTTTAATGATTGCTAAGTCTGTACACACTCTTTATGGCGATCGTCGGGATAGAAGTGCTCAGAAAGCTCTTGCGGTTGGTCTGATGGCAGTGATTACTGCGACTCTTCTTGGAGGAACAACGATTCTTAAAACGCGCCACACCTCTCTTCCAGCTCTTAACAAATTCGCTATGCCGCTGCTTGCTGCAACTGGTGCAACTGTTATCCTAACCGAAGGTGGAATCCGAGGAATTAAGAAGGCTCACGAAGGTTACCAGGGACTGGTGGCTGCCAGAGCTGCTGCTGGATCTCATGATTTGATAGTTAATCCGGCTTAGTGATCGTTCAGGCTGCAGCTTACGACAGTCGAGACAAAATCGAAGCTCTAGATAGAAACGTTTTCCTTCCTTTTCTTGAAGCTGCCCGAACTGTGTTAGGTACTGCAAATCATGCTATAAGAGACGTATCTGATCAAGTAAATGATGCTATGATTCGTCGCATCAACGACCGCAGTGATACACTTAATGGAGACGCAGAAATCCCTGGTTGGGCCCATCTTGTGCGCCCAGCGGCGGTGTAGGCCTTAGCTTATACTCATTAGTTCATTAGCTAGATAATGAAAAAGGGATGGCTTTTACCATCCCTTTTTTGTGTTTCGATTTCTTTGGGTTCTCAAAAGATTATTCTGTAGCGTGGGTGAAAAAAAACTTCTTTACTCTATAGAGGCAAAAGAGTATAATCGTTGCGTTATAGGAGGATTTTGGTATGGCTTATAGAAGTAACTGCGCTTTTAACGAGAGCGCGCCTGTGGGGCGTTGGATGGGAGCCCTTTTGATCCTTGTTATGGATGGAACAACAAAGTTTATTTCAAACGGGAGTGATTCGTAAGATGTTTTTGGTAACGCCCAAAAATTGGATAACTCCACCAAACAAGTTGATAAATCCTCCAGAGGGGGATGTCGGGTACATGAGAACTTCTCGATTTGCGTTACTTGTTCAGGCTCGTCAATCGATGATATTTAATGGTTTTATTCTTTTAGTGATCCATTCAACAATGACTGGTGCTTCAAAAGCTCTTAAAGGGAAATTCATTTATCCCCTTAAGGCTGCAGCAATTGGAGCTTTAGCAAATGCAACACTTTATACAGCATTTTTAGATGGGCGCTCTTGGTATTCATCTCGCGATTACCGCTCTTTCCCTAGAAAATTTATCCCGAATAAGTTTTTTGCTGGGCTTTTTATGTTCATCTTGGCCCCCTATATTGCGAGCAAGTTCTCTCAATATGTGATTAAAAATCCTGTGAGTCTAAAGGTGGCTTATTTTGGAGGGGCTGTTAGTTATATGGCTATTACCTATATGGAAGAGGAAAATGCACTGGTGGGGAACTAAGTTGGTTAGGGAAAACTAAACGATAAGAGGAAGTCGATATGACGCAGAGATTAGGGGCTCATTTTGTATTAACCACAGTTATTGGAACGGTTCTCGGGGGGATTGGCGCTCTTGGAGTGCGAAAGCTGATAAAACTCTCTGCGCCGCTATCGGGAGCTCTTACAACCTCATTCATGGCTGCAGGAACATCAACTCTCATGATGACAATTAATGAAAGGAGTAAACTTGGAGAGAGATTTAGGGCTGCATTTGGAAACAACTACCAGTATGAAGAGATTAGCTTTATGGCTGCAACCTTCTTTGGGACTGCTTTTCTTACATACAGACTAGGGCCAAAAATTGTTTGTAGAAAGTTTCGTCCACTTGAAGTCGCTCCCTACACCGTAATCTCAACAGCTGCAGCGATTATGTCTTTTCTTTGGACAAAGGAATCAACCTAAAGTTTCCCCTTTCTTATCTTAGAAGACCAGGTGGGCCCTAAGCGTGAAACAAGGATAGCAATGAAGAGCGATCTGCAATCCTTTAAGTGATTACAAAAATTTACCCCGTCCCTTCGATCGCGGTGATATCTCATACCTAATACAAAACAACATCATAAAACTAAGGTATATGAGTCCATAAAAATAGTGGTTATGTTGTTGGATTAATATTTAAAAAGTGGAACAGGCCTGGGGGGAAAAAGGTCGACAAAGAAGTATGTGAAGATAAAAAATTCAATGGCCACCGCAGTACTTTAGACTGCTTAAGTAAGTAATTTTTCATCATCTTTATATCTTATATTAAGCAGTTTGAGTCAACAGAAAAATTTTTCCTCTTGAAATAGAAATTTTTATGGGATAGTTTCGAAGTAGGGAAGTGAGGGGAAGTTTTTATATGTCTGCTAAGCGTCAACCAACGCCGTTTGATGACCCATATCCGGGGGCCTCAAGGGTTTCAAAGAATGAACTGTCAAAAGCCTTAGAATCTGTGTTTTGTTCGTTTGAGCATCAAGAGCAGGGTAAATCTGCAATGAGTGAACAACTCCGTTTAAATGAATCTCTTATGCTTTTTAGAGCCAAGGAAATTGGGGGAAAGGTATATCTTCACACTCAAGAATTGATGCAGGCATCAACAGATTTTGCCAATGGGCATGGAAAGATCGAAATGGTTTATGAGTGTCTAGAATTTTTGAGAGACGAGTTGAAGTCATGAACCCAAAAAAGCAATTGATTCATGATCTTCAAGTCTTTCTCTGGCGGTTTGAGCAGGGCGGATACACCCGTGAAACAATGTTGGAGATTCTTACGAAGCTTGAAAATGTGCTTGAAAATGATGGGGAGGAATTAGGGGAACCCATCCAAAGGCATGTTGAAAATATGATTCGTGACTGTCGCGCTTATGCTTTTGGTGGAGGTGACCAAAAAAAAGTGGTTTTTGACCTCGATAAATTAAGACAGGATTTGGAATAATTTATGTTTGATGATGGAGTGGAAGAAGATTCCAAAGAGATTCTTAAAGGGGAAATCCAAGAGTTCTTCAGTGAGTTCGAACTGACTGAAAAAACTGAAGATGATATGAAAACGATTCTTCCTCTTTGGAGAGATGAACTTCTTAACCACGCTCACGAAGTCGGTGGGACCACATACTCAAGAATCAGGGCCCTCGTGAACGTCTGTGAAGATTATGCGAGCAATCGTGGAATGATTGAGCGCGTTCGTCAAGAAACGGAAGAAATCCGTATCCAACTCAACATTTAAAAAGTCTCTTTGGAATAATTTGGGGGGCTGATAGAATCAAGTTTCTATGGGATTTTTTGTAAATAACATCTATGGTGGC
Source organism: uncultured Chlamydia sp. (assembly GCA_946127115.1). Taxonomy (GTDB): domain Bacteria; phylum Chlamydiota; class Chlamydiia; order Chlamydiales; family Simkaniaceae; genus Neptunichlamydia. The sequence continues at coordinate 165,103 of CAMGYI010000001.1, forward strand.
AGACAACCTTATCGTGTTCAAGAGGTTCAGAAAGATAAGCCCGATGATCAGGGGTCAAAAGGACAATATTTTGGTCAGAATCAAGAGGATCCTCACCAAAAATTTCTAAAAGCGAGCGAGAAACTCTATAAGAAGAAATCCGTTGTTCTTGCTAGTGAAATCATGAACAAACAGATGATGCAACTCGGGGGAGACCTTTCTGCTAGGGAGGCTTGGGAGAAAATAAAGCATCATAAGGTCAAGTATTTTCCTGTTTTTAAGTGAGGAAGGAAAACTGATAGGAATGCTCTCTGAAAGGGATATTCTAAAAGGGTTGCAAGAAGGAGATAGGAAAAAGCTCAAGGATCTGACCGCAGAGAAAACCCTGTGTGCGGAACCTGAAACAGAGCTTGCAGATATTATTAAGGTTTTTTTGGATCAAGCTGTTGAGGTGGTTCCTGTTATCGATAAGAAACATAATGTCGTTGGAATACTAACCCAAAACGAGCTTCTGCAAACCATGTTGAAAATATCGAATTTGAAATGGAACACTTAAGATATAAATAACAGGAATTAATCTGACATTTGTGGTAAATCGAACAAAAAAACCAAAGTAGTTTCATTATCCGGGAAGTGGATCATCGTATTCCCAACTTAAAGCAATGCTGTGGTCGGTTGGGAAGGATAACGCCGTTCTTGTAAAGCTTTGAAAAAGTATTCTTTGACCACATTTCCATCTCTCTTATTCCCATCGATGTTGGATTTGAGACTTGCTCTTTTCTTCGTGGCTTGCCATAAGGGAGAATTGCGGATGCATTAGCTTTTTCACAACACAGCCGATCTTAGGAAAAAATTCTCGTGTTTGCTTTTTGAATCCCATGAAAAAGAGGCCTGTTTCATGGCTGAAAGGGTGAACGTGATTTTTCTACTTGTTGGAGGGCGTGTAGGAATAAACCTTGATTCCTTTTGGTGTATTTCTTTTAGTGGGGTGGATGATGCAGCGCATTCAGCTGATAAAATTTTGGATCTATCAAATGAATAATACCGAGAATACCTCATTTTTTTCTTTTCTTCCTTTTCTGATACTGATTACCTTTGCCTCTTTTCTAAACATTATGGCCCGCATTATCTTTCCTCCAATGACACCTTTCATATGCGAGGAGATGAACCTTTGCCATGCAGATACAGGGAACCTCTTTTTTATCCTTTCTGTGGGGTTTGCGATCACTCTGTTCGGATCTCAATTTCTCTCGTCCCGTATTAGTCATAAGATGACGGTTATTTTTTCCTTGTTATCAACAGGATTTGCTCTTGTAGTTACCTCCTATGCAGAATCTTTTCAATTCTTCCGATTGTCTCTTTTTTTAGTGGGGCTATGTTCTGGATTTTTTATTCCTTCTGCGATTGCAATGCTTAGAGAAGGAGTTGCAACAAAGCACTTGGGGAAAGCATTTGGCATTTTTGCTACGGCGCAAAGCGTTGCCTTTATTCTTTCTCCGATCATTGTGAGAAACGTCATTGGATTCTATTCTTGGAAGGAGATATTAAATGGCTTTGGGCTGATTTCAAGTATTATTAGTGGTATTTTATTTTTCCTGTTCAAGCAAGGAAATGAAAAGGGGGAGCCGATCACACTTGTCTTTGTTCGGAGTGTTTTTTCGTGGCCGTCTTTTTGGATCTTATTGATCCTCTTGTGCCTTGCAAATGGCCTTAATATTGGAATTTACAATATGGCACCGGACTACTTCCAGCGTCATAATTTGCTCGATAAAGATGCGGTACACCAACTTATTGTTATTGCTCGTATCCTTAGCTTTGGTACGGCGATTATTGCGGGAATGGTGGCCGATCGTTTTGGACTGAAACGTTCGATGGTTCTCTCTCTGGTTTTCTGTGGCGGTTTAACCTCACTGATGGGGACTATGAATCCTTCGAGTTCACTCGTTTTATTTACCCTTCAATCTCCTGTTGCTGCTTGTTTAATGCCCCTCATTCACTTTGCCATTGCTACGATTGTTTCTCCGGAGAAAAATTCTACGATTGTATCACTCATTGCTCCATTTGGTTTTTTGATGGGTGCTGGGGTTGTTCCTCAGCTTCTTGGTTTTTTCGGTGACTTCAACCTATACGCTCAAGGGTTTATCTTATTTGGGATGGCCTCAATCTTCTGTGGAGCTATTTTCAACTTGAACCGTGTTTATAAATATGTTGAATTTAGTCAAGTTAAGAGTCTGGAATCATAATGAATGTAGGAGTCCTATTGGTGAATTTGGGGACCCCTGACTCTCCAGATCCAAGAGATGTCAAACGATATTTAACCGAGTTTCTAACTGATGGTCGAGTAATAGACCTTCCCCCCATTTGGAGGAACTTACTTGTGAGAGGGATCATCATTCCAAAGCGGTATAAGCAATCGGCGGCTCTCTACCAGTCGATTTGGAATAAAGAAGGCTCACCCCTTCTTTTGCAAGGAAAAAAGGTTGAGAGGCTTCTTCAAGAAAAGCTAGGGGCGGGACACACGGTTAAACTTGCTATGCGATACCAAAACCCTTCGATTAAAGAGGGGTTAAAGGCTCTGAATGGCTGCCAAAAACTTATTATTTTCCCGATGTTTCCACAGTATTCTTCTGCAACGACTGGTTCTGTTCATCAAAAGGTCTTTGAAACTCTTTCTAAGTGGACAATCATTCCTGAAGTCCACTTTATTTCTCATTATCCGATTCATCCAAAGCTGATTGAGGCTTTTGCTGAGAGAGGAGAGGAGCATGATTTGGCAAGTTACGAGCATTTTGTTTTCAGCTATCATGGACTTCCCCAGAGGCAGATCTTAAAAGGAGATCAAAAAGGTATTTGTCTTAAGGAGAAACAGTGTTGTCAAAATAACCCAACCTGTTATGCTTCCCAGTGTTTTGCGACAACAAGGGAAATCACCAAGAAATTGGGGATTCCAATTGGGATGTGGAGTCATACTTACCAGTCGCGTTTGGGAAAAAATCCTTGGATTGAGCCCTATACCGATGTTGTTTTGCGAAAGCTTGCGATTGAAAAAAAGAAGAGAGTCCTTGTTTTTTGCCCCTCCTTTGTTGCTGACTGTTTGGAGACCCTTGAAGAAATCGGGTCCCAGTATAGACAAGAGTTCCAAAAAAGTGGTGGAGAAACTCTGGAACTTGTTAAAGGGTTAAATGACCATCCAAAGTGGATAGAAACAATAGAGTCACTAATTCATGACAACACCAACAGAACCTCATTCAGACTATCGTCTAAGTGTTAAGAAGCCTTCACTATTGACCTTAATCGTATTAATTTCCTATGGATCAATTGGAACAGCACTATTTACTCCAGCAATTCCCGCTGTAATGGACTGCTTTCAGGTTAGTGCGGGAGTTTCGCAGCTTACGATCATGCTTTTCCTTTTAGGATATTCCATTGGGCAGCTTATCTATAGCCCTGTTGCCAAGCGATTTGGGAGGAAGCCTGCTTTATATTCTGGAATTCTTGTCTCTCTAGTCGGAAACATTCTTTGTATGATTTCAGGACATACTGATAATTTAACCTTGCTAGTGGTTGCGCGTTTCATAACTGCTTTAGGATCGAGTGTGGGTTTAAGTTTAACCTTCATGATTATCACTGACTATTATTATGAATCCCATGCCAGAAAAGTCACTGCCTATACCATGCTGGCTTTTGCAGTTGTTCCAGGAATTGGGATTGCTATTGGAGGGTTTTTAGTCGCTTACTTAGGATGGATTAGCTGCTTTTACTTCTTGTTTATTTACGGGGTTTTTGCACTCTTTTTAGTCTTTCACTTGGCAGAAACCTCTGCAGAAAAGGAAAGCGAAGCATTTAAACTTAAAAAAGTGATCAAAGGGTATCTTTGTGATTTTAAGAATCCCATTCTCTTTCTTTACTCTATCATGATTGGAACGACGACGGCATTTATTTATATTTTTGCAGCGACGGCCCCTGTCATTGGAATCCGAATGATGGGGCTTTCACCAGATTTGTATGGCATCTACAACCTTATTCCTGCTGTTGGATACTTTTTAGGGAACTTTTTAGCAGCACGCTTATCTTCTCATTGCAAGATCAAAACGGTGCTTAGGTTGGGGATCATCATGATGGGAATCGGGATTCTTATTTTTAGTATTCTTATGATTGGGGGGTGGAGAACTCCTATGACTCTCTTTCTTCCCATTTTCTTGATTTACTTTGGAAGTCCGCTTTTCTATTCTAATGCGGCCGTTCTTGCAACATTCAGAGTTCCTGATAAGGCTAATGCTTCCTCTATTATGAGTTTTATCAATATTGGATGTGCGGTTCTGGGATTAATCCTCATTGAGCTGCTTCAGGGTAACCCCGTGATTACCCTTCCGCTATTGTTTATTGCTGGGTTTATTTTTATCCTTGTTCTTTTCCGTCGTGGCCAAAAACTCATAGAAGATTAGGGTGTGTTCTTAAACATAAGTTCGATTTTCAACGCTTCCATAAAGATTTTGGTGCAAACCTTCCCTAATTTTTTGGTAGTTTCTCTAAAAACCTATTTTGAAGATCAGTTGCTCGTATAATTCTTTCTTGTGCACAATCAAGATCAGGATACTCATCGAGCACTGTTAGCCGAGCACGATCAGGATGCTCATCGAGCGCTGTTTGTCTAAATGCTCTTTTTACGCATTGCTTGGTAGTACAGTTTTTAGACCGAGCAATAAATGATGTTTCAGCGCAATTCTCAGACAGAGCATGGGGTAGTGTTTCTGGTACAGAAATGGGGTTTAGCTGGTTATAGGTTAGATGACCTAAGCAATTACCAATAAGTGAGAGGGGGCCCCGGACAGATTCTTCAATATCTGGGGAAAGGTCTTTAAGGTAAAATTTTAGGATAAATTTTGGTAATACATAACTGACCAACATACCGAAAAGAACTGGACCTAACATACCGAGAGGAGCTGAACCTAATAAATAATTATAGCAAACGCTAGCAATTAGAACTATTGCAATTGATTGTATAATTGCTATTTTAGTACCTCTATACGAAGTATTAATATAGGCGTTTTCATCATTAATAGATCGGCTTTCTATCCTATCCATTAGTGCTTGCATCAGAGATGAAGTCCCTGCAGATATAACGGAATATCCTCCTGTATAGTAGAGCATTAGAGCACCTATGCCTTTTCCTAGATTTTCCGGTTTAGAAAAATCAGGAAGATAGGAAACTACATAAGTAAAAGGAGGCGTTCTTAATAATGTGGAATAGGGATTCGAAAATCTACTAGATAGGTTCCCAAAAGGTTCAATAAATGAATTTTGTATGGTTGTTCTAACAAAGACTCTCTCTCTAGAGAAATTAGGAAGATGGGAGGCTAGGTAAGCAAAAGGAGGCCTTTTTAATACTTCGAAATATAAATCTGACAGGCCTTTGGGTAGGTTCCCAAAAGGTTCGATAAATGAATTTTGTACGATTTTTTTAACAAAGAGTTTCCCTATCCAGGTTATATAATTTCCCCACATCTTTTTGGCCTGGTTAAGCTCTTGTGCTAATAATTTTTCCGACTCGCGAATCGAATCGACTGTTTTATAGATCTCTTTTTTTAGACAATCTAAGAAATCTTCCATTGAATTGCAATCTAACAGCTCTCTTTTGGTTTCCTCTGTTAAGGCTTTATCAAAAATTCCAAAGTCTATGTTTTCCGAGGGAACCTTATAAAGCTCATGTTTATAAACAAAAAAGTACTGTGTACATTCACTTAGAGATTGAATAGAGCCTGAGTTTTCGCACTTCTTTTCTTGTTCTCTTTTATTTTGATATTCAAGGAATAATACACGTTGTTTTGTTAACTTAACTATGGAAGCTCTAACCGAAGGAAATTCAGAAAACTCGGTATAATTTTCAGAAAACCTGTTCGTATAAATCCCGCTCTGAAGAGGTCTACTTTGGTCTGCAAACGCATGAGCTCCTGAAGGGCCTACCTTAGGTACCATTTTTGATCTCCTTTGTTTCTCATAAACTTTGAATTCCCGAGTCTTGTACTTAGTATATTTTTTGTTTCCAAGGATTGTCTCAAGAAGCAAGGATTAATTTCAATGAAATCTTTTCATTAACCTCAGGGCTTGATCGGAATCCAAACGCAAATCGAAAATGGAGTAGATTTCTTTATCTTTGATTCTCTAGAAAATCTAACACTAGATACTTGTTGCGATTTAAATCTTTAGGTCTTTCTGATTACCTTCAATGGACTCTTCCACCCCACTTTTGAGCGGTTAGCCCACCTCCTCTTCTATTGATTTCCCCTCACGATTCCTTCAAAAGAGGAAGGGCTACGGACACTATTTAATTATTAAACTGCTTTGAAAAGAGGGTAATAGTGCTGAGGGGGGTATTGGGGCCTTCATTGGCTATGTATTTCAAGAGATCTCCTGCTTGGGCATCAAACCAAAGATCTGCATGCCAGAACATTTTCTTGAACCCCGTGAGGGCGACCGTTACTTTGAGAGCATCGTAAACTTTTCCATGCAACTTGATTTGGTCAATTCCTTGCTTGGTAGCAACCATGCTGTGAAGGCTAAGCTTTTTGGGGTGGACGATTGAAAACTTAAAGTCTCGAAAGTTAGAGTGGATAAAAGGCTTAAAGCAAAAATCAAAGTCTTGGACCCAATTTTCGTTTCCAATATGGAATTGTTTTTGGGTTTTCTTCCCACCCACCTCACGATTTGCAATAAGGTAGGTCCCTTCGCGGTGGATGGAGTATTGATCGCTTCGATGTTTATGGTGGTGGCTAAAGCTTTGGGTGACACGCTCGGGTGTTGTCACAATGAGGATTTTTCCGCTTTGACTTTCTCCAGCAATATGGAGGATGTCCTCTTTTTCTTGGAACTCAAGGATCCAGGTGGTCTTTGATTCTCTCCCATCGACATCTACACTGTAGATGTAAGTGGCTTCTGCAAAAGCAGAGGAGATCACGGCAAGAAAAAGAACTAGGAACTTCATACAACACCTCAGGTTTTCCTTTTTATAACACCTTGCAGTTTTTCTGTCTCCTCCCGTAGAATGGGCTGTTTAACTAGGAGGTCACAAATGAAGTACTTAGCCGCAATGTTGCTTTGTGTGTTTTCACTATTTGCAAAAGACAAAGGAGATGAGATGTCGGAAAACCCCGTTATTGTTATGGAAACTACTCAGGGAGTGATTGAGCTTGAACTTAAGCCAAAAGTAGCTCCCAAAGCGTGCGAGAACATGATGAAGCATACAGAAAAAGGATATTATAATGGGATTATTTTTCACAGAATCATCAGTAAATTTATGATCCAAGGAGGAGATCCAACTGGGACTGGACGAGGAGGAGAATCGATTTGGAGCAAGCCTTTTGAAGATGAGTGCAGCTCAAGTGAGAAGTTCGATCGTCCTGGCATTTTAGCCATGGCTAATTCAGGCCCTGGAACCAATGGAAGTCAGTTTTTTATTACTACAGCAGAAACGCCTTGGCTCAATGGAAACCACACCATTTTTGGTGAGGTTGTAAAGGGGTATAATGTGCTTGAGAAGCTCGATAAGGTAAGAACGGGGATGCATGACAAACCTATCGAGAGCCAAAAGATTCTCAAGATGTACGTAAAGAAATGAAAATCGCTCTCGTTGGCTATGGAAAGATGGGAAAATCAGTTAGAGAACTTTCTCTCAAGGCGGGGCACACGTGTTCAAATAAGCTTGTTCCCGACGCTGACGTGTGCATTGATTTTTCGGTTGGAGGAGCGGTAAAAAAAACCGCTCTTTCTATTGAGATTCCGTGGGTTCTTGGGACAACTGGGTGGAACAAAGATGAAATCCTTCCAATTGTTGAAAAGAGGGAGATCCCCTTTCTTTACGCGCCCAATTTTTCAATAGGGATGATGTTATTTAGAAAAATGGCTAGACTAGGAAAGACTCTATTCAAGGGATATAAAATGGAAGGCGTAGAAATCCACCATACCGAAAAAAAAGATACTCCTTCGGGAACAGCTTTGAGACTAATGGAGGAAATTGAGGGACTTAAGTTTACATCTATTCGAAAAAGGGAGGAAGTGGGGACACATCAGATCATGTTTTGCGACCAAGAGGAATCTGTTGAGTTGACACACCATGCGCATGATCGAAAGGTATTTGCTAGGGGGGCTATTCTGGCGGCTGAGTGGCTAGAGGGGAAAAAGGGGATTTATACTTTTGATGATTGTATAGAAGAAAGAGTGTCATGTCATTTGCAGGAATTATAACAGCATTAATTACCCCTTTTAAAGAAGGGAAGATTGATGAACAAGGGCTTAGAGAAAACATCTACTTCCAAATCGAAGAAGGAATAGATAAGCTTCTTTTTTTAGGGACGACGGGAGAAGGAAATTTTCTATCTGAGAACGAACGAAAGAGGGTGATCGCGATTGCCCTTAAAGAGGGAAAGGGAAAGGCATCCCTACTTCTTTCCTGTGGGGATGTTTCAACAGAGCGCTCAGTTGCCAAGGTTGCCCAAGCAGAAAAAATGGGGGCAGATGGGGTTTTAGTCATAGCTCCTTACTACTGCCGTCCGACGCAAGAAGGACTTTTTCGACATTTTGAGATGGTAGCAAAGAGCACAGCCCTTCCAATCATCATTTATAATCATCCGAAACGTACTGGTGTAGAGATCGAGGTGGAGACAGTCAAACGGTTAGCAGAAATTCAGAATATTGTGGGGATCAAAGATGCATCGGGATCGGTTGCTTATGGAGCGTCGGTAATAGAAGCGCTTCCTGACTTTCTATTTTTAGCTGGAGATGATTTGATGGCCCTTCCTATTTCAGCAGTTGGAGGAACAGGTTTAATCTCAGTGCTTAGTAATCTAATGCCGCGCAAAATGAAAGAGCTGGTAGAGACTCAAGATCGTGCTTTATATCAGAATTTGTATCCTTTTATTTCCATGAGTCAAATTGAGACGAATCCAGTTCCAATCAAAGCGATGATGAACCTAGTAGGACTTTCTGCAGGGGAGTGCCGCTTTCCTCTAGTGCCTCTTTCAAGTGTAAATCAAAGCAATTTGCGAGACCTTCTACTGAATTCCCCACTGGTTACGGCGGTGACTTTATGATTAAAGTAGGGCTTTTAGGTGGCAATGGACTGGTAGGACAAACCTATCAAAACCTTATTAATAAGAGTCAAGATTTTGAACTTTGTTTTGTTCCTTCAAGAGAGGGGCTAGTAGATGTTTTAAAGGCTAAGGGGTGCGATTTGATTTTTTCTGCTCTTCCCAATAACGCAGCTAAAATCTACGATCCTTTATACGCCCGAGAGGGATATCCAGTATTCTCATCCGCTTCCTGTCACCGAATGGAAGAAGATATTCCCTTAATTATTCCTGAAATTAATCCCGAGGATTTTGCATGGATTGAGAGGCAACAACAGAATCAAGGATGGAAAGGATTTATTGTTGCGAAGCCAAACTGCACTCTTCAAAGTATCATTCTCCCCTTGTTCCCTCTGCATAAGAGATTTGGATTAAAGAGGATTTTAGTAACTTATTTGCAAGCGCGGAGCGGAGCAGGAAAGGGGTTTGAGCTTGAGGACAACATCCTCCCATTTATTGAGGGGGAAGAAGAAAAGTCAACGGAAGAAACCCATAAGATATTAGGGGATTCTTCAATCCAAATTTCATCGCGGTGTATGAGAGTTCCGGTTTCTCATGGTCATCTTGCTGCTGTTTCTGCAAGCTTTGAAGAAAGGCCTTCCTTGGAAGAAGTAAAGAGTCTTTGGAATCAGTATGAACCCGTCTGTTACCTTGAAAGAGAAGATCGCCCTCAACCTGCTCTAGATCTAGGGGATGGAATGCTTGTGAGCATTGGGCGTCTTTGCAACTGCCCCCTAATGGATATTCGATTTGTTTCTTTATCACATAATTTGATCCGGGGAGCAGCAGGTGGTGGACTGTTAACAGCAGAGTATTGGAGTAAAAATGTTAGAACGTCCATCCCAGTTTAAAAAGCTCAGTCCCTCTTATCTCTTTCCAGAGATTAACCGTCAAAAGGAAGCCTTTTTAAAAGCGAACCCTGGCATCGAGCTGCTGAGCCTTGGAATTGGGGATACGGTTCTCCCTCTTCCCAAAGTAATTGCCTCAGCTCTAGAAAAGGGAGCAGCAGAGCTTGGAACTTTGGAGGGATATTCTGGATATGGAGAGGAACAGGGGCTTTTAGAGCTCCGGACGAAAATTTGCAATCGCTTCTATCCAAACCTTTCTTCCGAGGAGATTTATATTTCAGACGGAGCAAAAAGTGACTTAGGACGTCTTCAAAATATTTTTGGCGGAAATGTTCGAGTGGGAATTCAAGATCCTACCTATCCAGTCTATGTGGATGGAAGTATTTTGCAAGGTGTGAAGAAAATTGAGTTTCTTCCGTGCACTCTGCAAAATGGTTTTTTACCTGAGATTCCTGAGGGGCTCGATCTTCTATATATATGCAATCCTAATAATCCTACTGGAAGAGCCTATACCCACGAAGAGCTGAAAAATCTAGTCGATTATGCTTTCAAAAACCGTACGATTATCCTCTACGATGGTGCATATTTTTCCTATATTCAAGATTCTTCTTTGCCTTGCACAATCTATGACATTCCTGGAGCAGAGGAAGTTGCGATTGAAATTAATTCCTTTTCGAAAATGGCAGGATTTTCAGGGATACGCCTGGGATGGACTGTGATTCCTAAAGAACTTAAGTTTCAATGTGGTCACCCTATAAAAGAGGATTATCACCGCTTTGGATGTACCGTTTTCAATGGGGCTTCAAATATTGCTCAGAAAGGGGGTATTGCTGTGCTTACTGATGAAGGGTGGGCGGCAATTCAGGAGTCCATTCAATACACAATGATAAATGCTAAGATTCTCAAAGAGAAATTTGAAGGGGAAGGGTACGTTGTTCATGGAGGGGAGAATGCGCCTTACTTATGGATTGAAACTCCTGGACGTCTGTCCTGGGAGGTCTTCCGAGAGTTTATGGAGAAGCGGCACCTTATTGTTACCCCGGGGGAAGGGTATGGGCCTTCTGGGGAGCATTACATTCGGGTCAGCGCCTTTGGGTTTAGAGAAAGAATCACTGGTATTATCTAACAAATAGGTGGGGAAGATTGAGCCCCTTAAAATTTAGCGTTGTATCAGCTTTTCTTATAAGGGCGACATCCATTGGAAAGAGAAAAACTTCTGCAGTAAGAGAGACAATACCCTCGAAAAGATGTCCCCCAACAACTTGACAGTTTTCATCAGAAAGTGTGACATGAGTGTGTACGATGGGGGCATCAGCATCAACGGAGATATTTCCACTAGCAGAAATGAGTTCGTAATTCCCTCCATAAGTATGTCTCTCATAGACATTTTTTTTAATGCTAAAGTACCCAAGCTCTACATTTGTTAGGGCACCAATGCCTTGAAAGAAAGCGCTAGGAATCCGTTTTTGGGTTACAAAAGCTCCAAGTGTTTCTTGAAAATCTTCCCCGGGTTCGAATTTAATTACATAACCTTTTGAGTAATCTATAAATCTCACGCCTATTCCTCGATCTTTTTTCGCATCTCTTTGACTTTGGAGTGTTTCTTTTTGTCCTCTAAGATCTTTTGTTTCAATCTACGAGATCGACGTTTTTTTTGCTGCCTAATTTTTTCCATTTCCGTTCGTTTTTTTGTTTTTTCTTGATGAATTTCATAGGCAATTTTTTCGCAAAGTTCTCGACGAGCTAGGTAACGATTGAGCTCTTGAGAGCGCTTCTGATGACATTTCACTTCAATCCCTGTTGGAAGATGCTTAAGATAAACGCAGGAAGCGGTTTTGTTGACTTTTTGCCCCCCCTTTCCGGAGCCCAGAATAAACTTTTCTATCAGATTGCTATCTGTGATTCCAAGCTCTTTCATTTTTCTCGCAAGAGCACGCTTTTTTTCAGGGGATATGGGCATATTTATTCCAAAAAAAAGAGGTGAACATCATTTTTGATGTTCACCCTATTAATGCATTAGATAAAGCATTAAGCGGAAGCAGTATCTTCCTCTTCTTCTCCATTAGATAGAGCGAGGTAAGAACCAACACTTTCTTCCTCATCGTCACTTAGTGCAATAAAATTTTCTTTAGTTTCTTCATCGTTGAAAGAAACTTCTGTCTCAGTTGTTTCAATAGCAACTGGCTCTTTAGAATCCTCTTCAGTTTCCTCTGCAAACATTGGGTATGCAAATAGGCTAAAAGCAGCGAGTGCTAGCAGTGAAGACTTTTTCATATCAATACCTCACGTTGGGTTTAAATGATTAATCCCCCCCAGCTTAAACTTTTATTAACTTTTTAAGCAAGCAGAAAGCGTTTGCACTTCCCCTGGATGCCCTCACGAATTTTCATTCTCTTTCCTTTTTCCCTTCCCTTTCTAGCTCCTCTTTCATGATGGCAAAATGAGGAAGATACAGAAGAGAGGTGTGGGTAAATTTTTTGAGCCATAGTCATTAAGTGGTTTTCGACGCGAATAAGGGATTTGGAGTCAACTTCCTTGTCCTTGTATCCCTCAGCAAGACCTCGGAAAAAGGAATTTTTTGAAGCAGTCCCCCTCAGCAGAGGATCTTCTTTTTGAGCCTCTTTCCATAAGGCTTCAAATTGGTGATCGAGAAAATGGGCAACATACTCGGCAATTTTGGTGGTGGTCTCATCTCCAATAATTTCTAAATAAACTCCTTTTTTCCATTTATTAAAGACGGGATAGACATAAAAGTTCTTCACAATTGAGGCTATAGATTGAAGCTTTGCACTTCCTCGTTTTTTTTCTAGCACACGAAGGAGTACTGTCTCATCCTCTTCAGGAGTATATTCAACATGATATTTATTTAGGAGATGTTGAGCTTTCAGAGTAGCTTCTTTTGCTTCAGAGGGGTGGGGACTTTCAGCAAGAGAAAGGAGTTTCCTTACTTTTTCGACAATACGCTTGTTTTTTACCACTTTTTCTATGGGAACTGTGGCTTTTAAAACCTCGACTGCCCACCCGTACCGCTTGCATATTGCGCGAAATTCTCTTCCATGCGCAGGGACGCAGCTTCCAAATTCAAGAAAGGTGGCGAGATGGGCAAGCTCATGTCGTATAATTTCTTTCAACGTTTCTTCACGCTCAAAAAGAAACACTTTATTGATCCCTATTTCAAAAAGGTTGCTTTGGAAAACCCCTAGTGTAGAAGGATGATCAAAGACAACAAATTGGAGGGAATAGGAACAGCCCTGGTAATAAAGCCGGGAGAGGCCGACCTTGAACCTCATTTCATATGAGAGAATTTCAAAAGCCAGTTTCTTGATTTTTTTCAAGAACGAAAGAATAGTGGTTGAGTAAAGAATTTCCATGTGACACTATGGTAGCAAGGCCTGGGGTAATAATGCAAAAGAAGATTCGAGTAGGAGTTCTATTTGGAGGACAATCAGAAGAACATGAGGTGTCGATCAGATCGGCTCAGTCTGTCATAAAGCATCTTAATCGTGATAAATATGAAGTTTATCCTATTAAGATTGAAAAAAGTGGAACATGGTTTTTCAGTGATTTCCAAGTTTCTCCCGAAGAGGTCTTTTTTTCTCCATGCATACTCAAAAAAACCTTCGATGTCATCTTTCCTGTGCTTCATGGCCCTTATGGAGAGGATGGAACTGTCCAAGGGCTTGTAGAGCTTGCACATCTCCCTTACGTTGGGTCAGACCATCTGAGCTCTGCCATGTGTATGGATAAGGGGGTAATGAAGGATATACTTAATGGAGCAGGTCTGCCTACTCCTAAATCACTTTCTCTTCAATCATTTGATGTGGAGAAGATACTCGATATCTTTACTTTTCCTCTTTTTGTTAAGCCAGCAAGACTTGGATCTTCCGTCGGAATTAGTAAGGTCCACTCTGAAGAGGAGCTCCTCCCTGCTCTTGAAGAGAGCTTTAAATATGATGAAAGAATTGTGATCGAAGAAGGGATTGAAGGGAAGGAGTTAGAAATTTCTATTCTTGGGAACCTAGATCCAAAGGCATCTCTTCCTGGTGAGATTATTCCTACCCATGACTTCTACACTTATGAAGCAAAATATCTTGATAAAAACGGAGCGCATTTTATCCTGCCTGCCAAAATCTCTCCGGAAAAAATTAAGGAAATACAGGAACTCGCGATCAAAGCATATAAAACAATGAGATGTGAAGGGATGGCGCGTGTTGACTTCTTCATGGAGAAAGGAGGGAACCTCCTTATCAATGAGCTCAATACAATCCCTGGTTTCACTTCTATTAGTCTTTACCCTAAGCTTTGGGAAGTAAGTGGGTTGGCTTATTCAGACCTTCTCAATGAGCTCATAGACCTCGCCATTCAGCGCTTTAACCGTTTAAAGGCTAAAAGTTATAAGTTTCAACTAGGGCGTGCCTTCAACTGAATTTCATTGATTTTCTTCAAAAACCCACTTGGAGCTCTTTGCATCAGGCTCTCTGAACTACTCTTTCATAAAGAACTTTTTTAACTCATTTTAATTGAATATACGCTCCAAGGCTTCATAGATAAAATGAAAGATTTGTTTTAAATATGTTGATGAATTACCATCCACAAAATGGAAATCAAAGCGCTATCAAAGCAGAAGATTGAAAGACCAGAGGATATAACAATCCGTCCAGCTTTCCCCTTCTATAGCCGCTCCAAGAATCTTCTCGCTCATGTAAAGAAGATTCGAGAGGTTCTCGTGACTGTGTTTCCTGATCCCTTGCCTTTTTTTGATCGAGAGAGTTTAGTGAAGTGGATTCATTTATCTCTTCCTTATATTGTCTGGAGCTCTTTTGAATCACCCCCTGACTGTGTATCAATTTATTTCTTGATCAAGCCCATTAGTTCTATTTCTTCAGAAACATTCATCTCGGAAATGATTAAGAGATGGCTTCTCCCTCATCAAGAGACTACGATTTTATCCTTTGAACACATGTTGTTTGCTTTTGATCATTATCCAAAGGAGACCCTTTTTTTTGGAGAGGCTAAAGTTTTCATTCAAAATAAGAAAGAGGCGAACCTTTTTAGGGAAAACCTTCCTCTTTTGAGGCGGGAAATTGCGTCCTCTGTTTCAGCTGGTCGTTATGCTAAATCTTTACTGGAGACCAAGGCTCTTCCTCTCGATCATAAAATGAGTCTTATTCGGGAGTCTTTTATTAAGCTTCTTTATCGCTATCCTGATGACTTAGATGAAGTGATTTTCGAGAGATTGGCTTATATGCAGGCCTGTGCTACTAAAGAGTTTCGAATGGAGCGCTCATATTCCCACTTAGGAAGAATCCTTATCAGCTTTTTATCAGGCCGCTCGCAATTAGCAAGGGAAATTAACTTCTTTCCAGAAAAAAGGCATATGAAAATCCGGTTTTTAGCGACAGAACTTTCCTTCCCATTTGGTAAGAAACCTGTTTTAGGACTTTCAATTGGAGTAAATCTTTTTCATAAATATGAGTTTTTTAATGAAAAACATGTTCTAAGAGCTGTTCAACAACTCATTCCAGACATTCGAATTGTTCCGGGATCTATTTATCAATCAATCCGTTTGAACGATCCTATTATTTTTTTGTACCTGGAGCTTGAGAAGGTTGATGGTTCTTCCATAACTCTTGAGGATAGAAAGCAATTAAAAAGTCACCTTGGAGAAGAGTTAAAAAAACGGATTGAGCATCTTCTCCCTTCTATTTTCAATGTGCGAAATGAAGAAGAGACAATGCGGAATATTTTGATGCTTTCTAGAGAACTTAAATCAGAAAATGATATTCCCCAAATGATGATTTCATTTGATCAGCACTCTCAAGAGGATTTAGTTTTTACCGTGGTTCTTCTTCGCGTAAAATCGGAGGAAACTCCTCCTATTCAAGACCTTCTAAAGAACGTCGACACTCTTGTGCGCTTCGTTCCTGATAGGATTCAGAGTGTGAGTTATATCAGCAAGAACTATCCTATTGAAGCAAATGTTTTTCGATTGCACATGATGAAGCTTCCTTCATTTTTACGAATGGACTTTTCTGTGAACCTTTATTTAGCTCGGGAAGAAGTTGTTAAGTTCCTAAATAGTCATATCGGAGAAATTCGAGATTATAATGGAGGAATGATAGTGAAGCAAGGGGAGCTTCTCACCCAATTTAAACGACTTTTTCAAGACATCTCTCAACGTAACCAAGATCTTCTTGAGAACTTCTTTTATTCACTGAATCCTATTGAAGCCCAAGCAACAATATCTCTTACCTCAATAAGCCTATTCTTCGAGACATTTATTCAGATTTCCGAGAAAGAGTTTCCAAGAGATCGTTCCTATCTACTTGAAATCGGCAAAGATGAAAATATTACCATTGTTGTTGTTCGAGGGAATAACTCTGAGCTTTTGACTCTTATTGAAGAAGCATTATCAGATAAGATTATTCAAGGACGAAACCTTGTTTCCTCATCCCTCACATTTGAGGGAAGTTACTACCTGGGCCTCCTGTGTAATGATTCCGTCAAAGAAAAGCATGAGGCTTTTAAAACTATTGTCAATAAAACCCTTAAAAAATGGAAAGAAGATCAAAGCAAGCTCCAAATTCTGAAGATCCCGTATTCAGATGTTGTATCTCTAGACCCTCGGATTGGAGGGGACCAAACCTCTTCAGTTTATATTAAGCTTCTTTTTAATGGACTCATGAGAATTAACCAGGAAGGTGTTCTGGTGTGTTCTGTGGCTGAGAGTTATGATCTATTTCCTGACAAGAAAACCTATATTTTTAAGCTTCGAGAATCTTATTGGTCGGATGGTTCTCCTGTTGTAGCGTATGATTTTGAATATGCGTGGAAAAAGGTTCTTTCTCCTGGATTTACATCTCCATTTGCGTATGTCTTTTACCCGATTAAAAATGGCAAAAAAGCAAAAGAAGGCAAAGTTCCGATGGAAACTGTTGGTGTCAAGACAATTGACGCGCGCACGTTAAGAGTGGATCTTGAAAATCCTGCTCCGTACTTTGTTGAGCTCACAGCAAATACGTTGTATTCTCCTGTGAACCATGAGATCGACCAGAAACATCCCCATTGGTCCAAGCAAAAGAACGAAAATTTTGTTTGTAATGGTCCCTTTAGACAAATTGAGCCAAGTCAAAGATATTTTTTTAATTTCGTTAAAAATGCTAGCTATATTAGAAAAGAGGAAATCAAGTTAGATCAGATTCTAACGGTCCGGACAGAAACAAAACATGCAATAGAAATGTTTCATCTAAATCAAATCCATTGCACGGGCTCTGGCCTTATTGCTTTGACAGAATATGAAATGAATCTAGAGGATGATAATATCACCCAGTACCTGTCACCAAAGGTCTTATGGCAATGTTTTAATGTAAATCACTTTCCCTTTAATAATAAAAAACTCCGAAGAGCCTTATCTATGGCGATTTCAAGGGAAGAAATTACGACAAGTCATCCTACTCAAAGGATGCCTGCTTATACACCGTTGCCATATCAGACAACACTTTGTTTGGATGCAGACTTTCTAATCAAGGAAAATCAAGAAAAAGCTCGAAGATTGTTTTATGAAGCATTAAAAGAGATGCATCTCAAGATAGAGGATTTTCCGATTCTCTATTTGTCAATTGTGTATACAGATAAAAGTTGTGCAGAGACACTGATAAAGCAGTGGGAAGAGGTTTTAGGGATCAAATGTGTAATTGAATGCTTCGAGTGGAATCGTCAATTTGAGAAACTGACATCCAGAAGATATCAGTTGGGGTTAATTCATTGGACTTCTTGGGTAAATGACCCAATTTATACACTTCAATCCTTTAAGCATGGAAAGGAAAAAGTAAATTTCACTGGATGGGACAACAAGGGCTTTCAAAGTCTCTTAGATGGCTCAGATTCTACTATAGATATCAAAAGAAGAAATCGGCTCCTCTTCCAGGCTGAGAAAATAATTATTGAGGAAGCTATTGTAATCCCAATTTGTTACTGCGTCGATTACCTTGTTAAAAATCAGTCCCTGATGCTTTCTCATTCTAGTTCTCATGGAACAGTTGACTTTTCACAAGCATATTTTTTACAAGGTTCCTCCTCATAGATTTTTTTCTTAAGAATTTTCTTGAACTAATTTCAACGATTTGGGAAAATCTCGAACGAGCCGAAGGAGGTATTATGTCAACAAGAATAAGATCTAAAAGAAGCAATAGGACCTTTCTGTCAGACGTTTCGCGTTTGGAGAAGCAGATTAAGAGCCACTTAGCTTGGAGAGGAGATGTCTCTCTAACTGAGGCTACTGATTTGTTAAACTTTGAAATGCCATTTACTTTTGTATTGTCTTGCGGTTTTGATAAGAACCATTATATTTTGTCATTTGTTTCGGATGAACGAATTGTGAAGCACAAGAATATTCGTATTTTAGTTCATCAGGGTGAAATCTGTTTCATGAATGGCGGATCTGGTAGGCCGTGTACCTTTATTGATGATCTAATTCCAGCTTGCCTAAATTGCTCGACTCTAGTTTGCAGGCCACTTCTTACGTAGTCGTGCATCCCCCCATGCTTGTATGAAGTGAAGTAGCTCTTTTTTGGACCTTGATGCAGATTGATTGAGGGCCAAGCTGTATGTATGGTTCCTTTAGAAAGCGGAAAATAAATATAGTTCCCATTAAAGCTGAATTAAGCCCTTCAATCAGGAAGAACTTGGAGGGTGACATCCCGAAGTTTTCTATCCCAATGAAAATTGGGATGCAAAGGGTTATCCACTGAATGGTTGTACACTGCGCATAAAATGTAGTGTCACGAGCTGCAGTTACCATGCTAACTCCAATTCGGTTAATCCCTCCCCCAATAACGGCAATCCAGACCCATAGGCAACATTCCTTTAGAAACTGTAGGGACTGGGGTGAGGTTGGGTCTCTAATAAAGAGCAGGATCATTGCCTCTCTAAAAATTAGAAGAGGAATAGCAAGCACTGCGGCCATGATGATAATGAAATATATGGAAGAACAAAGACTTTTTCTGAAAAGGTGGGAGGAATTACTGGCGAGTGTATGTGAATTAAAGGTCAGAAGTGCTTGGCCCATTCCTTCATTTATGAAACTTAGGATAACAAACACAGTGAGGCCAAAAGAATGGACTAGTAAATAGTCGCCGCTTTTTTGGATTACGAAATAAGTTGCAACTGTCCAGGCACCTACAGCAAGCAATCGACCAAAAGATCTGGGTATTCCGGGCTTCAATCCCTCCCAAAACAGGGGAAGGGTAAATTTCCACTGGTTTGTGGAAAATGCGAGGGCATGTTTTCTTTGCTTAAATAAAAGGAATAGGATCAGACAGTACATTCCTTGGGAAAGGACCGTGGCAATCGCTGCTCCTCGAACACCAAAAGAGGGGATCAAATCTCCAACTCCAAAGATGAGAATGTAATCAAGTAGCAGATTTAAGAGTTGAATTATCAGATTTGTGAAAAGGACAATGCTATTTTTCCCCCGGCCCGTATAGAACGATGCAAGTGTCGATCCTAAGGGGTAAAGAAAATTTGCACTGCCAAGAATTTGGAAGTAATCCTTAGCAGAACTCTCCACTGCGATTCCTTTCAGGTAGAGGTTGCCAATCGCAAACAAGGGATAAGTAATGAGAATCGTGGACAAAGAGAAGTAGATCATCTGCCAGATAAAAGGCCCAATCATTTTTTCCTTTTTAGCACCTTTATAGTGTCCTACAAAGACTTGGGAAATAGAGGCGATAATAATCAGGCCTAATTGAGGCAAATATAGAAGGTTCATCGCCGAGCAACAGGCTTTCCACGCATCTTGAGAAAAGTGAGAGAGCATGAAGCGGTCTGTAAGGTTAAGCAGGCTAGTTGAAAAGGCCATTAGGATGAGAGGAAATGCTAATGCGAAGAGCTCACGCAAACTTGCCGCAGGATGCTTAGTGAGTTGATTGGATGTGTGGGTGTTTGTTTTAACGAAGGCCATTGACACCATTAAAATTTTTTTGGATAGCACTTTTGAGATTGGGGGGAAATTAGCAGTCCTGTAGATTTAGCGCGAGTTTTTTTTTTTAAGTGTGTGTGTTCGTGAACTCGAAGTCGATGATTCTCCTTTTGATTCTTGGACTTTCCTTGGTTAGTGGGTGCAAAAAAGGGGACAAAAAGCCGTTCCGCGTTATTTACGTCTCTGCCTGGCTAGGCCGCCTATTAAGTCATTAGATCCTCATATGGGGACGGCAAGTCCTTCAGCAGCTTTGTTGCGATTTTCTCCAACAAAAAAACTTGGTCGCGTATTTCTAATGGTATCCTACCTCTTCCATAAAAGGGGTTTTTGAGGAAATTTTACCCCTAATATACAAACCTGGGTGAAGCAATCGATCGGTATTTTATTGTAGACATGATCCTAGAAAAATAGAAATCCTTAATAGATTTGCGATCTGGAGTTTATTAAAACAGCAAAGTGAAATTATCTTTGATCTATTACAGTCTCAAGTTAAATATATTTTTATATATAAAAAATATTTTTGTGTTAAATAATTAGAAATCATGGTTTAATTTTTATAAAAATAGGATAAATTATAATGATAATAATTGATCGAAATTATTTACAAAACTCTCCAAAATATTCTCCTACTCCTAAACAGTTTTGTATTAGCGGGACAATAAGCATTTTTTCCCTAATAATTTTTAAAAATAAAATTTCAAAATACTTTGAAATCCTTGATAATAAGAGTCCTAAGTTCAGTATATTGGCATATAGGGCGTGGCATATTGTTAATGCATCTTTAACTTTCATAATTACAACTATAGCACAAAAAATACTTGGATGGGGAATCTCTCGTGCAAGAGATCACTCTGCAACCGAAGAAGAAAAAGAACGCGCTTTAGAGCAGGTCAAAGAAAATGGAATAAATCTTCAAGGTCTACCAGAAAATCTTAAGAGGGAGAAAGAGGTTGTCTTAGAGGCTGTTAAACAATCTGGAATGGCCCTCGAGCATGCTTCTGAAGATCTTAAGAAAGATCGAGAAGTCATCTTAGAAGCTGTTAAACAATCTGGAATGGCCCTCCAGTACGCTTCTGAAGATCTTAAGAAAGATCAAGAGGTTGTCTTAGAAGCTGTGAAACAATCCGGAGTTGCTTGTATACATGCTGATGAAGCTATTTGGGATTCAATTGCTTTTATTTTTAGTGTTTTAGAAATAGATATAGATAATCTAAGTCATTTACCAATTAGAGTTAGAGAAGATAAGGATTTTATTATTAAATTGGTGAAGGTTAATGGAATGCATCTTGAAAAGTTAGAGGATAATTTCAAGAACGATAGGGATGTTGTCAAAGCAGCTATAGAGCAGAATAAAGAAGCTATTAAATTTGCTTCAGAAGCAGTTAGGAAGTCATTAATTAGAGAAAAAATGACTCCGCGAGACAGAATGGTAGAAACATGGATTAATGCAAGCAATAGAGCTGGTGTAATGGATAATTTTATTAGAAAAATTAATGAAAGAATTCATTCTGATGAGGATAAAATAGAAATCCTATTTTTATTAGAAGAGTTAAAAAAAGATAAAAGTTATTCTGAAAACATCTTCACAGATCGTCATTCATTAGATCTTTTTTATCGAGTTTTTAAAAGTCTACTTTTTCCTCAAAAAAGAACCATGGTTTCTCAAGAGGATATTTCTCAAAGAGCTCATCAAAATTCTGAACTTCAGGATTTAGGAAAATATCTTATTAGAGCTAGAGGAAGTATTGAATCTAGAAGAAATAACGAGAGAAAACAAGAAGTTTTAGCCTTTTTAAATCAAATAAGATCAACCGATAGAAATAGAATTCCCCTATATCCTGAAGTTCGTAAACAATTTATGGATAAAACAATGTGGAATGTTGAAGCCCCTATTCATGTTAGTGGGTTTTTCGGTTCTAATAACCAATGCTGGCTAAGCGCATTTATGCATTTACTTTTTACATCTTCAAAAGATTTTGACGATTTCTCAATAGAAACTCCTTGTATGCAGTTTATTCTAGATAATATAGTGAAGCCATTTAGGGAGCATCATTTTGTGAGCGAGGAAAATATGCTTGCTTTAAGATTGTTTATGAATGATAAATTTCCGAGAGGTTCTAATTGGCATGAAAACAAAGCAGATTTAGAGGAAGCATTTTGTTTAATAGGACGTAAAAATACTTTTAATGCTCTTATTCCTAATGATCGTCTGGACGACCAAATAAATACATTCGAAATTGATGAAGCTATGCAGGCGATCTCTAAAGGAGAACCAATAATCATTGGATTGGAAAGAGATGCACAAAAAACAGGTCCGATAGTCCCCTTACAGGCCTATTTTAATGATTCAAAAAAGAAAAAAAGAAGGTATGAATTAAGTTCTGTAAGTTGTTTAGATATCTCTCATTACTTAAGCTATAATAGGGTGTATGACGAGAAAAGTAATACATATAAATGGTACCGTTATGACGACCAAGGAGATCGGATATTCGAAACTTTAAATGTTCCAATTATGCAAGAGGTGATTGGATTAGAGGAATATATAAGTCAAGGTTCTATTGCTCAAGGTGGCTTAATAGGTCAATTAGAAAAAGCAAAAAAAGAAATTACAAATAACTCACGGTATTGTACATACGTAGCAGATAAAAACTAATATGTCACATAGAAGATGAGGTCACCGATATCAAAAGAAGATTGTCCTAAAATGTGAATGTTCTAGTGCTTTAGGTGGGAAAGGTAGTTTTCAATTAAATGCGGGGCACCTTTCACAAAATGGATAGATCAAAGATTGAGTATTTTTAGGTTTATCAAAAATATCATGGTATTTATAACCTAAAGTTATATGTAAATCATGACTCTTAAGACCAACTATTCTCCTTATTTTTTGAACTTCTGGGCTTTTGCATACTAAAAAATACGCCTCATTATTATTTTCTTTAATATTTCCAATTCCATAAATATCAAACCCTAAAGGGTAACCAATAAATGGTTCTATTTTTTCAGGCTTTTTAATGAATTTCTCGAATTCTTTAGGATTAATAACTGTTATATGGTATTTATTTCCATCTCTGTTCTGTTGATTATAGGTATATGAGTAGAATTCTATTTCGCTAGTTATCTTTTTAAGATAGTCCAACCAATCAGATATACAGGAAACATCTACATTAATAGATAAATAAAGTCCTCCATTTATATCAGAATTAAATTGTATAACACCATTTAAGTTGTACACTCAACCATCTCCTAAGATTTACAATTCTTCCAGCTTAACCAAATGAGACGTGGACCTTCCTAGTCTATCTAGCCTCCAAACAATCAATGTATCTCCAGCCTTTAGTTTTTCAAGACATTGATCAAGTCCTGGAGGAAGTGACTTGGTTTCAGAAACTTTGTCGGTAAAAATCAATGATTCTCGACACCCCGTAGTTAAAAGAGCACTAATTTGAAGTTCCAAATTTTGATCATTTCTGCTGACACGTGCATAACAAAGGAATCGACTCATTTTTTGCTCAGTCTTATTTAATTTAATTTTAATGAGATTGTAATCTTATGTTTTACGAGATAACAAAACAAGACAATCCTTCTCTATACAAATAAAAAAAACCAACACACCCAAAATGGTGTCTCGTTAAACGAGCGTTTTTTGAGACAGTTGAATGCACACTGAAGATCCCCATCAGAGGCAAAACTGGTTCGGCTGTTGTAGGTATGGAAAAGGAATTCTTAATGGTTTTAAATTGATTAGTCCGACTCTTGCAGCAATGATAGCAACTGAAAGAACAATCCCTCCTAATGCTATTGCTAGATACCCTGTTAAATTTCGAGTGTTACAAGCCTCCCATCCAGATTGCAATTCAATTGGTACCCTTGAATATTTTAAATAGGGGTTTTCTTCCATTGCTTTTTGTGCTTTACGACTTATTACATGGGATACTATTAATGTTATAGTTGCACTAATAGCCAAATAAGGAGCAAGTTGAGCAGAACTAATTTTATTCGATAGCTTTGGAAAGGGGATTCTCGCTACTACTGCAAGAAAAACCCCAGCTATGTAAGCAACATGCCAAGTCGCAATCAGCCCCCAAGCAAGGGCGTTTAAATTTGGATTTAATGTATTAAGAGGACGGCTCTCTAACTCTCTTCTATCATAGAAATGTCCAACAGTAAAGTACTCAATGCAATCGCGGCATGCAATCATATCATTTGCTATCCCGTAAGCAGCAGCGGTAAGTACAGTTGCGCTCACAATTTTAATCGCTTCAAATGGAATAAAAAATGCTCCTACAACAGCCAAACTAGTGGCTGTTAAAGCTGTGAATACTAGAGGTCGATATCTTTGGTTGATTACTGGCAAGGACGAATCTCCCACTCCAAGAATATTAGACATAAACAGCTCTCAATTAAATATTCGTTATCAAAATAAGTCTTGTTTTTTATTTATTGTTTCTAGTACGTGCTCAGAAAGGAAAGCTTGCTTTTCTTGAAGAGCACGTAGCCATATGGGTGGAACTTTCCCTAATATTTTCAATATCTTCAAGTTGGGGTTGCCATAAGGAATCAAAATCGATTTTAACTTCATCAATAGAGAGAAATGATAGAGAATGATAAGCAAAAGCACTGATAAAAGCTGTTGTTTTTTCTTGGATTTGAGCATTCCAAACCTCTCGAAATTTCCTGAAGTATGTGTTTCAGTCCCAAGCAACTGGCTGTCTAAAGGCTCTAATCTCTTCTGTAGAGAGTCTTTCTAAGATATCTGCAACGTTTTTAATAGGATTAAGGCTTTTGGTATCAAAGTGTGTATCCAATCGAGTTCTCAGACCTTCCTCGATTGCGGCATAAGCTGGAAGAGCGTTTGAGAGCTCATGATGAAACCAGTTTAAAACCTCATCATCTTTCTCAACAATCTTCACGATTTCTTCAGTAATAGGCCAGACCCAAGGTGTATTGATACCCTCCTTATAGGCGGCAACATTAAGTGCAATCTACTGCTCAATGCTAATATCTTTTCCTCTTCCTCTTTCTTTCATAATGAATGATAAGTCTTTTACGCAAAGTTTCTGAATAGTAGCATGGAAGCATAGATGCTCCCTATTTTCTAGAGGCACTTACCTAAAGAAGATCAGTATCTCATAAATCATTTTTTGAGTAAACACTCTCCAGAAACATAGCGCAGATAAGGTTTAGTCTCGATCCAACCTCCCGGATATTTATTCTTCGCCTCTTCATTGGAAACGGAAGGAATAATGATCACATCGTCACCGCGCTTCCAATTCACTGGTGTAGCCACCTGATGCTTGGCAGTCATCTGGCAGCTGTCGAGAACTCTCAAGACCTCGTCAAAGTCACGACCGGTGGTCATTGGATAGGTCATCATCATTTTAATTTTCTTATCCGGCCCAATCATAAAAATAGTGCGTACCGTTGCATTGGTCATGGCTGTGCGATCTTCAGAGGTTCCTTTCTCGGAAGCAGGTAGCATGTTATAAAGCTTGGCAACTTCTAGATTAGAATCACCTATTATCGGATAAGTCACTTTGTGGCCCTGAGTCTCCTCAATGTCTGGAATCCAACGCTCATGACCTTCAACTGAATCAACAGAAATAGCAATGATCTTGCAATTACGCTTATCGAACTCATGCTTCAGCCCGGCCATATAACCCAACTCGGTAGTGCAGACTGGCGTAAAGTCCTTCGGGTGGGAAAAAAGAATAGCCCAACCATTCCCGACCCATTCATGGAAGGTAATTTTTCCCTGCGTTGTATTGGCAGTAAAATCCGGAGCAATGCTGTTTATTTTCAAAGACATAGCCATCTCATTTTTTGTTATTTTCAATAATATTGTCGCCAAATATATCGTAGGCATAGCCGCGTGTCAACATAAAAACACATTAGACTTGTTGCGTAATAAAAGGTGAACCAGTTAGCCCCTTCAATTTTTGACGCTACACTTACTTCGAGTAGCCAAGGAGGTGGAGTAGGGGGGTAGCGACATCGCGACGATTACCTTTAAAAGGGTAAGCGTGGATATAGAGGACTGGATTATGGTTAAGTTCAATGATGGCGTATGAATTGGGACTCGGAGGTTTTTTTGGTTGATGCAATACCATATCCACCCCACAGATCTTAGCACCGATTGCATTGGTCGCTTGAATGGCAATTAAGGAGTACCCAGGGTGGAGTTGGTCTGTAACATCGTGTGCATCTCCTCCGGTTGAAACATTGGAATTATGGCGAAGGAAGATTTTTTTGCCTTTTTTAGGAGTACTTTTCGGTGTGAGTTTTTGTCGCTTAAGATTCTTTTTTTCTTCTACTCCAAGATGAAGAAATGTTTTGGGATCGCGATAGTAGAAAGGATCGTGATTTTTTGCGTGAACCAGTGACTGAATGGTTGATTTCCCGTCGCCAACAATATGGGAAGGGATTCTCTTTGCCACACCAATGCATTTTCCATCAATAATAAGGAAGCGGTACTCCTCTCCTGGGCAAAATTCTTCAATTAATACAGACGGGCCATAAGAAAAGCCTTGTTTAAGGGCGCGGTAGGCCTCCGAGGCATCATGAGGGTCGATAATAAAAACCCCCAGGCCGAAGTTTGTCGACTTGGGTTTAATCACAATCTTTTTTTTGAGGTAATGGGGGAGGTCAAGCTTTGCTGCATCAATAGAGTTATAACTCTCTCCTTCAGGAACGCGTAGGTTTTTTCTTTTAAGAATCTCTTTTGTGACCTGCTTGTTCTCCAGAAGATGCGCAACAATATAGGGATCTTTAGAGGTTTTTGTTGCTTCTTTCACATGCTCAATGTGTCCATTTTTTTCAAGACGGATCAGTTGATCCGTGCGATCAAGGACTTTCACATTAATGTTCCATTCAAGAGCTTTTTGGATCAGGATTTGGGTTGAGAGCTCGAGATCTTCATATCCATCAACGAGAATCGATGATTCAGTCTCAAGTTTTTGATTTTCAACTAAAGAGTCAGTGGTTAGTTTTTCGAAATATTTGAGCTGTTTTGAAGTGAGAGTAGACGAAAGAAGGGTCTTTTTATGAAGTTTTGCTAGTTCTACTCCAAGCTGTCTATAGGTTGAGTGTTTTAAGCTTTTTTCAATAAGTGCAGAAGGTGTAAGAGAAACGTTCTCTACTTTTGCTTTTTGGAGTTTAAGGTTCTTTTCCTTTCCAAGAATCTTGGCGATAGGTTCCATAGACTTGAAGATTTTCATGCTCCATTTTTCAAGGGATATCTCATTTCCTTCTTGGAGGATCAAACCATTTTTCCGTCCTTCAAGCGCTACTTTGTCTTGATTACATGTTAGGCAAATCTGACACTGTTTGGAAAGAGGAGGAGATTCTTTGTTCATACAGTAAAGAAGAAAGCAGTAAAGAAAGTCGATTTGCTCAGTCGTAATTCCAATGGGGTGGTAGGGATCAAGGTCAATTGCACGCACTTCGATATACTCAACCCCTCGAGTCTGCAATGCTTCTAGGGAAGATTCTCCGTTTTTTGGATTTGCTTTTGGCCGGATCCTCGAATAATGCTCATTTTCAATTTGCAAAATATGGTTATTTAGCTGTGAAGGAATCAAGAGATATTCTTTCTTTGGAGTCGAGATCGCAGTTTGTAATTCCTTAATGTATTCATTTAAGGAATTAAGAGAGATAGCGATCTGATTTTGAACGCGGCTATAATACCCAAGATGGCTAGTTCGAATAGAGGTGGCGTAAGGCCCAACAAATGATTCTCCGATTTTGCGGAATCCCTTCGGAAACTTTACATAGCTGTAGTCCATTGCAGGTGAGGCTCCAAAGAGGTAAGTAAGTAACCATCCTTCACGTAGGAAATTGCGAATCAGTCCTAAATATTTTTTGTTGATAAATTCCTGAATGGGAAGAGAAGATTTTTCGTATTTATGGAGCTTTCTCCAAAAGGGAAGATCAAGTGAGAAATTAAAATGAATTCCTGAGATCATTTGAAGGTTCGTTCCATATCTATCTCTCAGTCCTTCGCGATAAATTTCTTTTCTTCTTCCAGCACGGGAAGATCCATATTGCGCAATTTGAATAGTGTCTAACTGCGGGGGCATTGAGAAAGGCCAGAAGAGTTCCTTTGGATTTTTTTTAAGCGAGAAATGCATAAGATTTTCTAAAAATTTCTGTGCGCCGCGAAAGGAAGTTTTAGGAGGGGTATTCCACTCCAATTGTTGTTCCCCGAAATCAGTCTTGATGTAAGGATGTGTCAGTGGAGAACCAAACAATTTTGGGTGAGGGTATTTTGAAACGGTTCCCTTAGAATCTATGCGTAGAGATTCGCGTTCTAATCCAAAATGAAAAGCATCTAAGAGTTTCTGATTCTTCTTTAGAAATTCAAGGTCCATGCCTGCATTTAAACATTCTTGAGATTTATGTTCTATAAAAAATAAAGATCATTTACTAAAAGGTTATGAGGAAACTAAGGTTATTTTATTTAATAATCCCTTCTTGTTTTTTGTTTTTATTTTTGTTTGAAAGTTGTGCAGCATTAAAGAAAAGAAAATATGAACCCGAAATGATTGAAACTGTAGATGTTTCTCCCGCAATCGACTCGGCTCTTAGCACTCCAGATTTTGCAGAAGGTGAGTGGCCAGCATACAATTGGTGGACTCTTTTTGAGGATGGACAGCTTTCTGAAATTATGGAAGTAGCAATTGAAAACAATCCCGATTTATTGGCAGCGGTTTCCCGGGTCCGGGCAGCGCAAGAAGAAGCTCAAAAGGTGCGCTCTGTTCTCTTGCCTCAATTTAATGCAAGCTTCAACGACCAGTATAAGCATCTCAGCAAAGATAGCTTGGATAGATTTCCCCCGTCAAAGCTTCCTGCAGTGATCAATCAGGTCTATTTAGCATTAAACTTCGAGTATGAAATTGACCTGTTTGGAAAAAATAGAAATCGGTATCGCGCTGCAATAGGGCAAGCAAGAGCTCAAGCTGCCGAAATGTCAGAATCTCTACTGATTATTACTGCGACACTCGCGGAAACATATATTAATTATGCCGCTAACCTTCAAAATTTTCAATTTAGCCTTACTTTAGCAGAGGCTCACAAGTTTTATCTTGAATTGACTGAATTGCGATTCTTGAACGGATTAGATGATCAGATGATGGTGGACCGCATGAGCGCAAATCTTTTCTCCGCTGAAGAAGACGTTGTTGCCTATGAAAAAGAAGCGAGTCTTAACCTTAGCCAAATTAAAATCCTCATGGGACTTAGTCCCGATGATGGGTGGAAAATTACGACGCCTACCCTCGCCTTTGACAGGCCATTTCCGATTCCTGAGAACATTCCATTGAATCTTTTATCTCGACGGCCGGACCTTATGGCCCAGATCTGGACTATCGAAGCAGCGGCCCATTTGATTAGCGCCGCAAAAGCAGCATTTTTTCCCAATATCAACCTTACTGCAATTGCTGGCCTAGAAAGTTTAAAGTGGAACAATCTCTTTACGTCTAATAGTTATGCAGCAGCACTTTCTCCTGCTATCAATCTTCCTCTTTTTACAGGGGGGAGACTTACAGCGCAGCTGAATGAAAAATATGCGACTTATGATGCTGCGGTTCATGATTACAATACGCTTCTCCTTCAGGCAGCTAAGGAAGTTTCTGATCAGATTAAAATTTTAAAAACAGCAAACCAAGAGAGTGATTTGCAGGGGCAAGTATTGGAAAAAAACATCCACATTTCAAAGCTGACAAATCAGCGATATGACAACGGGCTTGATGACTACTTAACAGTCATAGATAAACAAGTTGCGTTGCTCAATCAGGGAATAAAAAATGTGGGAAAAGAAAATGAGCGCTACTTAGCAGTGCTTCAACTGATTAAGGCATTAGGTGGTGGGTACCATGACAGATAAAGTCGTAACAAGCAAGAAGAGAAATAGGATTCTACTTTGGGTTTCAGTTGGTTTTATCCTGACTGGAATAGCGGTCTTTCTCTATTGGTTGACGATTCTCCGCTTTGAGAAGTTTACAAACGATGCGTATGTTAGCGGAAACATGATCGATCTTATCCCCCAGGTCCCAGGAATTGTTACGTCCATTAATGTTGATAATACCGACCTTGT
Source organism: uncultured Chlamydia sp. (assembly GCA_946127115.1). GTDB lineage: Bacteria > Chlamydiota > Chlamydiia > Chlamydiales > Simkaniaceae > Neptunichlamydia. The sequence goes on from CAMGYI010000001.1 coordinate 195,121, forward strand.
TGAAGAGGGGCAGGTTTTGATCGAACTTGATCGAACTGATTATCAGATTGCTTATGAAATAAGTCAGAATGAGCTTGGGGATACAGTGCGCTCAGTTGTGCAGCTGTTTCTTAGAGTTGAAGAATTAGAAGCTGAGCTTGAGCAGAAAGATGCTGAACTATTTAAAGCAGAAAAGGATTATCAAAACCGGGTTAATCTTGTGGGGATTGGAGGAGTTTCTAGAGAAGAATTTGAACATGTTGAAGCTGGTTTTGTGGGTGCTCAAGCCGCTCGTAAATCCACAGACTTATTGCTGCAATCAGCCTATGCAGAAGTGCAAAACACAACAGTTAAAACCCATCCCCTTGTAAAGAAAGCGGCAGATGGCCTGAAAGATGCTTATGTTAACCTTCAAAGGTGCTCGATTTTAGCGCCGAGCAGCGGGTATGTTGCAATGCGCTCTACTCAGCTTGGAGAATATGTGGAACTCTCAAAGCCCTTGATGACGATCATTCCTCTAAATGAGCTTTGGGTGGACGCTAACTATAAAGAAGTTCAGCTCTCAAAGGTTAGGATTGGGCAAAGTGTTCGCCTTATCTCAGATATTTACGGCAGCGGCGTGGCATTTCACGGAAAAATTGTAGGAATCAATCCTGGAACGGGTAGCGTTTTTTCTGCCCTTCCACCACAAAATGCAACAGGAAATTGGATCAAGATTGTTCAACGGGTCCCTGTTCGCGTGAGTTTGGATCCAAATCAGTTAAAAAAATATCCCCTTTGGCTGGGACTTTCAATGAATGTGACTGTTGACATCCATGACTATTCAGGACCGATGCTTGCTGAAGCGACGCGGATAAAGTCGATTTATCAGACGAAAATTTACAGCCAGCAAGAAGAGGGAGTAATGAAAATTATCGATAAAATCATTCTAGAAAACGCTGGAAGATATGAAAGGTAACCCTTTAACGGGGATCACTCTTTTTCTGGGAGCCATTGCTCTTTCACTCTGCACTTTTATGCAAGTTCTTGACACCTCCATTGCAAACGTCTCAATTCCCTATATTGCAGGGGACTTAGCGACAAGCGTCAATAACGGAACCTGGGTTATTACAATGTTTGCTGTGGGGAATGCCATTGCCCTCCCTCTCACTGGGCTTTTGACACGACGCATAGGGTCAATTCGTCTCATGATGTCTTCAGTTGTTCTTTTTATTCTTTCCTCGTGGCTTTGCGGAATGTCGGTCAATATAAAAATGCTTGTCATCATGCGTTTCATTCAAGGAGTTGTAGCAGGCCCTATGATGCCTCTCTCTCAAAGCTTAATGATCATGACTTTTTCAAAAGAAAAGAGGAATCTAGCCCTTGCGCTTTGGAACATGGTAGCAGTTGTTGGTCCTATTGCAGGGCCAATCCTCGGAGGGTGGATCACTTTTAACTACTCGTGGCCCTGGATCTTCTTTATCAACATTCCTGTGGGGTTTTTCTGTATCTTGGTGATCCGCTCTTTATATAAGAACAAAGAAACAAAGATCGAAAAAGTTCGCGTTGACACCGTAGGGATTCTCCTTTTAGCTTTTGCTGTTTCAACGCTTCAAATTATTCTAGATCAGGGACAACAACTCGACTGGTGGCGCTCTAATATTATTATTATCCTAGCCGTTGTTTCAATCATCTCTTTCACCTTTCTATTTATCTGGGAACTTACATATAAAACGCCGATTATGGATCTTCGAATGTTTAAAAACCGAAATTTTTCTATTGGTACAATCGCTACAGCATTGTCGTTTATGGTGCTCTTTGGGACAATTGTCATCACACCACTTTGGCTCCAAGAGATGATGGGATATACAGCGCAAGTTGCTGGGCTTGCGGTTTCTACAATGGGAATACTTCCATTTTTTACAGTGATATTAGTGGCAAAACTCATGGACAGGGTTCGGCTAAAATACCTAGTGGCTTTCTCTTTCTTCAATTATGGAGTTGTTCTCTTTTATTATAGCGGTTTTACAACAGCTGTTTCCTTTGAGGCCATTGCGTTGTCGAGATTGCTTCTCGGGATCGGGATCTGCACGTGGCTTGCTCCCCTTACTGCGATCACCTTTGCGCGCGTTCCCACGGAAAAACTTGCAATGGGTCAGGGAATGTTTCATTTCTTTAGAATATTAATGGGAGGGGTTGGAACATCAGTTTTTGTCACAGTGTGGGAACGGAGAGGGACATATCACCACAGCAATATTGTTGATAGCATCAATCCCTACAATCCTATAAGTAAAGAGCTGTTTACTGATTTAAAACAGTATGGGATTATGGGAAAAAAGGCCCTTACAGTCGTTGACATGATGGCATGGAAACAGGCGATGATGCTCTCTCTAAACGATATCTTTTATCTTGGAGGATGGGCCTTTATGTTACTTATTCTCCTCACCTTTTTCTTTAAGAAACGGAAACATCTTCCTGCCGATCAGCTCCCTCCAGCAGTGCATTGATGGTTATACTCAAACAAACTCAAAAGTTGGATTTTCGGAGCAGGTCATGGTTAAGATATAGAGAAATCATTTGATTTAAACTGAAGAAGATTTTATAATCAGTCTTTAGAAATAAAAAAAGGGCTTCCCGAAAGAAGCCCAGTGCCAGCTAAGAGTTAGAGCTCTTAGTCAGCGCGAACCCAAGGAGAAAAATTCAGATCGCACTCCCTGGATTCGAAAAAAATCTTTTTTTCGTTTCCCCAAAACCTTCATTTTAATCTCTTGACAAAAGGAAAGAAAATTTCTCTTTTCGCTGCATTGTCGTTGATGATGACATCTTCAATAATTTTGCCTCAAGGGTCTTATCCTAGTGGAACGTTTTAAGGGAGTTGAAAGCGCCTTTCTAATAAAAATGTTAGAGGGGCGTTTTCTTTATATAGCGGTTCCAATTTTTTTTCTTAGCATCAAGCAAGCAAGGAGCAAAAAAGCCTATGTTCTCGACAAATTTAACACATTATAAGAAAATTACCCAACTCTTAAAAACGCCCCCTTTAGTCCTTCGGTTAAGCTCCCCCTTAAAAAATTCTTGTTTAGATCCAAGAAAAGGGGGAGATCGAGATGCTAAAACGCTTCTTAAATTGCTATTTGAAGGATTGACCCGCTTTGACAAACAGGGAAAGGTGGTGCTTTCAATTGCAAAGTCTTGTACGCTGTCAGATGATCAAACGCGCTATAGCATTATTTTGAAACGGACCTATTGGTCAAATGTTGATCCTGTGATTGCCAGCGATTTTGAATATTCTTGGAAAACCGCCTTAGCTCCTGATTTTCCCATAAATTTCCCCGCCCTTTTCTACATGATCAAACATGCTGGAAAAGCAAAGAGAGGAAAATGTCCACTCAATGATGTGGGAATTCAAGCAAAAAATTCCCGCACACTTCTCATCACCCTAAACCACCACGTCCCCGATTTTTTAGAGCGATTAGCCCATCCTCTTTTCCTTCCCATTCCCTCAAGTATTTCTAAAAAAGACTTAAGCTGGGTTGATCGGTGCGTTTTTAATGGCCCTTTTTGTCTTAAAGAGCTTGAGGAAGGGGCTTACTTTTACTTGAGAAAAAACAAACGCTATTTTAGAAAAAAATGGGTAAAAATCGATCAGATCTTGGTTGCCCCAGGATCCGGCGAAGAGACTTTCTACTCACTTAAAGAACATTCATTCGATAGTTTGGGAAAACAGCTTTTTTCCTCTCCAAAAATCCTCTGGTTTTCCCTCAATACTTCCTTATTTCCTACCCACGCTGCCTATTTTCGAAAAGCCCTAATCGCTGCAACAGATCGAGAAAAACTCAAACACCTCTTCCCCAGAGTGCAAGAAAGTGGGCCTGCCCCCCTCCATTTAACGCAAAGCAAAGATAATGACTCTTTCATCCACTACAACCCCAGGCAAGCATGTGCCTTGTTTGACTATGCTTTGAAAGAAGAGCTGCGTCTTAAAAAAAATTTCCTTCCCCCTCTTTTACTGATGGTGCCCAATTGTAACAAATAGTCTGCATAAAAGTTGCAAACTGATTTTTCGCGATTCATCGGTACCGAACGCGTTGCTCTCTTTTTGAAAAGACCCTTTCATAGGGGGCCCCTCACGGAACTGTACCACCGATCCCGATCTTTATTTTTGCTCTTCATGTTGTTCTTTTTGATAGCGCCTAGGTGTAACTCCCTTTGCCCTGGCTATTCTAGGCGCGGGTCTTATACAATACCCCTTGTCCATTTATTAAAGGGTTCTCCTACTCAGAGATGAATGTTTTTGCAACAGAAAACCATAAATTACATTGGAATATTAATGAAATCTTTGTATAATTTTCGTAAATTACTTAATTAAACAGGAGAAAAATGAGTCAAGTTCAAAATAATACTTTACATAACTTCTTGCAACCCGCACTTTTTCTTGGAGCCGCTTTTCTAGCGGGTCGTATTATTGAGCAATTTCCAGGAGCTTCAAAAGGTGGGTTACTCCTTTCTGCTACGCTCGGAAGTGGTCTTACTCTTTTCAGTCAAAAATTTTCTACTGAAAACAAAACTCCTTGGCGCAAACTTCCTCCTGAAAACGAATCTTCTTGGCACAGTCTTGCCCGCGTTACTATCAGCCTTGCTCTCGGAACCATCCTTGCCTCTTACGCTTCCAAAACCCTTCCTTAAGGGTCGCGCCGATATCACAATGCCAGCAGCTCTACGATTCGGACTTATTGAAGTTGTGCTTGCTACAGGGCTAGCCATTATCTCTCCTTTGACGCCCTATGCACAATTATTAAATAAATATTACCAATATCGAAATCATCTTTATCACTGGAGATATCAAGAAGAATACCGCATTACTGACTTAGCTAAGAAATTTTATGAAGCTAATCTTCCTCCGATCTCCCTTAAGAACACAAACATTAATCATGAGGCTTTTGATACCTATCGCAACTTCTCTGATATGACTGCATACCAACTTGGGTGGCATGTTGAGATGTTTATTCATTCCGTAGATTATTCGAATGAAAATCTTTTTGCTCTTAATTTTGCTCTCCATGCTAAAGGCTTTCCTATGAACTGGGATAAAGGAATTTCTAAAGAACAGGCTTACTATGCTCAAAACAATCACGAGTATGTCGATCTTCTCCATGATTACTTCACCGAAAACCCTATTGCGTTCGCCCGAATAACAAAGAAACATGAAGATCTTGTTTTTTTTAAGACTTTGTTTGATGGAAAAGATGAGTTCCCTGCCTTGTCGGAACACCTCCAAAACTCTATAGATATTCAGGAACTTTGCATAAAAGACTTATCATTTATTATAGGACGACATAGTAGCAATGAGCAAAGGTATGCCATCAATACTGCCCTCAATATTGCCTTAGATAGTCACTTTCTTCCTCAGAACTGGGATGGAGGGATTTCTTTAGAAGAGGTTTATTATGCTCAAAAAAAACCCGAGTGTGTCACTCTTCTCCGTGATTACTTCACCAAAAACCCAAATCTAGTCATTGATAGGTTCGCGGGGGGCAGATTAGTCTAACTCTACATAATGCAGGGTAGTGTTTGGTATCTTCGTTATGCTCTCAGCTACAGAAATATTGAAGAGATCATGAATGAAAGAGGGTTAACCGTTGATCATACAACGATCAATCGATAGGTTCAAAAATATGGAGCCGAAATCAGAAGAAAAATTAAGTCTTTTGTAAAAATCCCCAATCCCACATTCCGCAGTTTTGCAAGCAAGTCGGAATATTTTTAAAAGTGAGATTTTTTTGAAAAAATAGAGTGCACTAACCACATTTTTCCAATACATTGTCAAGTCTTTTTTTAACCTTTGATCCCATCACCACCTTAATGGCCTTTAAATCTGCAACAGATCCCCTCAACTTTAGCAACTGGGAAAACCTTCATTACCAAAAACTTTTAAACCTTGCAGCACATGAAACAGACTCCTTGAAAAGAGAGATGCGCATCAAAGAGCTTGAAAAAATCCTCATCGATCATACCTGTGTTCTTCCTCTCTTCTAAGGATAACTACTTTAAGAAACACTATTGCAGGCACTGAGCTATGGGATTACACTTTCTTGAGCGAGGCTGCGACCAACATCATAGCTAGAAAGGGACCAACCATTCCACAGAGCGGCTTGCAGCTCTTGCAGCTGTCTTGTAGTAAGATTTGCTAGGATATTTGAGACAAATAGAGCAGGATGAAGTCGATATTTAATTGCAGGGATCCCTTTCCCTTGGATAGGGGGCGCTTGGATGCTTGATAAGGTTGCTTCAAGATCTTCTTGAGGAACCTCTGCTCCATGTACTTGGTGTTGATGAACACGATCGGTCGTACCATTTTGTCCACCACCACGATCATAATCATCCTTACACCCTGAGTTGACATACTTAACTTCGTACTCATATCCATATTGAGTCAAATCTATAAACTTGAGAGACTCTCGTTGGAAGTGATAAAATAGCATAATAAAGGCTTGGGATTCACTGGTAAGGTGGGAAGGATCAGTTAGCCCTCCATAATAATCCACTTTGACTTGATCAATTTCATCTCCTTCGCGAGAGAAAAAGACGCGTTGAACAAAGTGGAGAATTTCTCGAAGCTCTGCTTCATACTCGGACTTAATCGCAAAGCTTTCCCCACGATTTTCTACTAAGAAATGAGGTAAACGATTGCGAAGCGCACCACTTTTTTGTCTAAAAGAGTCAAGAATTGATTCTTTAAGCTCTTTAAAGGTTCGAGCACCTTCTTTGAAAAGCTTACTTTCAACTGATTGAACAAGGACAAGAAGATTGGGATGATCACTTTCTAAATCAACAATCGATTGAGTGCGATATCCCTCTTGCCCAAACTTTACTCCATAATCATCGAGACGTTGATGGACAGCGTAGATCACGCCATGCTCCTGGGATTGAGCCTGCCTTAAAAACTCTCGATAGGTCAAATCAATTGGAGCTTTACTAACAGTAGACCTTATATGTGGAGTCGAATGACGCAAATAGAAAATCTCACGACTTTCACCATGCCCCCTTGTCCACGTTTCAACCTTACGAAGGTTCGGAGGATTGACTCCGAAATAATCACAATAGCTATTTGCCCCTTTCAGTTTCACCATAGCGGACCGAATAGACCAAAGTTTCATTCGAGAATCTACACTTCGAAGCGCTTCATTTCTCATGGAAAAGGCTTGGTGAAAGGTTTTAGCAGTCATCTCAGGAAGTGCTTCATAATGGGCTCTAACAAGGCTTTCCTGGTAGGATTGAATCCTTGGAATCATCCGAACTTCAGCAAGCGTACGACTCCATAAAAGAACGTCTTGATTATACGTCTCTTCATTTCCTTGATAATTTTCCATTAACTTCCGGTGCGCCTGAATAAAATCCCGATAGCGAGCTTCCTCCCCGCTGACTGTAACGTGATATTCTTGGGAATTGGGGTGGAGAAGATAATGGAGAACATACATCAAAAGGTGTTCTTCGCGTGACCGACAATAATGGGGAGTCGCTTCTATTTGTTGCAATTTGGTCATGGGATCAACTCCTAGCTTCTCTTTTAAGAGAAGCGCATATTCATCAAGGAGAGAAGTAAAAAGCTTCTGCTTCATCCGGAAGCCATTCACCCCATGAACTTGTTTATCATAAAGTGCAGGTCTAACAACCATTGACTCATCTGAACGAGCAATATCTTCAAGCAGATCAGAACCTGAACCTTCCAATGGAGAACTAGTCCGACGAATTTCAAATTGGCTATCAACAATAAAGAAGTCTTTTTGTTGTCTAGTAACTTTTCGCTCACCTAGGTAATTTAACAGTCCAATGACTCCTAAATAAATCAGTCCAGGGACAACTCCTAAAGCGAGGAGAATTCCCAGAGCTACTTTGTTTACTTTGTATGTCACTCTCTCTTTGATTGGGCCTTGATATAACCCGTAATGTGGTGAACTATAATTTCCTGTTGCGGAATAATGTTCCATTTTTACACTACTTACTTATTAAAGTTTTATAATAAAATTTAGTTTATTATAGCATAAATTTTTTTAATAATCTATATTAAAGTGTATCTATATTAATTTAAAGTACTTATTATTAAAAACTTGAACTGTGAGATTACACTTCCGCCGTTTGAGGGTATGGGGATAATAATACATTGATAATCTAGATCTTAGGTTTTATAGAAAAAAGTGTTGCTTACTCAAAAAAAAACTTCTTAAGTCATTGAATATAAAACATAAAAATCGCGTTTCTTCCAACGGAAGACGTAGCTTTTTATGGAACTTATTTCACCCCTGTAAACCTACCAGTGCCTAAATCAACCCTTGCAACCATTTATTGAATTCACTAACCTTTTGCGTATGACTCCACTGCAGAAACATCGACTATCATATCAGCCTACCCTTCCAAAAGTTTTGGGGGAATTATGTGCCATCACCTTTAAAGGACAGGGCAAGACAGCCTGTATTGCGAATAAAAAAGAGATTGAAGTTCTATTCCCAAAAAGTTATGGACGTCCATTATTGACCCCTATGAAGAGAGAACAGCCTTATCTGAAACCGCTCAAGGTTGGAGTGGTCCTTTCAGGAGGTCAGGCTTCTGGAGGGCATAATGTGATTACGGGTCTTTTCGATGCGCTTAAGATGTTTCATTCTGAATCTCATTTAGTTGGTTTTCTGAATGGTCCTTCTGGAATTCTAGAGGGTGAGATCCTCGAGCTTTCTGAAGACTTATTGGAGCAATATCGAAATCAAGGAGGTTTTGATCTTATTGGATCGGGGCGATCCAAGATTGAAACTGAGGATCAACTGGAGAAATCACTTGCGATATTCGATAAACTTCAGCTCGATGGATTGGTTGTTGTTGGAGGGGATGACTCCAATACTAATGCAGCAGTACTTGCTGAGACCTGTCTGGCCAAAGGATGCAAAACCAAGGTGATAGGCGTTCCTAAGACGATTGATGGAGATTTGAAGAACGACTTTGTTGATATTTCCTTTGGATTTCATACGGCAACGGCGACTTATTCTGAGATGATAGGAAACATTGCGCGAGATGCGGCATCAGCGAAAAAGTATACCCACTTTATCAAGTTAATGGGTCGTTCTGCTTCCCATATTGCTTTGGAATGTGCGCTGAATACCCACCCCAATCTTTGCCTGATAGGGGAAGAAGTGGCAGAAAAGAAAATGACCCTGAAAGCTGTAACGGCAGAGATTGCAGACGTGATTGAGAAGAGGGGAAATAATGGCAAGAACTATGGATTGATCCTCATTCCTGAGGGACTTATTGAATTCATCCCTGAAATGAGGGATTTAATTAGCGAGCTTAATATCCTACTTGCAGAGGGAAAGGATGAAAAGGCTCTAAGTGCCGAAGCCAAAGCGACTTTTAAATTTTTACCAAAGGAGATTGCGCAGCAGCTCCTCCTTGATCGCGACCCTCATGGAAATGTTCAGGTCTCTCATATTCAAACCGATCTCCTTTTTAGCCGAGCGGTCAAAGAAGAATTAAAACATCGACCCTCTTATAAAGGTAAATTTAGCCCGATTCATCATTTTTTTGGGTATGAGGGGAGAGCGGGCCTTCCCACAAACTTTGATGCTACCTATTGTTATTCCCTTGGACATGTTGCAGCATTACTCATAAGGGATGGACATACCGGCTACATGAGCTGTGTCCGACATCTTACTAGACCTTCTGCTGAGTGGGATATCTGTGGAATCCCGATCACAGCGCTTATGAATCTTGAGAAGAGGAAAGGGAAGGACAAGCCTGTGATTCGCAAAGCCCTAGTTGAGCTTTCGGGCCCTGCTTTTAAAAGCTTTAGTAGAAATAGGATCAAGTGGATGCTTGAAGATTATTATGCGTATCCCGGTCCAATTCAGTTTGATGGGGATCCTGTGATTACAGATCAAGTTCCCAAATCTTTACTTACCTGATAATAAATTTCTTAAAATTTATTTCTAAAAACCCTTTTTGAATATTTCTACCTTCGGTTAAAAGGAAGTCTCGGAGGGGGTAGTATGAAGAAGGGGTATTATAAGAAGGGGCGACGTTTTGTCAATCCTCACATCGATTCAACAAAACGCTCACCAATAGATATAATTTTGTGGCAGCTGGGCTTTTACAACGATAAAAAAGAGCGAAAACCACGCCCTAAAGCATTTAAATATCCTAACTCTAAACGAAAACTCAGAGAAAGTGCTCCTAAAGTCACTTGGATTAACCACTGCACATTCCTAGTAACCGTTGGAGAACTGCATCTTTTAACCGACCCTATTTGGGGAAGTCGGTGTTCACCATTATCATTTCTGGGTCCAAAGCGGAGGCACTTAGTCCCATTGGCCCTGGAAAATCTACCAGAGATTGATATTGTTTTGATCAGTCATGACCATTATGATCACCTATGCCGTGAAACTGTTCTAAAACTCCAAGAAAAAAATCCTGGAATTACATGGGTCGTCCCTCTTGGAGTGAAGAAGAGACTTCTGAAACTCGGAATGTATCATATCATTGAGATGGAGTGGTGGGAAGAAACACATATTGGGATCAAGGGACAGGAAATCATAATTACTTCCGTGCCGTCGCAACACTATTCAGGAAGGGGACTCTTTGATAGGAACACCACCCTTTGGGCAGGATATGTCGTTGATTTTTTGCAGGAGAAAAATCAAGAAAAACGGCTGTATTTCGTGGGGGATACGGGGTATAATCGAAAAGACTTTAAGAATATTGGGGAAGAATTTGGGGAAATGGATCTCAGTCTGATTCCTATAGGAACCTATGATCCTGGAAAATTTATGGGGCCTGTCCATGTTTGTCCGAAAAAAGCTGTTAAGATCCATGATGAAGTGGGGTCTCTACTTAGTGTGATGCATTGGAAAACCTTTCGTCTTTCAAGTGAGGGGCTTGAACAGCCCCCTTATGACCTATTTTGTGCTTTAAAAAAAGTGGGGATTAATCCGAAAAGTTTCCGGGTACTTGAGCCTGGACAAACCATCAACTGGTAAGATAAATCTCTGTGGTGTTAATGTATGGGGATGAGACGATTACTTGATGCAATAAAATATGCCTGGATAGATCGGAAACTTCAGAAAAAGGTGAAAGAGGAGTATTACCTTGACGCAGAGTTTGCTAAAATTGATAGAGCGCTCCTCACTGCCTATGTTTTCAAGAATCCCTATACAATTAGCAAGAATTATCTTAAGAAGCGGTATGATAGGGAAATTCATACCTATGGAGAAACCCCTCTTCAAACATATGAAAAAATTGCAAAAGAATGTGATTTAAAAGACACGGACACCTTTCTTGAGCTGGGGTCTGGAAGAGGAAGAGGAGCCATATTTCTCCATTATTTTTTCCATTGCTCAGTGGTTGGAATTGAACGGATTCCTCAGTTTGTGAAGCTTTCGAGGCATTTAGCCCAAAAATACCATCTGAAAAAGGTCTCTTTTATCTGCACCGATATGCTTCAAGCAAATATACCAGAAGCTTCTATCATTTATCTCTATGGAACTTGCCTAAAAGATCAAGAAGTCAGATCTCTTGTCGATCGTTTAAAAACTTTCTCAAAAGGGACAAAAATCATTAGCATCAGTTATCCTCTCACAGATTATGACGAAAATGCTTTTCGTATTGGAAAATCCTTTCCTGTCTCATTCCCGTGGGGAGAAACTGATGCTTACCTTCAAACCATTAAGGGAGACATATGAAAGAACTTGCACTCAGAAAATGTACACCTTGCGTCGTTGGTGCAGTGCCGCTTAAGGGAGAATTACTCAAGCCTTTTGCTGAACAACTTTTTGAAGGATGGTCGATCGTTAGTGAGCATAAGCTTGAAAGGACCTACACATTCAAAAACTTCAAAGAGGCTCTTGCTTTTACTAATATTATTGGTCGTATTGCCGAGGAAGAGGGTCATCACCCCAATATTTTTTTGTCATGGGCCAAGGTGGCTCTTCAAATCTGGACCCATAAGATCGATGGTCTCAGCGAAAGCGATTTTATTCTTGCCGCCAAGATTGAAACCGAATTCATTTCTCACGAAGGCTAGTACTCTGTTACTTTAATCGAGAACCGAGGGGAAGCGCAGTTTTTTCAAACAGAGAGACAGTTCATCATTCTCTATATGTTGATCCAAAAACTCTATAATTAGAAGGTCTTTTCAAGATATTATGTGGAATGGGGATTTTGAATTAGCTTCTTGACGATTGGCCTCTTCATGGAGTATTCTGTACACCATGAAATATTTGGACTCAGTTTATCAGACAAAGTGGAGAAGAACTCGCGAGGTAATGGTCGGGGGTGTTGGCGTGGGTGGGGACAACCCCATCCGCATTCAGTCAATGACAAATTCAAATACTCGAGATGTGAAAGCTACCGTTGATCAGATTATCCGCCTTGCAGATAATGGGTGTGAGATTGCTCGAGTTACCGTTCAAGGTAAAAAAGAAGCAGAAGCGTGCGAAGGGATTAAAAATACCCTTATCCGGAGAGGATACACCATCCCCGTTGTTGCAGACATTCATTTTTACCCTCCGGCAGCGATGCTTGTTGCCGAGTTTGTCGATAAGGTTCGGGTTAATCCTGGTAATTTTGTCGATAGGCGTGCGACATTCAAAACCATTAATTATGACGATACCACCTATGCTGCTGAGCTCGACAAAATTCAGGCGACGTTTGGCCCTTTAGTCGAAAAATGCAAGCGTTTGAAAAGGGCTATGCGGATTGGTACCAATCATGGTTCTTTATCTGATCGGATCATGAATCGCTATGGTGATTCTCCTTTTGGAATGGTTGAGTCAGCCCTTGAGTTTGCCCGTGTTTGCCGTGAGTTCAATTATCATGATTTTATGTTCTCAATGAAAGCAAGCAATCCACTTGTTATGATTCAAGCCTACCGTCTCTTGGTGGCTGAAATGATGAAGTTGGGATGGGACTACCCCTTGCATCTGGGAGTGACCGAGGCTGGTGATGGAGAAGATGGTCGAGTTAAATCTGCTATTGGCACTGGTTCTCTACTTCTTGAAGGGATTGGTGATACCATTCGTGTTTCCCTTACAGAAGATCCTTGGCTTGAGATTGATCCGTGCAAACGACTCGTTGATTTTTCAAATAGCTATCAAGTAAAAAGGACAACTCCCTTCATTGAAACCAAGCGAGATATCCGCGAGATTAAAAGGCGTTATACTCGCCATGTTGCTCCTCTTCATCGTGACGGCTCTGTTATGCTTTGGGGAGAAAAGGACGATAAACTCAATGTTGACGCATTTTTCAAAGGAGATGAAATCCTTTATAAAGATGAGATTCTTCCAGTTGTCTCGATAGATAATCTTGACGGAGAAAATACTGTCGCTTATATCAAAGACGGCGATCCCAGGATCTGGTCAAAACTTCTTGAAAAGAGTGCAAAGTTCATTATGCTTGAGCTTACTGAATCGATTCTTCACCAAGGGCGTTATTTTTTTGAGTGGATTCAAGAAGCGAAGCTAGACCTTCCAGTCATCCTTGTTGGTAACTATCCCCTTGCAGAGGAGGACACAGTTATTCAGGCTTCTGCAGAGATTGGAGCTCTTCTTGCGGATGGACTCGGGGAAGGACTTCTTCTTAAAACCAAACTGAGTCCAGAAAAGTCTGCCTCACTCTCATTCAATATCCTCCAAGGATGCCGGATGCGAGCGACAAAAACCGAATTTATTGCATGCCCAAGCTGTGGAAGAACCTTATTTGACTTGCAAGAAGTCACGCAAAAAATCCGTACTCAGACAGCCCATCTTCCCGGCGTTAAAATTGCTATTATGGGGTGCGTTGTTAATGGTCCCGGGGAAATGGCTGATGCGGACTTTGGTTATGTTGGTTCTGGACGTGGTAAAATCGACCTTTATGTTGGTAAAACATGCGTTGAACGAGGGATTCATTATACTGGAGCAGTTGTTCGATTAATCCAGCTCATAAAGGATCATGATCGTTGGGTTGAACCCAAGGCAGAGAAATTTATAGGTATAGAGTCATGAAAAAACTATTGTTATCCCTTTTTTGTCTAACGTTTACTCTAATGGCTTCTCCCTTCCGCGAAGAATTTTTAGATGAAGTGATGGCAATGGCCTCCATGAATCCGACAGAATTGATAAACGATGAACAGGTGCTTATCCGGAAGTTTTATGAGACGTCTAGGCAAGAGGCAACGGAAAGTGATGCCTTGGTGCGTCCTGTCTATGTTACGGCCCAAGGAGATTTTGAAAGGACGATGGCTTATATGCTTGAAAAAGGAAAAATTGTGTGTCTTATGGGATGGATTCACACACCGACTCCTGCAACGCCTTTATGCACTCGGGGAGATGTGACGCTAGGCCTCGTCGATGAAGAGATAGAAAAGGATCCGAAAAGACTTTTTACGGTCATGAAGCGCCCTGAAATTATTCGAGAGTTTCTTCAAAAGGGCGGCTTCCTTGTTGCTGTATATCCAAAGGATGGTCTCTTTAAACGAACTGAAGAGCAAAGGGATGTATTTTACCAAGTCAAAAAGGAATATCCAAACCATCTTATTGATCTCCCTCTTTTGATTTCCGAACTTCCTCAGGATATGATTGGCGCTACCTATATGTTTAAAACGTTTGAAGATGAATGGTTTGCTTTTGCGATTCAGGCTACTCAGGCAAATGCACCTGAAGATAATCACTCATGGATCATGTGGTTCGGCCATGCTGATGATCATGAACTTCGCAAGCGAATCGATCAAGTCATAAGACTTTCTTCAAGTACGCATTCACCTGAATTACTTTTTCAATAGTAGTACTATAAAAACCGAAAAATCGCAATTTTTGAAAAATTTGATCATTGATTTACAATAATTCAAAAAATGGAAAGTCAGCTGCTACCTCCAACAAAATAATGGGTGTCTGGGGTAAAGCTCTTTATATCTTTATCAAGCCGTATCAAGCCGTTCTTCCCGGAGTTGTACTTACCCTCTATGAAGATAGAAAAGGGTTAACGATTTTCTTTTTCTTAGAAAAAAATCGCCTTGTTCAACAATGAAAATTTCCTTTCCTATTTCAGCAACAGAGTGGGCAAGTATTCTTCCTCTTGCACCTGAACCAATAATGATTACACCAAAACTTTCCATATTATGAACCTTATCTCGACAATGACCTTAAGATACAAACGAAAAGTCTACGGAAAATTCATAAAGATCCCAATAAATTGATTATTCTCTTTAATTAAATAAAGTTAATTGATACTTATTAATTAAATCATAAAAAAATAGGTCAATTCGTGAAAATAAGGCAAATTATTAGATTTAATCGTATATTCTTTATTGCGAATCTTTGTGTTTTTATTGCTATGATTGGTTTTTTTGCTTTTGTAGGACCTGAACTTTTTCGATCAGATGGAACTTTAGAAGCCAATCGGATTGTATTAAAAGGGGAAAGTGGAACCCCAAATATTGTTCTGCAGGGCGATGACGAAAACATTCTGCTGACTTTAAATGATGGGGAGGGGAATGTCCGACTTCAGTTGCAAGGGGGAGCATTTCCTGCGATGATCATGAAGAATGAACAGCAGGAAATCGTAGGCACCTTTTTCTCCTTAAAAGATGGAGGAGCCGCGGTCGGGTTAGGGGATCAGGAAGGGAATATGTCCATGTTCATTCGGGGAGGGGCTTCCCCCATGATGAATTTTTACCATGAATCGAGTGAGCCAAATATCGCAATGGGGATAGCAAACAAGCTTCCCCATTTCGTCATTGTTCCCACAAATGGACAAGAAGGGATGTTAATCCATGGAAATGCCCCTACAAGCCTTCTCTTTATTGATGAGCAAGGGAAGGTTCCAGTTTCTCTTTCTAGGCATGGTTTGTACCAGAAGGGAGAAAGTAAAGAAAGATCCCAAGAAAAAAATGGGGAGGGAAAAGTTCTTTCTTTAGAGATAGAACAACTTCTAGAAGGGGAATAATGAGCGAAGCATTGTTTTTCCCACAAAAGCCAATAGAGTCTATTGATATAAAACATTTTGAAGCTGAAGTGAATAAAGCCTACCATGAAATGCATTCTTATTTGCATACACAGGTGGATGACAGTGGAGTAAAAACTAAGCTGCATGATCAATTGATCTGGCTTCAATATCAAATTAAGTATTTTACTCATTCTCATGATATTAAGCACCTACTAGAGAGTTTCAATTGGGTTGTTTCTAATTTTAATCATGATCTTTCATCACTTGAAAATCAAAACCTTATAAATTTTATTAAATAAATGAATTAATTAATCCTTTTCATGATAAATTAATTATAGAACTATATGTCAAATAAATAGCTTGCCGAGTGGTGAGCGGGAGGTTGGTAAATCTCATTAATAGTTTTTGCAAGACTTAGAACCTTAGGGTTCTAGGGGAGTTGTAGCCTTGGGTCGAGAGCGTTGCTCTCAGAGATCCGCTTGAAGCGGTCATTTCCTGGGCGACTCTGGTCATCATATCTCTTATAGAGGCAGAAAGGTTAGATTGAGGCTATGGCTTCTCAACCTGGACTTAGCCAGAGAATCCGACGCAGCTTCCCGGACCTTCAATGCGACTGCGCGCTTGATGGGAGACGAAAGAACCCTATCGAACCGCGGGAGCTTGAAGGTTTTTTTGCTCAGAGTTTATGATCTAAGTTTGGCAAGCATTTCTGGATTTTTCGAATTCACAAACGTAGGTTGTTAATGTGACAGACAGTATTGCCCACCTCCAGTTTGCAGACATTATATGGCGAGACACTAAATAGGTGATTCCCATATTCGCAGCAGCGCGGAGAAACCCGTGCAATCGCTGATGCGTTTTTTCTTCTGATTGGAAATAAAGATGATCTGCAATAATTAGAAAATAGGTGGTTAAAGTGGATGTTGCCCCAATCAGCCCTGGCTTTAGAACGTTCCGACCAATGAAATAAGCCGCCAATGCATTGGCACAGAAGATCATCCCAGTCTCGCTATACATGCGGCCCATAATTTTACAACCATTCGGTCTGTCAAATATTTCATTAAGGGTTGGCTTGTTAAAAATACAAGGGGTCATAAGATTTTCTCCAATTTTACATAGATTTTATGGAATTTTGAAGAAAAAATAAAGGTTTAAAATATTTTGTTTTATGAAGAACCTATTATTAGGACATATTCTTAAAGTTTTTACGTAGTTTTTCAAAAAAAATACATCGTTTTTTCATCTCTCTTTCGAACCCTCTTTCCAAGGGGCCGTAGTACTTTTGACGCTCCATCTCTTCTGGAAAATAGTTTTGACCTGAGAAAGCATGGGGATAATCGTGGTCATATTGGTAGTCTTGCCCATATCCTTGTTCCTTCATCAGTTTGGTGGAAGCATTTATGACGGTCTTAGGAGGATCTAGGTGGGAGCTTTCGCTAGCTGATTTTCGAGCTTTTTTAAACGCTTGATAAGCAGCATTGCTTTTTGGGGCAAGGGCGAGGTAAAGGATCATTTCAGCAAGAGCGAGTTCTCCCTCAGGAGAACCCAGTCTTTCGTAGGTTTGCCATGCTGCAAGAGAGAGGGGAAGGGCTTGGGGATCAGCTAATCCAATATCCTCAGCTGCTATCCGAACAATACGCCGAGCAAGATAATTAGGATCTTCTCCACCTTCCAACATCCGTGCAAAATAATATAGGGCTGCATCAGGGTCGGATCCTCGAATGGACTTATGCAGGGCAGAGATTAAATTAAAATGATGGTCATCATGGCGGTCATAGGCTGCAGGTTTCTTTTGCACTAGTGCGTATAGGGTATTTAGGTCTATTTCTCCCTCTTGGAGAGTTTGCAAGTTCTCTAATGCGTTAAGGAGATGGCGTCCGTCACCGTGGGAAAGTCCAACCAATGCATTTTTAGCTTCAGGTGTAAGAAAGATTTTATTTAAACCTGTTTCAAAGCGAGTAATAATTTTGACAAGGGCTTCAGGTGCTAAGTTTACTAGAGTCAAAACACTGAGGCGGGAGAGGAGGGCATTGTTGATTGTGAAAGAAGGATTTTCTGTTGTTGCCCCAATCAAAACCACAGTTCCGTCTTCAATACAGGGAAGAAATACATCTTGCTGTGCTTTATTGAAACGGTGAATCTCATCAATAAAAAGGATAGGTTGCCCATGTGTTAGGGGATAGGACTTTGCTTCTTGTATCGCTTTCTTAATATCAGCAATTCCGTTCATCACACCAGTAAAGGAAATGAAAGGGCGGTTAAATGCCTTTGCGTAGAGGCGAGCAATGGTCGTTTTTCCACATCCTGGAGGCCCCCATAATAAAACAGATAAGGGGCGACCCTTTTCAATAATCTTTAAAAGAAGAGAGATTGGGGCCTCCTGTCCCACAACTTCATCAAAGGATTGAGGCCTTAACTGTTCAGCGAGCGGAATAGACATGGAGCTAATGTATCACACTCGGTGTTTTTCAGGGACCCATGAGGGTTTCCGAAACTGATAAATAACAAGAGGAATGGCAATCATGACCAACAGACTGATGATTAGTAGTGATTCATAAGCGAAGATGTTTCCAATTTCAAATCCAAGGGGAGGAACAAATCCAATAAAAATTGCAAATAAGGATGCTAGAATTCCAATACTTGAAACAAACCAGATTCCCTTATGGGGGTGAGGGATTCGGTAGACTCTAGGAATATGGGGGTGAGTGTAGCGCAAGCGGATCGCAGCAATAAACATAAAGACATACATAATAAGATACATTTGTGCAGATAATGCGCTTAAAATCCAATAGGCAGTACTCACTGTTGGCATGTATACAATGATGAATGATGAGATGGTAACAATAATTGCCTGAAATAAGAGGAGGTGAGTGGGCATTCCATGTTTATTAAGGTTTTGGAAAAATGGAGGGAGGTTTCCGTGAGCAGAAGTGGTGTGAAGCGCTTTTACAGGCCCCATAATCCATGAGTTTACCTCGGCAATGGCACCTATTACAAGAAGTCCAGCAAGCACTGGAAGTAGCCAGCTCAGGCCATAACTTGCTAAATACAAATTCATTGCTTCCATAAGACCAGAAACTAAGCTAATTTTCTCCCTTGGGATCACGATCCCGATCGAAAGGGCCCCAAGCATGACAAGGCAAAAGGTAATAATTGCTGCGATGAGGATAGCTTTTGGGAAATTCTTTTGAGGATTCTTGACTTCTTCTGCATAGCCGGCGGAGACTTCAAGACCCGCAAATGAGAGAAAAAGCCCAGCAAGAAAGACAAGGCTTCCCAGCTGCTTAAAATTGGGAATGAGTTTATCCGGATGAAATGGGATTTCAATGGGTTTGCCTAGTGCAATCCAAGTCATTCCTAATCCAATAATAAAAAGCCCGGGAATGATTGTTCCGATGATAACCCCAATCGTGCTGACAATCGTTGAGGTTTCAACTCCAAAGTAATTGAGAAGAGTCATCCCCCAAAAAACAACTAGAACAATTGTTTGAATAAAGACCTTGTTATTTGCTAACTCTGGATTGATGATATAGGCGAGAGTAGCAGCTACAAAGGCAAGAATTGCCGGATACCATGTCACATTATGGACCCACTGCATCCAAATCGAGAAAAAACCCCACCGATTACCAAAAGCTTCTCTGACCCAGACGTAGATTCCCCCAGATTTTGTCCACCCAGTTGCTAGCTCAGCTGAAACAAGTGCACAAGGGATAAGAAAAATAGCAGCCACAGCGAGGAAGAAGAAAATCATTGTCCACCCCAGTTCTGAGACAAGGGGGAGATTTCTGAGACTTGCCATAATAGAGATATTCAACATGGCAAGGACGAAAACTGAAATTACTCTCTTCGGGTTTGAGGGGCGTATCACTCTAGCAGATCCTTCTTATCGTTTAGCCAATCGATAATATCTTGAGACTCATAGAGCGGTTTACCATCAATGAATAGGCAAGGAGTTTGGGTTTTTCCGCCTAAATGGAGGAGCTCTTCAGCAGATTTTGGATCCTCATTTATATTTTTCAAAGGGATTTCAAACCCTTGTGCTTCAATAAAAGCAAGCACCCTCTTTGAATAAGGACACGTCGCCATATAATAGAGAACCACGATCGGTCGATGCTCATCGTCCATTGGAAACCTTGAAATTTTTAAGTGCTTTCTAAAATACTAAGACATATAATTTTTTACACTATATAAGTAAAGGACTTTTCATGTTTTCTATCGAAGGGCTTACGGTGATTTATGGGGATAGAATCCTCTTTCAGGGCGTTTCATTTCATTTTTCTTCTAGAAAGCGATACGGACTTGTTGGAGCTAATGGTGCGGGAAAGACAACCTTTCTAAAAATCATCGGTGGATCTCAAGAACCGAGTAGAGGAAATGTTCAGATCCCTAAAGAAGCACGAGTTGGAATACTAGACCAAGATTACTATCGTTTTGGTGAAGAGCCAATTCTAGACATAGTAATGATGGGGGATAAGGAACTCTGGAAGGTTCTAAAAAAAAAAGAGGTCCTTTTAGGGAAGGAGAAACTAACCCATAGGGAAACAGAAGAGATAAGCGAAATTGAAGCGCTACTGTCGATGCAAGAAGGGTATCGTGCAGAGGCAAAAGCAGCCCAGCTTCTCAGTGGGCTTGGAATCGAAACCAAGAGACACAGAATGGCACTCGATACCTTATCAGGAGGCTATAAACTACGCGTTCTTCTTGCCCAGGTTCTATTTGTTCAGCCGGAGATACTCCTACTTGATGAGCCAACGAACTACTCGATCTCTTTTCGATTCGATGGCTTGAGAGGTATCTGATTGATTATCCCGGAACGGTCATCCTAAGCTCTCATGATCGATTCTTCCTCAATCGTGTTTGTCAGGAGGTTTTAGATATTGATTATGGAGAAATGAGACGGTATATCGGGAATTTCGACCATTTTTTGCAGGAGAAATCAAAAGGAATAGCAGTAAAAGAGTCTCAACTCGAATCGTTTGCAAAAAGAAAGAAAGATATTCAGCGTTTTATAATCCGTTTCAAGGCTAAGGCTTCTAAAGCGCGCCAAGCTGGGTCTCGAGAGAGAATGATTGAAAAGCTGGAAGAAGAGGAAAAAGAATATCAACTCCCTCCTTCAACGAGGCAGTATCCTCACTTTCAATTTACTCTTACCCGTTCTTCAGGCCAGAGGGCTTTAGTGATAAAAGATCTGGCAAAGTCTTTTGGAGAGCATCCTGTCTTAAAGGGGGTTTCTTTTGAGGTTGAGAGATTCGAAAAAGTGGCGATTGTTGGACCCAATGGAATGGGCAAATCAACATTGATGGAAATGATCACCAATCATCTCGCTCCAGATCAAGGGGGAGCTCGGTGGGGTCCTCACGTCAAATGGGGGTACTTCCCCCAAAATTTCTACCGAATTTTAAGTAAAGAAATGACACTATATGACTGGATTAGTGGGATTTCAAAAGGAGTTTCTGATCAAAAAGTGAGGCAAACCTTGGGGCAAATGCTTTTTGATGAACACGCAATTCGAAAAAAAATAGGGGCGCTTAGTGGGGGAGAAGGGGTTCGTCTTGTCTTTGCTCATCTCATGTTGTCTGAGCAGAATTTTCTCATTTTGGATGAACCGACTAACCATCTTGATATGGAAAGTGTCGATGCATTGATTCAAGCTCTCAAAGAATATAAAGGGACTCTTGTTATGGTGAGTCATAATCGCCATTTCATTTCAGAAGTGGCAAATCGGATCATCGAGCTTAGGCCAACAGGTTTGGTTGATTTCCGGGGAGGATATGAGGAGTTTGTAAAAGAACATGAACGAGATTATTTAGATCAGCTCTCTTCAAAATCTGAAGGGAAGAAAAAGAACTATACAGAGAAGAAAGAAGAGAGAAAAGAAAGAAACCGATTAAAGCGAGATATTGAAAGACTCGAAGAAGAAATTGCAAGTTCAGAAGAAAAGATTGAAAAAGTAAACGAACAATTGGCTGTTCCTGGGTTTTACGAAAAAACACCACCTTTAAAGCAGCAAAAAGTGATTAATCAGAAGGATGCTCTTGAAAAAAAACGGGAGTGCGATTTTAATTCCTGGGAAGATAAGATGGATGAATTTTCTTTAAAATATTTGAAGTAATCATCTTAAGGGATTTTTTTTAAAAATTATTACTCAATAAATGTAAGAGTTTCGGTATCAAATAACAGAAGAAAGCGATGATTAGGAACGCCTTTTCAACCATGAGGTGCAACAAAAAAAAACCTTAAAGAGAAGCTAAAAGCTAAATAATTGTGTCGTTTTTCTAGTATTCGTCGTCATCTAGTTTGTCAACTACTAAATATCTGCAAATGATTGCAATTCAGTTTCTTTTAAAATCTTGAAAAGACTTAAGCTATTAATTTTTAAAATCTTCTGATTTAGAATTTTTTTATTTAATTTTTTTTATTTTTTATAAAAAAATTCAATTTTTTTTGAATTTTTTTTATTTTCGGAATCGTGTTCAGGATAGTTTCAGAGCTATTTTATAATAAAATTAAAATTATTGAATTAATTAAATATTAAAAATAATTTTTATTTTTTATTAAAAAAATGTATATTAAAGTTTGTAGGATAAATTAAGGTTTTTAAAGCATTTGCAAATTCTAGCTTTAAATCACCAAAAAGGAATTCCAAATAAAGGAGCACAATACATGCCTGCTAAGCGAAGAAAAAAAGCAGCTTCTTCTAGAAAAAAGACGACTGGAAGAAAAACTGCTAGAAAAACCACTAAGCGTAAAGCTGCTAAGAGAACGACTCGACGCAAAAAGACTACAGCTAAAAAGACTACAGCTAAAAAAGCAACTAAGCGTAAAACAGCAAAACGCAAGACTACCAAACGTAAAGCTGCTAAGAGAACGACTCGACGCAAAAAGACTACAGCTAAAAAGACTACAGCTAAAAAAGCAACTAAGCGTAAAACAGCAAAACGCAAGACTACCAAACGTAAAGCTGCTAAGAGAACGACTCGACGCAAAAAGACTACAGCTAAAAAGACTACAGCTAAAAAAGCAACTAAGCGTAAAACAGCAAAACGCAAGACTACCAAACGTAAAGCTGCTAAGAGAACGACTCGACGCAAAAAGACTACAGCTAAAAAAGCAACTAAGCGTAAGACAGCAAAACGCAAGACTACCAAACGTAAAGCTGCTAAGAAGACAACGAGACGCAAAAAGCGCAAAGCTACTGCTAAGAAAACTGCATCTAAGCCAGTTCGCAGGAGACGTAAAAGGAAAACTGCGGCTTAAGTTTGTAAGCTTCGGTAGTATCCTTTATGAGCTAAGTGGACATCTGCCCACTTAGCTTTTTTTATTTAGATCGATAATAAGTTCTTCAAGAGGTCTGCGAGGTGAGGGGGTTTCCCTATCTTGAACATTTTGAGGAAGATTCTCTGTCCTTCCAGGCTTTCCTATAGCAATCATCGCCTCAACGGCATAGTCATCGTGCAGTTTACAAACACGCCTAGATTTTTCATAATCAAAACCTTGCATTCCATGAACGACAAGGCCTCGTGCCGACCCTTCAAGGGCGAGATTTTCCCAAGCAGCTCCCGTATCAAAGCTATGAGTTGCTAAAGGCTTTCCATTCTTTTCGAAGACGGTATGCGAAGCAATGACAACTAAGGCAGAAGCATTGTTAGCCCAAGACTGATTAAAAGGGACGAGAAGCTCAAATAAAGCCCGCCAAGCCTCTGTTTCTCTTTTTGCGTATACGAATCGCCACGGTTGCACATTATACGATGAGGGGGCCCATCTCGCAGCTTCGAAAAGAGGAAAAAGCTCGTCATCTGAAAGAGGTTCCCCTGACATTGCTCGAGGTGACCACCTGTTTAGGATAAGAGATTCAATAGGGTAATTAGGCTGTCTCATATGAGGATCTCCTTGTAATGGAATTAATAAAGTGATGAATCCCACCTGCAATGATTAGGGAAATGGCTGCAGTTCCAATAACATCACTAGGGAAGTGACCTAAAAGAAAAATGCGACTCGTGGTTAATAGGGCTGCAATAGAAAAGAAGTAGATTCGAAAAAGGGGAAAGAGGAGGGAAAGAGAAGTGGCTAAGGTAAAAGCAGCCATTGAATGTCCAGATGGAAACGAGTGAAAATGGTGGTCCCACTCAAAGCCATAAAACCCGTAGACCCCCTTTTTCAAGAAAATGTCAGGACGTGCTCGCCCGATCACGATTTTAAAAACTCGAACAAAAGCAACGGAAAAGCATTGAGCGACCAATATTTCAAAGAAGGAGAGAGTCCACCTGTTTTTTTTCAGACGCGCTACAATAAAACCTCCTGCTGACAGAGCTAAATAGAGAGGAGGAAAGATCAATAGAGTGCAACCCTTAAAGGCAATCCAATAAGCTTTTGGGTAGGAGGATATCAGCACAGTCACCTGCTGATCAACGAAGAAATATGAGGCACATCCAATGAGGAGCAAAAAAAAAGCTTTGCGAACATTTAGACTATTCATAGAATATGAAAATTTAACAAGTTAACCCATTAAACACAAGGGATACGGATATGAAAGTGGGTATTATTGGATGTGGAGTGATGGGAAGTGCCATGGCCCGAATCATCAAGGAGCATGAAGAGGTGTTTCTCTACACAAGACATCCAGAAAATATCAAAGATTTAATCAAAGAAAAGGGGATAACACTTTGCCTTTCCTTCGAAGAAATTGGAAATTCTTGCGATGCTATTGTCCTAGCTGTAAAGCCTAAGGATCTTGAAGAAGTTGCAGAAGAACTCGATCCAGTTTTGGAAAAGGGGATGTTTCTTCTCAGTATTCTTGTGGGAACCCCTTTATCTCGATTGAGAAGCCATTTTTCAAACCCTAAAGTCTTTCGACTTCTTCCAAATATCCCTCTCCTTTGTGGAATGGGGCTGATTGGAGTGGCAGAGGAGGATGATATATTAGCAGAAGATAAAAGAAAGATCGATCAGGTCTTAAAGGGTTTGGGGACAACCGTGTGGCTTAAGGAAGGACTAATGAATCCTTTTGCAGCTCTTACAGGTTCAAGCCCTGCGTTTATCTATCTAATTATTGAGGCGATGATTCAGGCTGGGATCACTGTTGGGTTCAAGGATATAGAGGCTCAGGAACTTGTCTTGAGAACCATTGAAGGGTCTGTTGCTTTGCTTAGACATACAGGTGCTGAGGTGAGCAAGGCTCGGAGTGCTGTTTCTTCACCTGGGGGAACAACAGTAGCGGGTTTAAACGAGATGGAGAGATTGAATGTCCGACATGGAGTGATTTCTGGGATTCTACAGACTCTTGAGAAGGGGAAAGAGATGGAAGAATAGCTTCCATTTTTTCTGGGTTTAACGCCCAACTTGGTAGAACACATTCATACTGATAATCAAGAGGGTTCACGAATTTCTGTCGGAACTTTTCCTGTTTTACCTCAGGTTTTGGTTTTCCCCAAATCCACTTTTGAACAAATGCAGGAAGAATTTTCTTAGGTTCGAAGGTCCATCCACGAGATTCGAGAGATCCAGAATAGACAAAGACTCTTATTAATGAAAAAGTAGTAGCGATCCCGAGCAATAGGAATGGAAGAAATGCAGGACAAGAAATACACATTGTTGCTAGAGACACAGCTGCAAATACAAGGGCTATAATTCCTAAGGTATGAGCAAGCTTCTTTTTCTTTGACTGGCTATGAATATCGTCTGCAAGGCGGAGACCCTCTTTTATCGCTTCACTATCGTTTCGAATAATTCCGATGAGAATAGGAGAAACTGTCTCACTTGCTTCGGCAACCATCCAAGGACGGACTCGTCGTGCAAGCTTCTTTTTCTTAATCGCTAACTTTTCTTGCAATTCTTCGACGGTAATCTTTTGAAGTTCCTCGGAGCTCTTCCCTTGATTCTTCCGAAGGATTTCAGATTGAATTTCAATCATTTCCTCTGGGTTAAGCTGCAAGAATTTTTCTTCTAAGTGTTTTAGATCCTTCATGACAGCAAGTCGCGCAATCTCCAAGAGAGGAGAGGCGTATTTTTTGAGGATTAGATCTGCATTGTAAGGATTTTCTTGAAGGTCCTCATTCATTTGATTGAAGATATTCTTGATAGGTTCAAACTGTTCTCCATAAAGCTGTTTAAGGCTCTCAGGATCCTTATTCACTAATTCAGCCATATTTTCAATGGATTTAGAGCTTTTTAAGGGGTCGAAATCACTCACAATGTTCCGGAGATTCGAGAGAAAGTCAAAATCAAATTGTTTTTCAAACCTATACTGCCGCTTTAAAGAAAAGAGATCCACTATTCCTTCAACAATACAGAGAACAATTCCCGCAATATAGGTCCAATGAACAAGTGAAGTAATAGTCCTTGGAATCACTCCTAACGCAGCTCCATAATTTATGACACCTCCAGCTGCACTAACTAAGTTTGCAGGCATTCCTACCAATCGAGTAGAGGCATCGCAAAGCTCCTCTGTGTCTCCATGTTTAATTGAATGGATTAAGGATCTAAGAGTATAATAGATATCGACAGGTAAATGTAGGAGATTCGAGGTTCCAGGAGAGTTAGGAAACCCGGCGACCTCATATGGAGCGATTTTGTCTAGGTCGGTCACATGGTGACGAAAAACCCTCGCAATGTTGAGGGGGGGGTCATGCGCGGAGCCACCGTCATCCCCGGTAGGAATCAGGTGAGGAAGGAAGATGAAACTATGACTCAATCCATTTAATGAAACGCTAGTTTCCATTGTTTATTACCTAATTAATATTATTTAGTGAATCTATTATAACATAAATATAAATTTTGTTAAATCATTGTATTTTATAGACATAATAATTAAAATTTTAGTTGACTAAATTAAAATTTTTAATACAATGAAATTTATATGAATAAAATTTTAATTTGTTTATCCCTAGTTTTTTTTGGATCTCTTTTTGGTGGAAGCTATCAAGTTAAAAATTTTCATTACTTATTAGGAAAATTGGACGGAATCAATGATTCGGTGCTCGAAATGCACTTTATGCTCTATCAAGGATACGTCAAAAATACCAATGCACTCGCTGAATCTCTTAGAGAGATAGATGACAAGTCTATTGTCTATGGCGCCTTAAAAAGACGCTTTGCCTGGGAATTCGATGGAATGATTCTTCATGAGCTCTATTTCGAGAACCTTGGAGGGAAACAGACCTTGTCATCCAAGGACTTTCTTTATTGTAAAATTGTAGAAGACTTTGGTTCCTTCGAGAAATGGAGACAAAATTTCTTTGCTACAGGAATGATCCGAGGAATTGGCTGGGTGATTCTTTATCAAGATCCTATCGATGGGCAGCTCCATAACATTTGGGTAGATGAACACAACATCAATCATCTTGCAGGAGGCACGCCTCTTCTTATTATGGATGTGTGGGAACATGCTTATCTTACAGAGTATGGTCTTAATCGTGGCGGGTATATTGAAGCTTTCTATAAAAACATCGATTGGGGAGTTGTTGAGCGTCGGTTTCAGAAATACGTAGACGCGCTTTAGGTGCTTTACTGTTAGAGTGTATGTGTGAACTATTGGCAACTTGTATTTTGTGGACGATGGGTCTCGGTGGAACAGAAGCGACGATTGTCACTGTTTCTGAACCTGAGGCATATCTGATAAAAAAGCTCCTCAAGTTGTAGGGGTTTATCCAACTTTTGAGTTTGTTTGAGACTTTCAATCTATATGAGGTGGCTGCAAAACATGCACGTCATTCTGGAACCCTTACATGCCGGTTTGAAAACCTTATTAGTCCACAGGAGAGAAGTAAGAAAACTTCTTACATTTCTGGAGATTCGATTCAGTAATGAAGCATTTAAGTAGGTTATTGGGGAACTTTTTGGGGGAATAAAGACTTTAAGCGAAAAAACAAAAAGTTTTTTCAAAAAGATATTCATCTTTGCTTACGACTCTTGACTGCTGACCCTAATTTTTTGAGGATAAACATTAGGACTAGAAGAGTTACCGTTGTGAGAAGGAGCATTGCTCCAGCTGGGAAAAGAGTTTGAGTAGTGACAAAGCGATAGGAGAAGAATGCGTCGAGAAGAAGAATTAACACAATTGCTGTCATTAATCCCCACCGATGAAATGTCATGATTTTAATACTTAAATAGAGGAGTGATAGGCCAAATAGGCTTCCCATCATTAGGGATGGCATGCTCCGCTTCATCACAAAGCCCATGACACCTCCTGAGAAGACAAAGAGTGCATAAATAAGGGTAATCAACCCAATTCTTTTTAGCGCTCGCTTTTCCATTCCACCATTGTAACCATTTTTTGGAAAATTGCAAGGGAAAATACAAGAGCAATCAGGGGTTGTATTTAAATTGTAAAATGATAATAATGCTTTGACTAAGTTATTAGTCAATTGGGAGCATATGTATACCGAATACTTTGGACCGGTTAATCGCGAAGAACTTGGATGTTCTTCTGCTCAACTTGAGAGTGCAGCAAGAAAATTGCAGCAGGGGGGACTTGTTGCGTTCCCTTCTGAAACTGTTTATGGTCTCGGGGCGGCGATCTTAAATGAAGGGGCTATAAAAAGGCTTTATCAAGTTAAGGAACGCCCCGAAGATCGCGCTCTTCCGATTCAGGTTGCCAATCTTAGCCAGCTCCAGTTTGTTGCAATCGATATTCCATCGGAGGCATATGCACTTGCTAAAGAATTTCTTCCGGGTCCGTTAACTCTCATTTTGAAAAAGAGTCTGAACTTGTCCCCTCTAATTACTGGAGGAAAAGAGACAGTTGCGGTCCGAATTTCTTCAGATCCTATTGCTCGCCGATTGATTGAGCTGACAGGTTGTCCCCTCGCCGTTCCTTCTGCTAACCAGTCGGGAAAACCGAGTCCTACTAAAGCAAGCCACGTTCTTGAAGACTTTAACGGAAAAATTGAAGCATTGGTTGATGGCGGCGAAACGAGACTTGGAATGGAGTCAACTTTGATTTCTTTAGAAGATCCAGTGAACCCAACTTTGTATCGTTTTGGTATGATTCCACAAAGAGAAATTGAACTGCTACTCGGCAGAAAGGTGGTGGTTCATCCTCTAGCTTTGGTTTTAAATAGGAACTCAAACCTTACAAAAATGCGCAGTGCTGTTCGCCTCTTCTCTTCGTGGGAAGAGATGAAGATCTATCTCAAACTCAGTTCGAAAAGCAAGCGGTTGGTTGTGAGCGATGAACCGTCCTTGGTAAGTGGTGAAGATTACTTTCAGCTAAAACCTACCAATCTATACGAAGGACTTCGTGTTGCTGAACGCGATGGTTATGCAGAGGTGCTTGTCCTATGTACTTCAAAATTGAAAAAAAATAGCCTCCTTCTTAATCGCCTGAAGCAAATCGCAAGAACCTAGTACGTTGCAAGCTTAGGGACTCTTTCTCTAGATAGTGTTGTTCGTGAGCTGCTCAATCCTTTAAGTGATTAGTGGAAAAAAGTTCATTTTTGACCTCCTTTGAAATCCCGGCTAAAGGCTTCCTACATCAATCTCCTTGAACCTTTCCCCCACGAACCTCTTCTTGTATCAATCAACTCATGAGTGTTTACGATAAAGTCATGCTTCGCAAATATTCTATTATTGAGACAATTTTTGATCAGCTTAAACATTCCAGACACAGCTCTCTAACCAATTTTTTAGTCAATTTGGTCGATAGATTAACAGCCTACTCTTTACAAGAGAAAAAACCGTCTATTAATATTGGGGAACTTCCGCTTGAATTTCTAATTATGTGATATTTCAAAATAGAACTCGCGTTACTTTAGAAATTTATCTTGCTTCAAGTTCGTCGGTAATTTCGTCGAGGACGTGGAAAAGAGGAACCTTTTTACGGTGTCCATATTGGATGAAAGCAAAAAGAAGGTGTTTAAGGGGGGAATCGGGGTTCTTTGTGTTGTAATTGCGAGCAGCATCGATAAGCGTTGTTTCTCCAATAAAGGGGGCGCCCCAAGGAGTTGAAAGAGCGAAGTGAATCACCTCAGCCTGTTCTTTTAATTTTGTTGTTGTAAGCGCGATTGTTGCATCGGCATCAAGCTTTTGAATATCAGCAGCAATCTTTTCAAGAAACTTTGGATCATTAGCAATAGTATTTTGAGAAAGAAGCATCTCCCAGTCATCATGAAGGGCATGAAGATCTGCACATAATTTGTCAATAATTTCTTGTTTCATTTGCTCTTTCTACTATAATGGGATGTGTCGTTCCAAAGCTTTAAGGATCGTTTTGTGTGTTCATATCCTAAAATGGAAAGGGATGCTGTGGAAAGAAAAAAACGTCTTGAACTATCGATCGGAAGTTCAAGCCATTGCGTAACAAAGGCACGTGAAAAATGACCGCTAGTAAAGACAGCAATTTTCCCTTCTAATCCTTCTACTTTTTTTATGAATTTATTTGCACGTGTTAGGAGTGCTTCAAGAGATTCCCCGTTTGGGGCACCATGAGTAAAGACATTCCACTTCGGATTTGTTTCATGGATTTCTTTGGAAGTCATTCCTTCGTAAGCACCATAGTCTACTTCTACAAGATCTTTATCGATTTGGGGATCAAATCCGCAGATTTTGCAGGTGTCAAGCGCTCGTTTAAGAGGGCTTGAAAAAACATGGTTAAACTTGATGGATTCTATACGTCTTCCTAAAGAGGCAGCTTGACATTCTCCCATGTCTGTAAGGGGAATGTCGGTTAGACCCGTATGTTTTCCATCTCGAGCCCACTCTGTTTCCCCATGACGGATGATATAGATTTCTCTCACTGGGCTTCTCCAAACTCCAGTTCAAAGTCTTCCCAATCGTTATCTAGAAGAATGATACCGGAGAAGAGTCCTTTTAGGGAGTCCATAACGCTCTTACCGGAATCACTTGGATCCAGAACACCTTCAAGCATATTTTGAAGTCCCTCTTTGCTGAAGATATTGCGAAGTGTTTCTTGCATAACGATATTCATGATCTGTGAAGTGGGAATGCCACCCTCGCTACTAATATTTGTCAATTCGATCCGATCAATGGGGCGCAAATTTCGATTAGTTTTTCCACCAGTCTTATAGGCAAGCTCGATCTTAAGATCTGTAATAATTAACTTTTTAATAAGAACAGCAGTCGATTTCCCTGTCTTTTTTGCTTTGTCTTTCTCGTCACTTGTAGACTTGCTCATAGTATTCATAATTGTTGTCCAGTTCCCATTTTTACTCTTGGGAGAATCAAATTCTAGCCCCACATAAACATCATCCATTGTCATTTCTTCAATCACTATATTATCATAAAAGAAGCGAGTCAGGGGAACATCGATTCCCAATTCTTTAACGGAAAAAGCGCTAGGCGTCTTTGCATATTCAGGTGGATTTCCCACATGAATCATATCAACTCGAACGGTAGATGGAGAAGCTCGAATGCTCCCAATCGTGATAGATACCCCCGCTTGCTTCGATAATTTGTGAGAAACAATTGTAGGGAGCATATTCCAAACAAGGATCCCTCCAAGAATTAAAACTACAATAATTCCGAAAATAATAATGAGAATCCTTTTCATGCATAGCACCACATAATTAGTCTTTCTTCGGACTATTTCCGATAAGGAATTATTTGACCAGTATTTTCTGTTTTCCTTAGAGTTTATAGATCGAAGTTCAAAATAAGTGGGATCATTGAGGATTCCTCAACATACTAATAGTTAAGAGAAACCTTTTATTTATCGGTATTCCCTTTGCATAGTTTCCAGGCTGGAGAGGGGGTAGCTACTTGCCTGAGAGGGCCTGAAATAAAATCAAGAACGGCTTCGTATTGTCCTTCATTGGGGATAATCAGATCAGCGTAAGCCTTGCTAGGTGCAATATGTTTTAAAAACATGGGGAGCACAGTCGAAAGATATTGCCTTTGGATATCTGGAAGCTTGCGTCCTCTCTCATTTTGATCCCTTTCTATGCGGCGACAGAGACAGATATCCATATCGGTATCAATAAAAATCTTTATATCGAAAAGGTTGCGTACTTTTTCAATGGCTAAAACGAGGCAGCCTTCCAGGATTATGATATCTTTTGGCTCAACTTTGATCGTTCCTTTTGTTCGGCTATGGGTTATAAAATCATAGACAGGACACTCAATCGGAAGTCCTTCCTTTAGCATTTTTAGATGAGTGGTTAAAAGCTCAAAATCGATCGATGCCGGAGCATCAAAATTTGTTTCACTCCGCTCTTCTATTGAAAGATGAGAAAGATCTTTGTAGTAGCTATCCTGGCAAATAATTGCAATTTCTTTCCCCAAAGCCTTCTTCATTTTCTTAGCAACAGTTGTTTTTCCAGCCCCTGAAGCTCCTGCAATTCCAATCGTAATCGAGGAAGCAAATAGAAGGGGCTTAAAAAAACATAAGAGAACTAAAAGCTTAGGCTTCAAAGTCGCGGTCCATGACAGTTTTTCTTCCATCGGCCTGAGCATTGCTTACCGCTTTCTCGCAAGCGCTGTGAACAATTTGGGTTAGAGCCTCCATTGCAGATGCAGAGGTGTTCATCCCAGATTTTTCCTTAATCATTTTTTTGACTTTAGAGACTACAACGAGGACTTCCATAGAGGTTCCTTTGGGGTTGGAATTTAGATCTACGTCCTTATATCTAATTTTTTATTTAAGCACAACCCTGGAATGCGCCCTATTTTCATCTTTAACATCCACATAAATAAGATTATCTTTTCTACCTCAGATCTTGGACGGTTCCATTGAACTACCCTTTATTTTGATTACAGAAACCTAACCCATTTATACGGATGTTAAAGATGAAAATAGAGGGCACTCCGGGGCACAAATCAAACTTCCATTATACCCTTAAAAGGTGTTACACTCCTCATATGAAGAAAGAAGATTTGATTGGAAAATGGAAGATACGGCGGGAGATTTCAGCCCCGGATGGGACATCTAAAGGTAGAATGTGGGGGAGTGGATTTTTCGATATGTATGATGGAGCCCAGCTCCTATATCAGGAACAAATGTGTCACGAAATGCAGAACGAAGAGCTCCTGCTTGCCACAAAATTTTACCGGTATCACTTTATGCCCGAGCAGCTGTCGATTTACTTTTACCAAGAGGAGGAAGGGCGTCTTTTTATGACTCTCCCGATTCTTGATAGAGAACTTAAGGGACATGCTGAGTGCAAAAGCGATTCATATTTTCTCCAATGGAACTGGATCAACCCTGATTGTTTTTTGATGAGTTACTCGATTTCGGGGCCGAAGAAGAATATTATTATTGAAAGTGAGTTTAAGCGATGAGAGTGATCATGGGGAAACATGCCATTGAAGAGGTGGCAAAGAGAAATCCTGAGCGACTGATTAAAGTTTACTCCCATAAAAAAAGGGATCATTTAGGGATTGATGTGATTGTTGTGTCAAAACAAAAGCTTAGTGCAATAGCGGGTTCAGAATCGCACCAAGGAATCATCGCTGAAGTGAGGGAAAGAGAATTTCTGTTCCCTAAAGAATTTCTAAAAACTGCGCCTGAGAAGAGTATTGTTTTGATGGTTGACTCAATAAATGATCCGCAGAATTTTGGAACAATCCTTCGTGCAGCTGAATGTTTCGGAGTAGACGCGGTAATCTACTCTAAGAATCGCAACGTAGCTTTGACCCCCGTGGTGAGCAAAGCAAGTGTCGGTGCTTCTGAAATCGTTCCTTTGATGCCAGTATCGAACCTAGCCGATACGTTAAAGAAGTTCCAAGATAGAGGTTACTTTTCTGTAGCAGCAGAAGTTGCTACTGGGGCGCATTCTCTTTCTTCCTTTGATTTTCCTAATCAAACCTTATTAATCATAGGGGCTGAAGGAAGTGGAATACAGCCCCTTCTCTCAAAAAATTCAGACTTTCATGTCATGATTCCGATGCAAGGGTCGATCGATTCCCTCAATGTTTCACAAGCAGCGGCAGTGTTTCTTTCTAGATTCCTCTGATAAGGTCTTTATCGCATGCGATGATTTAGCTGTGATATAAGGCCGGAGGTCCTCCTGAATTGGGGATAAGGATATTGACGGACCGACGGTTTCGATGATGCTTTTTTCGGCATCTCTTGTTAGGAAATCACATTCACAGGATGTAGTATTAGTCAGTTTATGTGCGGTATCTTTAGATCGAGAAAGTTTACGGGAAATAATAGCAATAGGGACTTCTTTTTCTGAAGGAGTTTTTGCAATAGCAAAGCCGAGGTCAGAAGAAAATCTTAGAAACCTGAACATAGTTTAGAATAGACACTCCTTAGAAGAATAAATTATTAATTAACCTTGTATTTTAACTTTATTTTGCTTAAAATTTTTCTATTCTAATTAAATGATTTTTATGGAAATTTCAAATAAGAACTTTTTCTTTACTTGCTTTCAACAGGTACACTTCCACAAAAAGCAAGCGATTAAGACTGTCGTGTCCACAGTGGCCTTATTTGTATTTACCCGATTGTCTATTAAATTTTTGCAGAAAATGACTAAAAAACAAATTACTCCTTTTAAAGGAAATCAAAGAGCAACTTTAGCTTATTCAGCTGCATCTGTTGCCTCTTTTGCTGCTAGCATGGCTGTGTTGGCTCCCATCACAAAACAACCTAGACAAGATCTTCAAATCAATCCTTTCCGACCCATTCTTGATGAAAGTCAAGAGGATCAAGAAGTGGCAATCATTTCTGAAAGACAAACCTTGGATCCACCTGAGGATGCAAATCTTCAGGAGCTCTGTCAAGGGGATCAACAAATTAGTATAGATCTAGCTTCCAGAAACATAAGTTCCTTGAGATCGTCTTTAAATGCACGTAATGTGCATGCACAAAATAGTGGATTTCCTGTGCAAAGAAGAGAAAGAATAACATCTTCATGTATCCAAACAGTTTTAGGATTAGATTCTGTTCATATATGCCAAGCTTCTATAGATTTTTTTAACAAAAGAGGCAGTTCTTTAAGTCTTATAGAGAAATCACCTCGGTTGAATAATGGGATCATTTCTTTGTCCTGTCAACCCAAATTTCTTCAGAAGATCACGGCTACTCATTCAGATATAATGCGCTGGATGAAGATTGAACCAATAGATGAAACTAGGCATCCTTTGAATGAAGAATGCTTTGTTAACCCATCGAATACTATGGGGAATAGTCTCGTAATCGGAAATAAGAAACAATCAATTATTCTCGATCTCTCAAACCCCGATTTTACAAGGGGATTAAATCGGCTCATGCGATATAACAGAAGATATCTAGAGAGGATTTTTACTTCTCTGTTCTTGCCACTCATGCAGTTTCGACAAAGAGATCAACATTATAAAGCCTCCTTTAAGCTTCATTTTGAAGTTGGAGTAAGGCAGACACAGAGGTTGTCTATCAAAACTCACACTCCAGCCCTACTAAGCTCTAGTCGAGTTAGCCGATACCTGGAAATAAGAGCCTCAGAAAATGTTCTGTTTAAAAGATATGCTACTATTGGTTATAGTCCTCAAAAGGGCTATTCTGTAGACGTCATTCATCCCTATCAAGAGGAAGCTCCGCTTCAAAATAGTACCCACAGCCTTTGTTATTTAGGATTAATAGACGAAATAGTCTCATTTTTTTGTAATTCAACCGTTATTGAAACGAAACCGAAAAAACCGCCTAGTTTTCTTTTGGATTCTGATTCACATCTTTCTTTTCATGAGAGCATACTTAAGTCCTTTAGGTGTTATGCTGATCATTGCGCTGATAAATCTGAGATAATACTCACTGAAGTAGATGGGGTAGAAACATTGCACTTATTGGATGATAGACCTGTAAATAAAATTAGAGACTCTTTCACTAAACAAGAAGAGGAAGTCTATAATAAATTTACTGTTCCTACCTATATGATGGTTTTGTATGTATTTTCTGTTGAAAAAAATCCAAAAACAGCTGAATCGTTGAAAAATGAACTCAAGAAGCAGTTGTTCAATTATATAGGGTATCTAATTTTAGGAAGAGATCCAAATTTTGGAGACAAAGACAAAGAATTAGACGAAAAATCATACGAGCTTTTCAAATTGTGGGAAGATAAACTTAAAGCTTACTTTAAAGATGATATTCCAACTGAAGTTCTTGTGGATAAAATATTGCGAGAGTTTCCTCATAAAGAAGAAGACTTAAGAATTTTTCGTGATTATTTTATCACGAAAAAAAATGACACTCCCATTGTAATTTTTGGCGAGAGAGAAACAACAGTGAAAGCGCAAGAAAAATTTATGCAATTATTTCTTAATAAGTCCTGTCTACGGTTCCCTATTAGAGATATTGTTCTTTATACTTTCAGGCCTAAAATCAATTCCCTTGGAATTAAAGATGTCATTTCAAATTTCAATTGCTTCCTAACATCCTTGGGTCATCGTATTCTACACGTATTTAAGATTCACTTATATTGTATTCATCTCTTTAAAGACCGGGTTAAATTTAATCTTGCTAAAACTGAAAAAAACTTGTCACTTGTGGGATCGTCTTCCCAATATCTCATAAGAAATGATCATCAAAGTGACTGTTATGATCTATTTCTTCAATATAAGATATATTATTTAGATCAGAAT
The DNA here is from genome assembly GCA_946127115.1 of uncultured Chlamydia sp. Classification (GTDB taxonomy): domain Bacteria; phylum Chlamydiota; class Chlamydiia; order Chlamydiales; family Simkaniaceae; genus Neptunichlamydia. Next base: position 231,550 of record CAMGYI010000001.1, read on the forward strand.
CGTTTTAAAACTAAAAAAAAACTGAGAATCCAGAATTATACTCAAACAAACTAAAAAATTGGTTTTGGGCAATGCGAAAGCACCTCACGTCGATTATAATTGCCCCATCTTTAAATTTTGAGAGCCAAGATAATTGTTTGATGGTCGCGACCTAAAAAACCCGAAATTCAGGTTAGAACAGGGCCTTTCTTATTTTTGATTTTCAAATCCATCGATGAATTCCATAAGTTTTAAGGCAACCCCATTGGTCCAACCAAAGCCCTGTTGCAGTTCATACTCTCCACGAGCAACATTGGCTGTGCATTCGCGGACGTTATACTTTTCAAGTAGAGTTCCCTTCTCATTGAAGATTTTCTCATTAAGTGCAAGCCAACGGCAGGCACCTTCTAGAGCTAAATCCTTATAGCCATAATTGAGAAGTCCCTTGATGGTGATCCACTCAAGGGGAGCCCAGCCATTTGGCATGTCCCACTGATGAATGCCTTCAGTAAGGGAGGTGACAAATCCTCCATCCAAAAGAAAATCTTTTTCAAGCTTTTTGGCTACGGTATCCGCTTGCTCCTTTGTTGCAGCATTAACAAAGAGGGGGGTTGTAGCGGCAAGGGAATAGGTAGGGGTATGTTTTTTTGAAGGAAAATGGTAGTCGAAGTAGAAGTCTTCCTTCCAAAATAATCTCTGGATTGCATCTTTTCTAAGTGCTGCGGCTTTTGAATAGATTGTCTGCTTTTTATGAAGGTCTGCTGAAAAGCAGGCGAGGGTTTCTTCCATGTGATAAAGGAGACAGTTAAGGTCGATAGGGAGAATATCGAGAGTCCAAATGCTAGAGAATTCTTTTTGATCTCCTAGCCAACGGGAACTAAAGTCCCAGCCCGAAGCGCATGCGGCACGAAGATTACGGAAAAATTCGGGATGATTTGAGTTTTTGGAAAGTTCAGTCTCTCTCTTATAGGCTTCAGGACGAGGAATATTGAGATCGTCAAAGTAGTAGTTGAGGAGAGTCCCATTTTCAAAGGTGCGTGTGTGCTCCATCCAGTAGCGGTATTCCTTTTCCAGATAAGGATAATAGGATAAAGCGAACTCTTTTTCCCCTGCTCCATAGAGAAGAGTAAGGAGAAGCGAAAAGTATGGAGGCTGCGACCGAGAAGCAAAATAGACTCTGTTGCCATTTGGAATGAAGCCGAGTTCTTGAATTAAGAAGGCGAAATTCTCGACCATATTTTTAATCAAAGTTACCTGTCCACTAACCAGGAGTCCCAAGGCGGTGAAATAGCTATCCCAATAGAAGCATTCGCGAAATCGACCTCCCGGAACAATATGAGGATTAGGGAGAGAGATAAGGGAGCTATAAGGAGAAAGAGCCTTCATTTCTTTCAGCAAGGCGGGCCACATTTTCCAGATATAATCTTTCATGTTCGAGGCTTTGGGGATGTTTTCTTCAGTTTCCTTTGGAAAATAAAAGTAGGTAGTGACGAATGTCTTGAGATTGAAATCATCATTATCTTTATTTTTTTCAAATTCTTTGAGAATTAGATTGGGGTCAGACTTGGGGGTGGCATCGACAAAAGTTTTCGCATCTTTAAAAATGGCCTCTTTTTGAATGGTCTCAAATAAAGGCCCTGAAATCTGAATATATTCTTCAAGGTTCATACTGTTCAAGATAAGTAAAAAAGAATAAAAAGCAATTGACAAAGTGAGAGGATTTTGCCAGAAGAAGGATATACAGAAATTATTTCAAAAATTGATTTTGGACAGTGAGAAAGCTATCGAAGTTTATCGACCATAAATGACATAATATTAGAAAAATAATGTCGTTTATGATCAGAGGATTACGTTGCTTTGGCGCAGCCAAAAGTTCGATTTTGAAACAATTTCGGTATATAAGCGAAAAAATAAAAATGGTCGGGGTCATCAATGGAAGGGGGAAAGTCTTCCAATTCTTTTTGGCAAAAATCATTACTGATTAACCCTTGTTATTTTGCTCTTTTATTTTTTGGGATGATCAGTCTCAATGTATATCATGTCATTATCCTGGAGCAGGAGTGGACATTTTCATCCATTTTCTTTTTATGTTATGCATTGATTGAAAGTATGTTAGAGGTCCTAGTATTAGTCTTTATTGGAAATGTAATCAAAACGTATCTTCCAAAAGTCTACTACTATGGATTCGTAAGCCTGTGTTTTTTGTTTTTTACTCTTCATTACGTAGACTTTATCTTGATTCGCTTTATGGATATCTCTGTTTTCTATGGGTTTACCTGGGTTTTGAATGAAAGTATGGATAACTTCATTGAGCTTCTTCATCTTACGGGAATTACGATCCAAACATGGATTTTCTTAATTGCAGGTATTGTGGTGATTATTCCTATACTTGCCGTGATTTTATATGGGTTAACGGGAAAATTGGCCAAAAATCCCATGAAAATCACTCATAAAGATCTAATGAAGGCCCTTTTTTGTTTGCCGATCGGTCTTCTGACGCTAGACTTAACGATTACACCTCAAATGGATCACCAAGAATATCATTACTATCAACGAATTCTTCCATGGAAATCGACGTTAATTTCTCAAGATGAACTTATAATCCAGATGGAGAAGCCTCTAAAATCACTCATGAGGGAGAATGAAATATTGAAGAAAGTTCATTCCATTCCAGTAAACATGGGTTATAAACCTAATGTTTACCTGTTTATTGTAGAAAGTCTTCGAGAAGACTTTCTGACCGAAAATACAGCTAAGAATATTCACAAGTTTCAAAAAGAAAATATTGTATTTGGAAAAACCTATTCAAATGCCAATTGTACACAAGATTCTTGGTACTCGATTTTTAGTGGAAATTATCCTTTTCATTGGGTGGAGGCAAAGGAAACTCGACAGTCTGGTAGCATTCCTTTGCAGGTGCTTAAAAAAATAGGGTATGCCATCCATATTTATTCAGCGGCACAGCTAAACTATTATGGGATGGCTCCTGTAATGTTTGGAAAGAAGCATTATCTAGCAGACTCTTACAATGTATATCCTCACTATTACCCCGTAGAAGCATGTGAGTCAGATCAGAAGGCGGTAGAAAAATTCTTGGTGGATTCTGATAAAAAATGGGCAAAGGAAGGGAATGTTTTTATCTTCTTCATCGAATCCACTCATTTTAATTATAGCTGGCCAAAAGATTATCCCACTCACTTTACTCCGCTTAGTTCAGAGAAAACCCAATTGAGGGTATCGAATTCGATTAAGAATATTGAACTCATTAAGAACCGTTATCGTAACTCAATTCACTATATGGATTCTCTTTTTGGTCGAGTTATAGAAAAGTTAAAAGAGCGAGATCTTTACGATGATGCTATAATTCTCTTTACTGGAGATCATGGTGAGGAGTTTTTTGAGGAAGGACAGCTATTTCATGCCTCTCATCTAAGTAGTATGCAGACTGAGCCTCCTATTTATATGAAGCTTGGAAATAACCAGCGAGTTTCGCAGCTGGATCTCGAGCAATTGAAAGTATCTCATGTCGATATATTGCCGACAGTTTTAGACTATTTACTAGGTGATCAACCTTTCGATATATTCGATGGCGAATCAATCTTCAAAGAAGAACGGAAACCCTACGTTATATCAGCGCGATTTAATGGCTCGCGTGCACCTCAAGAGTTTTTCATTCTTGATGGAGATCATAAATGCACCTTTCGGTTTCAGGGGAACAATGCACTTGAGATTTGGGAGACAAAAGATCTATCCGGACAGGTTCTTGAGGTTAAAAAAGAAGATATTCAAAGACGCTTTGTTTCAACCTTACAATCACTATTTAATTAATAATTAACAGGATAAGTTTTTATCTTGACTTGTAATGGTGTAATGTTGTACCATTACAAATATGGATAAAGATGGTTGGTGTAATTTTCTCCAGATCCTTGCACAGGAGCAAGATACGGGAAAGCTAGAGGTGTTCTTTTTGCTCCTTTTTACCGCTGAGGAGCGAGAGTCACTAGCGAGTAGGATCCGTATTATTGAGGAACTATTGAAAGGGAAGATAACCCAACGGGAAATCGCTAAAAAATATGGCGTAAGTATTGCAAAAATTACGCGAGGATCGAACGCTCTCAAGGAAGTTTCAAAAGAGATGAAAGATTTTCTGCAAAATGTTATGAGAAAATAGATATGTTTGAAAAATTGAACTTTGAAGATTTCCTCAACCTTTCTCTTGCTCACAAGAGAGTAGCGGTCTATCAGGAATTTTCCTCGGATATGCTCACTCCAATGTCAGGACTCCAGGCGCTTCAAGAGAAAGAGAAGGAAGTTATCCTTCTTGAATCTGGAGAAACAGAATCCTCTGTTGGTCGTTATTCCCATATTGGATTTGCCCCTATTGCACAAATCGAAGCCTATGGTTCCGATATTAAAATCAAAGAAGGTAAGAAAACATCCTCTCATGAAGGTGACCCTTTCCAGCTTCTTAGAAAGCTTCGCTTAAAATATAGTTGCGGCTCAAACCGCTGTCTTCTTGGTTTTTCTGGTGGGGCTGCTGGCTATCTCTCATATGACGGCGTCCGCTTTTTTGAAGATATCCCCGATAGTAATGCCGAAACTCTTGAATTCCCTGACCTTTTCTTTCAGTTTTTTGATAGAGGGGTTTCCTTTGACCATAAAACAAATCAGGTTCTTATTGTCCGGATTATTGGGGTCAATGGGGATGCCAAAAGCGCGTATAACAGTGCTATGGAGGAGATTCAGGATATATATAATCGCGTTGCAAGTATCCATCCAAAAAAGAATAGAGAAGTCGCCTCTTTCGATTTAGAAAAGGACGTTACTATCACCCCCAGTGATGAAGCGTTTAAAATGATTATTCAAAAAGCTAAAGGATATATCAACGCAGGGGATGCGTTTCAAATCGTCCCTTCTCGCCGTTTTGAAATGAAATGCTCAGCCCCCCCAATAGAAATTTACCGTTCTATTCGCCATATTACCCCTTCTCCCTACATGTTTTACATTTCTCTTCCTGAGTACACAATTCTTGGAGCTTCCCCAGAAAAGCTTGTGAGTGTTCGCGGGCGCTCCCTTGAAACGATTCCTCTTGCAGGAACCCTTCCAAGAGGAAAAACTCCTGAAGAAGATGAGGCAAACGCCGAATCTCTTCTTGCTGACCCTAAGGAAACCGCTGAGCATATGATGCTTGTTGATCTTGGGAGAAATGATCTTGGACAAGTGTCCAAACCTGGGACGGTGAGGGTTGACCAACTCAAAGTTATCCAAAAATTCTCCCATGTCATGCATATTGCAAGTTTTATTCAAGGAGAACTGAAAGACGAACTCGATGCTTTTGACGCTTTAAAGGCCACTTTCCCAGCAGGGACACTTTCTGGAGCACCAAAGATTCGTGCTATGGAAATCATTGATGAACTCGAGGGAATAAGGCGTGGCCCCTACGGAGGAGCGATTTGTTTCTTTGATCATCAGGGGAACCTCGAGTCCTGTATTGGAATCCGGATGGCAACAATAAAAAATGGAAAAGGAGTTGTTCAAACAGGAATGGGGATTGTCATCGATTCTGAGCCCGAAAAGGAGCTGGAGGAATCACGTCATAAAGCTCGGGGGATCTTAACAGCGATCCAAGCCGCTGAGGAGGGAAGATTATGATCATCCTTATTGATAATTACGACAGTTTTACCTACAACCTCTACCAAATGATTGCTCCATATACCACCACGGAAGTGATTCGAAATGACGCGCTTACCGTTAATGAAATTCTCTTGCTAAAGCCCAAGGGAATTGTTCTATCACCTGGACCCAAGACCCCTAAAGATGCTGGAATATGCCTTGAACTGATTGAAAAACTTTACAAAAAGACCCCCATTTTCGGAGTATGTTTGGGACATCAAGCTTTAGCTGAAGGTTTTGGTGGCAAGGTGATTCATGCAGGGGAAGTGATTCATGGAAAATCCGCTACTATTTTCCATAGTCGAAAAGATCTCTTTAAAAAAATGCCTCTTCCATTTCAAGGAGCGAGATATCACTCTCTAATCGTTGAAAGAAGTTCTCTTCCTAAATGCTTTATTGTTGAAGCCGAAGCCGGAGAGGGGGTTATTATGGGCATGAAGCATGTTGAGTATCCTCTATATGGAGTGCAATTTCATCCTGAGTCGATTCTTACCCCTGATGGAAAAATCCTTATTGAAGGGTTTTTAAAGGAATGTAATGTTTGTTGAGCAAGCAATAGATACACTCACAAAAAATAGGGATTTGAAGGCAAATATCTGCAAGGGGGTTGTAGAAGAGATTATTGAAGGTAAGCATGTAGACAAATGTATGTCTTTTCTAAGGCTTTTGCATGAGAAAGGGGAGACTGCAGAAGAGCTTTATGGTGTTGCCAAAGCCATGCAAGAAAAAATGGTGTCGATGCCGAAGGTTGGAGGGCTTCTTGATATTGTTGGAACAGGAGGTGATGGTTCCCATTCAGTAAATATCTCCACAGGCTCTGCTATCCTTGCAGCGGCAGCGGGGGCCCTTGTTGCCAAGCATGGTGGAAGGGCCTCCTCTTCGAAATGTGGTTCTGCTGACGTACTAGAAGCGTTTGGTGTTTCTCTGGACCAAGACCCTCTTGAAAGTTTAGAAAACGTGGGAATTTGTTTCCTTTTTGCTCCCCGCTATCATCCAGCGATGAAGGTTGTTGCTCCAATTCGACGTGCCTTGAAAATCCGTACAATTTTTAATCTTTTAGGCCCTATTCTTAACCCTTTGCATCCAGAATTTATTATGATCGGGGTGGCTGAAGAAAAACTTCTTGATGTTTTCGCGGATGCACAGCAAATGCTTGGGGCAAACAAGAGCCTTATTGTTCATGGAAATGGAGTAGATGAGCTCACCCCTCTGGGCCCTTGCACTGTAGTTGAAGAGACTTCATCATCAAAAAGGCGCTTTGTCATCGATCCTCAAGATTATGGAATTCCAAGATGTACTGCAGATGATTTAAGAGGAGATACGAAAGAAGAAAATGCGAGACTACTTTTAGCTGCTTTCAGTGGAGAAAAGGGACCAATTGCCGACACCCTTATCCTAAATGCTGGTGTAGCTCTTTATGTCTCTGAGCATGTTTCTTCGGTCCAAAAAGGGATTGATCGGGTGCGAAAAACCTTGGAAGAGAAAAAGGCTCTAGAGCTTTTAGAAAAATGGAAAGAAAACAACAATACATCGAAAATATGACACATATTATACCATTTATCAAAATAAAGTGCAGAATTAACGCAGAGGTTCTTATGGAAAATTGCATTTGGAGATCAAAAATCCAATTTTTACTAAAAAGATCAACTTGAGTTCCTCTCTTTATTTTTGATGAATGGTATGAATAGTAGGGTAGACTCATGAACATGTTAGAGCAAATTCTTAAGCGCAAAGAAGAAGAAATTAAGTTGATAAAAGTTGCGTATCATAGGAGAGAGAATTCTCATGCTTTCCTCTATGCCCTTCAAAAAAACGGTCTTTCTGTTATTGCAGAGATCAAGCGCAAATCTCCATCGAAAGGGAATATTAACCTAAATCTTGATCCGGTGTCTCTTGCAAAAGAATATGAAAAAGGTGGGGCTGCAGCAATTTCGATTCTTACTGATTTTGAAGGGTTTGGGGGGACAATAATCGACTTGAAGTTGGTAAAACAGGAATCGAAAGTCCCTATTCTCCAAAAGGATTTCATTATCGATCCCATTCAAATCTCTGAGGCTATCGCAGCAAGGGCTGATGCCATCCTTTTGATTGTTGGTGCCCTTGGAGAAAGAACAGGAGAATTTATCCAACTAGCCGAGGAGCAGGGAATTGATGCGCTCGTAGAAATTCATAGGGAAGAAGATCTAGAGATTGCTGCAATAGCAGGGGCAAAAATCATTGCAATTAACAATCGAGATCTCCGAACATTTCAGGTTGATTTAGATCATTCGATTCGGCTAGCTAGTCGCCTTCCCAAGGAATGTGTAAAAGTTGCCGCATCTGGGATAAAAACTGTTGATGAGGCTCGTCGACTTTATAGGGAAGGCTTTGATGCAATATTAATTGGAGAGACGCTTGTCAAAGCGCATGCTCCGATAAAAATGATCGAGGAAATGAATGACATTTGTTAAGATTTGTGGGTTAAGAGACCCTGAAACTGCATACTATGCAGCTGCTCAGGGAGCGCGCTTTATAGGGATCATTTTTGCAAAGGAGTCAAAGCGTGTTGTTGATTCTGATAGGGCGATTGCGATTGCTAAGGCTGCTAAGAAAGGGGGAGCAAGAGTTGTGGGTGTCTTTGTTGAACAAAATGGGGAAACCATGCAGCGAATTGCTGATAAGATTGGGCTCGATGTTGTTCAACTCCATGGAGAAGTGGCTCGGAAAAATCACGAAAAACTGAGTGACAATCTCATCCGTTTTTATGTTTGTCCTGTCTCTTTCGATGGATTTATTAAAGAAGAGACTCACCAGGGATTTTTAGCTCTAAAAAAAGAACGGGATTTCCTTCTCTACGACGGACTTAGCCCTGGAAGTGGAAAAGTATTTGAATGGGATGCTCTTGAACCTCGCCGCGATTTCAACTTTATTTTAGGGGGAGGCTTAAACCTTGAGAATGTTAAGATCGCAATTAAGAAAAAACAACCCGATGGTGTGGATGTGGCAAGTGGTGTTGAAAACCCCCACTTGAAAAAAGATCTAAAGCTTATCAAAGCATTCATTCTGGAGGCGGGATGAGCAGACGGTATGGTCCCTATGGGGGTGCCTATCTTCCTGAAGTGCTTGTGGAACCTGTCCGAAAGCTTGAAGAAATGTGGAATCATCTCCGTGAAGAGTCCAAATTTTTGGAAGAATTCGACCATATCCTTAAAACCTATGCTGGAAGACCTACCCCCCTGACGGAAGTCCCCTCATTTTCAAAAGCTATTAACGGCCCACGTATCTTTCTTAAACGTGAAGACCTTCTTCATACCGGAGCTCACAAGCTCAACAATACTATCGGACAGTGTCTCATTGCAAAGCGGATGAAAAAAAAACGTATCATCGCAGAAACAGGAGCAGGGCAGCATGGAGTGGCAACTGCAACAGCCTGCGCCTATATGGGAATAGAGTGTGTTATCTATATGGGGAGTAAAGATGCAAGGCGGCAGGAGCCAAATATGAAGCGGATGGAGCTTCTTGGTGCAGAAGTTGTTGTTGTTGATAATGGATCAGCTACACTAAAAGATGCGATCAATGAAGCGATGCGCGACTGGTCCAAATCCTACGAAGAGAGCCACTATTGCTTGGGATCGGTTCTAGGGCCTCATCCTTACCCCGAGATGGTTGCTTTTTTTCAGAAGATCATTGGAGAAGAAGTGGCAAAAGAAATTACGCCCGATATTGTTGTTGCTTGTGTTGGTGGTGGATCAAATGCGATTGGAATTTTTGCGCCCTTTATTGGAAAAGCGAAGCTTGTTGGCGTAGAAGGAGGAGGAGAATCCAAGAGACCTGGGAAACATGCCGCTCGATTTGAAGGGGGGAGCCCAGGGGTTCTTCATGGGACCTATACCTATCTCCTGCAAGATGAAAATGGACAGATTATAGAAACCTCGTCTATCTCTGCAGGTTTAGACTATCCAGCAATTGGACCGATGCACGCAGAGCTTTATGCTGAAAGAAAAGCAGAGTATCCCTCTGCAAATAACAAGGAAGCTCTGGAAGCTTTCAAACTCCTCTCCAAGACAGAAGGGATTATCCCGGCTCTAGAGAGTGCTCATGCACTAGTTTATCTTGTGCGAGAGGCTAAGAATTTTTCAAAGAATAGTGTCATCGTGATGAATCTCTCAGGCAGAGGAGATAAAGACCTCCCAGAACTCTTTACAAAGGGGTTGATTCAATGAGACTATCCCAAGATTGTAAACAACCTCTTTTTGATTCTTTTTCTGCATATTTTTGGACCTCTCCTTATCCTACTTTACGAAATAGGGATTTTAGAAAGATCCAAAAACATGCTATTCCTCATTTTGGGATGACCTCATGAAACGTATTAAAAAGCTCTTTAAAGAGAAAAAGCCTTATATCGGATATCTTACTGCGGGAGATGGGGGGATGCAGAGAACCCTAGAGGCTGCACAGGCTCTCGTTGCGGGGGGAGTTGACCTCCTTGAAGTGGGGATTCCTTTTACAGACCCTATTGCAGATGGTCCTGTGATTCAGAATGCCATGGAGCGGGCGCTACATTCAGGAACAACCCCAGATACGGTTCTTAGTCTTGTCTCAGATTTTAGAAAATTGAGTGAAGTTCCAATCGTTCTCTTTTCTTATTACAACCCAATCTTCAAAGGAGGAAAGGGGTTTCTTAAAAAAGCTGTAGAAGTAGGTGTTGACGGAATCCTGATTGTTGATCTTTCCTACGAAGAAGAATCAGGCTTTCAGAAAGAAGCAAAAGAGATTGGTCTCGATACCATTTTTTTAGTTGCTCCTTCTACCCCCGAAAAGCGCATCCAAAAAATCGCTAAGGTTTCTTCAGGCTTTATCTACTATGTCTCTCAAAAAGGGACAACGGGGACGAAAAAAGACCTTCCAAAAGACCTTAGAAAAAAGGTTCAGACAATAAAATCACATACCTCCCTTCCCGTTGTTGTAGGATTTGGAATCTCTAGCAATGATATGACCCGAAAAATTCTCCAGGTTGCGGATGGATTTGTTGTGGGATCCTATCTTGTGGATGCGATTGGTTCGGGGAAATCTACCAAAGAACTCACGCAATTGACACGAGGATTAGTTCCATGATTCTGATATTAATAAAAAATGCTAACCGAGATGATCTCGAACGTCTTCTTGAAAAACTGCAGTGGATGGGTTTTGAAGCGCGTGCTTCAGGGGAAGAAGGGAAGTATGCCATTGCGCTGATCAAAGGTGTGGATAATCTCACTGATATTAAGCAATTTAAGAAACTTCCTCTTGTTGAAGAGGTGAGCGATTTCAAACACCCATTTAAACTTGTAGCGAGAGAGTTTCAGCCCAAAAAGACTATCATCAAAGTGAAGGATATTACCATTGGTGGGCGAGTCCTTGCTGTCATGGCTGGACCGTGCTCAATTGAGTCTAAGGAACAAATCGAAGAGAGTGCAAGAATTGTTGCGGAAAATGGGGTGAAAATCCTCCGCGGCGGCGCATTTAAACCCCGCACTTCCCCCTATTCCTTCCAAGGACTTGAAGAAAAAGGGCTTCGCTATATGAGGGATGCTGCTGATAAATATGGTCTTGTCACTATTTCAGAAGTAATGGATGGAGATCAGATTGACCTTATGGCCGATTATGTTGATATTCTACAGGTCGGTGCGCGCAACATGCAAAACTTTACACTGCTTAAAAAACTCGGAAAATGCAAGCGGGCGATCTTTTTAAAAAGAGGACTTTCGGCGACCTACAAAGACTTGCTTATGTCTGCTGAGTATATTCTTGATAAAGGAAACTCTGATGTTATGATTTGTGAGAGGGGAATCCGTACCTTTGAGACGTACAGCCGAAATACTCTAGATCTAGCAGCTGTTCCGATTCTTCAAGAACTAACCCATCTTCCGATTATTGTTGATCCTTCTCATGGTGTGGGGATTCGAAAGATGGTTCCCCCGATGGCCTCGCGCCGGGGTTGCCGCAGGAGCCGATGGGATTATGGTTGAAATGCATCCAGAGCCTGAGAAGGCTCTATCTGACAGTCAGCAAACAGTCAGCCCTGAGGAGTTTAAGAGGATGATAGAGGATCTCCGTCAGATTGCCCCTGTCATTAATATTAGAATGTTGGACTAAATTCCCCGAACATCACGGTTGGGGATGTTTCCAATAATTTAAAAGTGGGTTTAAATGGGCCCAAAAATTGAATTTAGACTTCGTTGTGGCTGGAATTTTCAGTTTACTCGACAGTCACAGACTTTGCAAGATTGCGAGGTTGGTCAATATCAGTTCCTCGTAGCAGCGCAATGTAGTAGGCGAAGAGTTGCCCTGCAACGGAGTAAAGAATCGAGGCTAAGGGATCGATGGTTTTGGGGATCCATAAGACGTTATTGGTGATGGTGAGGGCTTCTTCTTTTCCTTTTGGAGCAAAGATCAGAATTTCTCCTCCACGGGCTTTGACTTCCATTAGATTACTCATCATCTTATCAAAGGTTTGTAAATTTCCACAAAGCCCAATGACTACAAGCTCTGGATTGACGAGCGCAATCGGCCCATGTTTCATCTCGCCCGCTGGATAGCCATTAGCACTGAGATAACTGATTTCTTTGAGCTTTAGCGCTGCTTCGAGACTTGTAGGGTACATATAGCGTCGTCCCATAAAGAAAAAATGCTCAAACTTGGCATACTTTTCAGCGAAGGCTTCAATTTGCGATCCCTGTGCGAGAACCTGAGTAATCTTTGTTGGAAGATGTTTGAGTTCTTTAAGAAGCTGCTGTCCCTCCTCTTTGCTCAAATGGCGAAGACGAGCCATATAAAGGGTAAAAAGAGCTAAGACGGCTAGTTGACTCGTAAAGGCTTTTGTCGAACAGACGCTTATTTCGGGCCCAGCCCTTAGGAATAAGGTTGAATCAGCTTCTCTTACAAGGGTAGAGTGGTTGACGTTGCAAATAGCAACAACCTTTGCTCCTTTTGCTTTTACTTCGCGCACAGCAGCGATGGTATCTGCTGTTTCCCCTGATTGGCTAAGCGCAATCACAAGGGTATCTTCTGAGATAATTGGGTTTGTATAGCGGAATTCCGATGCAATTTCTGTTTCCGTAGGAATACGGGCCAGGTGTTCAAACATAGATGCGGCGATCGAACCAGCATGCCAAGACGTTCCACAGGCCAAGATAAGGATCCGTTTAATCGATTGGAGGCAATGGGATGAAAGAGTAAGTTCTTTGAACTCCGCTGTACCAAACTCTTCTCGAAATCGACCAAGCATTGACTGTTGTAGCGTTTGAGGTTGTTCAAAGATCTCTTTTAGCATGTAGTGATCATAGCCATTTTTTGAAATGGCTTCTCCTTGGAATTCGATCCGCTTCATCTCCTTATGGATCTTTTTTCCTTGAGAGCTATAAAGAGTAAAGTAGTCATGTTTGAGAATAGCGATTTCATCATCTTTTAAATACAGAATGTCTAGCACTTTTCCATTAAAGGAATTTGCATCTGAGGAGAGATAGGCCTCACCATTTGAGGGATCAATCCCTATAACAAGGGGGCTTTCTCTTGAAGCGCCAATGATCTCTTCGGGGTGATCTTTATGGATAACGGCAATCGCAAAAGAACCGTGAAGTTCTTTCATTGCTTTTTGAACAGCCTGCCGAAGTGTTCCTTGGTAGTGGTGAGAAATAAGAGCAGCAATCACCTCAGTGTCAGTGTCAGAGCTGAAGATGATCCCTTTTTCAAGGAGTCTATCACGAATAGCATTGTGATTTTCAATAATTCCATTGTGGACAAGGGCAAGGGTTTCATATTGGTCGAGGTGAGGATGGGCATTTTCTTCGTTAGGAATACCATGGGTTGCCCACCTGGTGTGGGCAATTGTTGTGTTCAGCTCGATCCTTTCACTTGAAACAGCTTGTTGAAGCGCGTTAACTTTTCCGGCCCGTTTGCAGGAGCGAATTTTCCCATCAATTATCCCTGCAATTCCTGAAGAATCATATCCTCGATATTCCAATAGCTTAAGGCCATCGATACAAACATCAACAGGACTTTTTTCACTCTTTGAAGATCGGATATACCCAAAAATTCCACACATGGCACTACTTTAGCGTAAGAGTTCCTTCGAGAGCAAGGAAAAGAGGGAATTCTTTTCGCGCTCTATTTTCCATTTTTGCTTTGTTCCCAAACGATTAAGATCTCTTCCGATTTAATTGTTAGGATTCCATGTTAGACGTTCCAACCCCAAGTCATTTACACATAGATATTATTTGCCCTCATTGTAACTGTATAGGCTCTTATGAAGGTAAGGGTTAGCGCTGTTGTAAATCTGCTTCCCAGTTCAAAGGAGGACTTGTCCATGTCTGCTGGCCACACCATGTTGATCCTTAATATCAGAGGTGAATGGTACCTTTCCTCATCAGGATTTTCTTGTAAAATCGATGATCATACACTGCAATCATTATTACCAAGTATCTTTACAGTCTATTATTTGTAATAGTGTCACTGGTAGGTTCACGAGGGTAAGATTCATAAAATCAAATAAACTTAATTATACTCTTTTCTCTTCCCCTAGGGTATTTGAATTCTAACAAAGTCTTCGAATGTAATTTCTTGTTCTATCTTCAACCTGGAACTTATGGTCTGAATATTCCTTGGATTTTTGAACAAGGGATTTTGCTAAATCCAAACCTAAGATAGGAAACTTTTTCAGGGAGTTATCGTGCTAAAATTTCCTGACAGCATCCCAGGTCTAATGCTGAGTCTCCATTGTCGAACGAAAGCGACTCTTCTAATGAGGGGAAGATGACTTCTTTGTGATTAAGTATGACCCTTTTTTGAGACAATGTCATTATACCACTTTCTAACCTGTTTCCAAGACGTGTCATGCTTCATAACTATGGAGTTATGCATTATTGACTTTTATCAAGAAAGAAGTAATCTATGGCCATGTCAGAAAAAGATTTGAATAAGCCACTTCGAGATTTTATTGTTCCTGTTCGGACCACGATTCACGTGGAACATACTGTGGGGGAGGCTCTCCGGTACCTTCGCGATAAACACATTACTGATGAGATTATTTATATTTATGTGGTTGATGAAGAGAGGAAGCTCATCGGTGTGGTTCCAACAAGACGCCTTTTATTAACTAAGCCTCAAATTCCTATTAGGGATTTAATGGGAACTCACCTTATTAGCCTAAAGGGGGACCAAACCCTTCAGGAAGGAATGGAGTTTTTGGAGACCCATCACTTGCTGGCTCTTCCAGTTGTTGATGATAAAAATCATTTGCTTGGAGTCATTGATGTCGGTCTTTATTTAGAAGAAAAAATTGATGTAGCTTCGGCCCGTCGCCGCTCCGATATCTTTCAAATGATTGGTATGTATGTCGAAGAGGAAAAAAAAACTGGTCCCTGGAAGGGATATTGCTCACGCATGCCGTGGATTTTTTGTAACATGTTTGGAGGTTTCGCCTGTGCCATTATCTCGCGAGTTTTTGAGATTGTCCTTTCTCAGGTCCTCCTCCTCGCGATGTTTATTCCATTAGTCTTGACCCTTTCTGAGTCAATTTCTATGCAATCAATGACTCAGAGTATGCAACTCCTTAAAAAACAGAACCGTCGTTGGAGTTATACAATTGGATGTCTTCTTCGCGAATGGCAAGTCGTTGCTCTTATCGCGATTACATCAGGAATCATTGTCGGTGTCGTTTCACTTCTCTGGGGTGATGGAATCGCCCCAGGATTCGTTATCATGTTTGGGATCATGTGTTCAGTTTATATTACGTCATCCATCGGCTCGATTGTTCCGCTGATTCTTCATGCCCGAAAATGGGACCCCCGCGTTGCTGCAGGGCCGGTTGTTCTCATGTTCGCCGACGTCATCACTACGTTTCTCTACCTCTTCTTAGGGACCTGGTGGCTTCTTTAGACATGTTATCTATTTGGTAACTAAATATTTATGTTTATTTTTTAGGTTTTACTGGAAAACTTCTGTCAGCAATACCGTCTCTATATAAAAACATACCAAGTTATATTACACTTCCCAGCACACTTGCACCAAAACCCCTTTATTATTTGTACTAATAGGTATTTAGCCATGCAATTGCTGTATTGCACAAGTGGATTTTTATCAAAAAATTTGACTAGCTAGAGACGATTGTTTATGATTACGTGTCTTTGAATCTAAAAATCACAGTTACTAAAAATATGTGATTCCACGAAAGTTTAGTTTACGGAACACTCCAATGGAAATCCTTCACTTCCCTAACTATGGCTTTTCGTTTGATTTCCCTGCTCGTCTCCTCGTTATATGCCACAAGAAGAGTAGAGTGATCTGCGCTTTGTCCAAGATGGTAGGTCTCTGTTTCCTTGGCTTTGACGGTTCCAACAAGATGAAAGTCTACCAATATTTCGATCGGTGCAAAGCTCCTATTATGCACAATCAAATCTCCGGTAATTCCAGCGTATAGAGTTTGGCTGTTAAAGAAAATAATGGGAAGCACAAACCAAGTCCACTTTTTGAGATTCATTCTATTCTCCGGTTATTAATTTCTTTATTACATAATTATTCTTTTTGGGCAATTTATGTATATACTTTAAAAAACTTAATAAGTATTAACGCGAGTTCGATTTTAAATATCACACAGTTAGAAACTTAAGTGAAAGTTTCCCGACGTTAATAGACGGTTTTTCCTCATTAGAGGGAGAAGTGAGGCATGATAAAATCAGCAGGTTTTTTAAGAGACAGCGAATTTGGATCCAAAGACTTATGGAGATCTATCAAAAACGATGGAGAATAGAAGAGTGTCACAAGTCTATCAAACAAAATGCAAGTCTAGAAAAATCTCTCACAAAAGTTGTACATACACAGAAGACCCATATATTTACTTCGACTGCAGCCTATTGTAAGTTGGAAATATTGAGGGTGAAGACAAGGTTAAATCAATTTTCTTTTGCTTCTTGATTGCACGCTATAGCATTTTTTTATTGGGCGAGTGAATTTTTATTCACTCGCCTTTTCATTTACACAGTTCTTCTTGCATACACGCTTGATTCGGATCGACGATTTGTGAAAGACGTGTGTGCAAATATCCCAAAATCAAGCAGAAAAGTGTATGAAAAAAAATTTGAATCGGCAAACTGTGCGCCAACTCACGGGATGAAGAATTTTTACTGATAGGAGTTAGGAGTGTTAGCAATTTCTTCAAAAAACAACTTTGATTTTCAAAGATATGCTATGGACTTATCGCATAAGTGGTTTGAGAAGGTAAAGCAGTTGGCCTTTCCATTGGATACGGGTCTTTCAAAGATACTATACCTGGCATTGAGAGGCGTATTGAATAAGTGCACCATGCTTTCCAGAGTTTGGAGAAGAGCACTCCCCTATTTTGGGGTAGTTTATAAAGATAGGTTATTTGCGGCAAGGGTAACCGTTTACACACTTCAACGCGAGCATTTTATGAAAAGGAGAAAGTATGTCTTCTAGGTTATTTTTCTCTACATCTCGATACTTTTCCCGAGTGTTATCGAAACCAAAACCATTGAGACCAGGAGAAGAAACGGTAGCTAATTATTCAAAGCAGTTTTTCCCCATTTGCGGTATAGAGAGAGTGGGTCTAGCATCTTCTAAATTAGGAAGAAGAGAATTGTCATTCATTACAAAAGAAACAGTTCCAGAAGCTCTTAATAAGGCAGTTAAAGAAAGAGGAGAAAAAACCGCTCAATGGTATTTTTTTGGTAATGAATGGAGAAGAGTTAGCTGGAAAGAGTATTCCGAGGGCTCTGAAAGCTTTGCAAAATCACTTCGCGCTTTGAATGTTGGTGAAGGAAGTGGAGTTGTCATTCAAGGAGGAAACTCTCCTGAGTGGGCGGTTATCAACATGGGAGCCATACTATCAAAGTGTATACCTGCCCCTTCTTCTACTTCAAGCTCAGCGGAAGCTAACTTAAATATGGTTCAATGCTCTAAAGCAGAAGTTCTTGCTCTTGAAAGTACTGAACAACTAAAAAGTTATGATGGAATAAAACTTGAAAATCTAAAGTGTATTATCGTTTGGGATCGTTTCGATAAGGCTAGTTTATTTCGAATGAAGTTAACTGCACCCGTGTATTCTTTGGAGGAGTTTCTGGAAAAAGGGAAAGACTTAGAGAATACTAGACTAGAGGATAAGTGGAAGGAGATGAAGAGCTCCGATACCTGTTCTTATATATTCACCAGTGGGACAACAGGCAAATCAAAGGCTGTAGAGCTTTCTCATGACAATCTACTTTGGACCGCTCAGATTGCTAAGGAAATATTAAATATAGATGAAAAAGATCGAATTCTGAGCTACCTTCCACCCTCCCATATTGCTCCCCAATTATTAGATACATGGTGCCCTTTAGTTTCAGGATCTGTTGTAACGTTTGCGCAAAAAGATGCATTGTTAGGTACTAATTTACAAAAAAATATTCGCGACGCTAATCCCACAATATTTTTTGCTGTTCCCAGGATCTGGGAGAAGATGAAGGAAGGGATAGAAGAAAGGGTAGCAAGTATGTCTTTATCTAAGCAATTGGTTTTTAAGAGTGCTCAATATGTAGGAAAGTATAAGCAAGATGGGATAATTCATAATCTTTTTAATAAAAATGTCTACCAACCTTTAAAAGAACAACTAGGTTTAGGATGCTGCTCGATGTTAATATCCGGAGCGGCACCGATTGATCAATCCACAATTGATTTTTGGAAAAGTTTACATGTTAGGGTTTTTGAGGCCTATGGTATGAGTGAAACGAGTGGCTTAGCTACATTTCCTACAGACACAAAAAGAAGTGTAGGAAAGCTGCTTCCTGGTATCGATATAAAAATTCATCGACCTAACCATCAAGGAGAGGGGGAAATTTGCATAAAAGGACGAAACATCTCTAAGGGCTATTATGAAAATCCAGAGGCGACAAAAGAAGCTTTTGATAAAGATGGGTTCTTACACACGGGAGATCAAGGGAGAATTGAGGAAGATGGAAGCCTATTTATTACAGGACGCCTTAAGGAACTTATTATAACCCAAGGGGGAAAAAACGTATCGCCGATTCCCATTGAATTGAGAATTAAGGAGCATATTGGGATGGTTTCTGAGGTTATAATTATAGGAGACCGACGTAAATTTCTTACGTGCTTGCTTGCACTAAGGACTGAAACAAATGAAGATGGGACGCCTTCAGATATCTTGATACCTAGTGTGATTAGAAAGATAAAGAGTCTTGGAGGAAGCGCATCAACGCTGAAAGAAGCTAAAGATGATAAAAAGCTTGAGGCCGCTCTTAAGAAATGGATACAACAAGTGAATGCAAAATCTGAATCAAAAGAGCAATATATTCAAAAGCATATGATATTATCTGAGCCATTACGACCTGGGCGTGGATTGACAGATAATATGAAGTTGAAAAGGTCTGATGTGCTTGAGATGTTTAGAACGGAAATAGACTTTATGTACAAGAGGTAATGGGTACGTAAGAGGATTCTGTTGCAAAAAACTCTATGTCTGAGAGGAATGGACAAATGCGGTAACAGCTTTTGGATGTAGTGCGCTATTTGTATGTTCAGGCAGATTATGATGCTTTGCTCTATCTGTTCCCAGATTCTAAGCTTTTTTAAAACAACCGAAGGGAGAAGTTTAGGCTCGATCTCTGGTTTTTTGTTCGATTTACCATAAACAGCAGATTAAGTCTTGTCATTTACATTCAACACCAGAGGAGGTATTTTAACCCTCTCAGTAAGGAAACCTCAACTGTTGCACTTCGGAGTTGAAAGGGTTTACCTTGCTTTAATAAGGGCTTTGCTGTACAGTTGGGGCTTTTCCCAACGAAACTATTATGTCTATTTCAACTACCACAAAACCCTTATGTAGCCTCCTGTGGGAGCGTGTCGGTGCTCACCCATCTTCCCTTCCTGATTTGATTCCCACTACAAAGAGGCTATTTAGAAGGGTTGATATGGATACAGATGCAAAAATGGCAGGTGCTGTGGAACATGTTATAGAAAAGTTTATATGGGAAACTAATAACACTTCCAACTATCAAGATCATAGATGGAGAAGAGATGCATATTACATTGCTAATCATTCATTAGGTAATACAGATCTACAAACAATACTTGCTAGAGCCGTATATTTGAAGATTCATCCTTCACTCATGCCATTAGATGTATGAATCACTGGAGGAACTTAATTTTTAGGAATGGAATAAGGTGTTCTTTAATTGGAATATTGTTCCAGTCGTTCCTCGCCCTGCAGGGCATATGACTCGAGAAGTCAAAGTCAATATAACAAGGATTTAAATTCTCAAATCTGTATCTTCAAAGGAGTTTTTAAAGGTCTATATTAATCTTCATTATGGAAAGCGATTGGCTCATTCCAGCTGGGTTTTTTAAACAGCAGGATAATGAAAGGAATTGCGCAAAAGAGGAGGATTCCAAAGATCAAAAATAGGATATAGAAGGTGGGGTTTCCTGTCTCCAGTTGATCAGGTGGGAAGAATCCAATAAAGATAGCTAGGACTGAGCTGACAAAACCCACACCAGCTGTTAACCACATTCCATATTTTCCCCCTGGAATCTTATAGGCTCGATGGACATCGGGCTTCTTATAGCGGAGGCGTATTCCCGCTGCAAACATGATAGCATACATCAAGAGATATAGCTGCGATGTTAGTGCTAGCAAAATCCAAAATGAGCTGTTTACATTGGGCATGATCAGGAAGACAATCCCCAAAATTGAAACAATAATCCCTTGAAAAACGAGCATTCCAACAGGCATATTGTGTTTGTTGATCTTATGCAAGATCGGGGGAAAGTCTCCATCCTGAGCTGCCACAAGCAGTCCTTTACTCGGTCCTGCGGTCCAGGTGCTCATTGCACCGAGTGCTCCAAAGGCTACCATAAAGGCAATGAGAGGCACAGCCCAACCAAGATTGTAGGACCTAAGGAAAAAAGCAATTGCTTCCATTCCTCCAGAAACCAAGCTGATTTTCTTTTCAGGAATCACAATGGCTATTGCTAAAGTTCCTAAAATCGACAAAGCAATAATAATAGATGCTGATAGTAAGATTGCTCGTGGGAAGTCCTTCTGTGGATTTTTTACATCCTTAGCATGGACCGCAGACATTTCCATTCCTGCAAAGCCAAGTAAGACCCCAGCTAAAAGGGCGAGCTGTTGAGGGCTCGATAAGTCGGGGAAAAAGGTATTCCAACTAAAGGCAATGTGAGAGGGTTTTCCTGCGCCGAGCCAGGCAATTCCGAGTCCAATGATGATCACTCCAGGAATAATTGTTCCTAAAATCACACCCAGTGTACTGATCCATCCTGACATTTTCATCCCGAGCAGGTTAAGAAGGGTTGCTCCCCAAAAGGCGCCAAAAATAACGCAGCACATATAGAGAGTATTGTTAGCCAGGGCAGGGTTAAACGTAAATGCTATTGTTCCTGCAATAAATGACAGAATAGTTGGGTACCAGACGACGTTTTCAATCCACAGGAGCCAACCAGCTAAGAATCCCCAACGATGACCAAAAGCCTCTCGGACCCAAACATAGACTCCTCCACGCTCTGGCCACCCCGTTGCTAGCTCTGCAGAAACAAGAGAGACAGGAATAAAAAAGAGGAGGATTGAAACAATGAAATAAAACAGAGAGGAAAAACCATAAACAGCTGTGAGCGGCCAGTTTTTGATGCTACAAATGGCTGCAACATTAATCATGGCAAGAAAGAAGATGTTAAGCGTTCTTCTAGAGCTTTTAGTCATAACAATTTTTCTTTATAGATATTCGAACGTTGCTTATAACATAGTCCATATGATTTTGAAAACGAAAAGCATCATTTTTGCACTACTTTTCCCCTCGATGACATTATTCGGGGATATCCAAAAATCCATAGAAGAGCGCGTAGAAGGGTATCAAAATGAGAATGCGATTATAGGAATGGCTGTTGTGGCCATTGGTCGAGATAACCATCAAAAATTTCAGCAAATTGTTACGAAAGGAAAGCTTTCTCTAAAATCTCCTATTCCTGTTAATGCTTTTACGGAGTTTCGTATAGGCCCTTTAACTCAACCCGTAACTGCTGGGACCCTTGCTTACCTTGTCCAAGAGGGACAAGTGAGTCTCAACGATCCCATTTCTAAGTTTCTCCCGAAATCGATGAAGCTTCCTAATTATAAAGGGAAAGGAATTACTTTTGGCGATCTGGCAACCCATACTTCAGGACTTCCTGATATGCCCTATTCCCTCACTAGTCGCTCCAATTTCAGCATTAGCCAAATGTATCGATTTCTCTCTAAGTATGAGCTTCCTAGAGAACCTGGTTCCAAGTACGAGTATTCCAACTTTGGGTATGCCCTTTTATCAAATATTCTCTCTAGAATTGCTAAACGCTCCTATCCCGAACTTGCCGCGCAGCTCATCATGCACCCGCTTGGGATTAACGATACCGTCTTTACTCTTTCTGCCGAGCAGCGGAAGAGACTTTCCACGGGTTACGAAAATGGTAGGGGAATATCTCCTCTGCAAAGTGAAAAAATTTACTCGGTTTTTATTGGTTCAGGAGGGCTTTATTCCACCCCAAAGGATATGCTGACCTTTCTTTCCTTTAATCTGGGAAAAGAGAAAACGAGTCTCAACGCGATTCTTCCTCTCATGCAAACCCCCTATCATTCATTCAAAGGCTTTGACGTGGGCCTTGGTTGGAAAATCAGCTCCTTCCCAACCCACCAAGCAGATTTCTACCACTTGAGCGGAACGCTTTTCGGATTTGGGATATTTATGGGCTTTGTTCCCGATCATGATATTGGGGTTATTATCCTAATAAATCAAGGGGATCATGATCCTACTCAACTTGGAGAAGAAATTCTCAAAATCATGAGTGATTTATGAACCTACCCTTAAAATTTATTCCCTTTCATTCTTCTTCTTTCTGCTGCCTTTTAAAGAGCTATTTTTCATCATTTTTGGCTAGACAAAATGCTCAGATAGATTCTCAAAAATCTCTTAGAAAATTTTGGAAAATTAAATGCAATGCACCTTAAGGATAGGTTCATGAGGGTTTTTATCACGCGAAAAATTCCCAATGTAGCTGAAAAGCTTCTCAAGGAGTATTTCGAGGTAGCTTGTCACGATGAAAATAACGTTCTTTCAAAGGAAAAGTTAATTGAGGTTGTGAAAAATTATGACGGCATTCTCTCCACTATGCCTGATCGTCTAGATAAAGAAGTTCTATCTCATACAGGTCCTCTTAAAGCAATTGCAAACTATGCAGCTGGCCTCGATAATATTGATACCACTTTTGCTAAGAAAAAGGGGATTAAAGTTTTTAACCTTCCTGAAGAGGGGACTAATAGCACTGCAGATATGACATGGGCGCTTTTTATGGCCTTTATTCGGCGCATTCCCGATGGGGACCGTTTTGTTCGAGATGGATGTTGGAGCTCTTGGGATCCTTGGATTTGTTTGGGGGAAGAGCTTGCGGGAAAAACCTACGGTGTTGTCGGGTATGGGCGGATTGGAAAAGCCGTTGCTAAGCGTGCGCTTGGCTTTGACCTTAATGTAATCGTTTACCATCGATCGCCTCAAGAATTGAAAGATGCTAGAATAAAACAACTTGTTTGGGAAGAATTTCTGGCCTCCGTGGATTACTTTTCCCTTCATACCCCACTGATACCCGAAACCAAACACCTGATCAATGCCCAATCCATTGCTCTCATGAAAAAACGCCCCGTTCTTATCAATATGGCGCGAGGCCCTGTTGTCAATACGAGCGATCTCATCTCTGCATTAGAAAAAGGGCAGCTCCGTGGAGCTGCTCTTGATGTGACCGATCCCGAACCCTTGCCTGGGAATCACCCTCTTACAAAGGCCCCAAACTGCCTCCTTTCTCCTCATGTCGGTACGGCAACCATCGATTGTCGCATTAACTCAGCGCGTGTTGCAGCCCAAAACCTTATCAATGGACTCATGTAGTCGATTAAATTTAATTTCTACAGTTCTCCTCTTTGCGTATTTGTTATCAAATGGGTATTGATCGCATCAGAGGTTTAAATAATGGTTTTCTTCGAGAGATCCTTTAAATAGGTTTAGCCGTGTTTAGCCCTCATCCATAAATTTTGAGAGAGGAATTCCTCCCTTCTTATTAAGAGGAGACTTTTTTTGAAACTCCTTTCTAAGGCGATATGTCCCTTTTTTAAGGGGTCAGGTGTGGTTGCTGCCAAGGATAGACGAATGGCTACAGATTTACCGAACGATCAATTTTTTTTCTGGGGCGTTTCTAAATGCTCGATTAAAAAATATGGCAGCAGAGTGTTTAATTAAAAATTGATTGAGACCAATTTTTTGCTCGATGTGGTTGTTAGCAGGGGAAGGAAACCCTGTTTTAACGGAACTACAAAAAAGAGGTGATTCTAATTCTTTTAATTCCCAAGAATTAAATTCTGTTAATTCCAAATTTTCATGAATGATGTATTAAATATTTTTCAAAAAATGATATCATTAAATTCATTTATTAAAAAACTTTGACACTTTTCCAATAGAGAAGGTATCATCAACCCATGACAATTGTGTGGACTTTCCTCTTTTTTATGGCTCTCCCCTCTCTTTGTGTGCGGTTTTCGATTCTGCATAGAAATCAGCCTACCCGAATGTCTCTTCTCATTTCTTATTTTACAGGGATTTTTCAAGACCTTTTTGTTGCGTTTCAACAACTCTTTTTATTGGTTTTATTGCAGTCGATTCTTCCCATAAACCCGACATATTTATTTTGGATTTTTGTTGTTTGCTCATCTTCGCTTCAAATGCATCTTATTTTTGATGCATTCTTGCATCGAAAAACGGCAATTCGAATGGAGATATCCTTCTTTTCTCTATTCAATGATGCACGGTGTTTTTGGGATTCTGCAAAGGAAAAAAAGGTGTGGCGCTTTGTGCCGGGAGCTCTAGTTTTTCTTTTCTTGCCGGTTTATATTTATTGGCATTATTGGGGAGATTTGCAAAAACTTACCTTTGGGGCGGAGTGGCTTAGCCTTGGGGGTATTTTGATGCTTTTTGCGATCCTTGGGCACTCTTTTCTCCCAAAAAAAATGGCCTACGCAACTGACCATATTTTTTTTCAGCATGAAGTGTGGTTTGTTAGAAAGCTGTTTAGGTTTATAAAGCGAAAAAATGATCGGACCGATTTGAGTTATTTGGTTAGGGCGCGGTTTCATAACGAAAATGAAAGGATGCACGCCCCCTCTTCTGAATACCCATTATTTAAGTATACGCAAGGTTTTGATGGGAAGAAAGCCTTTAATATACAAATAGGTGAAGATGAACAGCCTCATGTGATCTTTCTCTTTTTAGAATCATTTCGCTCCCACAACGTCGGTGTATTTGGCGCAGAGAGAGGGGTTACTCCACATTTTGATCGTCTCTCAAAGGAAGGGATTTTATTCACAGACTTTTATGCCAATTCTGTGAGGACATCGCGTTCGGTCGTTTCTTCATTATTTGGAATTCCCTCTGATGTTGATGGATCTGAGGCGGCAGCGCAAGCAAAAGCCCCCTTTGTTGGGATTCCTCAGCTTATGCAGGAGGCAGGGTACCACACAAGTTATCTTCATAACGGTCCCATAGAATTTGAAAAACAGGACGTTTTCTTTGATTTGCATGGATACGACGCAATCCACGGGAGGGATTCAATGCTGAAGTCTTTTCCAAAAGTGCATAATACAAGTTGGGGTCTTCCGGATGAGTGTTTAATGCGCTATGCAGCAGATTTTTTGGATAAGCGGCAAGAGGCACCACAATTCTTAACGATCTTTTCGATTACGAATCATCACCCTTGGAATCTTCCAGCGCATTATCACCCCCCGGACTTCCCTTCTGAGATTTCGCGAATTTATCGAAAATACCTTAACACCTTTCACTATACCGATGCTTGTTTAGGGCTGCTTATTGAGCTACTTGAGGAAAAAGGTTTTTTGGAAAATACCCTCCTATTTGTTCTGGGAGATCATGGGTATCCCATGGGAGAACATAATAATTTTGTAGAACAGAGATACCTTTATGAGGAAAATATTCGTGTTCCATTAATGGTTTATGGAAAGGGGAGGATTCTTGAGCCAAAAAAGATTACAACCCCATGTAGTCAGCTTGATTTGGTACCTACTATGATGGATGTTTTGGGACTCCATGGTTTTAATTTATCGATTGGAAATTCTCTGATGCGAGAGAGTGGAGAGCGCTCGATTTTCTTTCACAACCCATACGTATTTAAAAACTTTGGCTGTCGCTTAGGAAAGTATAAGTTTATCTACACAAGAATTTCTCAAGAACTTGAGCTCTATAATTTGGAAAAGGATCCTGGTGAAAAAGAGAATATTGCTCCGGAAAATCCTGAGCTAGCGCGTCAATTTTTGCAAAGTGTGAAAGACTATGAACGTTTATTCCATCGCCTTTATGCTGAAAAGCGGATTGTTCCTGATGAAAATGATGTACTTTCTACTCACAGCTCAAAGTGTGGTTTATCCAATCCGATAGGTTGTAGTTTTACCGAGACTTCGTTACACTGAAGTTTTAAATAGCTGGAGTCAAAATCTTGGGAAAACCAGAACGAGAGCAGTGGAAGTCCCGCTTGGGATTTATTTGGGCGGCAGTTGGCTCAGCAATTGGGTTAGGGAGTATCTGGAGGTTTCCTTATGTTGTTGGTGAAAATGGGGGAGCGACTTTTGTTCTTCTTTATTTGTTATGTCTGCTGCTTGTTGGGTTTCCAGTTCTCATTTCAGAAATATTGATTGGAAGGAAAGCTCAGCTTAATCCATCAGGGTCCTTTAAGCAAATCGGAAAGCACAAGGGGTGGCAGGGTGCCGGGAAGCTGACGATTCTTACTGGGTTTTTGGTTAGTTCTTTTTATGCAGTGATTGCTGGATGGACGTTGGGATACTTTATTCAAGCAATTTTGGGTCAGCTCACCCACTTCACGTCTGCAAATGAGGCAATCCATCACTTCCAACATTTTAGCATTTCTCCCCTTTGGGGAATTGGTTCTTTAGTGGGGTTTTTGATTCTTTCGTTTTTTATTTTATATACGGGGGTGCAGCAGGGGATTGAAGCGGGAAACAAGGTGATGATGCCCCTTCTTCTCTTTGTATTGGTTTTCTTGGCGATTAAAGGATTGATGTCTCCGGGAGGAGCGGAGGGAGTGGCATTTGTTTTTAAGCCAAATTGGGCTGAAATCACTCCGACAACTATTTTGCTTGCATTAGGGCAAGCCTTTTTCTCTCTTAGCTTGGGCCAAGGAACGATGGTGACTTATGGAAGTTATTTAGGGAAGAAAGAGAATGTTCCAGGAACCTGTCTCCCCATCACTCTATTTGGAATTTGCATTAGCCTGCTTGCGGGAATTGCGATTTTTACCATCGTCTTTTCGGCGGGACTGTCTCCCTCATCGGGTGAGAGCTTAATGTTCCAAACATTGCCGATCATTTTTTCTCAGATCTCTGGAGGCTATTTTATGTGTCTTCTCTTTTTCTTATTGCTGGTTTTGGCTGCGCTGACCTCGCAGATTTCAGCAATGGAACCTTTAATTGCTTACTTTATCGATACGAAAAAATGGAAGCGGCACAGGGCTGTTTTGACGACAACTATTGCGGTGTTTATTGTTGCTCTTCCCTGCGTGTTGTCTTTTGGACCTTGGAGGGAACTCACTCTTTTTGGGAAGAACTTCTTTAATCTTCTTCTCTTTCTGTGCCTAAATATCTTGATTCCTCTTGGGGGGCTTGCTGCTGTGCTCTTGGTTGGATGGAGATGGAGCTTTAAGAAAGCTTACCCCCATTTAAGAGAAGGGGCAGAGGGGCTTTTTAAAGCTTATCCTCCTATGAGATGGTATTTCGGGATTAGTATCAAGTATATCGCTCCGCTAATTATTGTAATTGTAATGTTGGACGCTCTTGGAGTCTTCTAATTGATGGAGGATCACTATCTTTGTTCAAGCACTTCCCCCTCTTTTTGCACGTCTCGTGATTCGAAAAAATTTTTCGGTGCTTGGAATCCTGCAAGATCTCTTTGTAGGGCTGCAGCTTTCTTTTTTAGGGCCCGTTTCTCCTTTGATTCATCTTATAATCCTTTATGATGCTTTTCTATATAAAAAGTTGGGATATCGCCTTGATCAGCGCGCATTTTCCTTTCTGAAAGATGCTAAAGAGTTTCGCGATTCTGCCAAAGCATTAGGGATCCTGAAAGTGCTTCCCCTCTTTTTAAGCTTGTCTATTGTTCCTGCACTCTTTGCCACCCCCTCATTTTGGGTGTTGGCAGGCATTCCCCTATGGTTTTTCCCAAAGGATTCTCTAGTGTTGATTTGGGAAAAGGAGATTTTTTATCGCCCTTTTCGAAAAACACAGGGGAACTTCAGTGCGTTTGCTCAAAAGGCAATCATACGTCCAACGGAAATCTATCACACTTACTCCAAGAAATATCCTTTATACCGCCATACTAAAGGATTTCAAGGTAAAAAAGTTGCAAATATCAATGGAGATGGGAAACCTCACATAATTTTTCTCTTTTTTGAATCACTCAGAGCAAAAGATCTCTATCGCCTTCCCAACTTGAGCGCACTTTCTAAGGAGTGTTATACATTCCCCAACTTCTACTCAAATTCAGTCTTAACCTTTCGCACCTTTTTTACAGCTCTCTACGGCCTCCCTTATGAACTTGGAATTTCTGCAGGCCTTGATCGAGAATTAGATATTTATGGTCTTCCAGATGTTCTTAAAAAAGAGGGGTATGAGCGCAATTTTTTTACCGGTGCAACCTGGTCTTTAAATGGAATAGGCCCCTTTCTTTCGAAATATGGAGGGGATCGTGTTTTTGATCGCAAACAGCTCTTAGAACACTATGGGAAGGCCGATCAAAGTTCGTGGGGCATTGCAGATGAATATTTGTTGGACTTTGCCGTTGATCATCTAGAGCAGCATAAGAACGTTCCTCAATTCTATTCTTTGTTGACAATTTCGTCTCATCATCCTTGGAATGTTCCCAGAAGCTATCTGGGACCTACTTTTGAAGAGGAGGAAGGGGAGTATACCCCAAAATACTTGAAAACTCTCCACTATACCGACCATTGCATCGGAACATTTATCAAAGAGCTCAGGAAACGGAAACTTTCAAAAGATGTGATTCTCTTTATCACGGGGGATCATGGGTTTTATTTCGGTGCTGGGGATCGAGGATTTGAATATCAGCGGGGAACACACCCTGATAATTTCCATGTTCCTCTCATGATTTATGGAGAAGGGAGGATCCAGACTCCGCAGGAGATATTAACCTGGGGATCTCATGCAGATCTTTATCCCACATTTCTCGACCTTTTCAACCTCGAGGGGATCCAGCATTCAGTGGGAAAGTCACTTCTTCGAAAGGATGAAAATCCTCCAATTTTCTATCACAATCCCTCACATCATAGTGGAGGAGTTTGCTCGAAAGGCGCATCTAGAGAAACAGAAAAAAGCTTTCAGAAGATGATGCAATATATGTTTCAAGAGGGTAATTTAGCTCCAGGCAAAGAGAAAAGGAGGTGTTTAAGGCTCAAACCATTCGAGCCTTCCTTGGGACTCGATAAGGAATCACTGCTTAAAGAGATCAAGGAAAAGAGTCCAATGGTGACTCTCAATCTCAATCGTCACCAGGGAGTGGATGATGTTCTGCTTAAATCGATTTCGAAATGGAACCCTGATCTTCAGTATCTTTCAATTAATCAATCTTATAGAGTTACTGATCAGGGGATAAAAGAGGTGATTGCTAGCTGCTCTTCTCTGGTATCACTCGACCTCTCGTATTGTTCTTTGATCACTGCTAACTGTTTAGAATCCCTTCCAGATTCCTTTTATGAATTGAATCTTGCTGGAACGGACTTGGTTTTCAATCGCTCCATAAAAGATTTAGAGATATTAAAAGTAGAAAAGACGCCCCTTTCAGCAGTTGATTTATCAAATTTCCCTTTTCTATGTCCTCATCTTTTGACTCTACATCTCTCATACCCAATGTTTACAGGGAGAGTGATTTGGAAGGCAATAGATCCACTCCCTCTGTACCGTTTGTCGATCGATGAATGTGATAAAATGAACAATGAAGAGGCGAAAAATCTTTTTGCTTTTCATCCTCATCTTCGTTTTCTATTTCTCAAAAGGTGCTATTTGTTAACAGATGTTCTTTTTCAAGAAATGAAGGATATATCTCTTCG
This sequence comes from uncultured Chlamydia sp., assembly GCA_946127115.1. GTDB lineage: Bacteria > Chlamydiota > Chlamydiia > Chlamydiales > Simkaniaceae > Neptunichlamydia. Next base: position 261,403 of record CAMGYI010000001.1, read on the forward strand.
TCATTTAACCCTTCAGGGCGCGCATTGTTTGACAGATGAGGGACTCATTGCTTTGCTCGAGCTTCCACTAGACTCTTTAGAGATTCAGGGGTGTCCGAGCTTGACTAATCGGGGGATTGCAGCAATCGAAAGGCATCAGTCGAAGTTTTCAAAAATTAAAATTAATAGGTGACTACTGCTGAGATCATGGTACTGTAAAACTGGAATGCATTTTTTCCGCAAGAGTGAACCTTGCGCCCCCGTTTGTTCCAGAAAAATCTAAGCACAATCAATCATTTTTCTCTGAATTGATCTGGATTTAACTTGCGACAAGTCTACCTCATCATATCAGATTATTAACAATAATATGAATTTTTAAGCATTGTTTGTAGCAGAAAATCACACAAGAGTCTAACATGAGAGGAGGTGTTTTCCTCCATGAGGATTTGGGATGTATCGGCTAATCTTTCTTTTTTCGCTTCTTTTTATGACGTTTGCCTTTGCGCAAAATAAAGTTGAGGACGTTCGTATTCTGAATCTCCTCCCATACTTTGTACAACCTCCTATGGTTGAACCGTACCTTCCCGATGATTTTTTTCTGGGAACGCAAGCAGATGATCCCTATTTTTCAAGAGGGTATTATTGGGGAAGTCGAGGGACTCTGGATGACTATTTTGAAGATGGTAGGAGTTTAAAGGGATGTTTGATCCGAGCTCAGGTATCTTCGACAGTGAAGCAAATAGGGCATGATCGTTTTTCTAACGATGGAAATACGCAGGCTTTGACTGCTTCTGGATTTACAGAGATTAGGGTTAATAAAGGAAAATGGGGGATTTTCCCCTACAGAGAACTCCTTGCAAAGGGACCCAAGGGAAGGCGTCATTTCCAGATGTGGGTTGGCCTAAATACTAATGAAGGTGCAACCCTCTATTTTCAGTTTATCTATCCTGAATATCTCAACGAACCGACTCAAACACAAAAGAGCACCTGGTCAAATTTTGTAAAAAAAACCGATCTTATGTGCTTAAATGATCTCATGGTCGCGCGCGCGCAGATGATTGCTCCTGATTCTTCTATGGAAGGAAAGCTTGAAACAGCGATTGGCCTTCGAATAGAGAAGCGACGGTGGGATCAAAAGCTGTTTATTCAAGCTGAAAATGTTCGAAGCTTTTTTGTTCTCCATGTACAAGAAAATAACTTTTTTACTAATTTTTCGCTGCGCCAACCATATATCGAAATTGAAGCCCTTTTGGAGCTGAAAGAAGAGGAGATAACCCGAGAGAAACTGAGGAGCTCTTATCAGATCGTTGACACTTTTTTATTTGATTCTAAGATGTTGCAAATTAACCGCTTCAGAGAAGAAGGTAACGCCATTCTTTTTCATTGACAATTTCTTTATAAATCCTTATTATCGCGTCCCATATTTAGTTAGATTTAGATAATGTAAGGAGAGTTTAAGATGAGTATTGACGCAGTCAGCGAAGGTTTCACAGTTCCTGAGCATGAAGAGTTTGAGGTTCGCCCAGAAAAGCATTATTTTTCTAAAACATTTACAGTCCTTAAAGGAAATTGGCCTGTGGCAGTCATTTCAACAAATCGGTTTTCATATAGTTTTTTCCGGTTCTTTGACTTGAGAATGCACTTTACCGTTTGCGATAGCAAGACTGGTGAGGAAGTCGCTCATGCCATTAAGAATTATGGGTTTACACCACGAGGAATCTGGAACCTTTCCTTTTTAGGGTGGTTTCGTCCACACACCCTTGCAGACTTTGATCTTTATGATAAAGAGGGGACATATATTGGGTGTATTGATGGACGAGTGCTTGATATTAGTAAGGCCCGATTTGATTTTCAGGATGCAGAGAGGAATGTTATTGCTTATGCAAGACAAGAAAACACCCAGCTCATAATCAAAGATGAAAAGACAGATGCCCCTGTAGGCTTTCTAAAGAGGCATTTTGAGGTTGGAACAGAAGACACATGGAAAATGGAGCTGACGTCTAAGCTTGATCGCCGTATTGCTCTCGTCTTTGCTGCCTTTGTTGTTCATAATCAGGGTTACTTCTTAAGGGATATCTAATATTGTTTCTAAAAAATAGAGAATATTTATCTAAAGGATGATATTGCTAGTTCTTGATACCGATTAAACATTGTTAGGTTCGCAAAGGCGTACCACAGCTTGAAAGTCATGTCAACTGTCTCCACTATTTTAGAGATGACTTTTGTTCTTCTGATCATTCTCCCGAGGTGGTGCCGAGTATTGTCATTGTCTTGCTCTATAGTACCCATGTCGGTCTCCCTAAAAGCACATGTTGCCTTTGAAGGAAAAATATTGCTCAATTCCCTCATCCCCACAACAAGCAGCGGGGTATTTTGAGATTTCCCTTTGGGATCGGCTGCGGTGAGGAATCTAATGTGTCCATAATCCGCCCTTGTGGCAAGCCAGGGAAAAAGCACAAATTCTATTTTTTTGATTAACGTCTTGTAAATATTTTCACGAATCTTTCATAATCAATCGGAGCAAATTTAGGGAGGTTTTTATGCCATCAATATCTGGATGGGTTCAAACACCAGTAAATATTAATATGGAAGAATCTCCTGGTCAAAAAAGATTAATTTTTTTCAATGTTAGCTTTAATGGCGCAACTTGGGGAACGGGAGTTCCTGTTCTTGAGCGAATAAAAGGATCAACTTTGAAAGCAGAAACTTTAGGATTCTTGGAAGATAAATTAAAAGAAATAGCTGAAAACTTTGAGAGAGCTTTTGGTCAGTCATGTGCTTTTCAAAAATTTAGAGCATTACAAAAAAAGTCAAATCAAACTCCTTTAGAAGCTTATATCAATCTTTACAGCAGTCCTGCAAATATGGGAAGATATATGGACGGACAACCTAGAGATTCTGAGAAATCAGTTGAAATATATATGCGAGATATTGCGCGTTGGGGGCCAATTGATGGTATTATAAGTCTTTCTTACGATACAGCAACTCCTTGGACAGGAATGTTGGGATATTCTATTCCTAAAGAAGAAGATTCTCCTCCTGTAATTTTAGGTCGAATCGCAAATGGGGAAGGAAGGGTTAAAGGATATTCTGAGTCAGGACTAGTCCTTTCAGAAAGTCAAAAGGGGCAAGGTTTTGGGAAAGATGGCCTTGTAGCACTTCTTGTTCATGCTTGGTTGTTTTCCAAACTTGAATTCCCTGTAAATGGCCAACCTGTTACGCGCTTCACAGCGACAATTTCTCCTGAAAACGAAAAGGCACAAAGATTAATCCGAGAAATTAATAGCTCTTTGCAAGAAAAGGTCATAACAATTCAAAATCCTACTCCTGATTTTAAACCATATGGTCTAAATGCTCCTCGAGACCTTTATGGAATAAACACAATTGATATTGAAAGAATTTTAGGCCTCGTTGTTTCTCAAGACAAAATTACTATTAATGGTAAATCTGTTCCTGAATTCTTAAATTTAAAGTATTTTTATATCTCATCTCTTCCTCTTCCTATTCAAACAGTTAAAAGGCATCCTTGTCTCTCTTATTCACAACAAAATATCCGTATCCTACCTGGATTTTCCATTAAAGAAACGGAGCCAGTAGAGCAAATTATTTTTTTACATATCCCTAAAACGGCAGGGACTAATCTAGATGCGATTGCAGATATTATGAGCCAAAGACAAAAAAAATTTCATTATCAGCGATTAGGAGTTCCTCGTGTGGAAGGAAAATCTCCAAACCTGATTACTAAAAATTGGATTGGGGGACTAAAGCAGTTAGAAGACAACCCAGATTTGCTTGGCAATGTCAATACACCTTTTTTTCTTACAGGTCATTTTCCTTACGGACTTCATCAGTATTTTCTACAATCATCAAAATATGTAACTTTGATCCGCCATCCCGTTCAGCGTGAACTTTCCGATGCAAATTTTGCGTATCAGCGGGGATATATTAAAAAAAGAGACTTCAACAATTATCTAAAGGATCGGATGATAGACAATCCGCAAGTTCGTTTAATTGCTGGGAAAGAGTATGTCGGGATTCCCTGCACTGAGGAAACATTCGAAAAAGCTAAAGAAAATATTGAACGCGACTTTTTACTGGTAGCTCCTTTTGAAGAAGTGGATACTTTTATTCAGTTTTTGGCGAGCATACAAGGGTGGGGAAGCTGTGCATATGCTCCTATGCAGATCACGAAGAAAAAAGTAAAGGAGGGGAATGACACCGGGCTCATTGATAGTTTAGAAGATAAACATAAATGGGATCTAAAACTGTATGAATGGATTAAAACTCGCTTTAGTCGATGGAAAGCAGAAGAGAACTTCACCCCTAAAAGCTTATCTCCTGATGAATTGATTATAACCCTGAAGCCAGACTATTTGACAAATCGTAATTCTATTTTTATGTCTGTTTCTGATATCGACTCTTATAATCAGAAACATGAAAAAGACTTGTTTTTAGAACAAGAGCAATCACTGATTGGGCTTTCCCCAAAAAAGTGACAACTTTTGAATTTGAAGGTGTCAGATCAAGTCTTGGCTATTATATGTCATGAGATGGTATCCTATCTTTGTAGGTAATTTCTTAGGAATTCGATTTTTGCTTCACCAAAATCTTGAATATCTTCCCAACTTTCAGCATCACAAATTTTTGAACATAAAGTAGTCAAAAGAATTTCACTTAAGGGATAAAGCTTATGGCGCTCGATTCGAGGAGCTTCTAGTTCTGTAGAAAAATACTATCAAACAAAAATCTTCTGTCACTGTTATCAGACCTTCCTAGGGTATTCCTCAAAGGAGCATGACACAATGTTAAGTAAATTTTAATGCGTTAGCCCGGCTTACAAAGCAAGAGTTATTGAGTAAAAAAAATGATTCAACTAACATGCTTTGTTCCGAAACATACAAGAAGGAGAAATAAATTATGACGTTTAAACAACCTGACCTCCCATATGACTTAAAAGCATTGGCTCCCTTTGTTTCTGAAGAACAAATGGACTATCATTATAACAAGCATCATGCTGCATATTTCAAGAAGTTGAATGGTCTTGTAGAGGGGAAACCAGAGGGTGATAAGGACCTGGATACCGTCGTCAAAGAATCGACTGGAGGTGTTTTCAATAACGCTGCTCAGGCATGGAATCACACTTTTTTCTGGAATTGCATGTCGCCAAATGGTGGTGGAAAACCAAGAGGAGAGATGCTCAGCGCTATTGAGAGAGACTTTGGAAGTTTGGATGAATTCATGAAGAAGTTTTCCGATAGCGCAGCCACTCTTTTTGGATCCGGATGGGCTTGGCTTGCATCAGATAAGTGGGGAAAGCTTGAAATTATGCCTCTAAGCAATGCTGATACACCTCTAAAACATGGAAAAACCCCCATTCTTACCTTGGATGTGTGGGAGCACGCGTACTATATTGATTATCGCAATGAACGTCCTCGATTCATAGAGCAGTTTCTCGATGTTATCGATTGGGATTTTATCTTCAAGTGTTACAAAGGATAATCATGACCGATAAGACAAAACTCCTCCGACTTCTTGATGATCTGTCCGACAAGCAGAAAGAGGTGAGTCGGTGCCACGATTATTACGAGGCGCTTGAAAAGGAAATCGAAAGCAAAAAGGTTGGTTTATCTAATCCAGAGGATTATGCAGAACTCGAAAAGATTGTAGCTGTTCTGAATCGTGAATATGGGGCAAAGAGCGACCTCTTGATGAAGGAACTCAATGAAAGTTTAATCAAGGGACATGATCTTTCTAAGAAGATTGGAAAAGAAATTGCCCACGATTTTAAGAAGCTTTGGGATTATATGACGCGGTCAATGAGTACAGAAGTTCAACTCGATCGAGTTTTACGTGATATTGACTATCTAAAAAAAGAGTTATTTTAACCCCCTTGTCAATATTTTAGGAATTTATTACAAGATGCTTGGATGGTTTAGTAAAGATGCCCAATGCAAATTCGACAGTCTAAAAATGTTTTCGTAATATTCTCTCTTTTTATTTTTACAATGTCTACGCATCTGTTTGGAGATAACGAATGCTCTGTTCTTGATATCAAAAGATATAAAGTTCCAGATAGCTTAGAGGTAAGAAACTATGAGGATGTGACTCTAGATTGTGGGGAAAATGGGGAAGCGCTTTTTACAATCAGCCTTCCCGAGAACATTCCGCCTGAGGGACTTCCTTGTTTTCTGATCGTTGGAGGACTAAAAACAGGTCGAGAAAGTCTTCAGTTTATCCCTGATCACGGGAAGTATGCTCTTATTGCCTACGAATACTCTGATATGCTAAAAAAACTCCATAAGGTAAATGTTTTATGGCACCTTTATACAGTTCGAAAGGCAATGTTAGAAGTCCCTTCTGAGCTGATTGGCATCCTAAAATATCTTTATGATCAGCCCTGGGCTAATGATCAGCCGATTAGTTTGATGGGGTATAGTTTTGGTGCAACCTTCATACCTGTGACCTATGTTAAAGCCGAAGAAAAAAGGATGGATCTAGGTCCAGGAGTATTATGCTATGGGGGGGCAGGGATCTATTGCTTATTTAAAGCAAATGTTCTTGTGCCAAAGTTTTTAAAGGACCCGGTTTCTTCTATGGCAGCGGCAGCTTTTAGGTCGATTGACCCAATTCTTTATGCGCCTAGGATGAAGGGTGATTTTCTGATCCTTAACGGAATCTATGATTCACAAATCCCAATGGAATGCGCAGAGCGTCTCCAGAATTTGGTTCCAGAACCAAAAACAATCATTAATCTAGAAACCGAGCATATGCATCCTTCAAATGCGGAGCTCAACCTAAGGTTGATCAATATTAGTCGAAAATGGCTTGACGAGAAACGTAAAAAATAACGATTACGCCGTTCCTAAAAAATAGAGTCGTAAATTATGAGAGTGTTTACTTAAAAGAAGAAGCCCGGGCGCAATTTCTCAGGAGCTGGAAAAGATTGCACCAGCACCAGAATTAGGGTTGGGGGTTCCAGGGAAAAGGAGTTTTTGGGCGAGGAACGTCTGATTGATCATCGGCAAGATCGCCGACTGCGCCAAGGACTTGTCCCCAGATTCCTGCCTTCGGAGCAATTTGCTTGCGTGCGATAAGAAAAGCAATCTTTCCAGTAGCAATGCCTGTATCGATTTCGACATTGCCAAAAGGGCCTTTAACGGGAACCTTCAAAACGTAGTTACTATCGATTCCTTGGATTTCTAGGGCAGAACGGAGTGCTTGGGCTGTTAGACCGAGGGTCATGGCAACGTAGCGTTTTGGAAAGCGGATATTTCCCCATAAACAGACTTGATAAGCCTTATTATAGAGAATTTCAGTTCGGTTAAGATACATTTTTCCTCTATTCATATTGAACTCCGCAGGGGCGAACCAGAGGGAGACGTTTCCTTTACTTTCAAACTTAAAGAGTCCTCCTAGTTCTGAAGTGCTGCCAATATTTTTACAAAGGATCTGGCCAAGATCGAGTTGTCCATGTTTAAAACTCATATTCTTTATATGAAGATCTTTTAGTGGAACGTTAAATCCCTCATCGTGGACATAGAGAGTGATGGGTTTTTCCATCGCCACTACAACTAGATTAGCACTTTTTTCAAGAATGTCATTGAGCTGGGGAGTCACAGTAAATACTGCTTTAAGTGAGTCTTCTAGATAGAGAACTTCATTAGAAATGATTCCAGAAAAATCAGCTCGGCATGCTGATGCATCTACATTCATTCTTATTTTTCCTTGGCTTTTTTCTACTTCTGCATCAAAGGTAGCATTAAACAGATCGCCAAGAAAAGCTGAAGGGGGAAAGTCAGAAGCCTTATCAAATCTCGAAAGGGCATCAACAAAAACACTGGGAAGGTTTCTGACACGTGCGTGGATTGAGGTGGAGATATCTTTGAAATCAAGGGTTCCAGCACTTGAGAGAAAGTCTTTTATTGTTCCAGAGCCTTGAATCTCTCCGCTTTTTCTTTCCCCAAGTGGAGATATATTTCCATTAACCTTAAAGGTAAGGGGGGTATTTCCTGCCTGGTTTTTTGCAATATCGAAGTCGAACTTTTCAAGCACGGTAGCAGCACCTGTTCTGCTTTGTGTTAGTTTGAGATTGTCAATGTATACATTCGTATTGAATTGACTACCAAAGAGATCAAAGTCAGGTTTTGGGAATCCTTGGCCCTGGTCCTTCAAAGGAACAGAAAAGGGGGAGATTTGTATTTTAAGCACTCCCGATCCATCGACAATAAAGAGAGGGTTATTGGATGCAATCTGCTGATTGGGGTTGCGCCATCTGCAGAAGGCATTGTATGATTTTTCACTTAAATTCCATCGAATTTTCAGAGGTTTTCGAGGGCTGCGGAGCTCTAATGTTTTTCCTACATAAAAAGCACCATCAAGCGTAAAGCCGCTGCTTTCAATTTGAATATCGAGATTTTTCCTTTCTCCAACCGCTGCTATTGCATACTTTAGGTCAAGAGAGGGACCGATTAAATCAGGGAGGTGTCCTCGCGTTCTGAAAAAGACATCAGCAATTTGGGAAGAGAAATTGTTTAAAGATACTCTGACTGTGCTGGGAGAGGATATAAGCTCTGATGCCTTTCCATTTCCGACTAGTGTGAGCTCGAGCTTCCCCGCAGTGCTGCTATTTTCAAGAGCGTCTCCTTCAAAATGGACGACATGTATATTCCCCCCCCCATTGAGATCAAAATCCACCTGAACATTTTCAAAGTTAAAAGGATAGTGGTTTACTGGATTTACCATATCGAGGTTGGCAATCTTTCCAACTCCTTTTACAGATAGAGAAGAAAAGACCTCTTTTTTTAGGGGAATTTGACTTGGTTTGATTTCTAATTGAAGAGGTGTTGTTTTGGTCAATAGAGGGTATTCGCTTTCCCCAGAGAGGGTGGGATTAATTTGTGAGGGTTCCAAAAGGAAGGTCATTTTCAACCCTTTTGTCAAAACAAGAGTGTTTTTTTCTATCGCTGCAGCAATGTCCCCTTTAAATTTCCGCCCATCTAAAGAGATGTTAAGAGGAGAAATTTCAAATTTATCACCAATTTTTGTTTTCCCGCTGGCTTTAACACCTACATTTTTTCCTAAAATCGAATATCCCCATGTTTGGTCCTGATAGTCAAGAGTTGTGGATCCATCAAATTGAAAGGAACCTAGAGAAGTTCCTTCAAGGTTCACACAAAGGGATAGAAGGCTAGCATTTCCAAGTGCAAAAAGATTGATTACTTCTATTTGTTTTGAAGTAAGATTAAGATCGAAATTAGTATTCTGAAGAATGAACCTTTCTTCGCTTATAGGAATCGAAAGAGCGTTTAACGTCCCCTCGATTTTAAAAGGATGCATGAAATTTTCGCAGAGATTCGGGGTGACTAAGTAGGTAAATGTTGAAGGTTTTGTGAGCCTTGCGACATCGCTGAGAGTAAAGGAGGTATTCTGGAAATTAAGGAGAGGAGTCTTTCCATTTAGCGTAATGCTATTTTGGGTTTTAGCAATTTCTCCTGAAAAGGCATCTCCAAGATAAGCTACAAGAGAATGCTTAGAAAAATGATCAACAAGAGAGAGAGGGAGATTGTCAATATTTAAATTGAGAATTGGATAGGAGGGATTTTTTAAAATGTTCTGGATTGAAAAGGTCCCGCTAATGGAGGACTGGATACCCGTTTGATACTGCATGGTGCTTTTCAAACGCATTTGAATGAGCTCCTTTAATACCGCTGCTCTAAAATTTGCGTTGAGTTCATCAATACTAAGGGTTTTTTGAATTTCACCTAGGAGAAATTGCCCTCCAGAAAAATAGAGACTTCCAACAACGGTTGTCTGGCTAAAATCAAAACGGTTCCGAGCAAATGGGACAGAACCTTCTTCAATCCGAATCTCGGTTTGGGCATCATTTTGGAGAGAGACGTTCTTATTGAAGTGGTTAAATAGAAGAGGATTTAAGGTCAGGGCGACTCTTCCTGGAGCGCTTAGGATAAACATTCCATTTTTATATGTTGGGTTAAGATCAACAAGAAGGCGGGGAGAACATACGTTTATTTCAACCTTTAATCCTCCTCCATTCGGAGTTGATCTAAAATCCGCATTCAAAGTGTCACCCAAAGCAGCAAGAAGAAGGCCCTGATACTTAGGAGCAAAGATGGAGATGACTTGATCAAGACCTTCGACAGGAACGTTATCAAACATTGCTGTTCCTTCAAGTAATTCTTTCCATGATCCTTGAGAAAAGAAGGTTCCTAGGAGTTCACCTTTTCTTGTTTTTCCTTCGAATAAAAAGGAGGCTGTCTCCCCAATATCGAGATCCACTTTTATTCCATAAATGGAAATGGTGTGACTTCCTCCATTTTTAATTATAACCCTTCCATTTGAGATAGTGAGATGGCCGCTAAAGTCAGACCAAAACTTTCCTTTGGGCTTTTCAATGGCCTTTCTAGTCTCTTTGAGGGCATCGACCTTTTTTTGAGAGACTTTGGGATAGGCTGAGATAGTTAGATTTTCAATGTGAGTATTATCGACACTTCCTCTTCGAAAAAGGAGATTCCAAAAGGAGCAATTACTAGTAAGGGAATCAAACGTAATTTCGAATCCTTTCCCTTCATTAAACTGGAGCTTTTCAATTTGTTGTTTGTTTGTCCAACTAAGGGAAAGATCCTGAATTTTGAGCTGACCGCCTGTACTTCTCTCGACTGTTTTGATCAGAAAATTTGTTCCGGCATCAGAAGATAAGATTGTGGGAAGCAGAGCTGCAAAAAGGATCACTCCTCCCCCTAAAATAGCAATAACCGCCCACATCCATTTTTTCATTTTAAGTTCTTAGTTGGTTTGAGCCACTGTTGATACCAAAGAATTCCCAAAATAGTTTTTGCATCAATGATCTCTCCAGACTGAATCATTTGAGCTGCTTCGTCAATAGATACGGTCAGTTGATCAATATCTTCGGTGTCATCCCCAATCAATGGATCTGGAGTCAGTTCTTGTGCCAAGTAGAGGTAGAGATATTCTGACAAAATACCAGGGGCGGAATAGAATCCCGTAAGAAGGGTAATAGTTTTTGCTCGCATGCCCGTTTCTTCTCTTAACTCTCGATCCGCACAAAAAAGAGGATCTTCATCTTTTTCAAGTGTTCCGGCAGGAAGTTCTACTAGGATCTTTTGAGCTGCACGTCTCCATTGTTTGACAAGGAGAAGTTTTCCGTTGGAATTGATTGGAATAAGGGCAACTGCCCCCGGATGAAGGACAAGATCAAAGTTTTTGGTGTCTTGATGATCAAAGGTGATTTCATCTCTAACAACTTTGAAAATCACGCCTTGGTGAATTTCTATCCGCTTGATTTGAGCCTCTTGCTTCTCGCTTTTTTCGTATCTCCGAATTATTCATTTCTTTATTCCTTCGGTATAGGGTGAGACCTTCCCTTTTCCTTCAATCTTTTTCTTAAGGAGTTTAGGAGGTTCGGGGTGTTCGACAAAATAGACATGTCCGGATCCATGAATAGACGTATTAAGCTCATCAATCGCCCATACAGATACAGTTCCGCGCCCTCGGATGATGACATTTGTATTTTCAGACTTAAGGTTCTGAGCAGCGTACTTTCCAGAACCTTTTAAGAAAATGGTTTGAGTTTTCACCTCTCCCTTTAGCGACACCTGACTGCTTCCATAAAGATTTGTAATCAAATGGTCAAAATGTAAATCCCCCTCTAAAAATGCTGCTCCCTCTAGATCTACGATAATCACAAAGTGTTCACCCCTTAGTTCATCGATATCGACTTGCGTACTTCCAGCAAGGGTTATTTTATCCAAACGCTCAACAGTCAATTTGGCATTAATAATTCCAGGAAAGCTAGCAAAGAAATCAGCATCACTGGGGCATATCGTTAAAACACCCTGTTTATCCAAAATCTCGGTATTCCTTAGAAGGTCGGGATCTGCAGATATTTCTAGATAATTTTTAGATCCTTGCTTAATTTCTATTTTTCCTTCTCCACGGAAAACGAGCTCTCTTAGGTAGTCATATTCATAAGAACGGGTGGTTTCGTGTGCTGAGAGAAATGTTATAGAGAATAGGAGTAATATTCTTAGTATCATCATGATTCCGAGGGTAGCGCTCTCTAAGATTTTATTCAACTGTACCCTCTTAAGTACATACTAGGGTTAAGTACAAAACTTTATCTATTTTCTAGAGTTGGCTTCACACCCTATAATTTTGGTGGCATTAGGATTTGATCAAAATACTTTCACTATTTATGGTCCAAAATAGGATTGGGGGAGAGTATCCTAATGAAATTTCGCACCAAATTATTCTATTCATTTATTGCTTTAGGTCTTACGAGTACTCTACTTGCCCTCTTCATTATCTATGGAGAGGCCTCTCACCTTATTTTTGAAGAAATCCGTGCAAAAATTTTATCTCTTGTTGTTAATTCCGAACAACTTATTGACCATAAGATGGTAGAAGAATTCATCCAGAGTAAAGGAGACCCAAGTAGTGCTTCCTACAGAGCGCTTAATAAAGACCTCCTCAAGATTCGAGATATTAATCGTCGCTCTGACGTTTTTGTTGAATTTATCTATCTTATTAAAAAGTATTCAGATTCTGATCATTATTACTTTCTGATAGACATTGGATCTGAGGATCTTAAGCAGAAAAGTGAGTATGGAAATCTCTATCCATTTAGAGGTGAGGTTCCTCACGGCTTCTCAGAACCCTATGTCACAACCCATATCTATTCAGATGAATATGGAAGCTGGTTCTCAGGCTATACACCAATTTATGATTCTAACGGGAATGAACTATGCGTCCTAGGGATTGATGTTCGAACAAAGGAGATTTTTGTCGAACTAGAAAGGCTTCTCCTATACGGTTTAATTGCTTTTGTGGTTTCTATCTTTGTGGCAATTGTATTCGCCTATTCTCTCTCGAAGCTTGTATCCTCATCACTCTCTATCCTTTGCGATACAGTTAAAAAGGTGGGAAGAGGCGATTATTCATCCCGGTCACCACTTCTTACTCGCGATGAATTTAATGAACTCTCGATTGCAATCAATCAGATGGCGAAAGGGCTTGAAGAAAGAGAAAGGCTAAAGGTTGGATTTACTCGTTACGTTTCGCAATATGCTTTAGAAGAACTCCTAAAGCTTGATAAGCCAATGACTCTTGAGGGAGAGAGAAGAAAAGTCACTATTCTCTTTACCGATCTCAGAGACTTCACAAAAATGGCCGAAGAGCTTCCCCCAGAAGATGTCTTGAAACTTCTTAACGAATATTACGAGGAGATGATAGAGGTTATTTTCAATTATGGCGGGACTCTCGACAAATTTACTGGGGATGGGATAATGGTTGAGTTTGGAGCACCTCTTGAAGATAAACTCCAGGAACTTCATGCGGTTCTTGCGGCTGTTCATATGCAACTCCATTTAGATAGACTCTCCGATAAATGGGAAAAAGATGGAAAAAACCGATTTATTATGGGTGTTGGGATCCATACAGGTCTTGCAGTCTTGGGAAATATTGGTTCTGAACGGAGGATGGAGTATACAGCTATTGGGGATACGGTTAACGTTGCTTCCCGGTTGGAGAGAGCTACAAAAAAGATCGATAGGCGCATTATTGTTTCCAACACTGTTTATGAGAAGGTCAAAGACCATTTTATATTTGAAGATCTAAAAAAGGTTGAAATTCCTGGACGAAAGGGGAATATTCAAGCTTATGCTCTCGATCCATATGCTCAAAAAGATCTCCACCGTCTTGAAATAATTCATAATCAACACACTTTTATTGAAGAATAATACTTGCATTTTCAAACAGTTTCTCTTATTAAAAGTAAAGATGAAATACTCAAAGGTATGGTATGAAAAAACAAACGATTACAACCATCATCACCCTCTCAAACTTTGGCTATATAGCAGCCTGTATTGTTCTTTATTTAATCGCCCTTTGTATTCTTGTCTCGGCGGTTTGGGGTATTTTAGTAGATATGCACTCAGGAGCCTATACCGTCTATAAACTGCTTGACGAAGTAGGTCTGATTGTCTTCTCAATGGCAGTGATCGATGTAGGTAAATACCTCATGCTAGAAGAGGTGATCCGAAAAGAAAACTATGAATATCAACCCGCTCAAACACGAAAAACCCTGACAAAGTTCGCAATTATTATCGCTTCTGCTCTTTCTCTAGAAGGGCTTGTTCTAACGATCGAAGTTGCTAAGCAAGATATAACAAAGATTCTCTACCCTGTCTGCGTGCTAATTACCGCAACAATCTTCATTGTTGGGATTGGGGTGTATCAGCTTCTGAATGCTCGCTCTGAGGCGAAAAAGTAGGGGTGAAATTTTCAACAAAATTAGCAAACTCATCCTGAACCTTGTCGTGATGTTCTAATAGGTAAGTCATCTCCACTTTATAGAGAATGTTCCCGACAAGTACCAAGATTCCTGCCGTCTCTGTTGTTTCACTATAGTGCTCATAGTCTAGAGCAGGAAAGGTCTTAAAAACCGTGGTTTCCTTTCCAACAAGTTGAATTTTTCCTAATTCTTTCATAACCACTTTAAATGCCCCCCCAAGAACCAGACTATTTCCATACTTTAGCCACCCATTTGGTAGCGTCGTATAGCTGACTGAGAAGCGCCTATTTTCATCGACATCACAAATATATTCTTTGTAAGGAAGAGATTCTTCGCTTCCTGGGATTGGAAGGTCTCTAAAAGTTTTTTCAGGTTTTTTTGGAAAATTCGCAGAAAACCTTTCTTCCTTTGGAGCAAAAGTAGTCCACTTTTCGAACCCTAAACCCTGCTTCACGGCACGGTGAAAATTTAATTTTTTACTATGCTGATTGTTATAAACGTAATACCCTCCGAAACCGATAAAAGATACAACAAGAATAAAAAATATTTTCTTCATCACCTAACCTAAATAATCCAAATTGTTTTTGATTATATAATACACCAAGCACTTAAAAACTCCAACTCAATGAATATATATATCAATATTAAAAATTATAATAATAGTATTTTGTATATTTTTTTACATAGGAAACTATGTATATAACAATTAAAGTTTTTATTTACTATTATCAATAGCCTGAGTGCAGGAATGCATATAGAATTCTAAGAAAGGGAACAAGCAAGAGTATAACAACCCCTTTTCTCTCTTGACGAAAACTGTTTAAAAAGATTAGATTGGGCCTCTCGCCTGCCCAGGTGGTGGAATTGGTAGACACGCCAGATTTAGGTTCTGGTGCCGTAAGGTGTGGAGGTTCGAGTCCTCTCCTGGGCAATTCTTCAAGACAAAGATAATCAAAGCACAGAAATAGGTTCTGTCACCTGGCAGGAGCAGTCTCGATTATTATAGATACTTGCAAAACATTTTAATAGCGTTAGCATTTATTTTTCTAACTTTCAATTGCCACGTACTTTCTGCTTTCTATTTGCTGCATAGAAAAGCGCTTATTCGAAGAAAATAGTCACCTTATTAAATTAACGAATACTTATCCCTGTTATGGCTCTCATGGTTCGTTCTTCACGTTTAGATCGTTTTAAAAGTCCTTTAATCATCTGGTTGCCTCTATATTTCTTTGAAAAACTTTATCAGAAAACCCTAAAGATTTAAATCGCAACAAGTCTTTTGATTTCTGTAGCTATGAGAGAAGCTAGGGCATTGGATGCTTGCTTAAAGGTAGCTATAGAGATGGTACGGGCGCGAAGAATAGTAATCGGTTCATTTTTTTTCATAGACAGGATAGACGTGGAATCCCTCCTTATTCATGGAATGGATAAGCTTTGCAATCGGTTGCCACTCGGCGTGCTTATCGATATGAAGGAGGATATGTGTTTTCTGGTGTTTATTGAGCTCTTGTTTGATTATTTCAATATCCTCATCGAGGATAAAGCTTTCTTTTGCATCGATTAGCTTATACTCCCCCCCAGAAGAGATGCTAAGATTTACAGTATGGTCTGCATTGTGCGAAGCAGTTTTTGAATTGCCAGTTGTTTCAACAAGAGAGAGGTGGGAATCAAAAAGAGCCTTTCTTGAAATGGCAATGACGGCAAAGATAGCAATGACAATAAAGAGAAAATCGACCATCGGTGCAAAACTTATCGTGGATCTAGGAGCGAGCTCATCATCGGGGATCATGGAAAAGGGTTCCCGCAAGTTGCATGACCTGATTTTCGACGGCCGTCATGGAACGGATGAGTCGAAATTTTAGGAAGGTATAGAAGAGCATTGCAAGGATGGCTACAATGAGTCCGGCAACTGTAGTTCCAACAGAGATACCAAGACCATCGAAAAGAGTGGAAATAGATTCCATAGAGCGATTAAGATCATAGAAAGCGTAGAACATACCGGTGACTGTTCCCAGAAGACCAAGCATTGGCGCGAGAACGACAATGTCGTTGAGGAGAGTAATTTTTTGCCAGAAAGGAGCAGATTCCCGTTTTCCAGCGGCTTTCATGGCGTCTAGAATTCCTTGGTTTCCAAGAGGGCGGGAGGTGATTCCAACTGCGATCATTTTAGAAAAGAAAGAAGGGTTTTTATCGCAGAGGGCAAGGGCCTTTTCGTAATCTTGCGACTGGAGCATTTGAGCGATGGCTCCTTGATCGTTTTTTGGCAGAATTTTTGAAGAGCGCGCCGTCAAAAGAGTATAGAGGGCGATCATCACGGTGCTCATGGAAAGAAGAGCTAGGGTTGTGTAGATCCATGGAGCAGCTGAGAAAACCTGGGTTAGATCAATATTTATAGGTTCCATGACAATATATTTTTCCCTGCATTCCAGCCTGGATTTTATGAAATACTCAGGCTACCATACTTAATACTTTTTAGAAGCAATTTATTGAAGAAGATGGTAGAATCGTCTGCTATGAAGCCGAAAGATCTACTCTATCCTTACAGCTGGAAAGACCGCCGTCCACTTCTTAAAAATAACATTTTTTATGTGCCTGAATATTACCAAGAGCACCAAAAAGAGTTGTTTCCTAGTTTTACTGAGCATTTTGAAAACGATAATCCTGTTAATTTAGAGTATTGTAGTGGAAACGGAGAGTGGATCATAAAGCGTGCACAAGAGAATCCTGACAAGAATTGGGTTGCTGTTGAGATGTGGTTTAAGAGGGTAAGAAAAATCTATTCGAAAACTGTGAATTACGAGATCGACAACCTTCTGATTATTTCAGGAGAGGGAATGACTTTTTCTCGAGAGTATTTGACTGATCATTGCTTAGATGCTGTCTTTGTTAATTTTCCAGATCCTTGGCCAAAGGATCGTCATGCTAAACATCGAATCATTCAGCGCCCTTTTGTGGAGGAGCTGAGGAGAACGGTAACCCCTGAGGGAACCGTGACTCTTGTGACGGACAATATTCCCTACAAAGATCAGATGCAATACGAAATGCAGGAGTGGCCCAAGGTCCCTGCTTTCCATAAAAACTATGGCTCCTCATTCTTTGAGCGCCTCTGGCTTTCCCACGGCCTAGAAATCTACCACATGTGCTATGCGAACCGTTGACCATCGAGGGTTTTCATCCCTCCCTTCTTCCATTACCTCGATTGAGCTCGATGCTTCTCTTTCTTCAGACTTAAAGTGGAAAGTAGGCTCAAATGCTCCACATATCTTGTGGGAACTCGACTTTCAATTTGAACGGATACATTTGACTCATCTTTCCTCTTATCAGTTAGCGGTGAAATATTTTGTTGAGTCGGTTTGGGAAAAGCACCAAGAGACAACCCTTGGTGTTATTCTCTATAAGGGAGAGGTTCCATCCATTCCACTTGATGAGTTTGCAGAATATTTACACTATTTATCCGCTTATCTCCCAGATGCAGTCCCTCCCTTTGCGCTTTTCGATTGCAGTGGCGATCCCCTTCTGTTTTCAAAAGAAATATTTCCGCATGTTCATTTGGGCTTTCGTTCGGGTCCAATTGGAGCGATTAAATGGGAAAATACACTCAAACCCCTTCGCTACGACGGGTCGTTGGGAGTTGTCCTTCCCTTAAGGGAGAGAGGTATTCAATTTGACGCAGTGGATCGGTGCTTAGGAAAACTCGATAGACCCTACCGCTTGATTGCAGAACCATACATCGCAGAAGAGTGGGATGAGCTCGATGAGCTTCTGATTTTTCCTGATCTGATTTCTTCGTGGGGAATGCGCATGGTCCAAGGGTTTGAGGCTGCTGGTGGTAAAATCATTCATTACAAAGAGTCGGGGTAGAGGGATTCGAACCCCCGACCTTCTGCTCCCAAAGCAGACGCGCTAGCCAAGCTGCGCTATACCCCGGTGGGAAAGTCGCCAATCGTAGCAATTAGGGGGATAATCAGCAACATTTTTTTGATGAAAGATTTAGTGGAGTATGGTAAAATCTCGGTAAAAATTTTAAAGGATACCCAACTTATGGAAAGGATTACTGGGGAGACTGAGATTGTAACCTATTATCCTGAAAGTTTAAAGGACGATATTGCTGAGCGAATGAACCAATTAGCGAATGAAATGCAAAGAGCTTTCTGGTACTTTGCACAAAATGTCCATCGATATGTTGTAAATCCTTTACATGAGGACGACCTAATTAATAGCGTAGCAAAGCGGTTTTTTGGAGGAGGAGTCCACGCTGTAGGAGCATTGTTTGGTGCTTTTTTGGCGGTTGCAGGTTTTGCTCTAAAGGGGCTTTCGAATCGCTTCCATTCTCGAGAGTTTACATACTGGGAAGGTCAGGGGGAAGAGGTGCGTCCTGAGAAACCTAAAGTGCTTCATCTGAATGCTTGTATGTTTCCTGGAGGCCTACCTTATGCTTTTGGAGGTGTGCGCACAGCGGGTAAGAGGATGAAGGAGCTCAAAGCATTTATTGAGGATATCCACCCTGATATTTTTTTTCTTTGCGAGTTTAGTCAAACACTTTCTGGAAAACTATTTGAATATTTTCGCGAGGATTACAGGCACTTTTTTGTAAATGTGGGGTCCAACGCAAAAGGGATGGATGCTTCAATGACGGTTGTCAGTCGAGAAGCAATCATCAATGAGCCAAAATTTTTCCCATCGATGGTTAGAGCTGAAGGAGATCAAAAGGCTTTTTATCGTGGTTTTTTTCATATTGAAACTAAGGAACTCAGCTACCTCTATGTTCACTTGTACCCGAAGGAAACCGATCGGGCAAAGGAAATTCGTCAAGAGCAACTTGTTGAGATCAAGAAGCTTACTGAGGATTACGCGAATGGAAAGATTTGGGTTGTTCTCGGGGATATCAATATTAAAAGGGGGTCTGCAGGACATCGAGCAATGCTTAAAATGGGCTTTCGTGACGTCGTTTGGGAGCAATATGGGGATATTGAAACATGCATTAATGGACTTGAAGAGGGGGAAAAGAGAAATCCGGAGTCTCTTGATGCTTTCCTGGTCATTGGTGAGGGTTTGCAGGTGGAAACGAAGGTTCATAATACTTATGAAGATCCCAGAAAGGCTCTTTCAGATCATAAAGGAATATCCTTAGTGATAGAATCAGGGCTAACGCATTAAAATTCCTTCTCCATGATTTCCCTTGAGGGATAGAACAATAGTCAATATTCTTCTGACATTTGAAGTTGGAGGCTTCTCATCCAGTCTACAAAACAAGTTTTAAATTGTTTTGGGCCAAGAAGAGAAAATATTGCTGAAGCACTATCAGACCGCGCTCTAATCTTGCATAGATAGTCTCATTTGGTATATGTATAAATTATTCATATATATCAATTGGAACGAAAATGTTAGCATTCAATAAATATCATTCTGTCGAAACCTTGCGAAAAATTGCCGAGAATCCTGTAAATCTTTCGAAGGGAGGATGCCTTTGTCCAAAGCGGATGGAGGAGATGATGGTGGAATGTCTCAATCTCAAGCTTTTCTATGGAACGGAAAGGGTGAATGAAAAAACAATGGAGACCCTTTTTGAGCTTGCGAGTGAATCAAGTGTGCATGAGAAGATGCTTGCTATGCAAAATGGAGAAGTAATCAACGAGATTGAGGGGTTTGAGAGTGAAAACCGCATGGTTCTCCACACTGCTATGCGCGATTTTTTTGACCGTCAAGCTGGGGGGGAACAGGCACGGCAAGCTGCAACTCTTGCCTATGCCGAAATGGAAAAGTTAAAGAGCTTTCTCGATGGAATCGAGAAAGAAAACTATACCGATATGATTCAAGTGGGGATTGGGGGGTCTGAACTTGGGCCGAAAGCTATTTACCTTGCTTTAGAAGCCTTTAACAAACCCGGAAAGAGAGGTCACTTTATTTCGAATGTTGATCCCGATGATGCGGCGAATGTGATTCGCAAGGTTGACTTAAGCAAAACTCTTGTTGTGATCGTTTCTAAATCAGGGACAACTCTTGAAACTTTAACGAACGAGGAGCTTATTCGAAAGAAGTTTCAGGAAGAAGGGCTTTCTCCAAAGAATCATTTTCTTGCTGTTACTGGGAAGGGGAGTCCAATGGACAACCCAGAAATGTACCGCAAATCGTTTTATCTTTGGGATTATGTTGGGGGACGGTATTCAGCAACCTCAATGGTGGGTTGTGTGATACTGGCCTTTGCTCTAGGAATGGAAAGACTCTTAGATTTTCTCCGTGGGGCGAATTCGATGGATAAAGTAGCGCTGGAAAAAGATCCTCAGAAAAACCTCCCTCTTCTGTCAGCACTTTTGGGGATTTGGAACCATAACTTTTTGGGGCATCCCACCACAGCAATTATTCCCTACTCTCAAGCGATGTCTCGTTTCCCCGCTCACTTGCAACAATGTGATATGGAATCCAACGGAAAACGGATTGATAAACAGGGGAAGGTAGTTGATTTTTGGACGGGGCCGATTATCTGGGGAGAGGCTGGAACCAATGGGCAACACTCCTTCTATCAACTTATTCATCAGGGGACCATTGTTGTTCCTGTAGAATTTATTGGTTTTGCGGAAAGCCAATTTGGAGAAGACTCCTCTTTTAAAGGGACCTCCTCTCAGGAGAAGCTTCTCTCAAACCTCTTTGCTCAGTCGATTGGACTTGCAACTGGGCAAAAGAGTGATAACCCCAATAAGGAATTCCCCGGAAACCGTCCTAGTCGGGTCTTGATGGCAAGAAAGTGTGATCCCTATACCATGGGAGCCATTCTTTCCTATTTCGAGAATAAGGTGGCTTTCCAGGGCTTTATTTGGGATATTAATTCCTTTGATCAAGAAGGGGTGCAACTCGGAAAAGTCTTGGCAAACAAAATTATCGACCAATTTACCAAGAAAAATAAGGGAGAAGAATACGAAAAAGAATTCCCTCTTGGAGCTGTCTACATTGATCATCTTAAGGGATTTTAGTGCATAAAAAATCGGTTGTTGCTTGGTGGACATGGAGCCTAGCTGCTCTCTTTCTTTTTTATGAATTTTTCGTTCGAGTTTACCCTTCTATCATGGTGAAAGAGTTGATGGGTTCTTTTAAGACGACGGCAGGGCAACTTGGAACCCTGAGTGCCTTTTTCTTTTATGCTTATGCTCCGATGCAAATTCCTGTTGGGCTCCTGATGGATCGCTACGGGGCGCGGAAGCTTCTTACCTTTGCTGCTTTTTTTTGTGGGGTAGGTAGTTTTTTCTTTGGGATGGCTCAGAGTTTGGCTCCTGCAGAATTTGGTCGTTTCCTAATGGGGATTGGTTCCTCGTTTGCTTTCGTAGGGATGATCTATATTTGCTCTCATTGGTTTCCTGCAAAAAAATTGGCTCTTCTTGTAGGAATAGGCAATTCTATTGGGATGCTTGGTGCTGTTGGTGCTGAGGGTCCCTTAAGTTTTGCTGTCGAAAATTTTGGGTGGCGCTCAACCGTCAATACTTTTGGATTTATTGGACTCTTCCTTGCTGTGGTTCTCTATGCATTCATTCGAAAAGAGCCAGAACAAAAGAAAGTTGAGACGAAAGAGGCCTCAAACGTCCTTCTTCGCAACTTAAAAATTGTCGCTTCCAATCCGCGAACATGGCTCAATGCCGCTATTGCTCTTCTCTTCTATATGACAACGGCCGCATTTGCTTCTCTCTGGGGAATACCTTTTCTTATTGAAAGTTATGGGATTTCAAAAGATGTTGCAGGGTTTGCTGTTTCGATGGTTTTTGTGGGATGGATTGTAGGGGGGCCTATTATTGGCTTTATTTCAGATCGTTTCAATAAAAGAAAGCCTTTCCTTTATGCTAGTACTCTCCTTTGTTTAGCTTGTATTCTCCCTGTTATTTATATGGAACATCTTGCCCTTTCATTCATCTTCATTTTTCTGTTCTTTGTGGGATTCTTTCAATCATCTCAATTGCTCAATTTTTCTTTAGGAATCGAGCTTAACCCTATTGAGGCAAAGGGAACCAGCATTGCAATTACCAATTTTTCTGTTGCCGTTGGAACTTCTCTTATGCAGCCCCTATTGGGAGTGCTTCTTGACATTCGTTGGTCTGGAGCTATGAGTAATGGAATCCCGGTCTACTCCCTAGAAGATTATTACTTTGCGATGCTTAGTTTCCCTATCACCATTCTCCTCGCCTTTTTCCTCCTCTTTTTTCTTAAGGAGAAAAAACATGAGTCTGATAAGGCCTTCTGGAACAATATTATAGGAATGGACTAAAGCGACACTGGTAAGTTTGTGGGGGGTAAAATCCATAAAATCAGAGGAAACTATGTACTCTCTTCTCCTTCCCTAGGTTATTTGAATTCTAACAAATTCTTCGAATGTAATCTCTTGTGCTATCCAGCCTAAAGAATGAGAGTTTCTCTTGCGTGCAATTAGAGAACACTATCCTCCATCAGCCTCTGCTGGATATCGAGAGGTAAAAGCTGGGATAGACACTCTTCCAGAGTGTTCTTGATATGAGCCTATATCGAATTCTTCACCAAAACCTTCCCATTCTCTTCCGATTGTAAGATCGAAGTTTTGAGCAACGGTCTCATTTTGTTTTGGTGTATCTGGGGAGGGTTTGTACTCCAAAAAACAGAGCATCTTAACGAGATCAGGGGATGTCTAGTTTTTTCTGAGCCTTGCCCCATTCGTCCGGAAGAAGCTCCTCAAGACGAGACGCTGGGTGATCCATAATCCTTCGCATAATGTCTTCGATATATTCTCTAGGATTAATTTTAAGGTGCCTACACGTCTGTATAAGCGATAGGAGGGTAGCTATATGCCTTTCCTCCCTTTTCACTTCCAACAAACAGCCAGTTTTTCCTTCCAATCGTAAGAGGTCTTATTGATCTCTCAGCGAGGTTATCATCGATGCTTGCTTCTTCTAGGTAAAGTAGTGATAGGAAAGTTGCTACTCTTTGCACCAAAGTGCACCACTTTTCCCACTAGCCTCCCAGTCCTCTAACTTTTCTTTCCAGAAATTTCTCAGTACTTTTGAAGTTTTTACTTCCTTGTCCATCTATGACTCCTTTGTTTTAAACAATTGAAGTCAATTTAGCAAACCATTACCAATCCCGCTAGATGGTCTGTTTTTCCGCTCACCTTCTGGAATGATATCTCACCATGTCAAATTAAATCATAAATTTTCATTTTAGAAATGGTATTATATGGTAAGTGCATTTGTTTTAAATGCTCGACTTGTCTTGGGTCAAGAAAAAGTCAGTGAAAAAGTGGTGAAATCACAGCTATCCCAAAGTTGCTTGATTCCCTATTTGTAAATTTATAAATGGAGGAGTTGTGACAATTGATGCAATATGATCCCAAAAGTCCGTCGCATCAAAAAAAGGAATTTTAATGCGTTAACTCCGGATCTGCGAGAGAATGGATTCGGGCGTCCTCCAAGAAGCTATATATTATTGAATAACTTTGAGGCGGGGGTCCCCCTCTTCGAGGTTATCGGGAGTTTTAGGAGGATATGGGGGATTTGAGCGATAGCCACACCCCTTGAGAATTCTGGGATAGCCAAAGTGTTCAATCATAGGCCATTGGCGACAAACGAGGGGGCGTAGATGGTATTGGCGACAAGACCCGTCCTTTTTGAGGTAGCGACATCCCATTACATGCATCATCTTTCCTTCATATTCCTGGGGCTCTTTAAGGCGGGGATAGAATCCCAAGAACTGGGTATACCAGAAATAGAAGAGACGACCAATGAGGGAAGGAGAATGACGGATCAAGACATAATGACAGCAGCTTCCCCTTTTTTTGCATCCTCCCTCTTGTCTGAAAGGAGGTCGGACAAGCTTTTTGGCAAAGTGTTGCATGTAATAGTCCACAACCACAAAGGGGGCTAGAAGGCATTTTACCGAATGCCTAATCCAGCTTGGGACCCATTGTTTTGGAATCCCCCCCTCAGGGGTTGGAGGTTGCTGTGCAGAATCTGATGCCTGGATGAGCAATTCGTCGAGAAGATCTGACATGGGGCCTAGTGTATACTCTGACAGTGAAATCGATCAAGTGCTAATTCAATTCAGAGAGTGCTATGTTTCGGCTTTAAAAGCTACAGAATCGTTCTAATAGATAACATTGGCTATTAACTTTTATAAAAATTAATTAATAGTTTTCTGTTATGAGTAAATTATATTTGTATGATATAATACTGCATATTAACTTATTTAAAATAACATAAAATATTGGGGAAAAATCATGGGATTTGGAGAAAAAGTGCTTAAATCTAAAGAACTTGGAACAATGGTTGAATTTCTTACTATTCAGTCTAGTGAACAAACTGAAGAAGAAGTACGCTACAAAAATATTAATCGCAAACAGATTCGTTTTGATCTAGGTGACCTATCTACAATGCTGAAGATTGGAAAAATAATTAAGCCTTATGGACTTAAGCAATACCTAGTGAACGTTTTATCTAGATCTAGATTCTCTTTTCTTCGTATTATGGCCGAGGAAAGACTTGCAAAAAGAGGGGTCGGTTTCCTTAGATCTTTCTACCTTAAATATCCCGAAAAGTTCGCTTCTGTTGATCTTTCCAGCAATAAGAAGACAAGAATGCTTATTATTCGTGGTATCATGATTATTAGCGAGCAGGTCAATCAGAAGACAATTTCGCTTAAGGACGACAAGGATAACTTCTTATCGGAGCTTGAGTCTTTTAGAAGCAAATTCAAAGAAGAAGAAGCAAAACTTAGGCGACAGGAAGCGCTAATCAAAGAGCTTACTTTGGAAGATGAGGGCAAAGACCTTATTGGGGTCGAAGCTTAATAACTTCTTTATTAAACATTTATAGCGGCTGAGGTCTTCAGTCGCTTATTTTTATTCTGCTAACTAACTAACTCATTATTAAACACAAGTGACCAATCGAATTGTATACTTAGCACTTCAAACTTAAAAATATTAGGGTTACAGGCTCTATCACGCTGATAACAAGCAATTTGCTATTGTTAAGATTTTATTAGACAATAATAAATATAATTGTAATAATATAGGTAAGAGAAAATAATAAAAGTAAAAAGGTAAAAACAATGTTACTAGATGAAAAAATCTTTTCTTCTAAAGAATTATCAAAAAGAATCGAATTCCAGACTGCTCAGTCTTCTGAGCGTCGAGATGAAGAAATCCGCTACACAAACGTTAACCGCAAGATGATCGTATTTGATCTCAGTGATACTCAAATGATGCTTGAGCTCGGATTAACACTTAAACCTTATG
This sequence comes from uncultured Chlamydia sp., assembly GCA_946127115.1. Classification (GTDB taxonomy): domain Bacteria; phylum Chlamydiota; class Chlamydiia; order Chlamydiales; family Simkaniaceae; genus Neptunichlamydia. The sequence goes on from CAMGYI010000001.1 coordinate 286,953, forward strand.
GGCTTAGTGAGAACTTTGAAAATAAGATGCTTAAATCGGATGTTGCTGCATTTCGAATCTGGGCTGAAAAAAAACTTGCGAATCGGGCTGAGAATTTCCTCCGCATTCTCTATCTTAAGCATCCAGAAAAATTCGGAAAAGTAGAGTATGAAAATTCTAAAAAGAAGAAAATGCGCCTTGCAAAAGCAAATTATATCTTGAGTGAACTGAGTTCTCAAAAAAGTATTTCTCTTAAAGATGATAGAGATGAAGTTGCTCAACTTAATGAATTCAAAGATCGATTTACTGGAGAGGCTCAGCGTTTAGCTCTTCAAGAAAATGTGATTAAAGATTTAACTCACGAAGACCGACAAGATAATCAAACTCTTCTTGGAATGGACCAAAAGGAAGAAGCATAAACGTGATTAAAGATTTAACTCACGAAGACCGACAAGATAATCAAACTCTTCTTGGAATGGACCAAAAGGAAGAAGCATAAACGTGATTAAAGATTTAACTCACGAAGACCGACAAGATAATCAAACTCTTCTTGGAATGGACCAAAAGGAAGAAGCATAAACGTGATTAAAGATTTAACTCACGAAGACCGACAAGATAATCAAACTCTTCTTGGAATGGACCAAAAGGAAGAAGCATAAACGTGATTAAAGATTTAACTCACGAAGACCGACAAGATAATCAAACTCTTCTTGGAATGGACCAAAAGGAAGAAGCATAAACGTGATTAAAGATTTAACTCACGAAGACCGACAAGATAATCAAACTCTTCTTGGAATGGACCAAAAGGAAGAAGCATAAACAACACACTTCTTTGAAAGAGGTTTAAAATCTCGAGGGATACCTCGAGATTTTTTTTACTTGCATTTTGGTAGTGATTTGATACAATATGCCGCTAAAATGGCAGATATGGAATCGTCTGAATTAGACTCAAATAGTTCTTGGATAAAAAAAATCTGGCCGGTTCAACGTTTTGAACTTAAAAAGGTCATTCCTCTCCTCCTTCTCAAGTTTTTAGCCTCTATTGTTTATGCAACACTTACTTGTATGAAGGATAGTCTTGTAGTCACAGCAAATCACTCTGGAGCAGAAGTCATTCCAGTCCTCAAGGGCTGGCTTGTTTTCCCGCTGTCACTGCTTTGTGCCGTGGCATACTCTAAACTAAGTAATCACTATAAACGCTCAACCCTCTTCTATTCGATTATTACCCTCTTTCTCATTATCATCTTTTTGTACGGGTTTATCCTATTTCCAAATGCTGAATCGCTCACCCCGCATACCAGCTCAGATTGGCTCACAGTGAAGCTTGGAGCAAAGTATACTCATTGGATTGCTGTCTACAGGAATTGGATTCACTCTCTCTTTTTTATTACTGCGGAGCTTTGGGCCCAGGTCGTGATCTTCATCCTATATTGGGGATTTGCAAACCATATCTGTCAAGTTAAAGAAGCTAAAAGAACCTATACTCTCTTTATAGCAGCTGGAGACTCAGCAACGATTATGGCAGGCCCTCTGGTCCTCCATTATATCACAAAATTCGCCTCAGGTGATTTTACATCAACACTCCAATCACTCCTCTGTTACGTTCTAGTTGCAGGTATTGGTATCATCATCCTTTATTGGTGGATGAACAAATATGTCCTCTCTGACAAGCGCTACTTTGATCCTTCGGTGACCAAGCACGCCCTCAATGAAAAGACAAAACTGACCTTACGAAAGAGTATTAAGCACATCTTCTCTTCTAAATATCTCTTGTGTATCGCCGTCCTTGTGATTGGATGTGCACTCACCATAAATATGGTGGAAGTGACATGGAAAGCCCATGTCCATTCTTTATTCCCTGAGACGGGAGATTATATGGCTTTTGTCTCTAAGGTGACAATGATTATTGGCATTGTTGCACTGATTACGGTTCTCTTCCTTGGGGGAAATTTCCTCCGGCGATTTGGTTGGCACTTTAGTGCACAGATTACCCCCATTGTTATTGGCACAACTGGTGCCATTTTTTTTATTCTCTCCTATTTCAAAGATTCGCTTGGGCCTATTGCAAACATTTTTGGAACGACACCACTAGTTTTTCTCGTACTTGTGGGTGCTTTCCAAAGTATTGCAAGTAAGGTTGTAAAGTATTCATTCTTTGATTCAACAAAGGAGATGGCCTATATCCCTCTTGATCAGGAATCAAAGGTGAAGGGAAAGGCTGCTATTGACATGGTCGGATCTCGCTTTGGAAAATCTGGTTCCTCATGGCTGCAGGTTGGCCTAATGCAAGTTGTTGGAACCAGCTCGGTCCTATTCATTACCCCTTATCTGATTCCAATCGTCCTGGGCGCTAGTCTCTACTGGAGCTATTCTGTAAAACACCTCAATAAAAAACTCACAGAAAAAGAAGCCGCCCTTGCAGCAGAAAAGGAACCAAAAACTCTTGCCGCAGAGCCTGCACCAGCCTAAAAAGGCAAATGCCCTCTCTATACCCTTTGCTTGAGACTAAGATGGATCCCAGTGCCCAGACAAAAAAGTATTTTTATTTAGTTGACGTTAATTCGATTTTAACCTACAAACTATCAGTTTTTTAAAGTGAAAAACCTTGGGTAAAAATTCCCTCTTTTTTTAAAGAAAATTTAGCAGCTTATAAGGAGTCTGATCATGACTGACGTGATCAAATTATTCTGCAATATACATGATTTCTGGGTGAAACTTGCACTTCCCCCCATGGCTTGCCACGAGGGAGAATTATGGATATATTAGCTTTCACAACACCGACGATCCAAAGGGGAAATTCTCGAAATACCCCGCTGCTTGCTGCGGGGATAAGGAATTTTAGGCTGTGTCGGTTTATTTAAAAAAACATGAAAAATCGACTCATGAGTGTTTACGATAAAGTCATGCTTTGCAAACGGTCTATTAATCTCGGGAAATTTCCACTTAAGTTTCTAACTATATGATATTTCAAAATCGAATTCATGTTATGCTATTATCATTGAATTAACTCTTTTATCTTGTTAAACTCCGCTGAATGATGAGGGTTTCTCATATTTAGCTTTCCTTCGCTGAGCACGAATTGTGCCGAATAGGGAAATCACGACGCCGACAATAATGATTATACCGCCAATAAGTTGTGCTTTATTGGGGACTTCACCAAGTATAAGAAATGCAAAAAAGGTACCTGCAATGGGAGTAAGAGCAGTAGCGACTGAGATGTCTGTTGAACTTGCTCCTCCTTTGATTCCTTTAAACCAAGTAATCTGACCGAGAACAACAATGAGAGCACCATAAATGAGCATCCAGGCCCAGAGAAAGGGAGAAACAAGGTCATCGAAGTGCTGTGGTCCAAAAACAATAAATGCGATGATTGCAAAAAGCAAAACTCCTACAATCATCCTTGCTACGGAAAAGATTCCAACAGGAACGACTTCTAAGAGTTTTCGACTCATCTGAACGGATACCACTCCCAAAAGGGTTGCAATTCCGGTCAAAATTTCTCCACCCTTAGGGAGGCTTGTGAGAAAACGATTGACAATGGGATTGCCCACATCAAGCATTTTTATCATTATTTCCCTATGCTCCATTGGTGGCTGATCGAATGCAAAAATGGCGATAATTCCTAGGGTGGATACGACGGCTCCAACGGCTCCAAATCCGCTAGATTGTTCTCGAAACATTAGGAACGCAAAGATGAGTCCAAGAGGGACTTCAAGAGTGGAAATCAATACGACGTTTGTTACTTCCGTCATCATCAAGGCAATAAAGAAAAATGCGGGAGCAATCACCCCAGATATGAGGATGATCAATAGCATGGAGCACCAGACTTTGAAAGAGATTGCTTTAATGAAGGCTAGATGCCAATTTTTTCGATAAATAACGAAAAGAGTGATTCCTGCAACAAGGTTTCCAGCAAAGAAGAGATTGCAAAAAGAGATGGGATTATGACCGTTGACAGGGTACATTGTCCCCAATTGTCCGATTTTCGCTACAACACTATTGGACGCTGCAAAAATAATAATCGAGATCCAAAGCCAGAAAATGGTTCGTTTAGGTTCCATATCTACACTCATAGAGTGATTCTGAATAAAATTCAAAGATCTATTATATTAACAGGCGGTAGTTTAAACCACGTTGGATCAGCCCATATAGAATTGTTTGGAAGCATGTCCATTACTATCATAAACTGGTCGGTAAGAAGGCATTGGACCGTTCCGAGAAAGACCCGCTGATCCAACTGTTATTTTGATAGGGCTGGAAAAAAAGTCGCTTAGCCAATCCCAAAAAGTACGCTTTTGGGGGAGATTCTGTTCTATAGTGGTTATCTCTAAACTCCAGCTGCGCTCGTTTTTTAAAAGAGGTTGGTAGTTTTGACCATGTATTTTTTCCACAAGTTCGTGATATACAGAAATAGCTTTTTTGATTGTTTTGATCCCACTTCTAGTTCTCGTTGCGGTGGCATAATCATTCTTTAAAAAAAAACCTTTAGGTATTGGAAGCCTCCTAATCCGTATGGAGATTTCATTACCAAGCTCGGAAGGAATAGAAACTCTGAGTTCTCCGAGGCCATTCCTATCGGTGGTTTTCCCACATTCAATCTTAAACAATCGATTTGCAAGAGAGACTTGCTTATTCTAAAGAGGGGATACTTTTTGCATCAGCAACCTCAGCAATCAATGTCCGAATGACTTGATCAGGTGAACTTATCGGCATGTCATGAAGAAGAGTAAAATTATCTTGAGCTTTGCTTATTGCCACCATCTTCTTTACCTCGCAATCTTGTATACGTCGGACATTATAGAAGATCGGTTTTTTCTTGTACTACAAAAAAATGTCTTCTTTTCCAAAAAACTCAATATATCGGCAGCTCTTATCAGAAAAAATATTGAAGAAGATACAGTACCAATAAGCTATAAATTGAATACTCACTCATGTAAAATAAAAGTTGCAGAAAAGTAAAATAAAAAATAGACTGAGCCTTGAAACTGCTTGGAGCAAGTTTGTATGAGTTCACTTAACACTAGCTCTAAAGATTTCTGTGTATATGGAGGGTTTCCCTCTAAAAAACAATAAAAATCACGCTATTCCCGCAGGTTACTTTTCAAATGGCTAGTTGGATAAAAGCAAAGGAGAAACCAGATGAGAACGCTAAAGCTCTTTTTTTTATTTCTAACTTTTACTCATTTTACCCTCTCTGCTGAAGATGCGAATACCATCCCTGTTCTTGATATGGAGGAGTATTATAACAAAGAAACACGTAGAGAATTTATTCAAAAACTTTCAAATGCCTTTCATGAATTGGGTTTTGTTGCCATTCTTAATACGGGAATTGATCAGGAGATTCTCAGTCGAGCCTATGAAGAAATAAAGAACTTCTTTTACCTTGATAGAGAGGTTAAAATGCAATACGACGGAAAAGCAACAAATTATCAACGAGGCTATACCCCTCGTTCTAAAGAATGTGCAAAAAATTATAAAGTCGGAGATTTTAAAGAATTTTATATGATAGGGCGTGATTTTTCTGTCGAAACCGAAAAAGAACTCAACTATGGGCGCAATATTTGGCCAGTAGAAGTTGACTTCTCTAATAGTGTCTATCGCCTTTATGAAGAATTGGAGGACTATTCGATTCCGCTCTTATCAGCACTTGCCCACGCAATCGGCCAGGAAAAAGAATTTTTCCTAGAAAAAACATCCATGGGAGATGCCTCGCTTCGTGCCATTTATTACCCTGCTATCCAAAACTGCACAGAAGATAACGCTATTTGGGCTGCCAGCCATACAGATATCGATCTCATTACAATCTTACCATACGCTACAGCCCAACAAGGACTAGAAGTGCTTAACAAAGAAGGAAATTGGATCCGTGTGAGAGTTCCCAAAGATGCTTTTATTATTAATGCAGGTGATCTGCTTCAAAACATCACCAATGGTTATTTTAGAAGTTGTACCCACCGCGTTATTGCTGCACGCGATAATCAAGCAGACGATCGTTTTTCGATTGTCATGTTTTTCCACCCACGTAATTCAGACGACTTGAGCCCTCTTCCTTCCTGCCTTCAGATGACTGGAGGTATTGCTAAGTATCCAACTGCAACTCGTTTTGAGCTCCTAAGCGAGCGTCTCGCAGAGATTAACCTGGCCTCGCCTAAAATGCTTGAAGATTTAGCTGCATCGGGCCTTGTTGAACGAATGCTTGACCTTGGTTGTGCAAGCCCTCACGTGATACAACTTTTGAAAGATCGTGGCCTAGCAAGTCAACGAGTCTTAGAGGAATAAAAAGAGACTTGCCTTCTCCTTTTTTGACATTACCTAAGTAGAAAATTTTGTTGGCAAATGGCGTTTGCAGCATCGCTTGCTTATTCTCTTCCTTCAGGGATGGTTGCTTTCCCCCGCCTTTATTGAAAAGCCTACAAGGGAGTAGTATTTGGTTGGGTTCTTACGCTCTATTTTTTGCGGATAGCGTTTAGCAAAAATCGGACTGTATGTTTGTAGCGAGAGAGAGGGTCGAAGGGGAAGCGGGGAGATGCGAGCTCATCAGCATTGATTCGATAGAGGAGCTGGTTGGTATTTTCCCATGAGATGTTCTGGGCATTGCCGATGCGAAAGATGTATTTGTAGTGCTTTTTAGCAAGCGTCTGCGTTCTTTGGCTGAAGAGCCCAAAAGGGTAAACGAACGAGCTGATAGGGATGGATAGTTTTTCTTCGAGGAGTTTTTTGGAGAGCAAAAGTTCATTTTCAATGTCTACGTATTTTGACGTAAGGGGTCGGTGATGGAGTGAGTGAGAAGCAATTTGAATTAGGTGGGATCGAGCGAGAATTTGAAGCTCTCTCCAGGTGCAAAATGCGGGGGAAAGAATAGGGGAAGCTTTATCAGGGAAACTATCGATTCTTTCAAGGCGATCCTGAGGGATTAAGTCGGTAGTTTCAGGGATATAGGCAGTGGGAACTGCAAGAAGAGCTTTTAGGCTATATTTTTGGAGGAGAGGGAAAATAAGATGATAGAAATCGAAAAATGCATCGTCAAAGGTAAGACAAACAGAAATTCCCTTGGGTAGTTTTTCACCAGGATGGACAGTAGGAAAGTGGGCTGTGATATAGGCAAAATGCTTCTCAAGGGTTTCAAGGGAGTTGGTATATTTTCCACTACCAATCTTATGATATAGGGGTGCGATTAGCATAGGCAAGCTTGAGATATTTATAAAAGGAAGTTTGGGCATTATAGAGTGAGATAATATATCCTTCGTGGCCACCAAGGAAACCTCGCTTAAAGACATAAGACTTGATGAAAGCAAAATATCCATGAAAAAGAGCAGTTGTCATTGAGGAACGTTTTTTGTGGGTGTACTGTTTTGCAAAGAGGGTGGTGTAGCTTTCCATCTTTTGAAGAAAGTCTGAGATAGAGCGGTAGGAGTAATGTTTTACAGGGGAGGTAAGGCGCACTTCTTGAAGGGATTTTGTCTGGACACGTTCATGCACTTGATCGTTCGTAAAGGAGGTCTTTGATTTGTTGTAGAGTCGGGTGTGTCGATCTGGATACCAGCCGCACCATTTGATATGTTTTCCATTGAAATAGTTATTGAAGGGAAAAGAGTAGACCTTTTTGGAATTGAGGGAAAGCACTAGGATTTCATCGGATAGTTCTGGCGTAAGGACTTCATCGCTATCAAGGGAAAGGATCCAATCATGGGAGGCATATTTAGCAGCAAGATTATGCAGTGGACCAAAGCCGATAAAAGGGCTTTTAAAAACCTTTACATTAGGATATATTTGAGCGAAATCAAGGGTGGTATCTGTGGACCCTGTATCGAGAAGGATCACCTCGTCAAACAGGCGGACTGATTCAAGGACCAGTCCAATCGTCTCTTCGTTGTTTTTCGTTAAGATTGTTATGCTAATCATACAACACAGGGTAGCATAAAACGGATTTGTCATGGAAATCAAAAATTCTTTCTCTTTTAAGGGGGGATTTTTTATAGTGATTTGTTTTTAGGAGAGTTGCAGATGGCAAAAAATTATAAATTTGATATTGGGTACACATTTGATGATGTGGCTCTTGTTCCCCAGTTTAATAATGTTCCTTCCAGAACCGAGCCAATGCTCGACTCATGGCTCACTAAGGGTCGGAAGCTTGAAATTCCTATTTTGTGTGCCAATATGGACACAACGATTTCTGAGGAACTTGCTGAGGTATTGATTCAGAGAGGTTCTATCCCAATTTATCATCGATTCACAAAAGATTTTAAAGCACAGGAAGCATGGGTTGAGAAGTTTGGAGAAAAGACGTTTATTTCATGTGGAATTGGAAAAGAGAAAATTATTGAAGTTCGAAAACTGTTTGACATGGGGGCTGCAGGTGTTTGTGTTGATGTGGCACATGGTCACTCGGAAAAGATGCTTCATTTCATTGAAGAATTGAAGAAAACTCATCCAAATCACGATGTGATTGCAGGAAATGTCTGCACTCCAATGGCTTATCAGGACCTTGTGAATGCTGGAGCTGATGGGGTCAAGGTTGGAGTGGGTCCTGGAGCTGCCTGTACAACGCGCATAATCACAGGGTTTGGTGTGCCACAATTTACTGCTATTTTTGAGTGTGCAAAGATTGCAGAAAAGCTCAGAGTTCCGCTCATCGCTGATGGGGGGATACGCACGAGCAAAGATGTTGTTTTGGCCTTGGCTGCCGGTGCGAGTTCTGTAATGCTTGGAAAGCTCTTTGCTTTAACCAAGGAAAGTGCTGCTGAGAAAAGAGGGGGAAAAGCTAAATTTCGTGGACAAGCAAGTGAAGATTTTCAAACAGATTTCTATGGTGGACTGAAAGAAAAAACGGTTGCAGAAGGAGTCGACTTCTGGGGAACAGTAAGTGGTTCAGCAGTAGAGCTCATCGATCTTCTGTTGGGAGGAGTTCGGAGTGGGCTTACTTATGGGGGGGCTAGAAATATCAAGGAGCTTCAAAGGAAAGCAGAATTTGTAGAGGTGACTCCTGCCTATACTCGAGAAAGTCATCCAAGGCCAGGCGAGTAATGCATAAAAAATTAGGCGTCTGGATGTTGACGTCTTTAGTTGTTGGAAACATGGTAGGATCGGGTGTCTTTTTGCTCCCGGCATCCCTTGCAAAATTGGGGAGCATTACCATTTTTAGCTGGATTGCAACCGCAATTGGGGCGATGTTCCTCGCGCTGGTTTTTGCGAAACTAAGTAAAATATTCCCTAGAACGGGGGGGCCATATGTCTATTGTAAAGAAGGGTTTGGGAATTTTGTTGGTTTCCAAGTTGCTTATAATTTTTGGATTTGCAAGTGGGTTGGAAGTGCTGCTATAGCAACGGCTCTTACTGGGTATCTTAGTGAATTCTTTCCCCCGTTGGAGCATAATAATTTTTATGCTTTTCTAGTGTCTGCTGGAGCTGTGTGGGTATTTACCCTTGTGAATATTGTTGGGGTGCACTTAGCGGGAGGTTTTCAGCTAGTCTTTACAATTATAAAATATATTCCTCTTATTCTTGCTGCTGTCGTTGGAATTTTTTATATCGATTTTGAAAATTTAGCTTATTTTAATGTCAGCGGAGAGTCAAACTTTAATGCTCTATCAAGTGGGGCCATGCTCACGCTGTGGGCATTTTTAGGGCTAGAATCTGCGTCGATCCCTGCGGATGATGCCGAAAACCCAGAGAAGACCATTGCGCGCGCGACGATTATTGGGACAGTCCTCGCTGCGGTAGTATATATCTTGTGTACGATTGCGATTATGGGGGTCATCCCTATGATTGAGCTTCAGGATTCCGCGGCTCCATTTGCTGATTTTGCGAAGAAAATTTTTGGCCATTGGGGAATGTATGCTATGGGCACAGTTGCTGTAATCTCTTGTGCAGGAGCTTTAAATGGATGGATTCTTGTCCAGGGTCAAATTCCTATGGAAGCGGCAAAGGATCAACTTTTCCCCCGCCGATTTGGAAAGGTGTCAAAAGGACGCTCACCGGTCTTTGGGCTTGTCCTTTCATCTATACTAATTACGCTGATACTGATGCTAAATTTTAACAAAAATTTAGTAGAGAAATTCACCATTATTATTTCACTAGCAACTCTTGCGGGGATTATTGCCTTCCTTTACACATCAGTAGCCGAGTTTGTGATCTATATTAAATACCCTGAAAAAGCACATAAAAAGAATGTTGCCAAGACGTTAACAATTTCAGGACTGGCTTTTTTGTATACTTTCTGGGCAATTACAAGCGCAGGGCAAGAGATTGTTTTCTATGGATCGCTTTTATTATTTAGTAGTATTCCTATTTATGGATGGATGGAATGGCAAAAATATCGAAAATCGATCTTAAAAATGAGTGATGCTAAATGAACAAGAAATTAGGCGTTTGGATGCTGACGGCTTTAGTTGTTGGGAACATGGTAGGCTCTGGGGTTTTTTTGCTCCCAGCATCCTTAGCAAGCTTTGGTAGCATCACAATTTTTAGCTGGATTGCCACAGCAATTGGGGCAATGCTTCTTGCTCTTGTTTTTGCGAAGTTAAGCAAGCTTTTCCCAAGGACAGGAGGGCCCTATATCTATTGCAAAGAAGGGTTTGGAAGTTTTATTGGTTTCCAAGTTGCTTACAATTACTGGATTTGCACCTGGGCCGGGAATGCAGCGATTGCAATCGCTCTTACTGGGTATCTCAGTGCCTTTTTTCCTGAACTTGCACACAATAATTTACATGCCTTTATCTTGACCGCAGGAATCGTGTGGTTCTTTACGATTGTGAATATTGTTGGGATTCACTTAGCTGGAAGCTTTCAGCTGTACTTAACAATTTTAAAATTTGTCCCACTTATATTGGCAGCTTTAATAGGGATTTTCTATATTGACATGGAAAATCTGTCTTATTTCAATGTCAGTGGAAAGTCAAATTTTAGCGCTCTGTCAAGCGGGGCCATGCTCACGTTGTGGGCATTTTTAGGGTTAGAATCTGCGTCGATCCCTGCGGATGATGTGGAGAATCCTGAAAAAACAATTCCCCGAGCAACAGTTATTGGGACATTACTTTCTGCAGCGGTTTATATTTTGAGTACAATTGCAATTATGGGGGTAGTTCCCATGATAGAGCTTCAGGATTCTGTAGCCCCATTTGCTGACTTTGCTGGTAAGATTTTTGGGTCGTGGGGAAGGTATGCTATGGGAATTGTAGCTGTTATCTCCTGCGCTGGGGCTCTAAATGGCTGGATTTTGGTTCAGGGTCAGATCCCAATGGCTGCAGCGAAAGATGGACTTTTCCCGCGTCGTTTTGGAAAGGTGTCAAAAAACCGCTCGCCAGTTTTTGGAATTGTCCTATCCTCAGTATTGGTGACATTGGCATTAATTCTAAATTTTAATAAGAACCTAGTAGACCAGTTCACCTTTATTATCTCTCTTGCTACGCTAGCCGGAATCATTGCATATTTGTACACATCAGTAGCCGAGTTTGTGATCTATATTAAATACCCTGAAAAAGCACGCAAAAAGAGTGTTTCCAAGACGTTAACGATTTCAGGACTGGCTTTTTTGTATACTTTCTGGGCAATTGCAAGCGCAGGGCAAGAGATTGTTTTCTATGGATCATTATTACTATTTAGTAGCATCCCAATCTATGGATGGATGGAATGGCAAAAATATCGAAATGCAATTTTAAATCGAGTGACTGCAGATGAATAAGAAGTTAGGAGTATGGATGTTGACGGCTCTGGTCGTTGGAAATATGATTGGATCCGGAGTTTTTTTACTCCCAGCATCGTTAGCGAGCTTCGGGAGTATTACAGTCCTTAGCTGGTGCGCAACAGCTATTGGAGCAATGCTTCTTGCACTAGTTTTTGCGAAGTTGAGCACCCTTTTCCCTAAAACAGGAGGTCCTTACATCTATTGCAAGGAGGGATTCGGGAATTTTATCGGTTTTCAGGTGGCCTATAATTATTGGATATATATGTGGGTAGGGAATGCCGCAATTGCTGTTGCGCTTACCGGGTATTTAAGCACATTTTTCCCAGAGTTGGTCCATAATAATGTGCATGCATTTTTAATTACGTCTGGAGCAGTTTGGTTTTTTACAATTGTGAATATTATTGGGATTCACCTGGCAGGGAAGTTACAACTTGTCTTAACAGTTCTAAAATTTGTTCCCCTCGTTTTGATTGCTGTGATAGGAGTTTTCTTTGTGGATAGCACAAATTTGAGCTACTTTAATGTGAGTGGAAAATCGAATTTTAGTGCTCTGTCAGGTGGAGCAATGCTTACCCTCTGGGCGTTTCTAGGTATGGAGTCTGCATCGATTCCTGCTGATGATGTAAAAAACCCTAGAAAAACGATCCCGAGAGCAACAATATTGGGAACTGCGATAACAGCTGTTGTTTATATTCTAAGTACTGTGGCAATTATGGGGGTTATCCCAATGCCGCAATTGAAAGATTCTACGGCTCCATTTGCTGATTTAGCTGGAAGGATTTTTGGACCTTGGGGAATGTATGTAATGGGTGCAGCTGCTGTAATTTCTTGTGCAGGAGCTTTGAATGGATGGATCCTCCTTCAAGGACAGATTCCTCTGGCAGCAGCAAAAGATAAGCTATTTCCCAAGCCATTTGCAAAGGTTTCTAAATCCCGGTCACCTGTTTTTGGAATTGTGCTTTCTTCGGTGCTGATCACCTTGATTCTTCTTTTGAATTTCAATAAAGGGCTAGTCGATCAGTTTACCTTTATTATTTCTTTAGCTACCTTGGCTGCGATTATTGCATATCTATATACCTCTGTTGCTGAGTTTGTTGTTTATATTAAGTATCCTGATAAAGTGAATAAAAAAAAGGTTATAAAGTCTTTATCAATTTCTGCTTTGGCGTTTATTTATGCCTTTTGGGCAACCGTTAGCGCTGGTCAGGAGATTGTATTTTATGGATCTTTATTGATGTTTACGAGCATCCCGATCTATGGTTGGATGGAATGGCAAAAATATCGGAAAAATATTGTGAGCGAGAATGGGCACTGTTAAGAAGATTTACGATTCCGTACACCGATTTATTCATGTAGATGGAGTAGAAAGCGATTTGATTAATTCGAGACCTTTTCAGCGTCTTCACTATATCCATCAACTGGGGGTGACCTATTTTGTTTACCCCGGTGGAACACATCGCCGTTTTGAGCATTCTCTAGGGGTGATGGAACTTGCCACGAGAATCTATGATGAAATCACTTCGGGAAAACTTCCAGGGAAACTGAAAGAATTAGTTCCTCCCTTTCCTTCTCATGAGCATTGGTATTGGCGGCGTGTGTTAAGGCTAGCTGCTCTCTGTCACGACTTGGGTCACCTTCCTTTTAGCCATGTGGCGGAACGTCGACTCCTTGGGAAAGGGGGGCATGAAGTTTGGACGCAGAAAATCATGGAGAGCGAGTTTTTATCTCCAATATGGGAGCGATTTGCGACTGAGTCACTTGAAGATGGAATTTCAAGAGATGTGAAGCTCGATGTGATGAAAGTAGCACTCGGTGAAAAGAAGCTCAAAGAGGGATTCACTCCGTGGGAGCAAGTCGTTACAGAAATTGTTACAGGGGACTTTTTTGGGGCTGATCGGATTGACTATCTCCTTAGAGATTCTCAGTGCACAGGGCTTGCTTATGGGCTGTTTGATTATCATCAATTGATTGAAATGCTCAAAATGATCGTGACGAATAAAGGAACACTTGCTCTCGGGGTTGAGGAAAATGGAATTGAGTCTTGCGAGGCGCTTTTGTTGGCACGTCATTATATGCATAAGCGTCTTTATCAGTATTCAAGCGTTAAATCCTACGCTTTTCATTTAGCTCGGTTTATGGAGACAATTTACTATGATCTAGGAGATGATTTAGAAAGGTACATCTCAATGAGCGATAATGAGGTGCTATCTGATCTGAATAAGGCTTCAAGAGATGAAAAGCATCCTGGACATTTTGATGCAAAGTGTCTATATCTTCGAACATATCGATTTAGAGCAATCGCACTCAGAACCCCTCCCGAAGAAAAGGAACTTCTTGAGATCAAGGATAAATTAGGGATCCCTGATGATGAATTCTCCTGGGAGATTAGTAAAAAAGGGAGTTGCAAGCTTGGAATGAATTTCCCCGTTTTGAAACAAGACGGGACAATAGATACAGGGGAGAATTTTTCAGAAATTTCAGTGCCTCCCAAGGAGAGAAGTTGGGTCTATGTGGCCCCGTGTTTTGAAGAAGGGGTTTATAAAATGCTTAACCAGGTGGATGTGCTCGGATGAAAAAATGGTGTGTTTTCGGATTTTTTGTACTACTAATAGTAACTGTGTTTGCTGACGATTGCAGCGCGCCTCCTGTTCCAGTTCCTGAGGCATCAGCAAAGGCCATTGCCTTTTATGCGAGTGGAAACGTTTTATGGGTCGTTCAGCTTATTTTTTCGCTTGCAGTTCCGATGCTCATTGTCTTTACTAAGTTTGGTGCGAGGCTTCGAGATTTTTGTGGTAGAATTACTGGAACTTGGCTTTGGCAAACTGCACTCTATGCCTTCTTTTTTTTATTGATTGTTGCCATCTTGTCACTTCCATTAGATTTTTATGGAGGATATATTCGCCCCCATGCTTATGGCCTTTCAAATCAGACAATTGCAAGATGGCTTAATCACTATCTGACAGGGACAGCCATTTCTACAGTAATGGGGATCATTCTTGTTTGGATTGTGTATGGAATCATCAGGAAGAGCCCAAGACGGTGGTGGTTGTATTTTGGGCTCTTGAATTTTCCACTAGCGATTGTATTAGTTTTTGTTCAACCAATTTGGATAGCTCCTCTTTTTAATACGTTTGGACCAATGAAGAACAAGCAGTTGGAACAAAAAATCCTGCAGCTATCAGAAAGGGCTGGAATTGAAGGAAGTCGTGTTTATGAAGTAGACATGAGCTCCGATACAAAGCAGGTAAATGCCTATGTGACGGGAATTGGCTCCAGTAAGCGTATTGTAATTTGGGATACCGCGATCAAGGAGCTCACTGTAGATGAGCTCTTATTTGTTATGGGTCATGAGATGGGCCACTATGTTCTTCACCATATGTGGTGGGGTATCTTGATCTATACACTTATTACAATTGTGGGGTTGTTTTTAGTTTATCTCACTGTAGGGTTTTTCCTGAGGAAGTATTCTAAACGAATGGGATTTAGTGAAATGAGGGATATTGCCTCCCTCCCTCTTCTTATTCTTATCTATAGTTTCTATTCGTTTCTTCTAATGCCAGCAGAGAATTTTTTTTCAAGATCGATTGAGCATAATGCCGACACCTTTGGTTTAGAGCTTACCCATTTTAATGAGGCAGCCGGAACGGGCTTTGTTAAGCTTACAAGCACTAACCTGGCCAATCCCTGGCCAGGCCCTTTGTACATGCTTTTTAGGGCATCCCATCCGTCTGTTGGAGCCCGTATCACTTATTTTAACGAGTACAAGCCTTGGTGTCATGGAGAGTCCCTAGAATATAGAAGGTTTTTTAGACCTTCTGGACTACCTCACCTAGGGGGCTCCATTAGAAGTAGTTCACCGATAAGAGAAGATATATAACCATCGCTATTAGATCTACCTTATGTTACGATCGCTTCTTATGATTTTTGAAAAGATATTTTCACAGATTCGAGGTGAGAAAGAAAGGCTTTTCCTATTGTTTGCGATGCTTTGTGGTTTTTTTATTACTGCGGAGTATGCAATTACCAAGCCGACGAGTAATTCAATTTTTCTCGCCCACTATAGTGTGAAACTTTATCCATATGCGTGGCTCTTAACAGTGCCATTAAATTTCCTTGCAGTGACCCTGTATAATCGTTTCCTGCCCCGCTTAGGTTGTTTTCGAATGTTTTTGTGGACCGTGGGTGTAACGATAGGGATTAATACCCTTTGTGGCCTGTATGTGCAGCAGTTTACCCCTTTGTCCTTTTTGCTATATGTGTGGAAAGATATTTATGTTCTTCTAATGTTCCAGCAGGTCTGGTCATTCATTCATATGAAGACTGAGATGAAGAAAGCAAAATACCTCTATGGAATTATTTTTGGAGTCAGTGGTATAGGTGCCATATTTGGGAGCATGGTTCCCGGGTTTTTTGCTGTGAAGCTTGGTTCTGAGCATCTTCTCTATATGACGATCCCTATATATCTATTGTTTATTGCAACCTATCATCAGATGTTGAAGCGAAGCAACCTGGAGGGGAGTGAAGCTCTTCAGATTAAGAAGGCAGAGGGAGGGGGGCAGCTTATCAAGACCTCTTCTGCCTTGAAGTTTATCCTCTTTATTGTGGTTCTCATGCAACTTTCAACAACGATTATGGATTACCAGTTCAACACATACTTACAAGAGCGGTATCCTCTTCAAGATTTGCGGACCCAGTTTTATGGTCGCCTATGGGGTATAATAAATACTTGCAAACTTTGTCTGCAGTTTTTTGCGACTTTCTTGCTCTTAAAGTTCTTGGGGCTTCGAAGAAGTCATTTTGTGGTTCCAGGGATTCTCCTTGGGAATGCGATTTTGAGCCTTTTTCAGCCTACCTTTATCTTTATCACCTATGGTTTTAGTGTGATCAAAACATTTGATTATTCAATCTTCAATATCATTAAGGAGATGCTCTATGTTCCATTGAAGACTGATGAAAAGTTTAAGGCAAAGGCGCTCATCGATGTTTTTGCTTACCGATCGGCGAAGGCTTTTGCATCAGTGTTTGTTCTTGGAATGCAATTTCTTTCGCCTGCAAAACTCCCTTATGCATATTCTTGGGGACCTCTCACGCTCTTTATAGTTTGGATTATTGTAGTCTTCTTATTCCTTCGACGCCCACAAGAACAAAAACTTCTTGAAGCTTGATTCTAGAGAGGGTATCACTGATCCCTTAAATTAGGAGTTAGACATGAGCAGAATTAAACGATCAATCAAGAATGGAGAAGAGATTGTAGAAGTCGATTTAGAACCAAATGCTATCCTTCATAATTCCCTTCTAAATAAGGGGACAGGCTTTACGGAAGAGGAAAGGGTCGAGCTTGGCCTACATGGTCTTCTTCCCTTCCATACATCCACTATTGAGGAACAAGTTAATCGTGCCTACCGGAAGTTCCAGAATAGGCGTACCGATATCGGAAAGTACTCCTTCCTTTCCTCTCTGCAGGATCGAAATGAAACGCTCTTCTATTATCTCTGCAGCTTGCACCCGGAAGAAATGCTCCCTTATATTTACACGCCGACAGTAGGTGATGCTTCCCTCAACTATAGTCATATTTATAGTCAAAATAGGGGGGTCTATATCTCATATCCGCATAAGGAACGAATGGAGGAGATGGTTGCTAATATTCCTTATGACCATGTTGATGTGATTGTCGTAACCGATGGAGCTCGAATCTTAGGACTAGGAGATCTAGGAGTAGGAGGGATGGCAATCCCTGTGGGAAAATTGGCGCTTTATTCTTTGTTTGGAGGGGTTCACCCAGCTCATACTCTTCCTATTACTCTTGATGTTGGAACAAATAATAAGACCCTTTTAAACGATCCTCTCTATCTCGGTTGGCAACAAGAGCGTCTTAGTGGAAAAGAATACGACGATTTTGTGGAATCCTTTGTTCAGGCAATCACCAAACGTTTCCCTGATGTTCTTATTCAGTGGGAAGACTTTGCAAAAAACCAGGCGCAGCCTCTTCTTGACCGTTATCGCGATAAATTCTGCTGTTTCAACGATGATATCCAGGGAACTGCCGGAGTTGTTGTGGCGGGAATCCTAGGTGCAATTAAAGGGATTGATGTTGATATCAAAGATCAGAGGATTGTTCTCTTTGGCGCAGGTTCTGCTGGGATTGGAATTGCAGAGCTTATCACCCAGGCAATGATGCTTCAAGGGGTCACACGAGAAGAAGCGAAAGAGAAAATTTTTGTCATGGGCCGGAATGGCCTTGCTCATACTGCTTCGGAGGGGTTGGATGATCTTAAGAAGCGGTTTGCTCAGAAAGAGGACACCATCTGCAGCTGGGGGGTAGGGGATATGCAGCATATTCCACTCCTTGAGACGATCAAACATGCAAAACCTACGATTCTTATTGGAACCTCAACGCAACCTAATAGCTTCAATGAAGAAGTGATAACTGAGATGAAAAAACATGTGTCTCGACCCATTATTTTTCCATTATCAAATCCCACATCCAAATCAGAAGCACACCCTGAAGATCTTATGAAGTGGACCAAAGGGCAAGCCCTTATTGCTACAGGAAGCCCGTATCAACCTGTTGAATATGAAGGAAAAAAATATGTCATTGGGCAATGCAACAACGTCCTTATTTTTCCTGGTGTGGGTCTTGGCGTAATCGCCTCTGGAGCAACGCGTGTGACTGATGGAATGTTTTTAGAAGCTGCCGATGTTTTGAGCAGGTATGCTCCAATCCTCAATAATCCCTACGCTTCTCTTTTTCCGCGGCTCACTGAACTTCGTGCCATCTCCCGCGATGTGGCTATTGCTGTTGCAAACGAAGCAATCAAGGAGAGGATTTGTACAAATCCTCCAAAAGATGTGGAGAAGGCTGTGAAAGAAAACATGTGGGAGCCAAAGTACCCGATCATTAAGAGACTGCAGAAATAGCGGCTTCATAAAATTTTTAGCAGATGTTAAACATGCACCCGTGTCTAAACTTGGTACTGCCGCGATCAATTCTTTCCCTAAGAAAGTCTCCTAAAGATTTTTCTTTTAGATTTTTATTCACAAACTTAAAGTCTGGCGCGTTATTTCCAATTTTTGGCAGGGTTCCTGTCGTATTACAAACGTTTCCTTTCAGCGTCAGTTTTATCAAAAAATTCCTTGTCATAAATGTTAAGATATTGTTAATCTTGCTCTCATTAAACAATTGGATGGCGAGTAATAGATGAACAACTTAAAAAAATTCACCCTAGAAAAGATCCGATTGATCTTCACCACTAAGCGTTCCTCCAATAGAGAGGAAAAGCCTTTCAAAGCCCCTGCTATGCATTTAAATTTTTTTTTGTTAAATGCTGTTCTTAAACATATCCAAACAGGGATTTCCAAAAAACCACTTTCTCTTTTCACTACAAAAATTCTTAATTCCAAAAGCAAACACTTTAAAGCACTAATTAAGCAAGCTGAGTCAGCCTGTTCCAAACAAGATATTGAACTTTTCTCCTATAAAGAGTTCTTTTCCCGTAATCAATTTGCTCTCAGATGCGCTGTTCAGTGGAACCTTCCCAAGTACATTAAAACAAATGAGCAGGCAGAAATTTTGATCAATAAAATGAAAAAAGCTACCCCCGAATCCTTTAAACAACATCTAATCACTCTACTTCATAAGGAAGATCTTTCTCCAGAGACAATCACCCAAGAAGCTAAACGCCTTGAAGATGAATGGAAAATTTACCGGCAAGGGCAATCTAGCACAGCTTCCACTACTAGAATTTCTCCAATATAGTGCTCTTTACTTTATAACCATTACGAGTCCTGCTGTAAGTAAAACAATGGCAAAGACTTTCTTGAGGACTTTCGTAGGAAGTTGGTGGGCAAGCCGAGCACCGTAAGGGGCAGAAAAAAATGAGACAACGCTGATGATTAAGAAGGCTGGAAGATAAAGAAACCCCAGAGTATCAGGTTCTTTTGTAGAATGCATGCCGAGAAGAAGGAAAAAGACCGCTCCGAAAAAAGAGATCAAAAAACTGAGAGCGGAAGAGGTTCCAATCGCTTTCTTCATAGGAACACCAAAATGAGAGAGGATGGGTACATTAACCATACCACCTGCAATCCCAAGGAGAGTGGAAAAGGCGGTAACACAGAAAGAAATGCCAATCAGTGGCCAAAACGAAGGAAGAGGGTGTCCTTTACTCGTCTTTGAATCAGGTAAAAGAAAGCGAATTCCCAGAAGAATTTCAAAGATTCCAAAGAAAATCTGAAGAAAGTGACTTGAGAGAATGTTAGCAGCAGTTGCCCCTAAAATTGCTCCCAAAACTATGCCGAGAGCCATGGGCTTCACGATGTGAAAGAGAACCGCTCGCTTTTTGTGATGAGCGTAGCTTCCAGAAAAGGTATTAAAAACCATCGACGCAAGAGAAGTGCCAATGGCAAGGTGCATGATGGCTCCTTGAGGAATATCTAATTGAGAAAAGATTAAAGCAAGGCAGGGAATCGTAACAACCCCCCCTCCGATACCGAGGAGACCGGAGAGAATCCCCGCCAGAATCCCAATCAACGCAAAGCTAAAAATTTGAGAAATCATAAGGTTTCTCTTCGAGAGGGGATGGCATCCATTGCGCCGGGTCTAATCACGCAAATTGCTGATGCTCTCGTTGCTATTTTGAGAGACTCTTGTATGGATTTTCCGTTAAGTATTGCTGAGAGATAGTACCCAATAAAAGTGTCTCCAGCTGCGGTTGTATCAACTGCCTTCACTCTTTCTGCACTTTGCTGGATTTGCTCATTCCCTTTTTGATGATAAGATCCCTCCGCTCCTACAGTGAGAAGGATTTCAGTTTCTGAATAACGTGAGGAAAGTGTTCTAAGGATTTTTGTTGTATTTGCTCCACTTGCTAGAGCTCCTCCCTCAGTTTCATTAACGATGAGAAGATGGCAGAGGTTCAATGGATAATCGGAAACTTCTGGAGCCATTGGGGCTGGATTATAGCATACTTTTAGTCCCCGTTTATATCCCTCTTCAATAAGGTAGGGGATAAGATTGATTTCATTCTGCAGCAAAAGATAGTCACCAGGATCAAATTTTGAGAGGGTCGTCTCAATTTCATCTTTGGTCATTTCTTGATTCGCTCCTGGATAGAGGACGATTGCGTTTTCTCCTTTTGAATCCACTTGGATGATTGCATGCCCATTATCCAGAGTTCCTTCTTGAATAAACTGTGTATTGACATTGTTTTGATCGAGTTTTTCTTTCAGCCAAATTCCATCAGTTCCAATTTTTCCAGCATGAAAAACCGTTGCTCCTGCGCGGGCAAGGGCAACGGATTGGTTTGCCCCTTTCCCACCAGCAAAATGGCCGAGACCTGTGCTTGCTAGAGTCTCTCCCGGAGTCACAAAATGGGGAACCTGATAGACATGATCTATATTGAGTGAACCGTAATTTAGAATCTTTGGCTTCATATGTTAATAGTATCCTAAAATTTTTTTTGTTGCAAAAACACTCTTGAATCGAGTATCAATGGTACTTAATTGATTAAGGTTAAGAAAGCAAATGTTAAAGAAAGTTTTCTTTATTCTGGGGGCAATACTTTTACTCAATCAGGTAGAGGGAAAAAATCAGATCGATCTTTCCCATCCTGTACTTCTCATTATCGATACTGATGCTGAGATCGATGATATGATGGCTATCCTCTACCTTCTTGAGAATCCCCGTGTGGATATTAAAGCAATAACAACTATGGGCAATGGAATGTCGAGATGGGAATATGGAGCAAAGAATATCTCAAATCTTCTTGAACTCGTCGGGCGCAGCCACATTCCAGTTTCTTATGGAGCTCGAAAATCCTTAAGTCCTGCTGGGACTTTTCCAGTAGAATGGAGGAATGATGTGGATAAGGTGATGGGGATCAAGCTTCCAACGAATCCTGTTCAACCTATTCGTGAACGCTCAAGTGATTTGATGATCGAAATCATCATGAAAAGTCCTAATAAGGTGACGCTGTTTTGCATTGGTCCTTTGACAAATGTGGCGATTGCAATGGAGAAAACTCCAGCGATTAAGAACAATATCGATCGTATTTATTTCATGGGTGGAGCCATTCTGGTTCCTGGAAATATCATTGGACGTTCACAGGGATATAAGAACACTGTTGCCGAATATAATGTTTTCCTTGATGCGAAAGCGGCTTCCGATGTTTTTAACTCTGGAGTTCCAATTACCCTTGTTCCTTTAGATGCAACCGAGCATGCCCCGATCACAAAACAATTTTATGACCGTATCACAGATAACAGAACCACACCTGCTGCAAACTTTGTCTATGAGGTGATCAAGCTCTATGTGCAAAGGCCAAGAGCAGCAAGGAACTACTTTTGGGATTCTCTTGCTGCTGTTGTAATGACTCATCCTGAGATAGCTATCTACCGAAATCTAAATCTCATAATCAATCTGAGAAAAGGGCCTGAATATGGACGCATCATGATGACCAAGCAAGGACCTACAATCCAGGTTGTGACAGGAGTGAAATCTCCAGCTTTTTATACGATCTTTCTAGATACCTTGAATAATCATCCCAACGTTAAACAAAACCACAACGAGAGTAGGTAATGTATTTGCCTGAGACTTATGGGGGAGCCATTCTAATGATGCTTATCACCATGGTTTGTTGGGGCTCATGGGCTAACATGACAAAAATCGATAAGACTTGGCGTTTTGAGCTGTTTTACTGGGACTATGCGATTGGTGTGTTCTTGATGAGCTTGATCTTTGGAATTACTCTGGGATCTTTTGGGAGCACAGGAATGGGATTCTTTCCTAACCTGATTCAGGCTTCCGTGAGCGTAATACTCAAAGCCCTCTTTAGCGGGATGATTTTTAATATTGCCAATATCTTGCTTGTGGGCGCCATTATATTTGCAGGAATGGCGGTTGCCTTTCCAATTGGAATTGGAATAGCCCTTGTCGTTGGAACTCTTCTGAGCTACTTTGTTCATCCAGAGGGGAATGTTTTTGTATTGTTTATCGGAGTCTTATTGATTCTTCTTGCAGTGGTTTTAGATGGAATAGCCTATAAAAAAGCAGGAACATCGATACATGCTTCAGGAAAAGGGATAATCATTGCAATTATTAGTGGTATATTGATGAGCCTTTTCTATCCATTGATTGCTGAATCAATGATGGAAAGGCAAGGACTCAATCCTTACAGCGCTGTTTTTTTCTTTTCTGTTGGTCTTCTATTATCCAATCTTGTGATCAACTCTCTTTTTATGAAGAAGCCGATTACGGGTGGGCAACTAACGGTTCACGATTACTTTAGAGGGACAAAATTACAGCATGCGTATGGAATCATTGGTGGATTGATTTGGTGCATAGGAATGACATTTAATGTCATTGCTTCAACTCACGTAGGGCCCGCGATTGCCTATTCATTTGGTCAATGTGCAACGCTTATTGCAGCTGTTTGGGGCGTTTTTATTTGGCGTGAATTTAAAAATGGAAAAAACGTTTCAACGCTTCTTTTCTTCATGTTTATCGCTTATATTCTGGGACTGTTAGCGATCGGAATCTCAAAAGTTTCATAAAAAGTTTGAATAAATTTAACGAACAGTGTAAAGTTTGTGTAAACCTTTTCTAAAGCAGGAGTATAGAATGGCAGCAGCCGTTTCACATCACCAGGTTCCACAAACAAAGATTCCCTTCCTCGTACAGTTTTAGAAACGTAAAAGACCATACCTCAATCCATGAAGATTGCTGTCTCCTTCTGGGGGCAGCAGTCTTTTTTTATAAGCCTTTGATTATACTCTCTAAAACAGCGCTTTTTTCCGTTAGCTGCAATGTGGGAAAAGCATCATTTAAGCAGATATCAATCAGCAGTAGTCCGAGATAATAAAAGCTTCGGTTGATAATTCTCGATCATGTTTTAAATTTTAATTTTCTAGAGGGAAGAGGAATTAATGATTGCGCTGGAGTGGTTGAGCGTGTTAAAATTCCATTTTTTTAAGTTAGAAGGAGTGTGATCAATGGAACTCAAAAAAGAATTACTAGATATCGCTGGTTATGAGAAGGTGATTAAAGTTACCGAGGCGGAGACAGGACTTGTAGCGATTATTGCAATCCACAACACAACTCTAGGACCTGGCCTTGGAGGAACAAGAATTTACCCTTATAAAACTTTTGATGAAGCCCTTACCGATGCACTTCGTCTTTCTAAAGGAATGACTTATAAATCTGCAATTGCTCAGGCTGGAGTCGGGGGGGCCAAAAGTGTAATCATCTCCGATCAAAAAAACAAAACCCCTGAAAAGCTAAGAGCTTTTGGTGAAGCAGTGAATCAGCTAAATGGAGAGTATATCTGCGCTGAAGATGTTGGATGTAGTCCTGTTGATGTAAATGTGATACTTCAGTCTACAAAATATGTTTGTGGCGTTCATAACCTAAGAGGAAGTGGAAATCCTTCAGCTTTCACTGCTCATGGAACATACCTTGGAGTGTTGTCTGCTTTGCAAGAACTTGATGGCAGCAAATCTTTAGAAGGAAAAACTGTTGCGATTCAAGGGATGGGAAGTGTCGGAAAGCGACTTGCTGAGCGCCTTTTTTGGTCAGGGACAAAGTTAATCATCTCAGATATCAATGAGGATGTCATTCGTCATTTTGCCCATGAGTTTGATGCACAGATCGTTCCACCAGATGAAATCTTATTCGCAAAGTGCGATGTTCTTGCCCCTTGCGCGATGGGAGGAATCCTCCATAGAGATATGATTTTAAAACTAAATTGTCGTGCTATTGCAGGAGCAGCCAATAACCAGCTTCTTAAACCAACCGATGCAGATTATTTAAGAGAGAAAGGCATTCTATATGCTCCTGATTTCGTAATTAATGCTGGTGGTCTTATCAATGTCATGAATGAGCTTCGGCTTGAAGGTTACAATGCAACGCGTGCCCGTAATGGCATTAAGCAAATTTATCATCAACTCCTTCAGATTTATGAAATTGCTCAGCAAAATGGAATTTCAACGCATCAAGCAGCTGTTAGCTTAGCCGATCATCGCCTTGAAAAGGGAATTGGCAGGAGAACAGAGGAACTTTGTTTCCCGTTTGCTGCTGCCCAATAATCTGATGATTTTGAATGTAAAGTTTAATTTCCTACTTATGGAAATTTACAGAGGAAATCTCAAGTTTTAAGTTGTGGTAGAAGATAATCTACTTATAGTCCCAAAATTTTAGAAATTAAATTTAAAATAACGGTAGAAATTATGCGTTGCACGAATCAAGTAAAATATACAACAGAAGCCATGCAAATGTTGGCACCCATTGCTCTTTATGTGCTGGGAAGTTGTTGCATAAACCATAAAAACACCCCTTGGAAACACCTGATTGGAACTAGTACGGTGAAAGCTCGCAACTTGAATCGATTAAGAACTGCAGCTTGTTGTATCTGGATTTCAGCGACCTTACAATTAGCTTCTAGAAGGTCTCGACTGTCAACTGGGCATCGGACAGATAATCATTGGGTATTAGACCTGGGATCCATTCTTTTGTTTGGCTATCTCGTTGCAACGGGAAAGGTCCATTCCTTATTTGCTTTTGTCATTTTGGGTGCACAGGTGGTTATTTCAAATATTTATATACAAAAACAGACTTCTGAGGAAGAAATACGTATCCTTTATTTAAAGAATGATGCCTTGGAAAGAGAAATCGAGCAAGCTAACGAACAACTAAGAATAGCACAATATCAAATCGACGATCTCACTCAAAGGCTTGGGCAATCTGGAGAAGAAATCTCTTACCTGCGCATGGAATTATTGCAATGGGATGATACAGACGTTTGGGGGTGATGAACCCCTATTCCCCTAATTCTAAGAAAAAAACCACACGATCCTCGTAACATATTTTTTACTGCTGTAAACCTTGAATTTTAGCTTTTGCGTGGTATCCACGCTACTGCTATTTTTCTAGTGAACGAGAAGTTTTCTCTCATTCATTTTTTCTTTCATGCAGTTCTTCTTACGCAACAGGAAAACCTCTAGAAAAAGGGGTGGTCTATAATATTGAGATAGTCTCATAATGAGGTCATGACACTGCATCCGACTTTTAAAGAGATTATTAAAGTAACAAAAGCGGCAAATAATCCTCCACTTTCGCGTGTTCCTTTAGCTGAAATCCGCAAGGGACCTATGAAGATTCTCCCTCTTGCTGGTGAGTCTAGACCTCTCGCAAAAGTCATGAATCACATCATACATTATAAAAAGGAAAATCTTCTTGTTCGCCTATACTATCCTAAAGCAAACACCTCTCTTCCTGTTTTTCTCTATTTCCACCCAGGCGGATTTGTCAAAGGAGATATTGATGCTCATGATCCCATCTGTCGCACCCTTGCAGATGCAAGTGGTTGTCTTGTTGCCTCAATGAATTACCCCCTTTCTCCCGAAAATCCCTTTCCAGAAGCATTAAATGCTGCAAAAGTTGTTCTCTATTGGATCAGCTCCCATCCTAAAGAAATTTCTTCCGATGGAAGAATCGCAATTGGTGGAGAAGATGCTGAAGGAAACTTGGCTGCAGTCCTTACGCAAGAAGTACGCGATGAGCCTCATCTAAATATTTCCTTCCAGGTTCTTATCTACCCCCAAACAGACTTAACCTGCAGCATGCTTTCGCATCAAGAATATGGATCAGGATATCTCCTTGAGAGAGAATCGATCGAGTGGTATCGTGAGCAGTATCTTGACGGCGATCATGATCTCACTGATCCTCGAATATCGCCCCTTTATTCTTCCGATTTCTCATCCCTACCACCAGCTCTAATCCTCACCGCTGAATACGACCCCATGCGTGATGAAGGGGAGTCTTATGCCCAAAAACTCAAAGAAAAGGGCATTTCTGTAAAACTAAAAAGATATCAAGGGATGGTCCATGGATTTTTTCAAATGGCCGGTCTTCTTGATGATGCTCGTCTTGCCATTCAGGAGGTGGGTGAAACCCTAAAGACACATTTTTGTTTATGAATAAATTCAGTTTGTATTAACAACTTTTCTTTTAGCCCTTGTTGGAAGCACATCAGCCGGGGACCTTATTCCAACTAGTATTGGACTTCTCTGCCTTATTCCAGCAGTATATAGGGATTATTCGCTCAGAAAAACTGGAGACCCTCATAAATGGAAAAAGACATCACAGCATCTAACTGCACAATCGTAGGATTTGGTTATTTTGTTTCCCGCCCTTACCTATGGTTTGCTCCTCTGTTTGCTGCCTTAATCTCTTTTTTTGTCCTTCTCGCAGCCTTTTTTTTCACAGCTTATATCAGCTGGCCCGGAGGCTCTGCCGGATGGGTTGTCTATACCTGGGGAGTTTTAAAATCACTCGGATATGCTTCGCTCATCCTAGTGGCTTTATGGGTTTCAGTTTTCCCTGTGATCCTAAATTTTGCTTTTGAAAATATGATTGGAAAGATTTTGCACGACCAACGGGCATCCATCAAAGGAGAGGGAGCGCTTCAAGCAGTCACCTCAAGTGTCCAGGTGATGTTTCGTACATTAGGGTGGCGTCTTTTTTGGCCGGCTATAATAATTATCTGCCTCTTCTTTTTTGGTCCCATTGCTATGTTCCTTGCCCAAGTAGGAATGGGACACATCACTATTATCGACGCCTGCGATCTTTCTCTCACAGGCTCTCAAGTCAAGAACGTTTCCGATTCTCACCGCAGGATTCATCGCCGGAATGCTCAGTATGATCCTTACTACAACAATCATTGGATGGATCTTCTGGCTCCCTAGCGTCTACGCTGGCTGCACGCTTTGGACTCTCCGCTGGCCTAGGACTTTCACTTGAGTAGTAGCCATTGCAGGCGAAGAAGTCCACTTCCCACTAGGAATAGTCAACACTTGCATTTTGATATTGCTCTTCTAATATTTCGATAATAGAGAAAGAAGGAGGCTGTCGGCACAGGCACAGGCGGCCATTGCTTCAACGATGGGAACGGCGCGGATCGTAACACAAGGGTCGTGACGAGATCCAGCGGGTAGTTTGAAGGTTTGGGCTTTTCCTGAGCTATCGACGGTCTTTTGAGACTTTTCGATGCTGGAGGTGGGCTTAAACGCCACACGGAATGTGAGGGGAAGTCCTGTTGAAATGCCTCCGAGAGTGCCTCCAGCGTGGTTGGTAGCAGGAACAATGCCACCAGAGGCATCGGTTGTAAAACCATCGTTATGTTCGGAGCCTCTCAGATTTGCGGCGTTAAATCCTTCACCAATTTCAAATCCTTTAGTGGCGGGAATAGAGAGCATTCCTTTTGCGAGATTGGCTTCGAGTTTTTCATAGACGGGGTCGCCAAGTCCAACGGGGAGTCCAGTGGTAGTACATTCGATAATACCACCGAGTGAGTCATGTTCTTCTTTGGCTTTTAGGATTGCTTCCATCATTTTCTTTCCTGCTTTTTGGTCGGGGCAGAAGATGGGGCTAGAGGGGATTTCTTCGAAGCTGACTGAATTGATGGAAATACCACCGATGGAGTGGATATAGGCAGTGACATGAATGCTTGAAAGAGCGAGGAGTTTTTTTGCAATTGTTCCTGCGGCAACACGGCAGGCTGTTTCGCGAGCTGAGGAGCGTCCTCCCCCACGGTAGTCAAAGATTCCATATTTTTCTAGGTAGGTGAAATTAGCGTGACCCGGTCGCATAAGATCTTTGATTGGCTCGTACTTAGAAGAGTCGGCATCTTTATTGAAGATGATAAGAGAGATGGGAACGCCTGTTGTTTTTCCTTCAAAAACTCCAGAAAAGATCTCTGCTTTGTCTTTTTCTGAGCGGGGAGTGGTGTATGGAGTTTTGCCACCTGCCCTTCTTCCGAGCTCCTCATTGATTTCATCGTCTGTTATAGGAATTCCTGCAGGACACCCATCGATAATCGCACCGATCCCTTTTCCATGAGATTCTCCCCAAGTGGTGACACGAAAGAGCTGTCCAAAGCTATTACTTGCCATGTTTGGTGACCTCAAAAGTTCTCTTAATTACAGCACTATCTTCCATTTCGGTGACGTCTACTTTCTCTGCACCGACCTTTTGATAAAAATCTTCCCGCTCATCATACATCTTATCGAAGGAGGCCTCAGGATCATTGGGGTTAATAAAGGCTGGGAGAGGATCCTGTGAAAGGACTCGGTTTTTGAGTCTTTCTCTTTCGAAGTAAAGGTAAATAAGATGGCTATTTTTCTGGAGGGCTTCAATATTTTCATAGAGAAGCATCGCGCCACCGCCAACGGCAATCACAGAGTTTCGCACATCTTGAAGTGATTGGACGACTTCATACTCCAGGGAACGAAAAGTAATAGGTCCTACTTCTTCATAAATCTGGCGACAGGTGAGTTTTTTTTGCCTGTTAATCTGATAGATTTCTTCAATAAGGAGGTCTGTATCAATGAAAGCGCAACCTCTTTCTTTTGCGAGCATTCTTCCAAAGGTGGTTTTTCCGCACCCTTTAATGCCAAATAGGACAATATTCATGTCAGTTTTGCTCCAAGTAGGGTCATATGCTCCTTAAAGTTGGGGTAAGTTTTTGCAACACATTCAACATCCTGAATGATTGAGTCACCTTCTGCTCCAAGAGCTGCAACGGTGAGAGACATGACCATCCGGTGATCATAATATGTGTCAACGGTTGTCCCTTTTAGTTTCGAGGGACGGATCACAAGACCATCTTCTTTTTCTTCTATATCAGCTCCCATCTTTTTCAGCTCTGTTGTAATCGCGTGAATACGATCACACTCTTTTTTTCTTGCGATTGCGGCATTGCTAAGCACGGTCTCACCTTCTGCAAAGCATCCAATCACAGCCAAAATGGTGATGGAATCGACGTAATCGTTGATATCAAGGGCGCACCCCTTGAGGGCAGATCCTTTCTTGACATGAAGGGTGCGACCTTCTGAAACGATATTTGCTCCCATTTTCCTCAAAGCATCAAGGAGTTTTTTATCTCCTTGCACATCGGTTTGATCGACATTCTCGATAATCACTTCGCTCCCTGTCACGAGGGCTGCTGCTAAGGGGAAGGCGAGAGAGCTAAAATCTCCGGGAACGGTATAGTCGAATCCTAAGTAGGATCCACCGCCTGGGATGACATAACGGGTATACTCGTGATTTTTATAAGGAAGCCCTAGAAAATGAAACCACGAAAGGGTAAGATCTATCCAAGGTTTTTCACCGGGATTTGTCACATGAATTTCTGTTTTTTTAGAAGCAAAGGAAGCCGCAATAAGGAGAGCCGAGATGGGTTGAGAATCCTGCCCATCCAAAGTGCACGATCCTCCACTAAGAGGTCCAGCAATGATTATCGGGGCGTATCCATCGCCTCTCATGCTTTTAGCAAAGACTCCAAGTTGCTCGAGAGCCTCGAGGAGCGGTTTGACGGGGCGGCGGGTTCGGATCGAATGGTCTCCAGTGATCACTGTATAAGCAGGAATAAGGGCTGATAACGCACCAATAAAGCGGAGGACGATTCCTGAATTCTCTGCATTGATCACATCATCTGAGGGCTTAAGATGAGGTCCTACCCCTGTTACTTCGAGTGTGTCTGCTGACTTTGTTACCGTAGCACCTAGGGCTTGAATGGCTTTTAGCATCGCCGCGCTGTCAGGGGAGTCTAGATAGTTGTGAATTTTTGAGGTTTCCTTTGCCAAGAGGGCAAAAAGAATGGCGCGGTGGGTATGAGATTTCGAAGGGGGGATCTCGATGGTCCCACTTAAGTTGCCTGGACTGACATTATAGTTCATTCTCTAAACTCCGCAACCATCCAACCGAGGGCCTCATCCAGGAGTTCTTCATCAATCGCAGTACAGTAAGCTCCTTTGTAAGACTCAGTGTGACCTATTCCGCGGAGAACAACCAAACGAGGGAGTCCCAGTTCTCCTTTTTTATCGTATTTCATCGCTTCAATCATTCTGGATCTGGTAATACGATCGGAGATTTTTAAGGGAAAACCCAGAACCTTAAACAGCTCATAAATGTCATCAAAATCAGCTTTTTCTAGGTGTCCCATTTTGTGGGAAATCAACGATTCTACGATCATCCCAATAGCAATCGCTTCCCCATGAGAAAGAGAATACCCTTCAAGGGCCTCAAGAGCGTGACCAATAGTATGTCCAAAATTGAGGATACGCCTTTCCCCGGATTCTTTTAAATCGCGGACAACCACCTTTGATTTGATAGAGACGCACTCTTTGATCACTTTCTTCAAAAGGTCTAGGTCACGTTGGCGCCATTTGTCGAGATTCTCCTCCAAAGTTGCAATGATTGACCTGTTCGCAATTAAGCCATATTTGACGACTTCAGCACTTCCATTGAGCATTTCGCTTTCTGGGAGAGTGCTGAGCATCGAAAGGTCGATAAAAATCGCTTCTGGAGGGTAGATTGCTCCGACAAGGTTTTTCCCCTGTTTCACATTGACTCCCGTTTTCCCTCCAATGCTTGCATCAACCATCCCAAGTAAGGTGGTGGGGATAGAGAGGTAGGGGATTCCTCGACAATAGGTAGCTGCAACAAACCCTCCAATATCGGTTACAACGCCCCCACCCATTACAATAAGAAAGGTATCTCGAGCAAACTTTTTTGCAAAGAGGGCATCCTCAATCTGTTCCTTTGTCCGCCTATTTTTACTCTTTTCACCTCCAGGGAAGGTGATCAAATCGCAAGAAAGCTCATGTTTTTTCATGAAGGCACAAAAGGGTTTTGCGTAGAGGGAGGCTACTTTTTCGTCGGCAAGGAGAGCAGAACGGCCGGAATGGGTTTTTAGATTTTTAAGCAAATGTTCATCTTCTAGAAGGTCGTAGGAAAAATGAATGTTCATAGAAGATAGGACCCCAAATGTTTGATCAAAAATTTCTCGCTTAAGCTTTTGAAAAGCCGTAGAACCGCTCTTTCTTGGAGATGCCCTTCTACTTCAATAAAGTATAGAGGAGTATACCCTTCTTGTAAAACGAGAGTTTTTAATTTGATGAGGGGGACCTTCATATCGTGACACTGAGCTACAATCTGTTTGGTAATCGTTGCCATCTCTTCACTAAAAAGAAGGAAGGCGGTTCCATGACTCCGTTTTCCCTTTGGACATGGTGCTTTGCCAACAGCGAAAAAGGTCGTAAAATTTTCCTCACTATCTTCCATGTTTTCAGCAAGAATGGGAAGATCGTAGTACTGCTGAGAAAAAGTAGAAACTAGGGCAGCACTATTCTTAGGGTTTGCCTGGTACTGAATCGCTGAAAGGGCATTGCTCAGAGTTTTAATGATTTTCACTTGGGGACATTTTTCCCTCACTGAAGCTCGACATTGCACGAGGGCATGAGGCTGCGCATAGAGGTATTTAATCTCTCCTTCTGTTCCGACGAGATTAAAGGAAACTGGAAGGACAATTTTTCTAATGAGTGAAAAGTCGTATTTCATCAGGTTAAAAATCGTCTCTTCAACAAAATTAGACACCATATTTTCCATGGGAATGATCCCTTCAGAAAATTGAGGGTCCGCCAATCTCATAAAAATCTCATCAACAGATGAAGCGAAAGCTAGTTTTTTCTTTGGATATAGCTTCATTGCCGCTTGATGTGAAAACGTTCCTTCAGGACCTAGTGTAATGATTCCCAATGATTCTCCATTTCTTGTTTGCAGTAGGCAACAAAACCTTTAAAAAAGGAAATAATTGCTTCCGAATCTAGGTTGCTAGTCTGCGCCTTGGTGATAATCTCCTTTCTCTGCTTCTCCTCGCGTGCAGGATCATGAACTCGTTTTGCTAAAAGGGTGATGGTTTCAGCATTAAGCCGTTCTATCTGTTCATCATTTTTTCGAGCTCCATCACTTCACTTCTGCTATACTTTTTTCCCTATTACTTTCGCAACCTTTTCAGTTTCGGTTGCAATCGCATGGAATTCATCTAGAGAAAGGACTTGCCTCTGGTCGCATTGAGGCTCCTAAATTGGTTTGTAATGGACTTCCAAACCAAAAAGTTGAATTTTCGGCTGCTCCAAAGCACCGAAATGCTAGATCCAGTATGCTTCTTGTTACCGTTTCTAAGGTGTGGATTCCACGCTCACATAGGATAACTCGGGATTTCTGTGAGCCATGGATACTCAGCGCTTAGGAGCCATTCTTCTGTCGTTCTTGTTGCATTTCCCAAGTTCTTTTTACGTGCTCCAATGCGTAGGATATCAACATGAACGGATCTTGGGATGGGATGTAGTTTTGATGGAGCGCTTGAGCGACAAAATAAAAAGAAGGGGCGTCAGAAGAAAGAGACCTTTTTGTTGCCAGAGAAGACCAAATTTGGTGCTTCTCGTTTTTTTCACAAAAACCTTCCTATTTATGGGTATTGTTGTAACATAGAAAACTAGAATAATCAAGGAAGTTAATAAGAGAATTAGGAAAATATTCATGCTAGTTATTTCAATTCAGGGAAGCTTTGATAAGGCGAAGAAAGCCATTCAAGATGGCCAAAAGTATGGAGAACTCATTGAGCTCCGCCTTGATCTTCTTAATAAAAATGATCTGAGCCACATTTCTAAGCTCAAAAGCGTTTCCAAACTCCCTCTAATCTTTACTCTTCGACGCAAGGACCAGGGGGGGGCATTTTCTGGCAGTGAAAGGGAGAGGGAAGAAAAACTCCTTGAGCTACTTACATTAAAACCAGACTATGTCGATTTGGAGTATGACTGCGCCTTTGCTGACATAATCGATCCGAGTATCTCGATTATTTCCTCGTATCATGACTTTGAGAAAACGCCAGATAATTTGGAGGAAATCCTTATCCAAATGGACCGCTTTCCAGCGGCGATAAAGAAAATCGCTACAATGGCTAACTCCTCAATCGATGCTCTCAGAATGCTTAATTTTTCCAAAAAGCATGGGATTGCAGGAATGTGCATGGGGGAAGAGGGAAAGATTACCAGAATTTTGGGCCCCGTTATTGACACTCCATTGGTTTATGCTTCCGTTGGGAAAATCACAGCTCCTGGGCAAGTTTCAGCAACGGAGCTTTGTGAACTCTATCGTTTTCATCAACTCAATAGAAAAACAAAGGTCTATGCTCTGGTTGGAGACCCTGTGAATAAAAGTATCGGTCACTTGTGTCACAATCATGTCTTCAAGAAAGAAAAAGAAAATGCTGTCTACGTGAAGTTTCGAATAACTCCATCAGAAGTTTCCCTCTTCTTTAAGGAGATTTCTTCATTGCCCTTCTTCGGGTTTAGCGTCACCATGCCTCTTAAGGAACATGTTGCTTCCCATCTTGATGGTGTTGATGCAGAAGCAAAAGCAATGGGAGCGATCAACACACTCACAAAAAGGGAGGGGAATTGGCATGGAACCAACACTGATGGAGAAGGGGCATTGGACGCGCTTGAAAGAAAAGGGAAAGTCCACGGAAAGATTCTTCTAATCATTGGTGCAGGAGGAGCGGCAAAAAGTATCGCTCATGCTGCTACTGATCGAGGAGGGAAGGTGATTATTGCCAATCGGACAAAAAAAAAGGGGGAGATCCTTGCTAGAAAGATTGAAGGAGTGGCCATTTCCCTAGAGAAAGTCCCTGATTATGACATCATCATTAATACAACCCCCGTTGGAATGTCTCCTAATATCCAAAACCTTCCCATAGATGACAAAGAAATCAGAGAGAAGAAAGTTGTCTTTGATGTGATCATGAGCCCAAAAGAGACGAAGTTTCTTAATGTTGGGAAAAACAAAGAGGGAAGAGTGGTCTATGGTTACGAAATGTTTTCTCAGCAAGCGCTGCGCCAACTTAAAGGTTGGCTTGATCGCCCACTAGACGAGAAGTCGATTCTTTCGTCAATCGAAAGCTTTTCCTTCCTCTAGAATCGTGCTTCTGATTTCTTCCCAAATTGCTTGAGAAATTTCTGCTCCAATCTGTTTAACAACTTGAGCTGAAATAAGAGCCCCCATCCAAGCGCACTTACGAAGAGATTCTCCCTGAAGGTAACCATGGAGGAATCCACTAGTATAAAGATCTCCTGCTCCGGTTGTATCAACTGTATTCACGGAAAGTGCTTCCATATAGACTTTTTCATCTCCCGAACGAGCCCAAGAACCTCTTTCGCTCATGGTGATAACAGTAACATCACAAAAAGTAGATAATTTGTCACACGCTTCAGAGGCTAAGAGACCAGTGAGTTCTTTTGCTTCTCTTTCATTGCAAAACAAGACATCAACATACTTATCGAGAATGTTATGGATAAACTCTTTATTTCGTCTAACGATTTCCACATTTGCTAGGTCCATTGAAATCATAGTCTCGGCCTTTTTTGCAAGTTTTAGGATTCTGATAACAAGATCAGGGTCAAGAAGTTGGTATCCCTCGATGTGAATAAGACGCGTCCTTTTGAAAATCTCAGGGTCGAATAAAAGATCTGATAAGTTATGAGAAGCCCCGAGATAGGTCCTAAAAGTCCTTTCCCCATCAGGAGTGATTAAACAAACGGATTGCCCAGTTGGAAGGCTTCCCTTCTCAAACAGTGGGATAATTCCAAGATCCTTCATCTTCTGCACGTAATATTCACCCATATCACCAGAACCTACCTTTCCAATAACAGCACACTTTTGCCCTAATTGGCGCATTCCCTTGATCACATTTACACCACTGCCACCTGGAATGATTTTGGCCGCACCCTTATTTTTTTGAAGAAAAGAGGAAAGAGCTGAATAGTCTATTGGAGCCCATCCTCCTTTCTCGCTAGTTATTGACTGTAGCTGCTCATCTGTGATAAAGAAATAGTGGTCGATTATCGCAGCACTCAGACCTACAACTCCATATTCTTTTTTCAATCCGGTTATCTCGGCTCTTAGAGAGACCTCTATAAGGATAAGAAATAGAGCAAAAAGAAATGGTTTAAGACGCTTCATAATCTCTTAGAAGAGTAAGAATTTTCCTATTTTTTTTGCAGTAAAATTTTTTTAAACTACTTAGATAGTATTGTCATGAGTTGCTCCACCCTGAGTAGTGATTACTGGAAAAATTTTCATCATTAACCTTTTTCGAAAGCTCGATTTGGGCTTTTTCCATCGATTACCTTGAGTTTTTCTCCCATGAATCTCTTATTGATTAACCCACTTGTGACGACACTACAGAACATGGCCTGGATTCTTTTCTCGAATTTTTGGTATTCCAGTGCATCAATTGTCACAATTCCTCCATTTATAAATAGGGCATCAAACAACTTTGGGATAGCTGCGATGTTATATTAATTTAAAAAAAAAACATCATTTGCTAACATCACATACTTGAATAAAGTTCCGGAGCATATTGCAAATGAAAAAATTCATTCTTAGTTTACTTTTTAGCACGTTACTTCTTACGGGTTGCCACGTTTCTAGCCGAACTTCGATGTATGGAAATGGGGGAAGAACTTCTTACAACATCGCTGCGCAAAACACCACAAATCAAGAACTTCTCCTTAATTTAGTTCGCCTCCGATACTCTGACACCCCATATTTTCTAGAGCTCAATGGAATTACGACTCAGTTTAATTTTTCTGGAAAAGTCTTCCCATCGATCAAAATTCCAGGATTTAATAATGACAACCCTGCTGCTTTTGGTGCAGAAATGGGGTGGTCTAATCAACCTACAATCCAATATTCTCCCCTTGAAGGAAAGGACTTTGCCATACAGCTGATGCAGCCCCTCGACTTACGCATCATTCAGGGCCTGCTCTTTACCGGTTGGGATGTTGATCGAGTCTTTCGCCTTTTAATTCAACATATGGCTGATATTTCAAATGCTAGTTCCGCTTCAGGGCCTATCCCTTCGAAGCCTCCGCATTATAAAAAATTCTTCGAGTGTCTTCATCTCCTTCGTCATTTTCAGGCTCTTGGACAGCTTCAGGTCGGGGTCCGCTATATTCCTGCTGGAGAAAAGCATATTTCTGAAGATGATGCGTGTAAAGAGCGTCCTAATACTATTCAAATTTCCTTTCCTGTGAATGGGGAAGCTTCGGACCGCCTCGCAGAGCTGCTAGAGGGTATTAAAAAATTCAAAGGACAGTACATCCTCAATATGCGTCAGGCATTCAATGAAGAGGCGGCAATTGGAATCATGACTCGCTCACTCTTGAGCACCATGTACTACCTCAGCTTGGGGATCAAAGTTCCTTCAAGAGATATAGAGGCAGGAACAGTAGCGATGACCAAAAACTCTGATGGTTCCCTTTTTAATTGGGAAGAAGTCATAGGAGATTTGTTTAATGTAAAATGGAGCCCTCATTATCCCAAAAACTCCTACCTTGCAGTGGCCTATCGCGGCAATTGGTTTTATATTGATGATAATGATGTCAACTCAAAGAGAACCTTTGTTCTTCTGCAGCAGATCTATAACCTTCAAGCAAAGCAGCAAGAGAAAGAAACTCCGATCCTGAGCATTCCTATCGGATTGCCAAGTTAGGTCCTAACTCCTAGAACCCCGCACTTAAGAAGAAAGAAGCGTGCAGCATTTTTGTCTACTTCGTGAATATCGTGCTCGGCAAACCAGCTGCTTATATTTGGAAGTTTGGAAAACCCGGAAGTTTGAACCCATTGTATAAGGGCTTCTTCGGTGTAGAAATTTTCAAAAAACTCTTGGCTAGTAGATGTCACCCAGCGCTGCCAAATCAATCTTGAGAACGGGGCTCCATCTGAAGATTGGGTCGGATCACTTTCAGCATAGTCCTGATTGAACCCAAGAGCCCCCCCGTAAAATATTCGATAACTATTGATCAGCTGGGGGGTTTCTTCACTAGAAAACCTCCTGAACCATTTCGATGATGTTTTATAGTCCTTTTCGAAAGCGGCAAATAGAAATGCATCTTGCTTTTGATAAAGAAGAAAATAAAGGGCCTCTTCGGCTGTAAATTCTTCTAAAAAGCACTCCGAGTAGAGCTTGGGAAGTTTTTGGGTCAGATTTGCCACACTTGACTCAGTAAGTAGCTGACTAAGTTGAGGTTTAGCAATTGGTTTTTCATAGACCTTTTGAACGATTGCCAGCATCTCTTTAAAAACCTTCTCACTCATTAAATTCTCTTTTTTTTCGAGTTGTTGAACCAGGGATTGTGGGAGTCTCCTATCATCCATCGGCAGTCCCCAGGGCTTAACGCGAACCATTAGATGCCTAGGGTCAACATAAGTATTCATACCTGCAACCTCTTCCCGAACTACCTCCCTGACACTTTGCAGTCCTCTTTCTTCAAAACTTCCATAGAGATCAGGACCATAGTATGCTTCTCCATAGGTTAGAAGCTTAGCCAGTCCTAGAAGTTTGAAAGGTAAGGACTCTTTAAAAAGGAAATTATTAAGAGGGGAATAAAGTGCTATTATTTTAGAAATATTTTTTTTCAACCACTCAGGTATTTGTTTGAGACCCACAATTTCCATAAAGAGATATCCTGAAAGAGAGGCTGCTACATGTCTATATTTTTGCAGCCTAAAAATAGCATATGTCGCGACAAAATAAGAAATAGTAAGGGGCGACCCAAGATTGCGATTCACAACCTTTGCTATCCTTTGAGCACCTAAGGTATTCATCTCAGCTTCATGACCAATAAGCAAGGGGACAATTCCAGCCATAATATAGGTTGGAGTTGAAAGAGGCTTCAATTTTTGAAGCCCGTAGTAACTAGAAAGCTGTCCTAGAACAACGAGAGCAAGCACAGTCTGGCACATAGCCGCAGGGAGAGGAGTCTTCTCCAAATGCCACTCATTTTCAGAACGTCGTACTCCTTGAACGCCAGTAGCAGCAAAGAAGGCACCCACGAGTTTAACAGCTTCCATAAAAAACACTCCATGAAACTGGAGAGAGTATTGCATCTAAATGATTAAATGTCAATCAAGGTGAGAGTGAAGAAACGAGTTCCAACAAGTGTTGAATCCATCTCTAGAAATCCATAAAATTATTTTTGATTAACCATGTGGTAAAGGATTGTATTTGATATCTTTATTTCTAACATAACATTAATTATCAGACGTTATCTAAGAGAGCTACCCATTATTAAAAATTTCAAGATGCGATTGTCGGATGGCTCTTTTTGACTAAGCGTCCTGCAGCACGTAATCCCACATCTTCAGTTCGAGCATGAATTTGTACACTCTGAGAAAGATCCCTATTGCAGTTGGTACAAAGCCTTCCGCGAAGCTACCAGCACCCTCAAAGAAAGCCCTAAAGATTTAAATCTCAACAAGTCTAAGAATGATTTGGTCATCTTGAACCGTAAAGTGGTGGAGGCTTCCCTCAAAGAGATTTTGATTTATAACTGCATTGATGACTGGTGTTTGCAGTTCTTTTTGAATCAGCCGTTCAAGGGGTCGAACTCCATACAAGGGAGAGACCCCTTTTTCTGTGAGATACTCAATGACTTCCTCATCCCATGAGATGGTCACACGGTTAAGTAAGCATGCTTCCATTTCTCTTTTAAAAATGTCATTTTGATCGAGGGGGTTGAAGAATATAATTTCATCAATTCTATTAATGAATTCGGGCCGCAATGCTTCTTTTAACTTCTGATCAAGAGCTGGCTGGCGCTCTTCTTTAGGAAGATGATAGGCATCTCCCCCGATATTGGCCCCATACCCTCGAACCCCCAAAAACGGCAAGATTGTAAAAATCACCTATTTTCCGACTTGCAAAATGGAAAAAGAAAATCGATACATTTCTTGACAAGATGACCCCTGTTCAACTACATTTTCGAGCATAATATTTCCGGAACTAATAGAAATAGGAAATCTTCTAGTTGAAGCAAAACTGGTTGGACATAGAGTTAAAAAAGGTTTTTACGTTGACTGATGAAGAACGGATCTTAGCAAGAGGAAAGCTGAAGAGTTACCAAGTGCTTTTCCTTACGCTCTATAAAGCATGCAAAAAGCAAAGGATCATACCTAAAGAGATTCCAACGTTCTCTTCAAATGTTATCCAATTTATTGCTGATCAGCTAGGAGTTAATCGTCCCTCAATAGAGAGCATCCCTAGTAGAAGTCAAAGACATATTCTTCAAAAGATCCGAGGACAACTTCAGTTTGGAAAGTTAAATTCTCATGATAAAGAGGAACTGAAACGCTTTCTAATCAAAGAAGTTCTTCCCAGAAATCATCACCCTGAATTTATTAAAGATCGTCTACGAAAATACCTGAAAAAGAAGCATCTTGCACACCTTTCTAGAGAAGAAGAAAAAGAGATCATTCAGTCAGCTCACTATCTTTTTGAAAAAGAATTTTTCCAGTCGATCTTCCAAAAACTTCCTGATACATTTAAAAGGTCAGTTGACACATGGCTTGACCTTCATGGATCCACTGAACTGAAGATAGGGCTTACTGAGCTTAAACGAAGCCCAGGCTCTATTGGTGTAAAGAGCGCCCTGGAAGAAGCTGAGAAACTCAAAACCATATTAGGATTTGATTTACCTGTGGATCTGACAGAGTCAATCCCACAGAAAATTCTTCGGAGATACTATCAACGGGCAGTTTCTAAAAGCATTTGGGAATTCAAGAGTCATCCAAAAGAAGTCCGTTTTGCATTGCTTGCAATATTTCTCGAGATGCGAAGAAAGGTTGTCATTGACGATCTTATAGAGATTCTCATCCAAATCATCCATAAGATAAAAATCAAATCTCAAAAGAAAGTCACTAAAACTTTGGTGAAACAGATTCGAAAAATTCACGGGAAAGAAAAAATCCTTTTGGATTTCGCAAGCACCTCTCTAGAAAAACCCAAGGGAATTATAGAAGAAATTTTATATCCTATCATAGGCGGGAAGAAACGTCTAAAAGCCCTTGTAGAAGATCTTTGTTCCAGCAGAGAGTACGATGAACGGGTCCACTCCACCATTCGTGGATCCTATAGCTCACATTACCGACAAATCATTCCCATTATTTTAGACCTGATCAATTTTCGATCAAATAACAGACATTATAAGCCGATTATTGAGGCGCTTGAAATCATTAAGAAAAATATCGAGTCCAAAGCAACCTATCTTCCACAGGGACAAAAGGTCCCCATCAAAGGTGTGATTCCTAGTCAGATGAAAGATCTTGTGATCGAAAAAGAGGAAGGGGGAAAGCCCCGTTTTAATCGGATCAATTACGAAATCTGTACATTCCAGGCTTTAAGGGACCGCTTAAGATGTAAGGAAGTGTGGGCAGAAGGGGCGGGCCGCTATCGTAACCCCGATGAAGACCTCCCTAAAGATTTTGAAGAGAAGCGTGAAGAATATTATAATGAGCTAAGCTTCCCGACTTCTGTTGAGAAGTTTGTCAGACGTCTCGAGGACAAGCTAGAAAAATCTCTCCTCAAATTCAATAAAAACATCCCGAAAAATCCCAAG
>CAMGYI010000001.1:329941-1108462 GCA_946127115.1 uncultured Chlamydia sp.
AAAGTTTTAAAAAAATTA
Organism: uncultured Chlamydia sp.; assembly: GCA_946127115.1. GTDB lineage: Bacteria > Chlamydiota > Chlamydiia > Chlamydiales > Simkaniaceae > Neptunichlamydia. The sequence goes on from CAMGYI010000001.1 coordinate 329,960, forward strand.
ATTTATAAACGTATTTCCCAAGTCTTTTAATATGAATAAATTATAGATATCTACTTAGAGAAAAATTTACCAATCTTGCCGTTTTGGGGGGTTCGAGGGTATGGGGCCATATTAGAAGTCATGATAAAGATCGCTTTAGAGCAATCGATGGTATTTCCTGTTCCATCTGTAATCCTGCCTGCATCAAACATTTGCAGCATGATATCCAAAATCTCAGGGTGGGCTTTCTCAACTTCATCAAATAAAAATACTCCATGAGGATTTTTTTTCAGGGCATTTGTCAATGCCCCACCATTCCAGGATCCCATTAAGCCTGGAGCAGATCCAATGAGATTAGAAAGAGTAAAAATCATCTTGTATTCAGACATGTCAAAGCGATGCAAGGTTTTATTATTACATAGCCAGTTTTCACTAATGGTTTTTGCAAGCTCGGTTTTTCCAACACCTGTGGGTCCAAGGAATAGGAATGAACCCTGGGTTCGCTTTCCTTTTAGGCGAAGAGCAGCTCTGCGAATGGCATTGCAAACAATCTGAATTGCTTTATCTTGTCCAATAATTTTTTCATAAAGCGCAGATTCAAGATTGTTTAACTTTTCAATCAAAACAGGGGGCATCAAGTAGTGCACAATGGGTTTTTTGTCTAAGCCATTTTCGGAGGGGATAGGTTGATGCTGAAAGCATCCTTTTGAGACTGCATAGACGATCCGGTTAACCACAGGAAACCAAAGGAGAGCTGCCCCAGTTAAGTGCACGAGTCCTTTAGGCCAGGACAGAAGTGTTGTCAGTCCTAAAGACTGGGATGCTTCTTCTTTATGCCAAGCATAGATGTCATCCATAGTGGGTTCACTATTATAAATATTTTCAATAGACACGAGATTTATCTCCGTTTTTTTAAAAAAAAACAAAATTATATAATAAAGTGGAGATCTTTTCCATGATAATATTGCAAAAACCGATTAAGCTTTCTATTGACTGTCATACCCCATCTTCTCTTCTACAAACTAATAGCAATCGATATTTTAGTAAGCCTTGTGATTCCAAATGAGGCGATTACTAAAGATTCCAGTTATCCAGATGATAGCTCCTCCCCAGAGAGCCCCCCAAATAGTGGTGATATGGACACCATAGGAGATCTCACCGGCCAGCCAGAAGGTGAAGGCGTTGATAATGAAGAGGAAGAGCCCTAAGGTGAAAATAGTGATAGGAAGGGTTAAAAAAATTAAAATAGGTCGGACGCTAGAATTGATCACTGCGAGGATGATACCGAAAAAGACAGCATCTAGATTATCTTTAACATGGAGGCCAGGCAAGAGGTGGGCACAGAGAAGAACGACTATTGTCGTAACAATAATTCGAATAATAAAGAGGATCACTTATGCTTCTCCAATGCAATATTAATAAGACTTCCTGCAAGGATCGAGTCACGCTCCCTCTGTGTGAGGTTATGAGCAACCTTATAACTCTCATTTTTTGTTTTATTAAGAAGCTCAAATTCACCATCTTGTTCAATCTTTTTCCAGACACCCTTGATTTCGATGACATCTTCTTGAGAGATTTTATTGTGATCTGCAGAGTTCACAAAAATTAGAGGAAGGATTCCAAAATTGCAGAGGTTCTTTCGGTGAATACGGGCATAGCTTTTGACAATGACTGCTTTTACTCCGAGGTAACGAGGAGAAATGGCGGCGTGTTCTCGACTGGAGCCTTGTCCATAATTACTTCCTCCGACAAGAATGGACCCTGAATTTTGAAGTTTCATTGCTCTGTCATAGTAGCTTTCATCGATTTGGCCAAAAGTAAATTTACTGATCTCAGGAATATTACTACGGAATGGAAGAACTTTAGCTCCTGCAGGTAGGATTTCATCAGTGGAAACATTATCTCCCATTTTGAGAAGGACAGGCCCTTCGATATGATCCTCTAATTTTCCAAAGGTTGGTAAAGGCTTGATATTAGGGCCCAGCATCAGTTCCATCTTTTCTCCAGGAGGAGAGAGCTCATCCACAAGCTCTATTTTTTTTGGCTCCTTGTACTTAGGATAGGGCATATCCAAAGTCCGTGGATCGGTAATGACACCAGTAATTGCTGAGGCAACCGCTGTTTCCGGACTACATAAATAAACTTGGTCTTCTTTGGTCCCTGAACGACCAGGGAAGTTTCTTGGATTGGTTCTAAGGCTAATCTTTCCAGAGGCTGGAGCTTGGCCCATTCCAATACACCCATTACACCCAGCTTGGTGAATACGGGCTCCAGAACGGATTAAAGAGTTTAGATACCCCTCGGTTGTTAAATTTTCTAGAATCTGTCTAGAGGAAGGATTGATATCAAAAGAGACTTGATCTTGTGACTTATGACCTTTAATAATCATTGCAGCAATGGCAAAGTCACGCATTCCAGGATTTGCAGAGGAACCAATCATCGATTGGAAAATTGGTTTTCCAGCTACTTCTGATACTGGAACAACATTTCCAGGGCTTGTGGGACAAGCGATTAGTGGTATCAATTTAGAAAGGTCTATCTCATCATATTCGTCATAGGTAGCGTCTAGGTCTGCCTTTAGCTCGACCCAATCTTTTCCTCTCCCGTGAAGTTTCATAAAGTGTTTGGTCTCTTTGTCCGAAGGGAAAACACTTGTAGTTGCTCCCAACTCAGCTCCCATATTTGTAATGACATGACGGTCCATTGCCGATAAGTTGTCAAGACCGGGGCCATAATACTCTATTATCTTTCCCACTCCCCCATCAACATCGTGCCTTCGTAGCATTTCTAGAATAACATCCTTGGCACTTACCCAATCAGGAAGCTTTCCTATGAGTTTAACCCCCATAATTTTTGGCATACTCACATAAAATGGTTCGCCAGCAATTGCAAGTGCTACTTCAAGTCCCCCAGTTCCGATTGCAAGCATTCCTAAACTTCCAGCTGCAGGGGTATGACTGTCCGATCCTACCATTGTTTTCCCTGGAATGCCTAGCTTTTCCATGTGTACAGGATGGCTTACACCATTTCCTGCCTTACTAAACCAAAGACCAAATTTTCGCGTCGAGCTCCATAAAAAAAGGTGATCATCGGGATTCTTGTAGTCATTCTGAATAATATTATGGTCGACATACTGGCAAGAAACTTCGGTCTTGGGCTCTTTTAATCCCATAGCTTCAAGCTCTAACATGACCATTGTTCCCGTTGCGTCTTGCGTCAGGGTGTGATCAATTCTAATCCCGATTTCTTTTCCTGAAACCATTTCTCCCTCAACTAAATGACTTTTAATCAATTTCTGTGCAACATTCTTACCCATTTGCTTCATCACTTTTTATTCCTGATAATCCGCACCATAACAAAGAGATTATTTTTCTTTAATAAATTTCTTTAGTTTACCCTGTGTGTATTTCCTACTTTGCTAAGCGTAGTTTTATAAAGTAGAGGGAGCAGAGCGTGTTCTCCAATACAAGGGACCGTAGCAATATGTCATTTGGGTTCCTTTTGGAATAAATTTATTGGAGAAGAGGATGATGTGAGTGATCCCATCATTGATTACCCATCGGGAAGTGAGATTTGGGGTGTCGCTATGGTTGAGAAAGCGAGTAAAATTCCCGACAGACTTAGCATCGATGCTCCATCGCGATGCTTTTCCGCAAAGGTCATAGCTAAAAACATAGTCGTTAAAGCGGTTTTTGCGATTGTTTTTCTGTTCTACAATTCCAGTATACTCCCCTATATAGGTGTTAGCAGGGATGTCTATAGCGGCATAAATGCCGTAGCCAAGATAGCGATTTATCCAACGGATATAATAGAAATTTTCACGATGAAGGGCCATTGCTTTTTTGTGGAGGCAAAGAGTCCAGTGGTTCATCTGTCTAAGGTTGGTTTTCTTCATTTTTCGGGCGCATTTTTTAGCAATTTGATAGATTGTTTTAACAGAGTCAAAGATTAGAGAATCGCAATAGGTCATCTCGAGCCGCTCTTCAAACTCTTTTAATGGCATTGAAAGGATTTCCTCATTCCGATTACGATAGGTGAGAATTGAGCGTTCCTCCTCCTTTACGAGAGCATTGCTTCGATTAAGGAGCTTGGTTAAATAATGAGGTGTGAGCCCCCATTTATCAGTGAGAGACTTAGCGCCCTTTTTAAGAAGAAATTCGACTAAATCTGGGCGATCTTCAATTACGGCAAGATGAAGAAGGGTATTCCCCTTCTCTGTCTTTTGATTGACTTTCCACTCCCCTTTTTTAAATGCTTCAAAAAGGGGGTCTAACGCTTTCACAGATGGCCAAGAAGCTTCCACCATCCTGTCCCAATGGTGAAATAAATAAGGATGTTAATAATACTTGCATAGAGACCGAACTTCCACCAGTCAGAGATCTTTACATAACCTGACCCAAAGAAAATCGGCGCGGGGCCACAACCATAGTGAGTAAGACCTCCCATCATATTACTAAAGAATCCAAGTGTTAGCGCAGAAATCATTGGAGGGGCTCCAAGAGCAACCATTAAGACCAAAAAAGCTGAATACATTGACCCAATATGTGCCACAAGACTAGCAAAGAAGTAGTGGCTATAAAAGTAAACCAAAGTAAGTATGATAAAAGCCGTAAACCAAGGGAATCCTTGGACATGCCCTTGAACAAACCCACTAAACCAAGTGGTTAGTCCCAGCTTGTTAAGATAGGTTGCCATCATGATAAGGGTGGCAAACCACATCAACGTATTCCACGCTCCTTTTTCCTTTATGACATCATCCCATGAGAGGACCGAAGTTAGGAGGAGAATCACAAGGCCAATTAGAGCTGCAATCACAGCTGGCATTGCAATGAGAGGGCCTAAAATCCATAGAGTGATAAGGAGGGAGAAAGAAAAGATCATAATCCATTCTTGAACGCGCATTTTTCCCATTTCCTTAAGTTTTTTGACTGCAAGTGAATGAGCATTCGGAGTTTCCTTCACCTCTGGAGGATAAACCTTGTATAGAAAAAGTGGAATCAATCCCAGACAAACCAGCCCTGGAACTGAGGCAGCAAGAGCCCACCCACCCCAAGTAATGTTTATTCCTATTCCCCCTGCAATCTCAGCAACAAGAGGGTTACCAGCCATAGAAGTTAAAAACATTCCACTCGTGATAACAGACCCTTGAAATGTCGCTTTCATTAAGAAAGAACCAAGCCGTCTAGGATGGCTATAATGTTCACTTCCAAAGGCTTTGGCAAGAGAGTTTACAATGGGGTATATAATCCCCCCTACCCTAGCCGCAACACTGGGTATTGCTGGAGCTAAAACGAGGTCGGTTAAAATCATTCCGTACCCCATTCCAAGAGTGCTTTTTCCAAGGTACTTGATAATAACATAGGCAATACGCTCTCCTAGTCCAGTCTTGATAAACCCTCTAGAGATAAAGAAGGCGATTACAATCAGCCAGACAATAGGGTGAATAAAGCCACTAAAGGCCTGATCGAAACTTAATGTTTTCGTCGCTGCGGTGAGGACAAGTCCCAAAAATGCGAAAGTCCCGATTGGAACGGGACGAAAAATAATACCAATCACGGTAAAAATAAAAATAGCAAACATATGCATAGCTTGCGTGGTGACACCTTCAGGAGGCGATAAGTTCCAAATGAACATACCGATAATGATGCTTAGGAAAAAGGAAAAAACTTTTTTGTTAAAGACTCTAGACATATGGGTTACAACTTCTGTAGGATTAGCAAAGAGCCGAATTTTAGAAGGCAAAAATATTTTAGGCAAATGAAAAATACACTTTTTATTCCTGAGCAGAGAACTCCACACTTTTATCTACCCCCCCACACGGTGACTTGGGAACAGGACTTGGCTCATATAAAAAAGAGCTTTTCAAAGGAAGATCTGGAGATCTTTTTTTCCCTCTATTCCTTAGCAGAAACAAATCCAAAAAAAGCTAGGAAAGAAGTCGAAATTTTCCGAAATAACCATCCTGATCATCCTGAAGTACTTAATCTTTTGACGTATTTGAATATTTGTAGAAAAAGAATTCGACAAGCTGAGAGACTTATCGAAGAAAATTTTCAAAAAAACCCAGGCTATCTTTTTGCTCGAATTAACTATGCTGACTTATGTTTAAGGCGTAAAAAAATCCAAAAAATCCCTGAGATTTTTAATTTTAAATTTAATTTAAAAGATTTTTTTCCAAATAAAAAAATGTTTCATATCTCTGAGTTTCGGGGGTTTATGGTGATGATGGGGCACTATCATTTACTGATCCAAAAGCGCGAAGCTGCAGAATGTTACCACTATTTAGCGCACCGCGTAGACCCTTGTCACCCGAATACAAAAATCCTGCAGAAAAAACTTTATTATAAACCTTTCTACAAAAGATTAATTTTAAAGATTTTTCTCACTTGATTTTCATCATAAACTTGTGTATAATAGTACTTAGTTACATATAAAAAGGATTTGTTTATTATTTATAGACAACGTCCTCAAAAGATCCATGTTCTATTCAATCAAGAAAGGGGCCTTACGTCTGTAAGGCTCTTTTTTTATTCTCTCTTGAAAGTTATAGCATTCAGCTGAAATATGACTTATTCCCTTAAGCATCTTTGTAAGCTGAGAGGAGACTCCATACCCTTGCCACTCTTTTCTCAAACGATTCCATTGGGTCATACCAATCTGACTGTAATCTGAAAGCAGTCGAGTATATTACTGATTTCTAATAATCATTGACCTGAAGGGGTGCCTCTCTTTATCTTAAGCATATGGGGCCTCTTTATGAATCAAGATGACTTCTCGCTTTCAGCTCAAACCTTTAAATATTGGGAAATATTTCTCTCCTGGTTATTTAAATATGACTCTCGCTGCTATGCGCTTAAAGAAAAAACCCTTGTCTATGAAAACCTTTCAAAAGATTTAAGCCATTTTGGACAGACATACCGTGAAAAAATGGCTTCGAAAAGAATTATCTGCCGCGTGACTCCCCGGTTTGAAGATATCGACAGAACTTCAGAAGTGTTAAAGATGATCTACGAAACAGTAGAAAATCCTCAAATATGTGAATGGGCAGCATGCGAGGTTTTAGCTAAAGTTATGGCTTATCGTAATCTTAAGATCGGACATACGATTTCCCTTCCGATAATGGGAAGCCATGGCTGTATGGAAATGGCAATCTTTGTTGTTGATCGGGTGTTTAATCTGTGGAATAAGATTAAAGCTTTTGGCTTTACCCGCGCCGGTTTAGGGGAAGGAGCTCCAATCCTCTTGTTTCGTGGAACAGACTTTTCATTCATGACGGAGGGGGGAAGAGCTTCGATTATCAGTGATCTAGACCCAAAGGGATCAGGGTATAGTATATTCGAAAAAGGGCAAAAGCCTCTTCATGATTGGCTTAAAAAAGAAGGACGTCCAGGACGCGTTATTGGACATAGCCTAGGTGGGATCGTTGCATCCTACATCCTGATTCAAGAATCAGAGCTTATTAGCCAAAACCCACATGAATGCTCTTACGCTTTTAACTTCCCTGGAGTTTCTAAAAAGCTTGCTCAAGATTGGACGACCCTTAAAACAAGACCCAATTTTCAGGGGTTCGTGTGTCGTGGAGATTTGGTCTCAAAATTGGGGAACCTTTTTGGAAATGTCTACGAAGTTTCACTAGAAATCCCCCTCTCTCCAATTCGGGCGCATGAGCTGCTCCTCTTTGCAGAACCTAGAGGGTATCTCCATGAAGTGGATCTTGTTAAAGAAAATTCCTCGTCATCTCGCCACTATTATTCGAAGCTGCAGAAACAAACTTCTTCCGTGATATATGAATTTGGGTTAAAATTCTTATTTCCTGATTAAAAGGAGACAAGGCGCATGATGATGCTTGATATGGATTCAGCTTTAACAGAACCCCCCTATTTTGACGAAAGACAGATCGGTGGGGATGTGAAGTCCATTGGTTCTCTTATTCATATCTGTGATGATAGATTTGCTGTTGCGTATGAAGAGCATGAGACTGAACGGCAGGTTAGAAAAGCTAATGTGGAGAAGCCGAAACTTCTCTTTTACACGCGATCGACATGCCCCTATTGCAAAAGGGTCAGCACCTATCTGAGCTCAGTGAATAAAACGGTTCCATCAGTCGATATCGGAAAATGTCCTGAAGCTGCCAAGGAACTAATCAAAATCGGTGGAAAAAGTCAGGTCCCCTGTCTGGTGATTAATGGGAAACCGCTCTACGAGTCTAGTGATATTATTCATTGGTTTAAAAACAACCCAAGCAAATTTTAATTGATCGAATATCAAAAATAGGATCTGACATTGGACGAATGTAACCAGCCACACAAGTTGTTATGGCAAGGATGAACGTCTATTGCTAGGCCAACTTAATTCAAACCTGGTCTATATGTAAGCTCTAGTAGCGATTCAGGGTCTCTCAACGAATATTGGTGATTATAAATCAGAAATGACGTCTCTTCAATCTCTTTCAAGAGGGTCCTGGAGTTGTTTCAAAATAATAATTAGGAAAAAAGAATAAGGAATAGCTGGAGCAACAAAATACCTATTCCTTATTCTCAAATAGCCATTGGAGGAGAACAGAGTCCATCCAGTAAAACCCTCCTTTTTGTCCCGGAGTTCCTAAAAAGCCTAAGTGTCCCCCGTTTTCGGTAATAAGGATGTTAACGTTTTCTGAAATTTCTTTAAAATTTACAATACTGCAGTCAACAATCGGATCATCAAGAGAAAAGAGGATATGACAGTCAACAGCAATATTGTGAATGAGTCTCCCGGAGCTGCAAGCGTGGTAGTAATCCCGAGCATTGTCATGCCCTGACTGAGGAGCAATATATAAATCATTAAACTCTAATAGCGTCATTTCGTTTGATATCCGAATAGGCGGTAAATGGTCAAAGGTTTCATGAAGGTAAGCAACTTCCTCTCTTAGAGTGGCCATAAAGTATCGTTCATAGACGGTATTTTGAGAGAGAAGTTCCATGCTTGACTGTATATCTACAGGAGGATTGACTGATATTACTTTGTCAACGAGAGCTTTAGCTTCTTTACCACGTTCCCCGACTGTCTTTAGTACAACATTTCCCCCAAGCGAGAATCCTAGTAACGTGAGAGGAGAATGAGGTGTATCTCTTTTGATCTCATTCAGGGTTTCCCAGATGTCATCACTTGCCCCAGAATGGTATATTTTGGTTCCATGTCCACGTCCAGCTCCGCATCCCCGGAGATTGACTCTGATTGTTCGAGTTTTTTCTTTGTAGAGTTTCCATGCTATTCTCACCATATAGGTGGACTGGGAAGATCCACAAAGACCATGGACCATAACAACCGTAGGATCGCTCTTCTTCCATCCTTTAGGTGTGGAAATTTCTATAACAAGCTTTTCCCCGTCGGAAAGATAGACAAAACGTTTCAAAGAAGGTAGCTTTCGTGCAACAAATAGAAAAGCTGCTACGATTGTTTGGGCATGACAGCTTGTACAAAGCGGAAATGGCTTGAATACAAGCTGTTTTAACATGCGTTTCCCCCCCAGAAATACATTAAGCATAGCAGCAGCGCAAAGAGTTTTACATCTCCTTGAAAATCAACTATTATCCCGGGATCACTATCTGACCAAATCTGGAGTTTTTTTCTTTTCTCTCAGATTTGTTAAGGTAGCAGTCCGAAGTAGATTCTTTTGGTAATCAGACCATTAACGACATATTGGTCGGTCCCCTATATGTATTTTACAAGCGACCAAATTTATTAATAAAGGATTTTTTAAACTATTTTTTCGAATTCTTAGCATAAGAATGTTACGGAAGAGGGATTGAATAAAAAAACACAAGGCACTCAGTCCCAGGGTTTTTAAAGCCTATACTAGCATTTGACATATGATAGAACATTACTCCAAAGCGAGATTTGTTTTTGAAGCGATAGGAAAGCTCTGCCGAAGAGCGAAACTCCAGAGGGAATCCCAGTTCCATTCCCCACCCTTTTATATAGATACCAGGGGCAAAGCTTGGGGTAAATACAAGCTGAGGAAATAGAAAAATGTCAAAGGCAATCCCTGCATAGAGATATGCAGAACCTCGAGTCGTAGCCATGACTCCTACTAGGGGGCGGAAAAAAAGCATGGAATTGCGATAAAAAGCGTAGTCGGAGCGATATTCTACCTGAAAGTTCATACTCTTTCGATTTCGAACGATGTTAAATACCCCAATGCCCACATTAAGGAGTTTGGAATCTTTAATTGGATGTTTATCGACAGCAAATAGGATGAGAGGAAGGAGCCAGAGAAGTATGAGCTTTTTCACGATAATGCCTCAACAATTGCTTTTCCAAAAACGGCAAGATCTTCAGGAGTTCTAGAACTTATGAGATGCCCGTCAATTACCAAAGGGCTATCCTGCCAGATTGCCCCAGCATTTTCAAGGTCATCTTTAATCGCTGTTGTTCCTGTAGCTTTCTTTCCTTTGAGGATTTTTGCTGAAATAGGAACCCAACCTCCATGACAAATAAAGGCGATGATTTTTTTTTGCTTATTCATCTCTCGAACGATATGGAGAACTTCTGGAATCCTTCTAAATTTATCGGGGGCAAACCCTCCAGGAATTAGGACCCCATCAAACTCTGAGGGATTAATATCACGGAATGCCGCTGCGCTTTTGCAAGGGTAACCATGCTTTCCGTGATAGACAGTTTCTTTTTCTTCTCCTGCAATCACGGCTTGAATTCCACTCTCTTTGATTCGGATAACAGGGTACATTAGCTCTAAATCTTCGAAAATCTCATGAATGAGAGCGACAACTTTTTTCATCTTAATTCCTTATTGTTCCTTTTTTTAAAGTAGTTCTTATAATCCTCTCATTGAACCTGCTTCAGGTTCTATAAGAAGACTTGTAAACATTGTTCCTATGACAATAACGCTTAGCCCAGAAGAGTAGTGTAGTGGACTCATCTTCATTCATAAAAAAGAAACTAATAGGATTTTTTTTTGTTACCATAAGTATTCTCCATTTAAACTTGTCCTAAGCCTATCCCATATTATGGAAGAGATTCCTATATAAAATAGTATTTTGATTCTATTTTTCTGTCAAAAATTTCGCTTGAAAAGGAATGTTTTGGTATCATATCTCTATGACACCATTACTTGATAGAATTTCATTAGAATTCCCAGACAGTTCAAGATCTACGCTTCGAAAGTGGCTCAAGGGTGGACGCATCCTTGTCGACGGAAAAAAGATTAAAGAACCTCATGCAATGATTAAAAAAAGGGCGCGGGTATCTTTAAAAGAAAAGCAAAAATTCCTGGAATTAGACATTGAAGTCCTCTATGAGGACCGAGATCTTATTGTGGTAAATAAGCCTGAGGGAGTACTTAGTGTTGCCACAGCATTCCAAATAGAAGATACCGTCCATGCTGTCCTTAAAAGAGCATATCCACGTGCCTTCCCAGTCCACCGACTTGACAGAGAAACTTCGGGCGTGATGGTAATGGCCCTAACTGAAGAAGCTCGAGAAGAGTTAAAGAAGCAATTCCACTCTCACTCTATCGAAAGGAAGTATGTTGCAATTGTTCGAGGAAAGCTCGAAGGAGCTGGAACCTGGCAATGCCGTCTTCTTGAGGATCAAAATTACTTAGTCCGACCTCATCCCAAAGGTGCACTTGCTATTACTCACTACAGAGTTCTCAATACTCGAGGAAAAACATCTGCTGTAGAATATACCCTAGAAACAGGTAAGAAGAATCAAATTCGAGCACAATCTCTAGCGGCTGGCTACCCAATCCTTGGTGACCAAAAGTATGGCGATACGGCAAGTGGACGTCTCCACCTTCATGCTGCATATTTGGCATTTACTCATCCTATTACAGGGAAAGAAATGTCCTTTCAAGCTCCACCAATGTTTGAAGTTTAAAAACCCATCAGCAATAATGAGCCCATGAAGCGTTTATATCGAGACAGATGGGATAAGAAGATTGCAGGAGTCTGTGGTGGTTTGGGGCAATTTTTAAGTCTTGATCCAACGATTGTCCGACTATTGTTGATCGTCATTTGTATTTTTACAGGGATTCTTCCCCTCCTGGTCCTGTATATTATTGCCTGGATGCTCATTCCTCTTGGTCCCTCCACATATATTCAATTTGAATGCAACCGCCTCTACCGCTCCATTCGTGACCGAAAAATCGGTGGTATCTGCGGAGGAATCGCGGAAAATTTGAAAATTGATGCAACAATTGTCCGAATTGTCATGCTTTTTGCGATGCTCCTGACTGGTTTTTTTCCACTTTTCATTGCCTATATTATTGGAACAGTGATTATTCCTGAAAAACCTGAAGAGCAAACCTAGGGTTCTGGTGCAAACTTTTCCTAAACTATCGGATTTAAGTAAATTCGCTTAATCATTTATAAGATATGGAATCTTCCATTTCTTGATCAGAAACCTTCACAAATCAAAACCCTCTTGAGACTCCATTCCTTAAAAATTAGGGACTACACCATTCGTCGATAAGATTAGCGACTAGACCAGTCCACCCTGTTTGGTGAGAAGCACCCAGACCACGGCCTGTGTCTCCATGAAAGTGCTCATAGAAAAGAATGAGATCTTGAAAGTGGGGGTCCGTTTGAAGAAGGTCATAATCTCCGTAGATAGGGCGCTTGCCATCGGGACCCTTTTTAAAGAGGTTGATCATGGCATGGGCAAAGTAGTTAGCCATATCGTGGGGGTTTTTTCCATCGATTTTAATGAGGTCACCGGTATGTGTGTGGAGGTTTTTAAGGGCTTCGATGAAGAGGAAGGAAGTAGGAAACCAAAGAGGGCCTCGCCAGTTTGAGTTACCTCCCATAAGGATCGACTGTGCTTCAGCAGGTTCATACTTGATCCGGTTGCCTAGAAGTTCGTACGGGTTTTCCTCATGAAATTTAGAGAGGGATCGGAGTCCATACTCAGAACGAAATTCTTTGGGATCCCATGCCCTTTTAAGAACTCTTTTCACCTTCTCCATTTCCATAAGGGTGAGGACATATTTGGTTTTTCCATTTTCTTCAATGGGGGTGACACAATGTTTGCAAAGATCGGTTCTGTTTTTGGAAAACCACTTAAAACTTTCGGCAAATTCCTTAAAGTTTTCGAGATCCTCGGAGGTGATACAATCTACTGCATAAAGGGGGATGAGCCCCACCATCGAACGAACCTTAATACGGACGTGATCTTTGGTATCACTTCCACTAAGAACATCATAAAAAAAGCCCTCATTATCATCCCAGTTTTGGACTTCTCGGTTTTCTGCGTTGACTAAGGCATTGGAAATATAAACAAAGTGTTCATAAAATTTAATAGCCATTCCTTCATAAACGGAATCTTGCTTTGAGAGCTCGAGTGCTATGCGCATAAGATTTAGACAAAAGAACCCCATCCAGCCTGTTCCGTCCGATTGCTCAAGTTTTCCTTCTCCAGGAATTTTATGACTTCTGTCAATGACGGTGATGTTATCCATTCCAAGGAATCCCCCCTCAAAAACATTGTTTCCTTTAGCATCGACTTTATTGACCCACCATACAAAATTCAGGAGGAGCTTATGAAAGCACTTCTTTAAAAAATCAAGATCTTGCTTTCCTGTTTTCTTCTCCTCCATATAGAAAAGACGAAGCGCTGCCCATCCTTGTACCGGAGGATTAAGATCTGAAAACTCCCACTCGTAGGCAGGAACTTGTCCATTGGGATGCTGAAACTGATCAAATAGAAGGAAGCAAAGTTGCTCTTTTGCAAAGCTCATGTCAACAAGCGCAAAGGAGATACAGTGAAAAGCGAGATCCCAAGCAGCAAACCAGGGGTATTCCCACTTGTCGGGCATTGATAAAATTCGTTTGGAGATAAGGTGCTTCCAGTGAGTATTTCGAAGGTGCTTCCTTGATTCTGGAGGAGGGATTCTGGGATCATCCCCACGAAGCCATAGGTTCACATCGTAGAGGTAAATTTGTTTACTCCACAACATTCCAGCAAGGGCCTGCCGTTTGGATAAGCTTTTCTTCATCACTGATCCCTTTGGGATGAATCTTTTCGTAATATTCATCGGCTTGTGCTTTGCGCCTATGAATAATCTCTTCAACCCCCGTTAGAGGATGCGTATGCTCCATATTTGAAAGGCGAAGATAAAGGGATTTAGATCCTCCTGCGGGAATTTTTAAGTCGCGAAAATAAAAACACGCTTTTGTTCCCTCTTTTTGAGGATTGACTCTATCTTTCTCTCCCGAGATGATGTAGTGATGAAAAGCGTCCTTGGTGTAGGGACGAATATTTTTTTCTCTATATAAATAGTCACGATTGGTTTCGTTATCGGTAAAAAGAACGTCTGCTCTTTCATCCGCATAAAAATAGCGCTTTCCTAAATGATAGTCAAAACTCAGGCGAGCTGGAGGAAGTGTCATTGAGTCATCTGCCTCAATGCAGTGGGCATTCACGGGCTCGTGATCGCTCCTTTTGAGAATCGGCTCCGGAAGCGCGTCACCATCCCATCCCCAGGTATTGCGAAATATCAACTGAGGAATCACATGGATCGATTCTTCCTGAGCACTTCGATTCTGTATATTAATCTTCACACAGATGTCATCTTTCTCTGCTTTAGCATATTCAATGATGATGTCAAAGTATCGATTGTCTTTGAAAATTCCAGTGTCGAGAAGCTCAAATTCCCGGTCCTCAATGCGGCGATTTTGATTCTCCTTAGCGAGCTCCTCGTAGGGGAATTTAGTGCAAGGGTATTTGTATAGATAACGCATGTAGGCATGGGTCGGAAGGGAGTCAAGATAATAGTAATATTCTTTAACATCTTCTCCATGATTGGCCTTCTTGGCACCCAATCCAAATAATCTTTCTTTTAAAATAGGGTCTTTCCCATTCCAGAATGCTTGTGTCATTGCAAGGATCTGATACCGGTCGCAGATTCCTGCAATCCCATCCTCTCCCCACCGATATGCCCGATAAGGAGCCATTTCATGGGTGAAGTGCTCCCAGGCATTCCCATCTCTGCTATAGTCCTCTCGAACCGTACCCCACGCTCTTTCAGTGACATATGGTCCCCATTTCTGCCAAGGTTCAACATTTCCCCCCTTCTGAAGAAGGCGGAGCTCTTCTTCTGTAAATTCAATAAATTTCTTACCCTTATCCACCTCTTTCTTTTTATATTAAATTTTTTTAAACTTATATTTAAAAATTTATTATTATATAAAAACATAATAATAAATTGTTTATATTAAAATTAATATAAAAATATGTTATAATTACTAAATTAATAAATAAAAAAAAGAGGTTGTTATTATGAGCACTCTCATTGGCGAGTCTCTCATACAAGCCGGAGTTCCATTCATTGGAACGGCAAATGGGCTCTATGCTGGTTATACGGCTATCATGGCACTCCCCTACCTGGTAGACCTATTACATTTTTCCGGCAGTGAAACTTTGGAGGTTAAGGAGTTCCACAAGGCTTTGGAAAATCTCCAAAACGCTTGCAAGGCAGGAAACGTCAAAGAAATGCTTGATGCAGCAAAGCATGCTCAAGAAAAGCTAACACCCCTTTTGGAAAACGAAAGTAATTATTTTAATAATTTCAAAGGATGGTCGCGTTTCTTCTCTCGAGAAAATATCTCATTGCCATGGCAAAGATCTGCGCGCTGGAAGAATTATTTAAAGCCTCTTCATGACTTTAATGCAGAAATTACAAAATTTCAGCGTAAAGTCCCCTCAGGTCAAGGGTATAAGCCCGAGCAGCTTCAGAATTCCCTAGATAATGCCGTTCGATTTATCAATTGCGAAATCGAGGCACAAACAGGGCTTGCCAACAAAATGGTAAAAGGAGCAGTTAATGGCTTTAGCAATGCTGCCAAAGAGAAGTACGAAGACATTACAGGTGTTTATGCTCCAAAAAGAGAGGTCCACACGCCTATTTCCCCTTTAATGACTCTTTTAGCAGATATAGGTCAGTTCAAAACTGACAAACGTCCGGCTTATTTAGTTAAAAGTCTACTTAAAGAAGATATCAATGCTCTCGGAAAATCTAATCCATTTTTTGCTTATCTCCCAAGATATATTGAAAGAAATTGGGATCAAAAATTACCCCTATTGCACTCACTTGATGGCTTAGTCACAGATTATATTGTCAAACAATTGAGAGATCCTATGAAGACGACAGATGAAGCCAATACATTCATCTACCAAGCGATTTATGATTTTGCTTTAATAGACCATAAGATTAGCCGTAAGGAAAAAGAAGAAGATCAACAAACTGTTGGGAAACAAATTCTTGAAGGCTTTTTTAAAGGCCAGTTTAATAAGCCTGAACACCGAGAAGTGCTTTGGCGAGCAGTTGCCTATGTCCTTGATCTCGATAAAGTCACTGCACTTGGAAGCTCTCTTTCTATTGGGAGGGAAACAACCCTTTCAGAGATTTCTGAAAAGATTGATCGAACTCTCTCTTATCTTTCTTCAGTCCGAAGAATCCCTGAAGCGGGGCGGATGGTTGAATCGATAGTTGAAAAAATCTCAGATTTCGCTGAAGCAACTTATGAATTAGTTCGAAGTGACCTCCATCCAAAACAAGCAAGAGAAGTTGAAGCTACTCTGATGAAATCTAATAAAAAGCTAGAATCAGGAGATTTAGAAGGCGCCTTAAAAGACCTCAATACCCTTTATGAGTCAGGACCTGTTGCTTCTTTGGCAGTTAAAAGCCATGAATCGGAAGAGGTTCAGTCAGTTGTTGGAGAGCTTGCTTCAACATTTGCTCAACAAACTCAAGAAGGTTTAGAAGAACCTCTAAATGTTCGTACCCCGCAAATGATTGAGGATAAGAAAACGGCTCTTGTTGAAAGTTTGACATTCTTTTCAGCCTTCCAAGTTGTAGATAAATACTGCGGTTACAAAAAAGCCGAGGCGGAAGAAGAAGCTGTGCAAAAACGATATGAAACTTTCCATACAACACTTGAAAAAATTAAAAATCCTAAAGAGAAAAAAGCATTATTTATCTCTATGCTTAATGAAAAAATTGAGAGCAGAAATGAACTTAGCTTTTTTAGTAAATGGGCAGGAAAACAGCTCTCTTCATTTACCATTAGCTTAGTCGAGTATTTCTCAAAACAGTTTACAGACTCGGTCACAGAACACCTTCAAGCAATGATGCTCGATCCAATCAACGACCCTCTGACAAACAATCATATGGGTCCTATTCGAGCTGCAAATAATGCAATGCTTGCGATTCTCTATGCTGAAGAGCAATGGAAATCTGATACAACTGGAACCTTAGGAACCGCTGAAAAACAAAAAAAGATCTTTGAAATTATTGAAACCAGCAATGGAATATCAACTGAAAAACTTTTTAAAGGCGTCGTTGACAGAGCTTTAGATCATTTCTTAACCTACAGTGCTTATGAAGATTTCTTTAAAGGGCAAAAAGAGTGGCTCAAAGCTTATTCGGAGACAGAAAGTAATCCTGTAAGTCAATTTTTAAAAACCGTTGTCTCTTTAGTGGGACGTGGGGTGATCGCAGTAGTAACCTTGCCATTGTTTGTTGGATATGCGGTAAAGGTCTGGGCTACTCGAATGGGTGCCTCGATCCTAATTAGTCGGTTAAACCTAATAAACTCAACGCTAGATACTGTTCGCAACTCGATTTATAGTGATAACAGATACACGCATGCATTCGATAAAATTCTTCTTGATCAATTGAAGGAAGCCGAAAAACTTCTAGAGGGTGCTGAAGGTGGTGGCGGTGGACAACTTCTTGCAGGAAGTAAT
This sequence comes from uncultured Chlamydia sp., assembly GCA_946127115.1. Taxonomy (GTDB): domain Bacteria; phylum Chlamydiota; class Chlamydiia; order Chlamydiales; family Simkaniaceae; genus Neptunichlamydia. The sequence goes on from CAMGYI010000001.1 coordinate 347,681, forward strand.
GAGAAACGTTTAGTTTCAGAGCTTGTCGCTAACCTCTTTAGATTAATTGACGAAAGGACGCAGGTGACTCCTGGAAAAAGAGGACAAAGGGATAATCTTCTTTCTGAGCTTGTAGACTCCTTTAATGGGATGTCCGACGCTGCCCTGCGGGATATTATTCGTGATAACATCATTTTAGCTTATGAGTCAATCCGAACAGAGCAAAACATGAACAATCTATTTTTCGAAGTTTTAGATCAAGCAACTCAGTCGATGAAGCCCAATAATATCAGTCGTCTTTGGGAACTTTATTCTGAAGAAGAGCAAATAGCCCTTGGTGCTAACCCTAATCGACCAGAAACCATTGAATTTCTTGAAAAAGATTTTGCAAAAAAACTTGGGAAAAAAACTACACAAATTATTAAGCGTGACATTGATGTTGCATTACAAAAGCTCTACGCTAAAAGAGAAGAAGAGCTTCAAACTGTACTCAGTCGCATCCTCCACTCTACCGTGGAGAAAGCTGTAAAAGATCAAGTCGACTCTATTTTGAAGACTCCACAGGACACGATTCTTGGAACAACAACATTCCTTGAAAACCAATTGATTCCCCATGTGCAACTCACACAAACCAGGCAAGGTGAAATATCCTACATCGAAGAAATGTATGCTCTAGCAGACCACGGCGATATTGAAGGGTTAAAAAAGAGGCACAATCTCTTCTTAAACCAGTTGCAGAACCAGCTTGTAGAAATGAAAGAACGCAAGGGAAGAGATGATCGTAGTGACCTCCAAATACAAATGCTTGAACGGATGGTTTTGCGGCTCGTAAAGATTAACCTACATCCTCTTTCAAGGAAGATTGCCTCAGGAGATCGAAAAGAAGTGATATCAGATCTCAATGACTTAGCGCAAGTGATGCGCGTAGAGGAAAATACCCTTATTGCGATTCGTTACAACATCAAAATCCAAGAAAAAACGGTGATGGATCACCTTTCTGAAAAGTCTAAGATGTTTGTAAAGTGGGGTGCTGAGAACCTTTCCCCTGCTATTAGCGAGTATGTGAAGAGTCGCTTAGGTCCCCGTTTTGAAGGGGTGATCTCGATGTATAGAGATCCAAGTGTCTTTACTGCTGCCCTCCGAGAAGGAATTCGAGAACATGAAGCGTATAAAAGAGGTGAGCCCTCTTCCAATCCCTTCCAAAAGGTCTCATCCAAACCAAGAGATCCTCGGCATAAGTAACTTAAAAATTCTCTAATTTATAGCTTATAATCCATCAACTTCATATCATGGCCCGGATGAAATTGATGGATGTTTTACATAAGTCTCGACTAATGCCTTGGCTCGTCTGGGGACTAGCGGCTATTTTTGCCCTCTATACCTTCCTCCTGCAAGGATCGCCAAGCGTTATGATCCCTCAACTTATGGAGACCTACCAGATCGATGTCATCAAAATTGGAGTTTTAACCTCCAGTTTTTTTTATACCTATATCGTCATGCAAATTCCCGCCGGAATGCTTGTAGATCTGTGGGGCCCGCGTCGCGTCTTAAAAGTTAGCTTCCTCTTTTGCTCAATTGCTATCGGATGGTTTGCTTATTCACACGCATTTTGGGAGGGTCAAACAAGCCGGATGCTCATGGGTTTTTTTACAGCCCCTGCGATTATCTGCGCCTTTTGCCTCGGGGCTAGATGGTTCAAACCAGCTCTATTTACCCTAATTGTTGCTCTCACAGAGTTCCTAGCTCTATCTGGAGGAGTGATAGGAGAGGGGGGGCTTGCAAAATCTGTGGCAGTATTCGGATGGCGTGAAACAATGCTAGCTGTGGCTGTTATCGGCCTTCTCTTGACCTTTATTTCTCTCTTTATTATCCACGACTTTCCCAAGCACAACCAACTTCTTCACGATGGAACAAACTTTCGGGAAACGTGCAAAAAAACTTGGAAGAGCACTCTTAAGATTTTTACAATTAAAAAACTATGGGTCTATGGTATTTATGCAGGCCTTGTCTTTGGAATCTTTCCTGCTTTTGCAGCCCTTTGGGGAGTTCCCTATTTTGCTAAAAGATACGATATCTCAGTGGAATTTTCTGCACTGCTTGCTTCAACAATTTTTTTAGGGGCTTGTTTTGGAACTCTGACTCTCGGATGGATCTCCGTCTATATCACTCGTCGTCGCCCCATCATGATTTGGGGTTCACTCATTTCATTTTTTTAAAGTATCGTCATGATCTATATCCCTCATATTCCACTAGTGGCAATGTTTTGGCTAATGTTTATATTTGGATTTTTCTCGAGCACCTATGCCCTCTCATTTGCGCTTGCAAATACTTGCGTGCCCCCTTCAACGAAAGGTGTGTCCATGGGCTTTATTAATATGCTTTGCATTGCATTCGGCGCCCCTCTCTACCAACCTCTAATTGGATTCCTCTTGAAAGTGTCTTGCAATTGCGAGCCAATCAACAAGCTCAACATCTACGCTCGCAATGATTACGCTATCGCCCTTTCGATTCTCCCTATTTCCCTCTTCCTCTCCTTTATCCTCGCCTTCTTCATAAAAGAAGGTCACAGATCAGGTGAACAGAATCTCGAGGGACGTTTAAAGACTCGCGCGTTGCCATAATCTTATGAACCGATCCATCTGCTTCCACACTATAAACAATTTTTCCGGAAAGGGCCGCTTTGACACCGATCGATGAACGGTGAATCACCACAGTCTCTGCCTCTCCCACCGCTTGCAAGGATGATTTCTCACCAATTTGTGCGCCATAGCTTCGCTCTAAACTTCCATCTGTTTTGGGATGGGGATAAACAATTGCTTCTGGATAGAGGTTTAAAAAGGCCAGAAATGCCTGTTCATAATCTGTATCGTATCCTCCGAAGTAGACGACGCGACCAGGAATGACTTCAAACTCTCTTACCTTGTTTTCGAACCGGTCCAAATCAGGATTTCCCACTATATGTGTTTTAACGCGGCTCGATTTTGCAGCTAAAGCACTAGGCACCAAAAAAAGATCAACTTCCTGCTCAAATTCTCGAATAAGATCTACGTAAGGGATTAGATCAATTTCAAGAGCATTATCATAATAGCAAACAGTTTTAGTTTTCCCTTTAAATGCACGGACATATTGGAGTTGTCCCATAGAGGCATCCCCTACTACCAGTACATCGGGTGGCGCACACGCCACCTCAACTAAAGCATACCGATCGGTAGAATCGAGCTGAATAACTTCAACAGTTTCACCACGTCCTCGAAGCTCTTCAATCACAGGCGTCAACGCCACCGTTTCCCCGACATCGTGGAGAACAAATAAATAATCAGCCCGAAGGGCAAATGGAAGCAAAAAAAATATTATTTTTTTCATGCTACGGATGATAGCATAGATTATTGTTTCAGGATAGCTTCATTATATTTTGGATGGCAGTACGTCTCCTTGATGAAAAAAAAGCTGACGATTAGGCCAACGAGGAAACAGAGAGGAACGATAAGTAGACCGATATGATAATTTTCAACCGTATAAAACGGAATACCATTGCCACTCATTTTATGATCCCAGAAGAGATGGAGGAGAAGTCCAACTAGAGGTTGGAAAATTGCCCCACCTGCAACAACAGCCATGTTGTTCAAGCCGATTGCAGTTCCTGTCGTAGTTGATCGGTTATTATCTTTGACAAGAGCAAAAGTTAAGATTTGTCCAGAAGCTGCAATTCCAATTCCTAGAAGAAAAGCAAAGGAAAGCCCAAACGAAATTTCTGGAAGGTAGAAAAGAGCAAGTGCGCTAAGGAGGCCAATTAGAGAGGTCAAACGGAGGAGAATGCATCGACGCTTCAGTTTATCAGAAAGCCATCCTAGAATAGGACTCATTGCTCCCACTCCGATCCATACAAGAGCCATTGCTAACGCCGCTTTAGTTGTAGAAACTTGAAATCGAACAACTAGGTAAGGAACTCCCCATAATGCTGCAAACACAGCAATAGGTCCCCATCCGCAAAAAGCATACAGAGCAATCCACCAAGTCTGCGAGGATCTCACGATTTCTTTTAATTCTTTCTTGAGATGATGTTTTTTTGGAATATGGCGATCGTTGTAGGGATTATCTCTGACAATCATGAAACATAGGACTGTCATTAAAAGACCAATCATTCCAAAGAGAATCATAACGCCCCTCCAAGTGATATGGTCTAGTAATGCTGCAATTGGCAGTTCCCCACAAAGGGCTCCCATTGCTGCAAGAAACTGAGCAATTCCAACCAGAAAAGCAAAATATCTAGGAGGAAACCACCGCGCAGCAACAATCAGCACTCCCACGAAAGCAAAGGCAGATCCTATTCCCATCATAAATCGGCCTAAACCCGCCCAAATTACATGATGGGTAAAGGCAAAGAAAAAGGATCCAATCGTGCATATAATAGCAGCAAAAGTAATTAGTCCTCGGGCGCTATATCGATCATATAAAAGACCAACAGGGATCTGCATCAAAGTATAACTATAGAAGTAGAATGAAGTCATCACACCGAGCGTTGCTGCACCGATATTAAAATCATGCATTAAGAAGACTGTCATTACACTTGGGGATACCTGGAGCGCCATCTCAAATAGGAGGAAGAGGGCCATTAGAATGTATATAAAAATACCTAGAACGCAGTGATCTCTATTCATAATTTTTCTATACAACTTTGAAATTAAGATGAAAAGGTATAAAATGTTTCTATGAGACTATCCCACCATTATAAGCATTTTCTTTCTGAGTCTTTTTGCCGAGCTTTTCGGTTCCTCCCTTATTTTAATTTGCTAAGTAAAAATTTCAGAGAAATCCAAAAACCCGGAATAAAAATAGATCTGAAATATGATATTTCTAATGACAGGATAGCCTCATGAAAATAGCTGTTGCTCTTTCTGGTGGAGTCGACTCCGCCACCTCTCTCTACCTGCTCAAGAAAGCAGGACATGAGGTCTTCGGTCTTTTCATGAAAAACTGGGAGGAAGAACAGGATGGAACCTGCATCGCTAAAAAAGATGCCGATGATGCCCGCGCTGTTTGTGACCTTCTCGATGTCCCCTATTACAGCGTGAATTTTGCTCAGGAATATTGGGACAACGTTTTTACTCACTTTCTTAAAGAAATTGAGCTTGGCCATACACCCAATCCCGACGTTCTCTGCAACCGAGAAATCAAATTCAAACTTCTCTTTGAAAAAGCTAAAACACTCGGTGCCGATGCTCTTGCAACTGGCCACTACTGCCAAATTAAAAATGGCACTCTGATCAAAGGAAACGACCTTAAAAAGGACCAAAGCTACTTTCTCTATACCTTAAAAAATCAGGTGCTAAGCAAAGTTCTCTTCCCCATCGGTCACATGGAAAAACCTGAGGTTCGGGAAATCGCTAAGCAAGCGAAACTCCCTGTTTTTAACAAAAAAGATAGCACAGGAATCTGCTTTATTGGAAAGCGCAACTTCCGCGAGTTTCTTGAGAAGTATATTCCCCATGAGCCAGGAATTATTGAAACCGTCGAAAACACTGAGGTTGGGACTCATGACGGCATTTATTACTACACGATCGGGCAACGAAAAGGAATGGGAATCGGAGGCCCAGGCGATGCTTGGTTTGTTGTTGATAAGCAGAAAAAATCCCGCAAGTTGATCGTTGCGCAAGGAGAAAACCATCCTGCTCTCTTCGCTACGGCTCTGACTGCCACCGATATCTCTTGGGTAGGCGTTGCTCCAAAACTTCCATTAACATGCAGAGCAAAAGTGCGTTATAGACAAGTTGAAGAGCCCTGCACCGTTTCGCAGAAAGCTACAACACTTCTTGTGACTTTTGATCAGCCCCAAAGGGCTATTACTCCTCGCCAATCAGTGGTCTTCTATGATGGTAATACCTGCCTCGGCGGAGCGATCATCAAAGAGGCGCTTCCAAAAGAGTAGAGCATAGACCCCCACAAATACTGTCCCTGGAGCGGCAAACGCAAGCACCTTGTGAGAAAATTGTCCTTGTATTAGAAGGGCTGCCATACTCGCACCTCCACTTCCAAAAAGTATCCTCATAAGCTCTTTCCCTTTTATTCCCATGTTCCACCCTTTAACCGCTCTGTGAAGTCCAATAAAGTTGCACCATGCCCCTATACTCGTAGCCAAAGCAATCGAAATAGGTCCCAGCCCTATCCCAAAAACGAACAAAGAGTTCAGCCCTAAATTAATCCCTACCGTTATCACAGAAAATATAGATGCTGTACGAAAGTTCCCTTTTGCATATAAAATCGCTGCAAAATACATCACGAGCGTTGCAGGAACAAGGCCCAATGAATAAGCCGACAAGCACCAAGCTGTTTGCTTGGTTGCATAGAGCGAAAAATTTCCCCGCCCAAAGACCAAATTAATCGCAGAAAATCCAAGAATACAAATTGCAAAGGTCATCGGAATCATGAGCATCATGACCCTTCGGCATCCAAAGGAAAAGATTTCTTTTCCTCGCTCAATTTCCCCTTGCTTAATCGTCCTTGAAAGGATCGGTACAAGAGTACTCACAGCTGCAATCCCAAAAATTGCCAAAGCGAGCTGCTGAAAACGATTCGCATACCACAAATAGACTGGCCCCGATGTATGAGCACACCGGGAAAAAATCGCATCGAAAAACGTATTAATCTGCATTGCACCAACCCCAAGCGCCCCCAGACTAAATGCTTTAGCAAGTTGTTTTACTCCTACATGAAATAGTTTTCTAGAAAACCATCCTTTCCAGCTTAAGCTTCTCTGCAGTTGACACGCCGTAATTCCCCATTGAATGACAAATCCACACAACACCCACTTTGCAAGCCCTATCATCGCCCCGTGAATCTCTTGATGTCGCAAACTTAGTGCCCCAATGATCCACATCATATTGCACAAAAATGGAGTCATACTCGATATGAAAAAGCGGCTATGACATTGCAGGAATGAAACATTCAGCCCATACAAGGAAATAAAGAGTAAACTGGGAAGCATCCACCCTGTCAGCTGAATAATCTCTGATCCTCTCCAAAACTGCATTCCTAGCTCTAAAACAATAATGATCGATAGAACCAGTCCTCCAACAAGCACAGACAACTTTTGAAAAAAAGAATAAGCCTTTTCTCGACTCTCATTACGCATTTCTTCGAACTGGGGAATAAATGCCGACTGCAGAGGTCCCTCACCAAAAAAACGTCTCAAAACATTTGCAAATCGAAACGCCACAATGAAAGCTGCCACCGCTGCATGATCTCCAAAGGAGTAAGCCATCACAAGGTCTCTCCCCAACCCGCTCAAGCGGCTAAGCATCATCCCCGAAAAGAAACGTCTGAGTCCTGATCCAAAATACTTTCCTAATTGCATATGTACGGTTATGCCAAAAACACCTTTCCCCTAGCAACAAAAATAACTTAAGAGGGCTTTTCAAAATCCAAGAAAGTAGATCGGAGAAGTGCTGAAGAAACAAAAATGCTTTGAGTGAGTTACCTAGACCACTAAAAGATGAAGTTTTAATAATAATAGAAGACAATAATAGAGATCTTGTTTGCCAAATAGAAATCAGGAACTTATCTATAGATAAGTTTTTATTTTTCAAAGCCTTATCATTCTTGGGAGAGAGGTCTTAATGAGCATACAAATGGATTGGTGCGTCAGTATTCATCTAAATGACAAAGTAGCTCTTCATTTTTTTTGAGCTCTGCTCTAATATTTACAAACCCAACTTACAATGGTAGGGAGACAGTAGGGAGATATTCTGCGCTGTCAGTCTGTCGATTTAAAGAACTCCCGAAAAAGTGAACAATAGGGGAAGCAAAGAGGGAGTGGATGAGGAGAGAGAGAAAGAGAGTCGTTACGACAATTTGAAGCATAAGATTTTGAGCAGGGAAAGTATAGTATTCTGTAAAAAGCATTGTCGTAGCAATAGGGATGAGTCCTTTAGGAGACATGAAGGTAAAATAACCAATTGTTTTCCACCGGTAGGGAGTTTTGAAAAAGCTTGCTAAAACAGCGATAAAACGGACACCAAAAAGAAAGATCAAAGAGAAAAGGATCAAAGGCACTGTAAGCGTTTGCGAAAAAACATGAAGAGAAAAGACCCCAAAAAAGATGACTAGTAGGTAGTAAAGATAGGTTCCCTGTCGACGCGCCAAATCAAAGAGGGTGTTACAGAGTGGTCGGGCAAAATGGCCAAAGGTCAGCCCCGCAGCAATCACGCCAATGAAACCATTTGAATCGAAGAGCTCGCAAAAAGCAAAGATAGCATAAGGAATAAGAAAGAGAGCACCCCTAAGCAAGTGATAATCTCCCCTCCCTGTATCGAGGGCAGTTTTAGCAACAAGGCCACAGATATAGCCAAGTCCTACACCGGTCAAAATAGGGAAAAAAATCCCGATAAAGAAATGAAAAGGGTGAGACAGATGGACAAGTGAAAGAAGAAAAAACGCGAAAATCCCCGTAAAGGATCCTTCGAGATTGACCATTTGTTGTATCCGAGTCGGGAGCATTGAAGAAAAAGCAGAAGGAGTTGTTTTTCCATCGATGATGAGAAGTGGCAGAGTTGCTAGAAACGATTCTTCCAAGGTCAACTGAAAGAAATATCGCATAAGAAGGATGCCTAAAATAAGCGTGACAACAAGGCCTATTGAAGAAAGTCTCTTTGAGTGAAAATGGAGAATCTTGGGAATGTGAAGGCGAGCCCCATCAATAAATAGAAAAAATGTAAGCGCTACTTTTGCAATAGTTTCTAAAACAATGATAGAGTGGCGAGGGCCAAAAAATCCCCATCCAATTCCGAAAAGCAAGCAAAGAAGTGGAATGAATGGAAGGCATCTGGAACCCCAGCTAATAAGGAGAAGGAAAAAACAAATCAGGGCAATATCAGGGACTGTCATAATGGAAGAAGCTGGCTCAAAAACTGTTGATAAATAAAGGATCCGATTCCGGCTCCAAGGAGAGGGCCAACAATTGGTACCCAAGCATAATCCCAATCAGAATCCCCCTTTCCTTGAATCGGAAAAAGTGCGTGAACGATTCTGGGTCCCAAATCACGAGCAGGGTTGATCGCATATCCTGTCGGACCACCGAGGGAAAGACCTATACTAAAGACAAGTAGACCAACGGCAAAAGGCCCTATTCCACTTCCGATTCCATTATGGATATTGAAAATACCGAGAATACCAATCAACAGCACCGCCGTTGCAATGACTTCGGTAATAAAGTTCCACGATATATGACGAATCGCGGGCTGCGTGCAAAAAATAAGGAGCTTGTGGGTTTTGTTCTCGCTCTTACCAAAGTGCAAATAATACGATACCCAAACAAGAACAGCCCCAATAAAAGCCCCAATGAGCTGAGCAATAATATAGGTGGGAACGAGATTCCAAGCCGTCTTTCCAGCAATGGCAAGGCCAAAAGTGACTGCCGGATTAACATGCCCTCCACTCGCCCATCCAATCGTATACACTGCAATCGAAACAGCAAAACCCCAACCGGTACTGATCACAATCCACCCCCCTTTTTCCCCCTTAGAGCGCTTTAATAACACGTTTGCTACAGATCCGTCTCCTAGTAAAACAAGAAGGAGCGTTCCAATCAACTCTCCCCAAAAAATACTCATCGCCATATCACTTCCAAAGATTTTCGTTGACATATAGCACATCGAAATGAAGAGTACAAGTTAAGGGTGGCTATGAAATATATTTTGTCTTTAGACCAAGGAACAACCAGCTCAAGAGCACTTGTGGTAACCCAAGAAGGAGCAATCATTGGGCGTGCACAAAAAGAATTTCGGCAAATTTTTCCAAAGCCAGGTTGGGTTGAGCATGATCCAATGGACATCTGGGCAACGCAAGCTTCTGTCATGACAGAAGCAATGAGTCGCGCACGCATTACAATGCAACAGATTGCTTCAATTGGAATCACTAACCAACGAGAGACCACGATCGTCTGGGACAAAAAAACCTCAACACCTGTCTACAATGCTATTGTCTGGCAAGATCGACGAACCATTCCCCTATGCAAAAAACTAAAAAAAGACGGTATTGAACCCACTTTCAAGAAAAAGACAGGACTTCTCCTCGATCCATATTTTTCCGGAACAAAAATCCGATGGATATTAGACAACATTGTGGAAGCGAAGGGAAAAGACCTAGCTTTTGGTACAGTAGATAGCTGGCTCGTTTGGAAACTGACAGAAGGGTCGCAACATATTACTGATGCCACAAATGCATCTCGCACACTTCTCTACAATATTCATGAAGGAAAATGGGATGAGGAGCTTCTTAAAATCCTTGATATCCCTCGGGAAATGCTCCCTGAAGTGAAAAGTTCTAGTGAAGTCTATGGCGAGTGCAGTAAAAACATCTGTTCGACCACCATACCTATTGGAGGGATGGCGGGAGACCAACAGGCCTCTCTTTTCGGACAGTCCTGTTTTGAAAAAGGGATGGGGAAAATCACCTATGGAACTGGATGTTTTATCCTTATGAATACAGGAAAAGTAGCCCCACCCCCTAACAAACATCTTCTAACTACAATTGCATACCAATTGAAAAATGAGGTTTACTATGCTTTAGAAGGGAGCGTTTTTATTGGAGGAGCAGTTGTTCAATGGCTCCGTGATTCCCTTGGCATTATTGCCTGCTCCGAAGATGTAGAATCCCTTGCAAAAAAAGTCTCTTCTGCTGAAGGAGTTGTCTTTGTTCCTGCTTTTTCCGGTCTGGGTGCACCTTACTGGGATCCTCAAGCTCGAGGGGTAATTCTAGGAATTACCCGTGGAACAACAGCGGCACACATCGCAAGAGCTTCACTTGAAGGAATCGGATTTCGAGTTTCCGATATCTTAGAAGTAGTTAAGAAAAGTATGGAAGTGTCAGAGCTCCGCGTTGACGGAGGAGCGGTTTCTAACAATCTCTTAATGCAACTCCAATCCAATCTTTCGAATCTTCCTCTCATCCGCCCTCGCTTTAAAGAACTAACAGCTCTTGGCGCTGCCTTTTTGGCAGGGCTTAGCGTTGGCTATTGGAAAGATTTAGGGGAATTAAAAGATCTTTGGAAAGAAGAAAGACGTTTTGATCCCAACCTTTCAGAAAGAGATAGGGATAGAAAAAAGAAAAAATGGAAACACGCAATTGAGTGCACAAAAATGTGGGGAGAGATTTATGAATAGAATCACTGCATTCTGTGGAATTAATTTTGGAAGGTCCCACTTTCTGTTTATCGATGAAACCGATTCCATTAACCATACAAACTTAGAGACAAATGAGTGAAACGGGATATGATGGTCCAAAGGCTTGGTGAAAGTTGGGACATCCTTATTATTGGTGGAGGAGCTACCGGGCTTGGCGCCGCAGTCGATGCCAGTTCTCGCGGGCTTAAAACCCTTCTTGTCGAACAATCCGACTTTGCAAAGGCTACCTCGAGTCGAAGCACCAAACTCATTCATGGAGGCCTCCGGTATCTTCAACAGGGAAATCTTGCCCTTGTCTTAGAAGCTTTGCGTGAACGGGGACGCCTTTGCCAAAATGCTCCTCATCTCATCTATCACCGCGCTTTTTTTGTTCCAAGCTATCATTGGTGGCAAGGTCCATTTTATGGGATTGGCCTCAAGATTTATGACATGCTAGCTGGAAAACTTGGGTTAGAGCCTTCACGTCATCTTTCTAAAAAAGAGACTCTTGATGCTCTCCCCAATATTGCGTCAGAAGATCTTTATGGTGGAACCATTTATTATGATGGACAGTTTGATGATTCCCGCCTCGCAATTGCCCTTGCATTAACTGTCGCTGATCATGAAGGAGTTCTCATTAACTATATGAAAGTGACAGGGCTCATCAAAAAAAATAATCATGTTGAAGGAGTTATCCTTCATGATGCAGAAACGGGAGAGACCCATGAAGTCCGAGCAAAAGTAGTCATCAATGCCACCGGGGTTTTCACAGATGAAGTGCGGCATATGGACGATCCTAATGAGCAAAAAATTATCCAATCAAGCCAAGGCGTTCATATCGTTCTTGACGGTTCATTTTTAGAAAGTAAAACGGCAATTATGATTCCCCATACCTCCGACGGAAGGGTCCTATTTATGGTTCCCTGGCTCGGAAAAGTTCTCGTCGGCACTACAGATACCCCCGTTAAAAAACCCGATCTAGAGCCGAAACCCCTTGAAGAAGAAATATCTTTTATCCTCAAGGAGGCAGGGAAATATCTCTCAAACCTCCCCAAACGCAGCGATATCCTCAGCGCATTTGCTGGGCTTCGCCCTCTCATTGCAGCAGAAGGAGGACAAAAGACAGCTGCCCTTTCCCGCGACCATTCCATTCTTGTTTCAAATGCTGGCCTCATTACCATTGCTGGTGGCAAATGGACCACCTACCGAAAAATGGCAGAAGATGTTATTGACAAAGCTCTTTTTGTTGGAGGCTTTGAAGAGCGCGCATGCAAAACAAAAGACCTCAAACTTCACGCGTTTCTAGAAAACGCTGATCCCTTTAATCACTGGAGCACATATGGCAGTGATAAAGAAGCGATCGACAAGATCATTAAAGAAAACCCTAGCCTTGATCAATTCCTTCATTCCAAACTCCCTTATCTAAAGGGAGAAGTGATCTGGCATGTTCGAGAAGAAATGGCCCGCACCGTTGAAGATGTGTTGGCCCGTCGCACCCGCTCCCTACTCCTTGACGCCAAACTTGCCGTTAAAGTCGCCCCCCTAGTCGCCTCCCTAATAGCCCAAGAGCTAGGTCTTTCAAAAACTTGGGAAGATACCCAAATCAGCTCCTTTAAGGCACTGGCTTCAAACTATATTGTCTCCCCTGAACAGGGCTAACGCATTAAAATTCTTTCTCCAAAATATCCTCTCGATAAAAAAAAAGGTTTATGACAGAACAAGGGAAAGAGGACGTTTCTATGAAAAAACTTGTATACTTACTATTGCTTATGATGACAGTCTATGCTGATCAAGGAGAACTTTCCCATATTATTACCCCTCGCGGAGGATCGGATCCCCAGTCCGATAACAAAATCCTGGTTGAAAAATTCTATGATGCTTTTGAAGCCAATGATCCACGCATAATCAATGAACTTTTAGCTTCAAAATATGGTGTTCAAGATTCAACAGTCGTGTTTGATTCCTCTTATAGTAAGTATGATGCATTCAGTAAAAACCTAAGTGTTCGCGTTCGTGCTCTGCATGAAGCGCTTCCTAAATTTAAGCTAACAATCATTGAAATGTTAGCTGATGGAAACAAAGTCCTTGCACGGGTACAGATTCAAGGGGTGCAGCGTGGATCTTTTCTCGGAGTTGCACCTACCGATAAGCCTATCGTCATTAAAGAGTTTGCCATTTTTACCATTGAAGGAGGGAAAATCACCCATCTCAACGAAGTCTGGAATGAACTGGGAGTGATGAAACAGATCGGCTATATCGTTTTATAAATGGTAAAGATTTCTCCAAGGAAATAGGTTTTAATTGCAATCGCTATTGGGTCCTTACTTACCTGTACTACATGAGGAATCAATGGTTTATTTTGGACAAAAGACCAAAAAATGGGATTGTCATACGGATACCCGATTATATTGTCATAGAATATGGGGCTGAAACGGGAAATTCCTTATTGGGTGCAAGGGCAGTCCCCTGAAAAAATAGCCTCGTTGGAGTTTTATTCTCAATGTTTTCCACCTTATAAATTAAGATTTTGGTACAATGCTTTGTATGAAGAAAAAGCTTCTTGTTACAATCTCTTCTTGTTTGATTTTAGCAATAGCTGCAATTGGTTACATCTATTATCACCAGGAAGACATGCTATTTCAAAGAGCCGCTCTTCCAGAGGATTATGTTTTTAACTTCGAGGAACCTTTCGAAGAGCTCTTTCTTAATACCGAAGAAGGATCACGTATCAATGCCCTCTATTTTAAAACCAAAAGTCCCAAAGGGGTTGTCCTTTACTTCCATGGACGTGGAGGAAATCTTTCTGACAATTGGGGGAAAGTCTCACATGAATTCACCTCTCGCGACTACGACCTCTTCGTGATGGATTATCGTGGATTTGGGAAAAGCAAAGGGAAACTAAGTGAGCGAGCCCTATGCCATGATGCAGATTGTTGTTACAACTATCTCAATAACCTTTATCGAGAAAACCAAATCGTAATCTACGGCCGCTCACTTGGTACTGGAATTGCTACCTACGTTGCTTCTCATCACGACCCAAAAACCCTGGTCCTTGAATCTCCCTATTTTAGCATTCTTGATCTTACTCCGCAGCAAATCCCCTACGTTCCTAGGTTCCTCATTCCACCACTTCTGAAATACCACTTCCGAACTGACCAATGGATTGTCCGTGTCGACGCGCCTATACTTATTTTCCACGGTACAAAAGATGAACTTGTTCCCTACAACTCTAGCATCCGTCTTCTTAAGCTTATTAAAGATAAACGGGACACTTCATTTATTTCCATTGAAAATGGAACACATAACCATCTCCGCTTTCACCCCAAATACCAAAACGCGCTCTCTCTCATCCTAGAGTGATTGTATAAAATTCCTATTTGTTGTAGACTCCCCCCCAATGCAAGACTTACCACAACAACCACCGAGCTATGAAGTTGTGATTCCCTTAGAGCAGGATGATCGCAGCGGAATTGCCCAGGATGACTTAGAATTTCAGGTTTTAGAACCACCTACTCCCCCCACAACAAAATTAGAGGAAAAAGACCTTTTTAATTTGACTCACTTCTTACATCGAAAATACGAGAAGGGGTTCACGTGGGCAGAACTTCCTCATATTATTGAGTCTATTCAAGTGTTTGTGGGATCTAATCCTAAGATGTGTTTGAAGGACAAGCGAAAGGCCGCAGTAGACACCGTCCATTATTTGATGGTAAGCCTAGATACCCTCTACCTTCCTGAAAAAGCAACCGACCCTTTCTTTGAAGAATTCATTGTCCCTTACGTAGAAGTGGCTCTTTCTTTCCCAACAGAGAGAGCTCTTATCAAACCTTCTCGCCGTGAGGCTCTCACAAAAGAAATTTTGGTAGATTACGCGCAGCAAATCAAAATGCGCTTCAAAGAAGCAGGATTGACATGGAAAAACCTCTCGCTAGCAACCCGTTATGCTCTTGCCTATGTCTTGTCATATGAAGGCTTAAATAGGAAAGATCAAGTCATGAGTGCTTTTACCATCGTAGAAACAATCCTAGCTGAAACCGACCTATCTTGTTTTCCCGCTTATTATGACGAGAAGCTCTATAAGATCTTCTTGCATAGCTTTATTGTGACACAACTCTCCACTCCAAGTGCTTAAAAGCCTTATGCAGGTTCAAGAGCGCTCAACGCAACAAAGTCTAAATTCGTCTGAATCATTAATAACCCTCCATTTTTAAGTATAACTTCCCTCTACCTCAGGGTATTTTCAATTCTAATTGTATGAATAATTTGACTTTAGAGTTTTTGACGTTTAAGCATTTCTGCAAAGAGACCAGATTCATTACTTAGGCTCTTGAAAGAACCCGTTTGTGTCACCTCTCCTTTTTCAAGAACATAGATCCGGTCAGCATTTTTGATGGTACTAAGGCGATGGGCAATGACGATACGGGAAATATCAAGCTGGTCAATATTTTGGGTAATTTCTTCTTGAGAGTTGTTATCAAGCGCGCTTGTTGCTTCATCAAGCAGGAGAATCTTGGGATTTGGAAGAAGCGCCCGTGTAATAAGAAGACGTTGTTTCTGCCCACCTGAGAGAGTTTCCCCATTCATAGGAACAACGGTGTGGAGTCCCATAGGGAAATTTTCGAGATCATTTTTAAAACTAGCTAGAGAAATTGCTCGATCAATCTCTTCTTCTGTATATTGCCCTCCCGCAACAATATTTTGATAAAGAGTTCCAGCAATAATACCCCCTCCTTGAAGGACAACACCCATCTGTCTTCTCACTTCACTTAGATTGAGATGAGAAAGGTCTTTTCCATTAAAATAGATGGCGCCAGATCGGGGTGTTTCGAAACCAAGAATTATCCGAATTAATGTGGATTTTCCACCTCCAGAAGGGCCCACAATTCCAATCATTTCTCGGGGAGCTAGACAAATAGAAACATCATTTAGAATAGAAACGCCTTCTTTTTCGTAGCTAAATGTTATATGATCAAGGCGAATATCTCCTGTGAGCTTTCCAGGATTTGATTTTTTTATGAGGAGTTCTTGAGGCTCTTCGATGATTACATAAGACCGTCTCCAAAGAGGAACAATAGCAGCAGCCTGCATAACGATATTACTCATCGAAAATACGGCCATCGAAAGGGTCATATAGGCTGTATTGAAAGCTAGAAAGTTCCCAATTGAAAGGGATCTCATTTCTTCCATCCGCATCACAGCTCCAAAGATCAAAATGATTGATAAATGGGGAAATGCTGCCATACTAGTCGTGACAATATTCTGGATATTTTGGGCGAACATTTCGATGGATTTCGATTTTGAGAATTGCTTCGCCCAATAGGAAAAAGCGTTGTTTTCTGCTCCTGCAACACGGAGTTTTGCAACCCCTGATAAGATTTGTACTAACGCTCCATTTATCTTCCCTTGCATCTCGTATACTTTCCCCTGAACTCTAATTTTCCAGCGAGCTAGAAGAACGGTAAGGAAAACCGCAACAACCAGGAGACTAACCCCAAGCGCAGTAAGTCTTGGGGAATAGATGGTCATGATAATCAAGTAGAGAAGTGCAAAGATTCCCGTCAAAATAGCTTGGGAAATGTTACTACTTAGAAGAGGCCGCATCTGTTCCATTGCCATAGACCGTTGTAAAAGATCCCCAGCTGTAAAGCATCTAAAGAAATTCGCAGGGAGCTTCAGGAGTCGGTCCCAAATCGCAGGTTGTAAGCTGGAACTTAGCTTTCCATCGATGCGTCCCAAAATAAGAGAGCGAAAATATATAAAAAGAGCGGCACTTGCTGCCGCTGCAATCATCCCTAGAGTAATTTGTATGAGAAGATCTGCATTAGCATTTGGAATGGCGCTGTTAAAAATAAAGGAGATTCCAATAGGGGGAAAGAGAGAGAAAATGGCTGCAATCAGACCATACCCCAGGAGCTTAATAAACTCCATTTTGCTTTCTTTAAAGTAAAAGAGAAGAGCCTCTTTTCCATTATGAATTTCATCCGGGATCGCTTTGTAAAAACTATAGGCATCCAAAGCAATATTTCGAGCAATTTTTTCCGTAATCTTCTTCTTCTTTCCTTTTACTGGGTCGATCATTTCATATTTTCCCCACTGATTTAGATAGAGAGCAATGGGATGACGCTCTTTGCCATAAAAAGTAAGAAGAGGGCCGGAATCAAACTTCCACCAAAGAGATCCTAATTGAACTCCTCGCATCCGAGCCTCGGAACCTTCTGCAATTCTCTCCACCTTATCTTTGAGTTCTCCTCCTAGATTTTTTTCTGGTGCTGTAAATTTTATCCCCTGTTTTCTGAAGACGATTTCAGCTGATTGAATGAGTGGATCTGTACTAGTAACAATCTTTTCATCTTCACTAGTCTTAAGAACCCCTACCATCTCGGATAGCGTTTCATGAAGGGTCTCTTCTTGAAGTTTTTCTTTTTCCTCAAAACGTTTGAGTTCTTCTTGGTCCAAGAAAGCCCTTTTATAGACAAGGTAGTTTCCAATAAAGTGGTGAAAATGGGTGAGCCCTTCTTGCCAGACCTCTGAGTGAATAACTTCAGGGGTGCTTTTTGATTGTAGCATTATTTTTTCTAGAGACAGAAAATAGAGATGGGGAAGAAGAGGAAAGTTATTTTGCGAGAATTTCACCTCATGAGAGCCAAGGAGTTTATAGTCTCCTCCTTTTGGAGTGAGCCAAACCACCCGCTCTTTCTCGACAGGAACTTCACTAATTTTAATCGTAAATGTCTCTCCCTTTTCAACACCAATACCTCCTTTATGAATCCAATGTTTAGGGCTAATCTCAATTGGAGAAAATACAAAATGGCCAAATTGGTTCAGGTAGTGTTCTAAAAGTGGAGAAAAGGCCTCTTGATTTGATGGAGAGTTTTTGAGCTTCCCTTTAAAATCCTCCACCTCCATTTCCCAAATAATGACAGGTTCTTCACTAAAAGCAAAGATCTCAAAAGGAATATTTCCTTTCCTCTCCATATCAAAGAGAAGGCGCCCAGACTGTATGGTTGAAAGGAGGGTTCTTCGACCCTCATGCCCCTCTTTTTTTTGCACAGCAAAAAGAATCAATGCTCCTTTTTCAAGAAACCAAATGGTCCCCTTTTTTTGAAGAGAGAGTCGAAAATTCGCTGGAGCCTCGATTTTCTTCCCATGCTCTTTAAACAAAACTTCCATCGTCCCCCATCTCACTCTCAATGAGTTGATTGTAGACTCCACCTATTTTTTTTAGTTCTTCATGAGTCCCTCTTTCAACAACTTTTCCTTTGTCAAGAACAATGATCTCATCGCAATCTTGGATAGTACTTAGGCGGTGAGCGACCATGATCACCGAACACCCTCTTTTCCTAATATGATTCATGACAAGCTTTTCGGTACTAGAGTCAAGAGCGCTTGTTGCTTCATCCATAATTATAATAGAAGGGCTCACAAGAAGAGCTCGAGCAATCTCTAGCCTTTGCCGCTGTCCACCACTGAGGTTTCTTCCTCCTTCGATAAGCTCGGTATCATACCCTTCAGGACGTTCTAATATATCGTTGTGAATACAGGCATCTTGCGTTGCTTTGATCAATACCTCATCTGGAATAGTGGCATCCCATAGTGTAATATTGTCTCGAATCGATCCACTAAAGAGGAAAATCTCTTGATCGACACTTGTGAGTGAGCGTTGCATGATTTCTTGAGACTGTTCCATAATAGGTTTCCCATCGTAGAGAATCTCCCCTTCCCAGGGCTCAATCAATCCTGTCGAGAATTTTGAGATAGTGGATTTGCCACATCCCGAGGGACCGACAAGGGCCACTCGCTGACCTGGACAAATTTTGATATTGAGTTTTTCAATCAGAGGCGGCGCTAAAGGGCTATATCCAAAGGTGACATTCTTAAACTCCAAATAACCATCGAGCTTGGGTTTATCTGATTTTTCGATTGTTCTTTTGGAATAGATACGATCGATAGGGCTCTTTAAAACATCATTGAGACGAATGAGCTCTACCTTGAGAAATTGGATCATCTGTCCAAAGTTTACAAAATTAACAATAGGGGTAATGAAGCTAATCAAAAGCATCTGGAGAGCCATCAAGGTTCCAAACGTTAAACTCCCTTGCATGGTTCGCCATCCGCCAATCCCCAAAAGAGCCGCTTGAGCAAGACCCTGAAATAAGATTGGTGAGGTTGTTAAAATTGAATCCTTTCGACTGATTTCTTGGAGCGAATTGATTTTTCTCGTATCAAAGCCAGCAAATGCAGCAAACGCATCACTTTCGGTTCCTGTAGCCTTAATGGTCTCTATTTGCTGGATCACCCCGACTGAATTCGCAGTTACGATAGACTGCTCTTTTTGAAGGCGGGCATAGGTATCTGTCCGTGCCCTTTGAACCAGGCGCATCACAACAAGGCTTCCTAGTCCCGCGAAAATTCCAATGAGAGCCACAGAGAAATCATACATGAACATCACAATTCCATAGAACACAACCAAAACCATTTGGATAGTCGGGGTTGCTAAAGCTCCTGTCATCATCTGTACAACAAGGTTATTTTGCCCCACTCGGTTTGCAATTTCTGCAGGAAACCTCTGGTAATAAAATGAAACAGGAAGGCGCAGGATGTGCCATAGAAAATCACTCGAGAAATGAATCGCCATTTTTGCATTCAGACGATTTAAGAAATATTGCTGAAGCCAGGTCAAAATACCTGAAAGTACCATGGCACAGAAGATTGCAAAGAGAAACTGTCCTTTCCATGGAAGGACATTCGTCACCAAGATATTATCAATAAAGATTCTTGTAAAAACAGGAACCCCTAGACCGGGAATAAGGAGACAAAGCCCTGCAACTAGCACATAGAGCAGAGGCCTTTTAACCCCACGGAGACGGTGTTTCATATCCTCAAAAACACTGGGTTGCTTGCCCCCTTTTTTAAATGAAGACATTCGTTCAAAATGAAGGACAACTCCTGTATAGGCCTCATCAAATTCTTCATATGTCACCTTTCGAGGACCAAAAGCAGGATCGTTAAGATAAACGCATTTTTTTCCAAATCCCTCGAGAACAACAAAATGATTATAATCCCAAAAAAGAATCGCAGGTTTGTCGGTTTCATAGAGCTCTCGAAGCCCGTCTCGGTGTCCATTTCCCTCTAAACCAAACCTTTTTGCTGCATTCAGGAGATTAAGCGCATTACTTCCATCCCTAGAAACACCACACTCAATTCGGAGATCTTCCAGTGGAACATGTTTTCCGTAGTAGGCAAGAAGCATTGAAAGACACGCCGCTCCGCATTCGACATTCTCCATTTGGATCACCGTCGGAGTGTGGGCTCTCCATAACTTAGTTGGGCGAGGAATTATCTGCTCCACTACTTGCTCCTCATGATACGATGGGGATTAGATATGAAATCGGCCGCTTGTTTTCAATCGTCACCCGAACAGTCCCTGTTGACCCTGGATTTAACCGATCGGGAGGCCCTTTTCCAAAAGTCCATTTGATTCCTGATTTGTTATTTGGATCGAGACTAGGCTGAATGATAACCAGCTCTACAGTCGCCCCTTTAGTTAAAGCTTCTCGCGCCCTTTCAGAAGGGATGACTTTAAGTTGATCAGAAGTCGCTGAAACAGCATAGGGAGCGACCTGCTTAACCTTTCCCACAAGCTGCCCATACTTCTGCGTGTCAACAGCGTTAAGATCAACAGTCACCGGCATCCCTACTTGAATTCTCTCTCCCACCTGAGTGGGAATGAATCCATAAACTTCCAATTGATTAGGAAATACTCTTTTCTGAAACCATAAAAGGACCTCCCCGACTTTTACTGCCTCCCCTTGACCAGCATCAATCTGAAAAACCTTTCCACTATGAGGAGCTAGAATTTGAGTACCGCTGCTGAGTTTCATTAGAGGGGTTCCAGCTGGAACTACCTGTTCCACTTTAACAAACACCTGACTCACAACACCGTCAGAAGGACTTTTCATTGCAAACTGTGCCTCGGGAGCAAGGAGAATTCCTTGCCCTGTAGTAATAATCGGAATCTGTCCCATGACAGACCATGCTACTATCACAAGGAGAATTGCACATAAAGAGATAAGAACAATCCATCCTCTAAGACGAACCACCACAAGCAGCTTGCTCAGTTGCGAGGGAGAGGAAAGTTTTTCTATCGTATCATGTCGAAAAATATCTCGGCTCATGAATTTTGTTAATAGCAATTGCAAATAATCAAATCAAGAATTACAACAAAAGAATGAAAGATAGCAGCTCAAACATCAAAAAATGGACCGTTTTGGTCAGGAAAGTCTGGGATAATCCCAACCTAAAAGAAGCCGTTTTGGCCAACTCACGTAAGTTTCTTATTTCCAACGGTTTCGAAATAAAAGAGTCGCAAGCCATTGAGGTTCATGAAAATACACCAAGCACTCTCCATCTTATTCTCCCCGAAAAGCCTTCCAGAGAGATCTCTGATGAAACATTAAGCCATATTGTTGCTGGATATTAGATAGTGTCGTCAAATTATGTTTCTCCAAAGCTAGATACATCTAATCTGGACAGCTGCCAGGAAAGAAACGGTTTTGCTCAGCTTGTAATAGCCATGATTACCGTTAAAACTGTCAACTTCGCACACCTTGTTAAACAGCATTTATGATTGAGTCTTCTCATGAGTCATTCTATAAGCGCATACAGAGGTTCTCAGGAACTTCTAACTTCCTTATTCAATGTTTGGCTGGAGAAGATCTTCATACCCGAGCTAAAACCTGGGCAGGTTGTTATCGATCGGGCTTTTTTAGATGTCTCTATTTAATGAAAATTTAAAGTTAAACAACTATATTGAAAAAAATATGACGAAGAAATTGACACCCTACGTCAAGCGACGGAATGTAAAAAAAACAAAAGAACCTACTAAAAAAGTAGCGAATTCTAGAGGCGATCCTTTCTTTGTCGTGCAACAACATGCCGCAAGCTCCATGCATTATGACCTTCGCCTTGAAGTTAATGGCATAATGAAATCATGGGTTGTTCCAAAAGGACCTTCCCTCAATCCTAAGGATAAACGTCTGGCCATTCTCACAGATGATCATCCCCTCTCTTATAAGAACTTCGAAGGGGTGATTCCCAAGGGGGAGTATGGTGCTGGAGCAGTTATTGTTTGGGATCGAGGAAAATATAAAAATATTAAAACCAATAAGCAGAGAAAGTCTCTTACAATGAAAAAAGCTTTCAGCCTCGGAACGATTGAAGTCATCTTTAAAGGGAACAAGCTTAAAGGAGCCTTTGCCCTCATTCGGATGAGAGATAAAAACTGGCTCCTTATTAAGATGAATGATGAGTACGCCGATCGGTGCAAAAATATTGCCATATCAGAGCCCTATTCAGTCAAATCAGGAAGAACAATCCATGAACTTTAAAAAGCCAATATTGACAACTCTGATCCAAAGCGGACTTTTGAAAAAAGGATTCTCCTATATTTTCGAAACAGGTCACACCAATCCATAATTTGAAATCAGGCAAATCTCTTATTGTTTACCAGCAAATTTTTATGGAGAGCAGACCCTATGAATTTTTCTTAAACGACAAAAGGAACCCCTATCCGCCTAAACATAGCGGCACACGGACTCGAACCATGGACACGCGGATTATGATTCCGCTGCTCTACCAACTGAGCTATGCCGCCGAGAAATTAGCGGGGGCAGGACTCGAACCTGCGACCTTCGGGTTATGAGCCCGACGAGCTAACCACTGCTCCACCCCGCGGCAGATTAAACGGTGATTGTAGTCCTGCTATGATTTTTTCTCAAGGGAAATGTTTGAATTAATTAGATTCCACGTGCGAAACGAAACGCCAAGTGTTTTTTGAGCAGCATATTTTCCCTTCTCACTCATTTCTAAATGAAGTTTTGAGTCACAAAGAAGTTTTTCGATTGCTTCGGTGAGATCCTTAGGTTTAACCTTTATTCCTCCTCCCGCTTCAGTGAGCTGGCGCTCGAGGTCAACTTGCTGATGCATGTAGGGGCCAAAGAGAGTGGGAATTCCCATCTTGGCCGGTTCAAAAATATCATGGCCTCCAATCCCTTTTACAAAACTCCCCCCAACAATTGCAAGATATGACAGATGATAACAGGCAGGCAGAACGCCCATTTGATCAACAACGGTTACTTGAGGATGATGAAATGACGCTTTAACTTTCTTGAATCGTTCAGGATGGCGCGGAACAACGAGAACTTTTAAATGGATATCTTCTGTAAGAAGTGGAAGAAGAGCAGTCAACAAAAGAGTCTCTTCTCCATCATGGGTCGAGCCCAGGGTTATCACCCGATCATTTGTTTTGAGCTTCAGACTCTTTCGAAATGTATCGAGGATATCAGGTTCTGCTGAAGGGATATCGAACTTCAGGTTTCCTGTAATGGTAAGCTTTTCCGGAGGAATTCCCAGTTTGAGGAATCTTTCGAGATAACTCTCTCCTTGAAGACAAAAATGATCAACAGAAGAAAATAGAGTTCGAGCCAAGAGAGGAAAAGTCAGATACCTCTTAAGGGATTTTTCAGAGAGTTTTCCATTTACTACAACAATATGTCCCCCACATTTCTTTACCTCAGTCATAAGATTCAACCAATAGTCCCCTTCCACTAGTATCAGAAGGTTAGGCTGGAGGGTTTGTATAAAAGGCTTGATAACCCATGAAAAGTCAAGTGGAAGGAAATGGATTGCATCAGCATCGAGGATCGAGCGTTTTGCTTGTTCCTGTCCGGTTTCTGTCACCGTAGTCACAAAAATAAATGCGGCAGGGCGGCTCTTTCGGATATGAGGAACAAGAGTGGATAATGCCTTTGTCTCTCCCATTGAAACGGCGTGGAGCCAGATAACCTCTTTGTCTCCCCCATCAGGGGCTTCGGGTTTTAGTCGAAGCTTTAAGCTCTTCCGGTACTTCTTCTTAAACAAGAAATCGATAAGAAGCTTCGGAAAGAAAAAAATCACGAGAGCAAATAGCGCTGTATTGTATAGAAGTCGTGTCATAATTTTACAACGATATTGAGAAGTTTCTCTGGTATGAAGATCACCTTTACAATCTCTCCGTTAATATGCTTTGCTATTCTTTCATCTTTTTGAACCACTTCAAGTAAATCCTCTTGGGTTTGTCCTTTTGGAAGGTCCCACTTGCCGCGAAATTTTCCATTTACTTGAATAACATAGGTGGCATTTTCCTCGGTCAGGTACTTCGAATCAGCCTTTGGAAAGGGAACAAAAGTGATAGATTCTCGATTCCCCAAATGGTTCCAACATTCTTCTGCAATATGAGGAGCAAAGGGAGCCAGGGCTTGGGTTGCCATTCTGAGCCCCTGTTTTGAGTAAGAATCAAGTTTAGAAAAGGCATTGATAAATTCCATCATTTTAGCAATGGCTGTGTTGAAAAGCATTTCCTCAATATCTTTCTGAACTCCGTCAACTAGCTTATGTGCAAGTTTTAGCCCCTCATCGGTTTCTTTAACTCTATCAGAAAACACAAGTGCATGAAAACGATCTAAAAACCGGCGGCATCCACTAATGGCATCACCATTCCAGAGTTTTTCCTTATCAAAAGGGCCCATGAACATTTCATAGAGGCGGAGGGAGTCCGCTCCATACTCTTTGATGATTTCATCTGGGGTTATTCCGTTAAGTTTTGACTTGGACATCTTCTCAACAAGCTGCAGTAGCCCTTTGCGCCCCACAGTATCTTCTGGAGAAACATATCCTCCATCAGGATTTTTATATGCTTTTGCAGTGACAAGCCCTTGGTTTCTAAGCGTTTGAAAAGGTTCAATTGTTGAAACATAACCACAGTCATAAAGAACCTTATGCCAAAAACGAGAGTAGAGGAGGTGGAGAACAGCATGTTCGACTCCACCAACATACATATCGACAGGCATCCAGTAGTTTTCTTCTTTCTCGCCCCAAGCACTTTTTTCATTGTGGGGATCGCAAAAGCGCAAATAGTACCAACAAGATCCTGCCCACTGAGGCATAGTGTTGGTTTCTCGGCGCGCCTTTTTACCTGTTTTGGGATCGGTAATATGGACCCATTCTGTGACGTTATCAAGCGGAGTTTTAGATTCCCCCTGAGGCTTATATTCGCTCACTTTAGGAAGCGTTAACGGAAGCTCATCTAAGTCTAAAGTGCGCTTGGTTCCATCCTCAAAGTGGAGAACAGGCACAGGCTCCCCCCAATACCGTTGACGAGAAAAGAGCCAATCTCGAAGTTTATAGGTCGTGCAACGCTCACCCACTCCTTCTTTCTCCAACCAATCCGCAACGGCATTCTTTGCGGCTTCAATCTCTAGGCCATTAATGTCGAGTTTGTCGCTCTTCCCATTGATGGCCTTTCCGCCTGTGTTTGAACAGCGCCTTCCCGCTAGGACTTCTATCCGTAAATCTTCTTTTGTCATTCCGTCAGGAACTTCTTCAACATAGGGATCGTACGGAGGGATAACAGGAAGACCATACTTTTTAACAAATTCAAAATCTCGTTCATCTCCACCAGGTACTCCCATAACAGCTCCGGTTCCGTATCCCATGAGAACATAATCAGCAACCCAAATGGGGATCAATTCGTCATTAACGGGATTAATCGCGTAGGATCCGGTCCAAACACCTGTCTTATCTTTCGCAAGCTCTGTTCTCTCAAAATCACTTTTTTTCACAGTTTCCTTTAGATAAGCTTTTACTTTACCCTGTTGCTCCTTTGTTATGATCTCTTTCACGGCAGGGTGTTCGGGAGAAACGACTAAAAATGTGGTGGCAAATAAGGTGTCGTGACGAGTTGTATACACAGCAATAGTTTGCTTGGTTTCATTTTCCAAAAAGATGACCTTGGCTCCACAGCTCTTGCCAATCCAATTACGTTGAAGCGTCTTGAGGTAGTCAGGCCAATCCAATGTGTCAAGATCATCTAAAAGCCGTTCGGCATATTCGGTAATTTTTAGGACCCATTGCCTTAAAGGGCGCCTTTCAACACAAAACCCCCCCTCTTTGGACTTTCCCTCTTCGACCTCTTCATTTGCAAGAACAGTTCCCAGCTCTGGGCAATAGTTCACTAGAATCTCTGCTTCATAAGCAAGCTCTTTTTCACAAAGCTTAGTAAAAATCCATTGTGTCCATTTATAGTAGTCTGGATCACTGGTTGCAAACTCTCGTTCCCAATCATAACTGAAACCTAGTGACTGCAACTGTCGTCGATAGGTATTGATGTTACTTTCAGTCGTTATTTTTGGATGAGTACCCGTCCTGATAGCATACTGCTCTGCTTGAAGTCCAAAGCTATCCCATCCCATCGGGTGGAGAACGTTGTATCCTTGTTGACGCTTATAGCGTGCCAAAATGTCCGTAGCTGTGTATCCAGTAACATGCCCTACGTGGAGCCCTGCACCTGAAGGATAGGGAAACATATCTAAGATATAATACTTGGGTTTTCCAAGATCGATTTCAGCTTTAAAAAGCTTTTTTTCTTTCCAAAACTTCTGCCATTTTTTTTCAATTTCGACATGATCGTACTTCATGAGGCTATCCGCTGTTGATTAAGGATCATGTTTTTTTTTGTGTTTTTTGCAGATTTTTGGATCTCTCTGAAATCCCAGCTTAGTAAATTGAAGCAGGAAAAGATCCAAAAATCTACAAAGAAAGGCCTAATAAGAGGCTGTTTATCATAGCAGGATAGTTTCATAGACGCACTATTTGAAGTTTTCAAGCGAGCTTACCAAAGCAAAAAAAAAAAAGATAGTGTGAAGATCTACTTATCAAAGGAATTATCGATGATTATATTATCGATAATAGGATCAAACAGAGAGGAGTATATAATAGACATAAATTAATTATTTTACTTGGCGCTTGCAATAAATAATGTATTTTCATATTATAATATCTGGAAGGTAATTCAAATTATAATTTTACAAAGAATGGAAATCAATGAATGAGACCAATATCTTTAGAAAAAATAAAATTAACCTCGAAGATTATGATTATCAGAAAGATATTCAGAATCGGGTTTTGATGTCACACTTTTCTCCAGAAGATTTAGAGGTTTTGGAGGAAATTGTTTACAGTTCTCAGAGAATTCCAATTAGTCGCCTTGTGAATCAACTCGACAAGAGTTTAGATGAATTGCAAACTATTCTAGCTAAACTAGCTGAAACAGATTTATTTAAGATTGAAGAAGATACGGTTATTGTTAATAAGGAGATGCGAAAATACTTTGAAACTCAGATTCAAAAATTTGAGGAAAATTTTACACCTGGGATGGAGTTCTTACAGGCTCTTCTTAAGAGAGTGCCAATTCATGTCCTACCGAATTGGTACCCAATTCCTCGAACGTCAAATAATATTTTCAACTCTTTGATTGAAAAATATCTAGAAACCCCACAGACATTTCAGAGGTATTTATCAGAACTAAATCTCGGCGACCCGGTGCTCAATGGAATCATTACAGATCTATTTGGTTCCTCGGATTACAAGATGTATTCTGATGACATTCGGAAGAAGTATGCGCTATCTGAAGAGGTTTTTGAGGAACATCTCCTTTATCTAGAGTTCAATTTGGTCTGTTGCCTCGTTTATGAAAAAAATGGTAATGAATGGGTAGAAGTTATCACTTTGTTTAAAGAATGGAAAGATTATCTCAATTTCTTAAAGGAAAGTCAGCCTAAGGAGATCCCTGAAAAGGAGCAAGTCAATCGGACACGACCTCATGACTTCTCCTTCGCAGAAGACCTATCAACCATCCTTGCTCTTTCTATGACCAAACCTCTCTTTGCCCGTCTCGACCAAAACGAGGAATGGATCTTTGAAAAAAGCACGGCTTCTCAAATCGCCAAACAATGCAAAAGTTTTGACCTAAAGAGTGAAGAGGGGCAGACTCTCTTCAACGAGTATATGGCACGAGTTCTCCACAAACTGCTCTTTCTAAAGCTTGCACGGATTGAAAACAATCAACTCCTCCCAGCTGAAGATGCTGAAGAATGGCTCACCCTGCCTATTGAAAAACGAGCCCTTAATACCTATAAACAAACTTTGAGTAAGTACTCCTTCTCTGAATTCCCAAAAGAGATTTGCACCGAACGCAGTATCCACGAGATCGAAAAGAGTATCGGGCGGATTATTGGTTCGGGATGGGTCCTTTTTGATGAATTTTTGAAAGGTATCATCGCTCCTATTTCAGAAAACAGTAAAATGTCACTGAAAAAGACAGGACGGTATTGGAAATATTCTCTTCCTGATTACTCCGAAGAAGAACTCACCTTGATCCGCATGGTAATCTTTAACTGGCTTTTTGAAGGTGGAATTATCGCAAGCGGTTCTTTTGAAGGGAAGGACTGTCTCCGCATTACTCCCCTTGGTCAATCGATGTTTGGGTAAAAATCCCCCTGCGTGTTAAATAAAAGGTATGTTAGATCAAACCTTTTCGCTTGTTGATATTCCTCGGCTTATTACTTTGATTTTCTTAGAAGGGATTCTCTCTCTAGACAATGCCCTTGCAATTGCTATTATCGTCAGAGGACTTCCCCACGAGCTCCGTCAAAAGGCTCTGTTTATCGGTCTAGTTTCAGCAGTTTTTCTAAGGGCTATGGGTATCTTAGCTGCTGCTTATCTCATTCAAATTTACTGGGTTCAGATAGTCGGAGGAGCCTATTTAATCTACTTGGCATTATCGCATATTCTCTCAAGAAGGCGCGCTGGAATGAGAGCCCCCAAACAGAGAAGCTTTTGGACCAGTGTCCTCATGGTTGAATTTACTGATTTTATTTTCGCAATCGATTCTATATTGGCAGGACTTGCATTGATCGGGATATCCTTCCAGCACCATGAATTCCCACCAAAGATCTGGATCGTGTATGTCGGGGGTATATCAGGACTGATTTTAATGCGTTTTGCTGCACGTATCTTTACCGATCTCATCGATAAATATCCCCGTCTAGAAATAGGAGCTCATCTCATTGTGGGATGGATCGGTTTAAAACTTCTTTTAGACGTGTTTGTCAAGGCTCTCCCTACATGGACAGAGCCCATCTTCTGGTGCGGAATTATTCTATTTTTTATTTACGGCTTTCTTAAGAAGCCTGGTAGGCGAGGAACTGGTACGCATCAATGACGTCTTGTTTCGGTTTCTCATTATAGCAACGAATTCTAAACTCCATAGCGGGTTTTTGAACTTCTCTTTCTTTCACAATGATCCTTTTTTGCGGCTCTTCTTTTCCTTCAAGAAGATCTATAAAGGAGGCAACCCTTTCTTCTTTAGATTTAACAGTGCATGTCCGCGATAAATCCTTTTCCTGCTCAACGACGAAATACCTATATCCATAATTTGTTGCAACTTCCGATGCGCGCCTTAAAGTAAATCTTCGAGCATCTTCAGGTTCTGTGTTCTCATTGGCTCGGAAAGTAACGGTAAATCGGTCTGCTGACAGACGATAATCTCCATATCCTTCTCCATGAGAATCTTTTGGATGATAGGTAGTAGCAGTTGAACACCCAACCGTCAATAGAGTAAGCCCTACAATCCATAAATTCTTCATTCCACACCTCGTTTAAATGGGGGGATTATACAAGGATTTCTTCAAAATTGCAAGAAGAAGATTTTCCTTGATGGCAATGGATTTTCCTGGGAGAATGTGCAGGATGAAAAAGAAGAGTGACTCTGAATTAGTTTCGAATCGGCGAGCTCGTCATGATTATGAAATTTTAGAAACCTTCGAGGCTGGAATCTCCCTTCAGGGAACTGAAATTAAGTCTCTAAGAGATCATGGAGGATCTCTTCAAGAAGCTTACGTAATGATTGATAAGATGGAGGCATGGCTTAAAGGCTGTTCGATTGCCCCATATTCCTTCGGCAACATACACAACCATAAAGAGAATCGGGACCGAAAGCTTCTCCTTCACAAAAGGGAAATCGAGAAGTTGAAACGCTCTATTCAGGAGAAAGGATTAACGATTATTCCCCTCGCCATCTACCTTAAGCGTGGTAGAGCTAAAGTAAAAATCGCCGTCGCCCGCGGAAGGAAGCAACACGACAAGCGCTTCGCAATTAAAGAGCGAGAGCACAAAAGATCGATGGAAAGAGCATTAAAAACCTAAGTTTTGGGTTTGTTTTGCTGATTCTCATAGAAGGTTTTTCTTAAATTCTTGGGGTTTTTATCGCAGGGAATGATCAAATGGTCATTCCTAAGAAAAAAAAGAGAAATTCCTGAGAATCAGAAAAATAAACCCAAAACTTAGGTTAAAAAGTTGACAACACATCCCCTATTTCTTACTCTAGAGGAAATTAATTTGGAGGACCTATGAAAGTCGCTGTCTCCCGGCCTGAACTGGCTAATATCATTGGTAAAATTCAAAGCGTTGTTTCTAGCAAGCCTGCGATTCCAATCCTTGCAAATGTATTGATTGAAGCGAAAAACGGGGTCCTAACAATTAGTGCCACAGATTTAACGGTAAGCATGAGGGCTCAGATGGAAGCTAGCGTTTCTGAAGAAGGAGCGATCACTCTTCCAGCTCGTCGTTTTTTCCAGCTTGTTCGAGAACTTACGATACCTGAAATTGAAATTTCGGCGAGTATAGATGAAATTGCTTATGTACAGGCAGGCACTTCGCAATTCCGCCTCAATGGAATCAACAGTAGTGAGTTCCCCTCTTTTCCTGATCTAAATCAAGGCGTGCATTTTGAGATGACTCCCGATGCATTTAAAGAGATGCTCTCGAAGTCAGTCTTTGCCGCTGCTCGTGAAGATAGCCGCCATGTGCTCAATGGAGTCCTGATGATGATCGAGAATAGCAATGCTACTTTTATAGGGACCGATGGGAAACGACTTGCAAGAGTCACTACCTCTGTTGATGTCAATCCAGGACATAAAAACAGCTACCTTATTCCATTAAAAGCCGTTGAGGAAATTGTGAAGTCAATTGATGGTAATGAGACTGTTAAAGTCAGCCTCATGAACGACAAAATTGGAATCGAGTCGGGTTCAATCGTAATGATTACAAAACTTCTTTCTGGAGACTATCCTGACGTTGAAAGGGTTATACCTAAAGAAAGTAATCACAAGCTAACGCTTCACCGAGAAGAGCTGATGACCCTTCTAAAGCAAGTGGCTCTTTTTACAACAGATAAGAGCCACTCGGTCCAGTTTTCTCTTTCTCCAGGAGAATTGACTCTAACTGCAACCTCCAGAGAAATCGGTGATGGAAAGGTTTCAATGCCTGTTGATTATTCAGGCGAGACCTTTGATATCGCGTTCAACCCCTTCTTCTTTCATGATATCCTGCGTCACTGCAAGGATGAGACAGTGAAATTCGCAATCACCAGCCCCCATAACCCTGGGCTGATTACTGATTCGACAACTGCGAATTTTGTAATCATGCCGATGCGCCTTCTTGCTCCTGCCTAATGAAGGTAACCAGACTCATCTTACGCAATTTTCGAAATTACGAAGAGGCTGAAGTACCCCTCTCTAAGGGGTTAAATCTTATTCACGGGAAGAATGGAGCAGGGAAGACAAGTCTCTTAGAAGCCCTTTATCTTCTTAGTACTGGCCGCTCATTTTGACTGCGCACCTTACTGATCTTATTCGGAGCGGAGCGAGCTATTTTTATGTTGAAGCCCACTTTGTCCGCGACAACGTTGAGCAAAATCTGGGAATCGGTTTCGATGGAAAAAATCACAGAATCCATTACAATGCTACACAGTTTCAAAGCTTTTCTCATGTCCTGGGAATTCTTCCCTCCGTTCTCTACTCACCCAAAGATAGTGCATTAATCTCAGGTTCCCCTCAAGAGAGACGCCGCTTCCTTAACATTCAACTTGCGCAGACCGATCCACTCTACGTTCACCATTTGATGCGGTATCACAAAGCAATGAAGCATAGAAATGCTCTTCTAAAAATCAAGTCGGAAGAAGCAATTGAGAGCTGGGAACAGATGATGTCAGCATCGGCCCGGTATCTTATGCATAGGAGAAAGCAATTGATTGACGCCCTCCGTCCCAAAGTGAAAATGTACGCCCACTTTCTTTCTGAAGATCAAGATACTTTTGATCTCCATTATGAACCCTCGATTCCCTTAAAAAAACGTGATCAAATCAAACTCCTTTACCGGAGGCAACGACCTAAAGAGCTTATAATCGGGAACACCTTGATTGGCCCCCACCGAGATGATCTTCATATTATCTATAACAAACATGAGGCTAAATCCTTTGCGAGCGAAGGACAGAAGCGCACCTGTATTGCTGCTCTTAAAATGGCAGAGTGGGATGAACTCAAAATACAAACCGAAATCATCCCCTCGTTTTCAATCGATGATTTTGGAGTCCATCTCGATCCCTCTCGAACGGAGATCCTCCGCGAAAGGCTTAGCTCTTTTGGGCAGGTTCTTCTCACCTCCCCCAGGGAAGATGAAAGAGGAACTCTCCATATAGAAAAAGGGAAATTGCTGCAAACAATCCCTTAGTACCAGTTATCCAAAATCAAGTTAAATTGATCACTTTATTTTAAATAAAGGAGACAATCACGAAGGAAGAGATCCCGTGATTTCTATAGAATTGATGAGACTTATATTAAGACCAAAGGTGTGTGGCATTACCTATATAGAGCCTCTGAACAACACCATAGACCAAAGCCCACAAATGGGCCGGCTGTCCTAGACCTGTGAAATCACACTTCCAGTTTGCACAAAGCCAATCGTTTGATATAGGCATCCCATGCAAGTTTGCGATAATAGGCCGCTTCCTCCTTTGGATTTTCTGCTTCGTAGATTCCTCGCCCAACAATAATAATATCTGTTCCCTTCTGAATCATAGATTCAGGGGTATTATATTGTTGACCAAGGTTATCTGAAGAAGCTTCTTTCTTTACACCTGGTGTCAAATAGAGAAAGCGGGGATCATTTTCAAGTTTGGATTGCGCAATGAATCCAATCACAAAATCAGCATTCATCTTTGAATACTCAACAGTTTTTTTCGTGTACTCATCTGTCAGAAGATTGTCTTTCGAGCTCATTTGAGCGAGAAGGAGAAGCCCTCTGCCTTTGGGCATTCCTACAGTTTTGAGTCCTTCAATAATTCCAGGGCCTGGCAACATATGAGCATTGATGATATCTGCGAAATCTACAATCTTATTTTCATATTGATATTTGACCGTGTTGCCAATATCTGCAAATTTACGATCTTCAAAAATCATGAACTGATGCTTTGTGGCAAGTTCCTGCATCTTTGTCAAAAGGTCTTGATCGAAATCTTTTATGATATCAATATGGGTCTTGAGAAGGCAAATTTTAGGGCCGATTTGATCAACAAGCTCTAAAAAGGCTTGCTTTGTGGTGACATCAGCACTCACACAAAGATTGGTCTTTTTCTCATCCATGAGTCTAAGGAGCTTCCTTGCCGTAGGATTTGTGCTGAGCTGAGAGCGTTTCGTAAATGTATACATGGTTACACTTGGTTTTCATGGATGAACGATTGTACTTTCTCGAGTATCTCTTTGCCTACTTTTTTCTGTTTTTCCAATTGATGAAGAATTGATGTGATGGTCATGAGAGGGTGAACATTATATCCAGATTTTTTCAGGCGGCCCACGCCACCTTGTTCTCTATCAATAACGAGGGTGATATCTTTCACGACTAAATCGAGCTCTTCTAGAGGGGCAGTCGTTTCTTGAATACTGAGACCTGAAGTGATAAGATCTTCGACTATGAGACATGTTTGCTCCTTCTTATATACACCTTCAATGATCTTCTTTGTTCCGTAATCTTTCTTTTCCTTCCGGCGCATGATCATGGGAATGTTATGCTCAAGTGACATCGCAGTTGTAATCGGCAGAGCTGTATAGGGAACTCCACAAACCAGATCAAAGTCGCAGTCTGAGACTAAATCCCAAAGTGCTTCGCTGATCTGTCTTAGTAATTTCGGATAGGAGATGATGAGCCTAAGATCAATATAAAAGGGAGAAACTATGCCACTTTTTAATGTGAATGTTCCGAATTTCACAGCATTAATTTCAAAAAGCTTATCGATAATCGAAGAGCTAGTCATTAGATCCTTCTTTAATATGGTGATAACGCATAGCGAGATAAGGATCCCACATCATGCCAGTTGCTGTCATCGCAAACTCAGCTCCTTGACGAAGAAACCGATCAACATGCTGGGGCAGCATGATGCCACCAACCCCGATGAGTGTCAAATCAAATTTTTCAGCAGTAATGATCTCATGAGCATCTGCAATAAACCTTAGTGCTGCATTTCGGATCCCACCGCCACAGACTCCAGCCACTTTCCGATTCTCATCGAGAGGAGGACTGATCTTCATACTAATTGTATTGAGTCCACAGATCGATCTAATTCCAGCTTTTGCTGCAGCAACAAAACTCAATTTCATCTGCTCTTTATCGTCAAAGAGCCCAACTTTAATGATTAGAGGAATGGGGGCAATTGCATCTGCAATTTGTTTCCCAACGCGCTGCATCGTTTCGGCGTTCTTATAAAGCAATCCTTCAACCGGATTCACATTGGGACAGGAAAAATTCGCTTCAATAATTTTTGCTCCAGCTTCTTTGGCAAAAAGAGCCGTTTGAACAAAGTCGTCATGAGTTGTACCATAGATTGAAACGATTAAGGCTTGTCCTGGATGAATCGCATCATTTGCCTTCGCAATATCTTCCATTAAATATTCAGGAGACATTGATGGATTTCCAAAAGAGTTTGTTACCGTAAGGTCTGCTAGATGATAGGGGGGCAGTTTGATCTGTTTTCCAGTAAGCTGCGGGTCGACGTAAACCATATTTGGAAGGGGATGCGCAGGATGTGATCTTGATCGAATCGTTTTATAAGTCAGAAGATCAAACCCCATGTCAGACGCAAATTTTATCCCTTTACTGCAGAGAAGAGGACCTGCCGGAATGCCGAGAGGAGAGGCAACAGGAACGCCTAAAAAGTCGAGCCATTCATTCTTCGGTGCCATTTCTCGCTTTGGTATTTCAGCTTCAAAAAAAGGCCCATTTTCTAAATTATCGAGATAGGTTTTTTTGATATCATATATCGCTGTATGCTCGGGATACCATTTAGGATAGATTTCCTGTAAATCTTCAATATCAACCTGTTTCTGAGTCATGATATACCTTTCCGTTAACAATTGTTGTGACAAACCAGTCTTCGAGGGTTTGGCTAGAAAATAGAGACCAGCCACATTTTATTTAACTCTTGACCAATAAATTCCTGATTGCTTCACAATGTTTAGAGCTTTCTTTTCTAAATCTTCATGCCTATGATTGGACTTTAATCCATACTTCTTCAAATAAAGAAAAAACTTATCGTCTGTCAAACCACTAAATTTAGCAAGTCTTCTTTTAACAAAGCTTCAGAAATGGTTCTGGTGTAAACATTTCTAGATCCTATGAAAACGCGCTCAGGATTCCTCTTTTTTCTGACGCCCTTTCAACCATGAAGTGCAACAAATAAAAATTACGCGTACTTGTTCAACTATCGGCCCTTTTTTACGAAGAGATTTGTTTCACACAACTATATTAGCAGCCTGAGACTGCTATGGATTCAGGCAATTGTAATTTTATCGCAAAGATAAACATCTTGAATCGCATGAAGCAGTTCAACGCCGTCTTTCATGGGTTTTTGAAAAGCCTTTCGTCCCGAGATAAGCCCCATCCCTCCAGCACGCTTGTTAACAACAGCTGTTTCAACAGCTGCTGCAAGATCATTCTTCCCTGATGCCCCTCCTGAGTTGATCAGCCCCATACGCCCCATATAGTTATTCATCACTTGATAACGGGTGAGATCAATGGGATGATCGGAAGAGAGCTCGGTATACATCTTTTCTGTCTGCTTTCCAAATTTAAGGGTTTTAAATCCCCCGTTGCATGTAGGAGCCTTCTGCTTGATGATGTCCGCCTCAATAGTCACCCCAAGGTGATTTGCTTGTCCTGTAAGGTCTGCGGCGTTGTGATAATCTTCTTTATCGGTCTTAAAAGCAGGATTACGGAGATAGCACCATAAAATGGTTACCATCCCCAATTCGTGAGCATGTTCAAAAGCCTGTGCCACTTCAATAATTTGGCGATCACTTTCAGGAGATCCAAAGTAAATAGTAGCTCCTACAGCTCGGCATCCCATATCATATCCCTTATCGATTGAAGAGAATGTAATTTGATCGTAGGTATTGGGATAGGTCATGAGCTCGTTATGATTAAATTTCAAAACGAATGGAATCTTGTGAGCATATTTTCTAGCCACAGAACCTAAAACACCCAGGGTCGTCGCAACCGCATTGCATCCTCCCTCTATTGCAAGCTTGATGATATTTTCAGGATCAAAATAAGCGGGGTTTGGAGCAAAAGAAGCTCCTGCCGTATGTTCGATTCCTTGGTCAACGGGAAGGATAGAGAGATATCCTGTATTAGCAAGGCGCCCGTGAAGGATAATCTCTTGCATACTTTGAAGCACACGAATGGGGCGATCACTGCCAGCAAAAATTCGATCGATCCAATCAGGGCCTGGTAAGTGTAATTCCTCCTTAGAAAGGGTTTTACAAGAATGCTCTAGAAGAGATCTTCCTTTAGCACCAAGAAGAGATTCAATTTCTGCATAATCCATAGGGGTCTCCTTTCAACAATTCCCGTTATTATGTTCTATAATCGAAAATTTTGCAATCTTTGACAAAATTCCAAGCACCCCTTAAATTTGTTGGGACTCACATAAGCTTAGAGGCTAACTGCTGTACTTTATGAGGCATAAATATTTCATTCGGAAATTTTTTCTTTTGATCTTTTCCTTGTTTATTGTAGCAACTGTGACATTTTTTTTAATGCAAGCGGCTCCTGGTGATCCGTTTATGCAAGAGCAAGCAATCCCAGAAGAGATCATGAAGAGTATGTACACTCACTATGGTTTGGACCAGCCTTGGTACATCCAATATGTCAAACACCTTAAAGGGCTTGTTACCTGGAATCTCGGCCCCTCATTCAAATATGAAGGGAGAACAGTCAATGACATCATTCGAGAGGGTTTTCCGATCTCTTTTATTTTAGGCCTTGAAGCAATCACAATCGCTCTTTTTTCAGGAGTGATTTTAGGAACATTTGCCGCTGTAAAACGCTCAAAATGGCAGGATAATTTAGCAATAATCCTTGCTGTTATGGGAATATCTGTTCCTAACTTTATTATGGCAACTTTTTTGCAATACCTTTTTTCCATGAAAATGGACCTTCTTCCTGTTGCTCGTTGGGGGTCAATTACCCATTCGATCCTCCCTGCTCTATCCCTTGCGGCATTGCCTACTGCTTTTATAGCCCGATTAACGCGAGCAAATATGGTTGAGGTTTTGGAGCAGGATTACGTTCAAACCGCCCGATCAAAAGGACTGTCAACCTACCAGGTTGTTCTTAAACATGTTTTAAAAAATAGTCTTCTTCCTGTGATCACCTATTTAGGACCTTTAACAAGTGCGATCCTTACAGGGAGTTTTATAGTGGAAAAGATTTTTGGAATCCCAGGTCTTGGTGGATGGTTTGTAAATAGCATTACAAACCGAGACTATACAGTTATTATGGGTGTAACGGTTTTCTACAGCGCATTGCTAATGCTATGCGTCTTATCCATAGACCTAATGTACACAATAATCGATCCCCGAATATGCCTTGAAAATAAAAAACGGTAAAAGCATGAAGGAATCAGAAGTGCTTATTGCGACTCTCCCTCCCTCCTCTGAAGATCTTCCAGAAAAGGGGGTCTCCTACTGGAAAGATGCCTGGATCCGCATTCGAGCAAACCGTCCTGCAATTTTTGGTTTGACTGTCTTAGTGATTATAATTGGCTTTGCAATCCTTGTCCCTTTTTTTAGTCCTCATACCTATTATGAGACCCACCTCGCACTCAAGAACACTGCCCCTTGTGCCTCTTTTTGGTTTGGAACCGATGAGCTTGGACGTGATCTTTGTACGCGCATTTGGTGGGGAGCCCGAATCTCTCTTTTTGTCGGAATTGCCGCTGCAGTAATCGATATGGCCATTGGAGTTTTCTATGGAGCCTTTGCTGGAATGGTTGGAGGAAAGGTAGAAGAATTTATGATGCGTATGACCGATATTCTACATACTCTCCCCCACCTTCTAATTGTGATCCTCTTAATGGTTATCATGAAACCTGGAGTCACAACGATATTGATAGCCCTCACCATTACTGGGTGGATCAACATGGCCCGCATTGTGCGCGCACAAATCCTCCAAATAAAACAAAATGACTTTGTAATAGCCGCCTATATGCTGGGAGCAACCCGATGGAGGATTCTGTTCCGCCACCTCATCCCCAACTCTATCGGCTCGATTATTACAACCATGACCCTCACCATTCCTGCTGCGATCTTTACCGAGGCTTTTTTAAGCTTCTTAGGACTTGGAGTGCAAGCTCCAATAGCTAGTTGGGGAACAATGGCAAGCGATGGTCTCTCAGCTCTTCGATACTACCCCTGGAGACTCTTTTTTCCTGCAGGGTTCATCAGTATTACGATGCTTGCTCTTAACTTACTAGGCGACGGTATTCGAGATGCGTTCGACCCAAGGCTTCGTACATGAAAAAGCTTTTAGAAGTGAAAGATCTACACATCTCCTTTTCTACCCTCTCCAGAAAAATACGTGCCGTTCAAGGGGTTAGCTTTGAAATAAAAGAGGGAGAAACACTCGGGATTGTTGGTGAATCAGGATGTGGAAAATCGGTGATGGTAAAGAGCATTACACGACTCCTTCCCTCTATTTCTTCACATATCGACCAGGGAGAGATTTACTATAAAGGGGAAAATCTTCTCTTAAAGCGAGAAAGGGAGCTTAGAAAAGTTCGGGGAAAGGAAATTGGAATGATTTTTCAGGATCCTATGACTTCTCTTAACCCCACCATGAAAATTGGCGATCAGATTATAGAAGGGTATGCCCTCCATCACCCATCAGCTTTAAAAGAAGAAATGAAA
This sequence comes from uncultured Chlamydia sp., assembly GCA_946127115.1. Lineage (GTDB taxonomy): Bacteria > Chlamydiota > Chlamydiia > Chlamydiales > Simkaniaceae > Neptunichlamydia. The sequence continues at coordinate 386,769 of CAMGYI010000001.1, forward strand.
ATGCGCGCGATTAAACTCTTAAAAAGAGTCGGGATTTCTGATTCGGAAACGCGCCTCACCCAATTTCCCCACGAGCTAAGTGGGGGGATGCGACAACGGGTAATGATCGCAATTTCCATAATTTCATCTCCTAAACTCCTCATTGCTGATGAACCCACAACCTCCCTTGATGTAACAATACAAGCGCAAATTCTAGGCCTTCTAAAAGAGATTCAAAAAAGAGAACAGATGAGTATCATTCTCATTACTCATGATTTCAGCATTGTTGCTAAATTTTGTGATCGTGTGATTGTGATGTATGCAGGAAAGATCACGGAAAGCGCTCCTGTTAATGAACTCTTTAGAGCCCCTAAACACCCCTATACCCGCCGCCTTTTAAATTCCATTCCTCGTCTTGACCTTCCCTCTACGCGTCAGCTTTATTCCATCCATGGATTCCCTCCTGACCTCTCCTCTAAAATTAAAGGGTGCGCATTTGCCCAAAGATGTCCTCATGCAATGAAGTTGTGTCATGATAAATGTCCTTCATCCATAGAAGTCTCAAAAGGGCATCATGCTGCCTGTTGGATATTTGAACCTTTTAATACGGAGAAAGGAGGCATAAAATGACAAAACCTCTTCTTCAAATAAAGAATATAAAAAAACACTTTGAGCATAAAGGGAAGGTTTTACGCGCCGTTGATGGGATTTCTTTTGATGTTTTTCCTCAAGAAACTTTCGGACTTGTTGGAGAAAGTGGATGCGGGAAAACATCTCTAGCAAGGGCTCTCATGCGTCTATATGAGCCAACTAGTGGCGACATTTTTTTTAAAGGTGAAAGCATCCTTAAATATAAAGGAAAAGCGCTCAAAACATTCCGCCGCGATATGCAATATATCTTCCAAGATCCCTTTGCTTCTTTAAATCCCCGAATGACTACTGGAGAGATTATTTCAGAGCCTCTTGTTATCCATAATATATTAAACTCTTACGGAAGAAAAAAACGCGTACATGAGCTCCTTGAACTTGTCGGACTTCATCCTGAATATATGAGCCGTTTCCCCCATGAATTTAGTGGGGGGCAAAGGCAACGAATTGGAATCGCTCGCTCAATAGCTCTCAATCCTCGTTTTATTGTCTGCGACGAACCCATTGCAGCTCTTGATGTTTCAATCCAAGCTCAGATCATAAACCTTCTCAGACATCTTCAAGAGAAAATGGGATTCACATACCTTTTTATTTCCCATGATCTGTCCATAGTCAAGTATCTTTCAACCCGTGTTGCTGTGATGTACTTAGGTCACTTTATGGAGCTTGCACCCAGTGCCCTCCTCTATGAAAACCCTCAACATCCCTATACCCAAGGACTCTTCTCTGCGATCCCCATTCCCGATCCCACGATCGAAAAGAAGCGAACCCGCCCCCTCCTTACTGGAGAAGTGCCCTCCTCTATTAACCCGCCAAAGGGATGTGTCTTCTGCACCCGGTGTCCAAGGGTCAAACCAATCTGTTTTCAAAAACGCCCACCTCTTCGTGAGCTCGCTCCCGGGCACAGCGCTGCGTGTCACCTGCTATAAGCACCACTTCTCTAATAAGCACTGCAGCAGATCCAGACAGGACATGTGGAACCTTTGAGAACCCGTTCAACAACTGCGCCGTACCCTTTAGCGGCACCTGAAGCTGAAAGTACGGTTCCCATGACAAGCAAATCGCACTCTTCTTTTTCAATAAGCTCAAGAATAGCAGTATCGATGGTACGGGCATGGACAACGCGGAGCTTCATTCCAATATTAAACTCCCTGCCAATTGCTTCAGCACGGTTCAGGATGGAAGAAGCAACGACTGTACGATAATAGAGAGGCGTTTCAAGTGGAAGAGAAAAAGGCACTTCGAGCACATGCACAGCGGTAACGTCCGCACCGTGGACCTTCGCAATTTCGCAAGCCATTTGAACTGTTTGAGTTTCTCGTCCCCCTCGAGTAGGGACAAGGATATGTTTATATTTTTTTGCCTGAAATTCAGGAATCTTAATTTTCTGGATCTTGACTTTCCCAGCAAGGGGAATCGATTGTTTTCTGCGGAAATAGAAATAGATGGCAAGCCCAAATAAAATCCATAGGAATCCAAGATTTCTTCCATCAGCCTTGGTAATGACAACAAGACACCACGTAGCAGCTGTGGCAATTCCTCCAATGACTCCCGTAATAGGAATTGAGTACTTTCCAACCGGGATATTAAAAGGGACCTTAAAAGGACGCTTTGCATCAGGTTTTTTTATTCGCAGGGAAATAAGAGAAAGGTGTGTCATAAAAAAGGCAAGCATCGCACCAAAGTTATAAAGGTTTGCCAGAAAAGCAAGCCTTCCTCTAGCTGCCAGGACAATGATAATAGCAAACACCGCAAACATTCCAAGGGAGACGTAGGGAGTTTTATGCTTTTTATGGAGTTTGTAAACAAAGCGTGGTAGTTGATAATTCTCCCCCATATTGAAAGAGAGACGCGAGGCTCCGATCAACCCCGCATTCGAGGCTACAAAGAGGATAATAGCGGCTAGGAGCCCAATCCATCCCCCAAAAACGCGCCCTCCATAGGGAAATTTTGATACGATTCCAGCAATTGGATCTTCTAAAAAAGTTGTGCTAAGTTCTTGCGGCGTAAGAGCAGAGAGCGCAACAACCGCGATCCCAATGTAGACGAAAAGAAGCATCCCCATTGCAAGCATCATGGCTTTCGGTACAGTGCGTGCAGGATTCTTTGTCTCCCCCCCAAGCTGCGCCATTGATTCAATCCCTGTATAAGCAACCATCGCCATCGCGGTTCCCCTCCAAAAATCTGTCCATGAAGGAGACCAGGATGACCCCTTGATTCCAATTTTTAGATGTTCCCAAAGATCGGGAAAATGAATAAACCAAAGGGCACCCACAATCACAATCATAATCTGAGAGGAAAGGGTGAGAGTCGTTAAAAACCAGCTCATGCGGGCAGAGTTTTTCGTCCCAAAATAGTTAATAATAAAAAGGATTACAATAATGCAAACTGTGAATCCAATCTTCACAGAAATGATCTTCAATCCTCCAGCAAAAAATGCAAGATAGGACGCTATCGAAAAAGAGGAAATCGCAATAGTTACAATAAAATCGAGAAGAAGACCCCAGCCAGAAATAAATGAAATCAAGTCATTGAAAGCATGGCGAGTAAAAGTTGCCGACCCTCCGGAGTCCTTAAGCATTGCTGAAAGCTCTGCATAAGAAAGAGCTGTGCAAGCAAAGACAAGTCCTGCAATCGCTAAGCTTATAGGAGCTGCACCCAGTGAAAAAAGCGTAGTAATTCCAAGAGCATAGTATATTGACGATCCTAAATCACCATAGCCAACGGCAAAAAGATCCCCAACACTAAGGACTCGTTTCAATGCCCCTTTATCAATCTGAGAGATTTTTGACTGGTTTTCTACCATTCTTGCATCCTGTAAAAAATATTCTTTTTATTCCACTCTTTTGATACGATTTTTTGCGTTATGGATATTAGTCTTGTCATGCTACGGTTTCCAACTATCGAAACCGTTTACGGAACGGTTTCAGAGTTCCCCGTGGAAAAGCAGAAAGATGCAGAGAGAATATAACAAAATTTGTACAAGTTAAGCCACATTGTGGAAGACGCTTTTCTCGATCTGAACCGCTGGAGTGGAATCGCTACTTGCTAAGCCAAGAAAACAACTTCTTTCTCGGCTGCGTTACATATAAGATATTTGGCTCTTTGAGCAAGAATTTCATGACTTACACTATCTAATCCGGGTTAAGAACTTGCTTCGGAAGCTCGAAAAAGACATTTTCCTCAGTGTATTCCACTTCTTCGGTTTCAGTCACCCCTAGGGTTCGAAGATGTTCAATACATTTTTGCACCACTGATTCAGGAGTGGACGCACCCGCAGTGAGCCCAATAGTTTCTATGCCATTCAACCACTCGGGATTAATCTCATCAGGAGAATTAATAAGATATCCAGGAACATTTCTTCTTCGAGCAACTTCACAGAGGCGATTTGAGTTTGAGCTTGTGGGGTCTCCTATAACAAGAACAAGCCCAACGGAAGGTGTGATTTCTCTTAATGCCAACTGTCGATTCGTCGTCGCATAACAGATTGAAGAGCTTGGAAGGGTCTCGATAAATGGATACTTCACTTTAAGAGCATCAGTAATGTCTTTAACATCGTCAAGGCTAAGAGTTGTCTGTGTCGTATAAAACAAGCGCTGCTCCTTAGGGAAGGAAAGCTTTTCGACATCTGCAACAGATTCAATAATTGTCGTCGCTTCAGGGGCTTCTCCTGCCGTACCTATGACTTCCACATGTTTTTTGTGACCAATTAAAAGGATATGATAGCCTTTATTAGCAAACCGTTTGGCAGCAGAATGAACGCGAATAACCAAACCGCAAGAAGCATCAATCTCAATTAGACCGCGCTGCTTCGCATGCTCTCGCACAGAAGGGGGAATCCCATGAGCAGAGTAGATAATCCTAGAACCTTCTGGTACCTTATCAAGATCCTCGACAAAAATAGCGCCCTTTTCTTCTAAATCCTCTACAACATGGCGATTGTGAACGATCTGATGTTTAACATAGATGGGTCGGCCCCAGATCTCCAGAGCTCGTTCCACGGTTTCGATCGCACGCACCACACCAGCACAGAACCCTCTAGGCTTTGACAATAATAATTTCATGAGAAGTATGGTCTAATTTATCCTATTTTTTTATCAAGATAAAACTTATCAAGAATTCCCCTGCAAGCATCCTCAACGATCGTCCAGACATTTTCGAAGCCATTGATGGAGTCGAAGTAAGGATCAGGAATCGGATCGTTAGGGTGGATCTTAGAGTAGTGGGTTGCCATCAAAACTTTCCCGTAGTGCTCTGGAGAGTGTGCCATGCTACGGATTGCCGAAAGAACATCTGCAGTCACACAAAAGATAGCATCAAACTGATCAAAGAAGGCATTTTCAAAAATTTTTGCCTGATTTTTCAGAGTGACCCCATGCTTCCGAGCTACTTCTTGCATACGCCCATCTGGTGGATTTCCAAGGAAAATCGCATGAAGACCACAACTTTCTATATGAGCCGTTATCCCCTTCTCTTTGAGGAGGTACTCAAGCATTCCTTTTAAGGCTGGAGAACGACAGATATTCCCCACACAAACGAATAGAAAACTATTCATCGACATCAGCAGCGCATCGAAAACCATAGGTACGATTCACTATACCCGGATTATTCCTGTGACGATGAGAACATCGAAGATCATCTTTTAGACTCTTCCAGCATCCACCACGAAGAACGCGATAAACACCCTGCATTGGTCCCTTTGGATTGTCAGGACGTTGCATTGCTACCTCATAATAATTGTAATCGTACCAATCTTGACACCATTCATAAACGTTTCCTACCATATCATAGAAACCATATTTATTGGAGGGATAGCTTTTAACAGCCGTCGTATCTGAGCTAAAGAAATTCGCTTGAGTCCTCTCAATGCTGACTCCAGTCGGGTACATTAATTCCTCCCCTCCCGATGCGGCAATTTCCCACTCTGCCTCGGTAGGAAGACGTTTTCCCACCCACTTAGCATAGGCAATAGCACCATACCAAGTCACACCAATAACCGGGTGCTTGGAATAGCCTGATTCAATAGTCAGCGTTCCTCCATGACGACGAATACGTGACTCTCTCGGTCTTATGATATCGTTGTTATTTGCATCTTTTTCGCCACCCATAGCATCTAAAAAGCGGGTGAACTGCTCATTTGTAACAGGATGTACATCAAGGGCAAAGCTTGAAAGTTTTACTTCATGTCGGGGGCGCTCATCTCTTCCTCCCTCGTCGCTTCCCCGATAATACTCTCCTCCTTTAACAACTTCCATATCGGTTTGAATCGGCTCAATGTTTTTTTCCTTTTCTTCCTTTGGAACATATCTAGCAACAGTACTATCGATATGAAAAGACGCTGCAGGATCTGGGTCGTATTTAGGACGCTTGATCTCTTGAGGATTGAGGACGGGTTTTGCACTTCCTCTCACCATTTCAGACACCTCATGCAGCATATCAGTTTGTATAGGAATACTCTCTGTTTCTTTTTCCTCTGTGGCAACTGCAACTCCAGACTCCTCAGTTTCTACAGATGCTTCTGCTCTTTCGTCCCAATCTAGAATCTCTTCCTCCTCAATTGAATTAGATACAGCTACTTTCTTTACATGAGGCGAAGAAAGACCATCTAGCATTCTGAGGAGTGAATTAGGACGTTTATTTGGATCAGGCCTTAAACACTCTCGGATGAGGAAATCCCAATTTAATCGGAAGTCAGGGTAAGCCTCGCAGGGAAGGTAAAAGTTACCCTCAGGAAACGAGTGCATCAAAAGGAAATACACAAGAACACCAAAAGCATACACATCAGCTTTAGGGCCCACTGGTTTTTCGCGATAAATCTTTTGTTCTGGAGCAAGAAAATGGTAGGTCTGCAAGAATGAGGCATGAAGTTTCGAGAGTTTACCAGAGTCAAAAATCCCCGTCATATATTTTTCTTCTCCAGGCTTAGTAAAAGTTGACTGATTTAGATCTAAGGAGAGAACCTCGGTGAGGTTTTTGTACATTCGGGTTAGAATCGCTCCCTCTCCAACAATATGTGAAAGACCGAAATCAGAAAGATAAATATGAAGCCCTCTTTCTCCCTTTCCAATCAAGATGTTATTGAGCTTTAATCCTCGATGCGCTAGTGGAGAGCCCCCAAACTGGGTTTGGTGAGCATAAGCCAACGCTGATGCAACTTGGGTCAATAACTCCAAAATCTCATTTTCATTGAGGCTTTGCTTATTTACCCCTAGGTATTGGGTTAAGTTTGTCGTTTCTCCTAAACAATCAACAATGCAGTCTGTGACTAAAAAATAATATCCTTCAGCAAATGAGATGTTATGCACTTTAACAATATGCGGGTGGCCAAGCTTTGCAAAAGTTGCCACTTCCTTTTCAAATCGCTGGATGAAGTTTCGATCAGTCGATAATTCCTCAGGAAGAACCTTTAAAATGTATTGCTGTTTAACAAACCGGTGCTCAGCGAGATACACGCTTCCAAGCGTTCCCTGACCGATTTGTTTGATGATTGAGTAATCTCCAAGAGTACTTTTATCCATTCACTAAATCCTTAATTCAATTCCAGCATCTTGATTCCATATGATTTTTCCACACAAAAACCACACAATTTCGAGACCAAGGTATACCATGAAACCTAGAGTCTGTCTATGAAATTCTCGATTTCTGCAAAATCGGTAACTGGAGGTTGACACTTTCCTTGTGTGCACAAATAGAAGGTTGTTTTTCCATTAACTAATGGATACTCTTTTGTCTCCTTCTTAAAACACAACGTAAAATGGGGAATAAAATTTGAATAGATAAACTTTTGAATCTCATTTTGATGAGTCATCTTTGAGTCAAGCACAACGATTAATGTTGGCAACTCTCTGTCCAAATACCTCAGCAAATTGATGAGATGGTATGACGATCCTTGCGGATAAGCTTCAATAAAATTTTTAGAAACTTTCAAGATGTCTTCAGCCTGAATCCAATAGTCTCGATTGTGCGTTATCTGATACAAACGGATGAGATTCTCAGCATGCAGAGCATTTCCAGAAGGTTGAGAGCTATCATAAAGCTCACATCTCCTTAGAAGAATCGAATGATCAGGTCCTGTGAGATAAAAAGCCCCATCATCAGCCTTATAATCACATTCTAGGTGAGTCGTCATTTCAAGAGCCCAATCAAGGTATTCTTCTCCCTGACCAGATTCGTATAGGGTGATCAGCACTCGAATCAGTGAGGCATAATCATCAAGCCCTCCCTCATAATCAGCCTCCCCCTCACGAAATCGTCTTAGGAGCTTGCCATTCTTCCAAAGATGAGATTTAATAAACGTAATCGCCTCGATCCCTGAAGTCACATATGTCTCGTTTTCAAGCGCCATCCCTGCTTTCACAAGAGTGTCGATCATCAAAGCGTTCCACGAGACCAGAATCTTATCGTCCTTAAACGGATGCTTCCGCTTGCAGCGTTTCTCCTTAAGAATTTTGAGAGAATTTTCTAGTGACTGTTCAACATCTGTTTGATCAAAGCCCCGATACTCACAAAACTCCTCAACAGAAAAAGAGCGGTGGAGAATATTCTTCTCCTCAAAATTCCCTACCTCAGTAACATCGAAATACTCACAGAATAGAGAAGCATCATCAACAGGAAGAAAAGACTCAATTTCTTTTTTGCTCCACAGGTAAAAGGCTCCTTCTACTCCATCAGTATCGGCAGCTTCAGCAGAATAAAACCCCCCGTCAGGGTGCTTCATATCTCGAAGTACATACTCAATGACTTCGATGCAAATCCTTTTAAACTGCTCATTCTTCGTGTAACGCCATGCATCCAAGTATGCTGCTGCAAGAAGAGCATTATCATAAAGCATTTTCTCAAAATGGGGAACAAGCCATTTCTCATCAACACTATATCTAGAAAAACCTCCGCCGATATGATCATAGATCCCTCCCTGGTAGATCTTCGATAAGGTTTTTTCAACAAAAAAAAGAGAGCGAGCGTCGTCATAGAGCTTTGCGTAGGTCAGGAAAAACTGACATTGATAACCAATAGGGAACTTCGGAACTCCTTTCTGCCCTCCGTAAACAGGGTCAGCTGTTTCAAAAAGCATTTGAACCGCTTCATCAACAACACTATCGGTAGGCAGCTCATCTCCGCGCGTCATCACCGATTTCTCAAATAAATCCACCAGTTTGTTGGCCTGATCAAAGAGAAGCTCTCTTTCTTCACTCCACCAGAGCTTTCGAATATGTTCTGTGAGTTGTTTAAGCCCCATCATTTCTTGTCTCTCCTCGGGAGGAAGATAAGTCACAGCGTAAAAAGGTTTAAGATCAGGAGTTAATATGACATTAAGGGGCCACCCTGTTCCCGATGCCATCAAGGCCTGGGCAAATTCCATGTAAAGGCTATCAATTTCAGGAAGCTCCTCTCGATCAACTTTGATATTGATGAAAACATCATTCATCTCTGAGGCAACCTCAGGATTATTAAATGACTCCCGACTCATGACATGGCACCAATGGCAGGTCGCATAACCAATAGAGAGAAAGATTGGTTTATCCTCAGTCTTTGCTTTTTCAAAAGCCTCAGCCCTCCACGGATACCAATCAACGGGATGATGAGCATGTTGCAGAAGATATGGAGATTTCTCTTTGATCAAGCGATTTTTATAGGGTTCAGTCGACATAAACCTGAATTAAGTTAAATCACACCTAAGTATTTAGCTAAATAATAAGCACCAACAATGACCATAACGGTCACCGATGCCCAAATTAAATTGGGAAGCCATTTCACTCCTCCTCCCACACTGCCTCGAACCTCTAAGGTTCCGATTCCATAGGCGAAGTCTTGTTTATCCTGAGTAAGTTTCACAGCCTCTGGATTCTCTTCAAGAAGCTTCTCTCCATCGAGTCCCAAAAATGTCGCATATTGGCGCATAAATCCCAGCATGTACACAGGAGAAAGGAAATCATCATTATTCCCCTCCTCAATCGACTCCAAATGATTGACTCGAATCGACGTAGCATTTTCCACTTCTTTCAGCGATAAATTGAGTTCTTTCCGCTTTGATTTAAAGAGCTCACCAAATTTTTTCATTTCATCTTTCATAGACACATACACACTTTTTTATCAATTTAACTGATAGGTGATTTTAATTAAAGGATTTGGTAAAGTCCCCCAGTATGGCAAAGTCAGCAAGTTTTGTAACAGAGATCGACACCTCCCTTGCTCCCAAACTCAAGCAAGATCTAATCGACCAAGGATTTGAGCTCTCTCAGCCCACCTACACAGTATTTCAAGCAAAAAAACAAGGGGTTTCCTGCACTTTATATCAGTCAGGAAAACTCATGGTTCAAGGGAAAGGGAAGGATGACTTTATCTCCTTCTACCTCGAACCCGAAATTCTTGGGAATCTTTCCTATTCCTACCCCAAGACAACAATGAACACCCTCCCCCATATTGGCGTAGATGAGGCAGGAAAAGGGGATGTATTTGGCCCTTTGTGCATTGCTGCCCTTTATGCCGATAGTGTTCAGATCACCTCCCTTATCCAAATGGGAATTCGCGACAGCAAGCGCCTCACCGATCCTACTATTATTAAGATTGCTGAGAAAATCAAGAAAGAGTGTGACTATTCCCTAATCAAAATTTTTCCCAAGCGTTATAACGAACTCTACGATCAGTTTAGAAACCTAAACCACCTCCTTGCTTGGGGGCATGCCACAGCGATAGAAGAGCTGGTAGAAAAATCTCAATGTACGGAGGTACTTATCGATCAGTTTGCTAGTAAGCATGTCGTCGAAAATGCCTTAAAGAAAAAAAGCCTAAAGGTGGACCTTACTCAGCGACACAGGGGTGAAGAAGACATCGTTGTTGCTGGAGCCTCGATTTTAGCACGAGCCGCCTTTGTTCAAGGGATCCATCGCCTATCAAAGGAGTTCGAACTTGACCTTCCTAAAGGGGCTTCTGCTCTTGTCGTCACGGCAGGTCAAAAGTTTGTTAGAATCCATGGAGAGCAAGCCCTCCATCAGGTCGCTAAACTTCATTTCAAAACAATCCAAGCCTTTTTAACCGCATAATTTCCCTGAGAAACACCCTCACTGCTCGTCAAGGAATTACTTTACAATAATTCATATTAAAATTTTTAGTTTTCTTTATTGCAATAAGTTGAATTTTAATTATTTTGTAATTTGTAATTAATGATGTTAATTGTTATTATTAGTGGTGTTAATAAACAAGAGGATACTATGTCATTCAATAGCACAACACAGCCTACTAATTCATATAGTGGGTCTGCAATGAATTTTTTGAGTAATTCAAGAAAATCTGTTAATTCGACATTTTCAAATAAAGTTAATGCCATTTCTAGAGTCTTCTCATCCGTAATGAAAACAATCTCAGATGCTGGATCTAACCTCGTGAGTAAAGTTAACTACTTAAATAAAAAAGCAATCAATATGGTTTCAACCATACGCACAACCGCTCATGGATCCGTAGATGGTATGCTCCTGGGAATGGGTGCAGGATTTACCCTTGGAGGACCTATGGGCGTTGGTTACGGTGCTTGGATTGGAAGCGTTGCAGGCGGAGTTTATGGCTTCAGTAAGGCCACAAACAATAATTTTGACCGTGCATCATTCTCTGCGCATACGCAACAAAAAGAGTGGGTACTGCTTTAAGAAAAAACCTCTAATACGCTATAGTGGGAGAGTATGATAAATACTCTCTCTTTCTTTTTTTGTTCTTATTGAGTCGGCCATGGTCTCCTTCGATCGAGGCTTTCACGTTCTAACCGGAGAAACCGGCGCGGGCAAAACACTTTTAATCCAAGCCATCCATCTCCTTTCAGGACACAAAGTAAGCACTGATATCATTCGCAAAGGAGCAGAAAAAGCAAGCATTGAGGCAACCTTCGACATTCAAAAACAACCTATGGTCCATGAAATTCTTCGAGAAAGTGGCATCGACTTTGACCCCCAAGAACTCCTTATCCTCAAACGAGAAATCTCAAAGGCCGCAAAAAATCGCATCTTTATCAACTCACAGATGGCTCCCCTATCCCTCCTTTCCCGCTTAAGCCCCCATCTACTAGAACTCGTCAACCAAAACAGTTCTGAGTCTATCCGCCAAACAGAAATACAACGCACCCTGCTTGACCTATATGGGGATATCAACCTCTCCCCTTTCACCGCCTCATACCAGTCCTTCCAAGATCTTGAAAAGAGGTTTGTTTCTCTTAAATCAGAGAGGCAAGGAGATCGGATAGAAAGATTGAAATGGGAGCTTGAAGAATGGGACGTCTTCAATTACCAGGAAGGCGAAGAAGAGGTCCTCTTCGAGGAATACAAAGCCCTAGCAAATTCTCAGGAAATTATAGAGAAGCTTACAGCGGTTCGAGATGGACTCGACAACCTAAGTCTTATTCCTACTCTAACCCAATTTCAAAAGCTGGTAGATGATTCTTCTCTTTCGCAGCACCTTCAGACAGCCATTGTCCATTTGCAAGAAGCCTCATTTCTTGCCTCAAAACAGCTGCAAACCCTTGAATATTCCCCGGAAAAACTCCAAAGCCTTGAAAGCCGTCTCTCTACTCTAAACCAGCTCAAGAGGAAATACCATATTGAATCCCATGAGATCGATGCCCATCTTAAAGGCCTCAGAACTCAAGTCGATACCTTTGAGAATCTCGATGAAAGAATTGATGCAATAAAACAAGAGCTTCACACCCTAAGCTCAAACACACAACAATTAGCTGAATCGCTCACTGAGAAGCGAAAGAAATCTGCTAAACAGTTAGAGAGTAAACTCACAGATGAGCTCCGAACCCTTAACTTTCCCCATGCTAAAATGTTAATCACTATTGATTCCAAAGAAATAGGACCTGCGGGAAAAGATCAGATTTCCTTTTTCCTCGCCGCGAATCCTGGAGAGGAGCCTGCCTCCCTTTCGACCCATACCAGCGGCGGAGAAATCGCTCGCCTCCTCTTTGCCCTAAAGATTCTTCTCGCAGAGAAAGGTTCTCTCTCCACCCTCATTTTTGATGAGCTAGATGCAAATATCGGAGGTGAAACCGCCTCAATCGTCGGAAAAAAACTGAGAGAACTCGGAAAGCACTCCCAAATCCTTGCAATCACCCACTTTCCTCAGGTGGCACGCCACGCAAACCATCATCTTCAAATCTCTAAAAAGGAGAGTAATGGTCGAGCTATCACTAAAATTTCCCCTCTTAAAGCCTCTGAAAAAGAACAGGAACTGCTCCGCATGTTAGGTGGAGAATCGTTGAATTTATTCACCGAGAGAGGGTAATTAGAAAGTTAGGAGGGAAGATGAAAAAAGGCATACGTTTCCTAACCCTGTTGATATTCCCCGCTTTAGCACATTGTCTAAACTATTCGCTTGCAACAGATTATTGTTTTATTCATAAGGAGAATCGAATCCTTATCGATGGATACTTTGCGCCCGTTGTTGGGGCCGATATCGACAAACGAGGATTTAATGGATCTGACCTTAACTATACCAAAGGGGCCAGAGCGGTCTTTATTAACACCTATCCCGCTGAAAATCGGGCTTTATCCTTCGAATTCGGCTATGGGTATATGCGCCTCAACTGGGATAAAAATCCTTCCTTCATCCAGAAGAACTTCAACGATGTAATTTTCTCCATTGGATACATTACAACTGCAATCGAGCAATGGCGCTGGGTTGTAGACCCCGGTGTCCATGCCAACCTTGACCATTTTAATATGGGAAGTAACGCATTTTATACTGGGACGATTTGGGAACGCCTTGCCTATAGCAACCCCCTTGGGATTCACATCGGAGTTGTCAGACAAACGGGGGTAAAAAACATCTATTTATTTCCTATTCTAGGATTTGATTGGTATTTCCATAAACAATGGAAAATTAATGCTGTTTTCCCCCTCGACTTCTCCCTTCACTATTTTTTCGCAAAGCACTGGTCTTCGGCCCTTAGTTACCGCAGTTTCGGAGGGTGGTATCGCTCTTTCCACCGCGTTGGGAAAAGAGAAAACGAACCAGAATCTAAGGTTTCCGTCCATGCTAATGGCGTAGATATTGGCATTTATCTCAATACACATCACTTCTCAGCAGGCCTCTTCGGCGGTACCAACTTTGATGGGTGGATCCAAATCCGCAATCGCCACGAGGATAAACCCACCTACTTTCACTTCGATGCAGCTGCATATGGAGGCATCAAAGGGTGTTTTGAGTTTTAGCTCAGAGTCTTTTTAAACAGCCGCTGTTGCAATTTGCAGTCCAAATCGGACCCCACGCAGATTGATACTGTGTCATCGTCTCCATTTTTCTTCTATTGCCTTGCCTTTTGCTTCCATCCAAGCGTCAACAGCCGCTTTTCCCCGCTTATCAAGTGTATCTCTAATTTTAGGGATAATATCAGTGAAAAGATTAAAGGCGGAGATTTTATTCTCAGATAAAAATTCGACATAGGCCATATAAGCCTTGGCTTTCTCTATCCCCTCAAGTTCATGCATAAGATCCTCACGAAAATTTAGGATATTGATAGCCAGCGAGTTCGAAGATTTTTTCTTATCCAGATGGCATAAACTTAATTTAATATAGAACTGATCGCAAAGATCGATTTTTTGAACAAATGTAATCCGATCTCCAACTCCCTCAATATATTGGGTGATGGTTTCATAGATTTTTTTATGTTCTTTTTTCTCCATTTCCCATAATAGACCAACGTATCTGAATGGGTCTCCCTGTTTTTTCCATCCAACTATCAAACTCTACCCGTTCCCTTCCCTCTAGACCTTCAGTGAAATATTTACCATCAACAAACGCGCGATCGTGAGTAGTCGCTGCGTTAATAACTTCGATATATTCCATTTGCATTTTAACTTTTTTCCATCCTTGAAGTTGATTTATAAAATTAGAATAATCCTTTAGAATAAGCCTAGCTACCGAGGAACCCCACGAACTCCTAGAAAAAGGCTTTGCCTTTTTGAAGAACATCTTGCATATTTTGATTGCTTGCTCGGAAGAAATAGCCTCTTTATTTTTCTTGAAAAGTGCTATAAGCTCTTCATAAACCCCGTTGCATTCCTCTTTGGTCTCAATCTTGTCAATACGCGAAAATATTGTATTAGACTTAAGATTTGAAATTACAAGCTGAGAACTAAAGATTGCCACGCCCACTAGATACTTTGTTCTTTTGGAACGAGCTCCACTTATAGATTGGTATTGTGTCATAATTGTCTCCATCTTTGGTAAATGGCATGTCCTTACTTAACATAGCCATAATTGTTTATAAATTTCCCCCAGACTATCTCTAAAGATTTCGAAAAAGTGCAATTTTTAAGAGCTTGAGAATCTGAAAACTTAAAATATGGTACAAAAGCTATTGAAAAAAAGCATGAGTCCTGCAACAGAAAGGAAAACTTCTTTTTTTTAACACAACAGCAAACACCAGCAACTAAACAGTTCATCCCAAATAAATATCTTGAGTTGACATTTCTCATTCAAAATCCATATTTTGGGAAAGATGTTATCAAAATACTTCTATGAAGTAAATAAAAATATTATAAACCTAAGTGTCTTATTATTAGTCATCCTCATCCTCGTCTTCGTACTCTTGACTGAATGGATAGAGATCTTCATCATCCTCATCAAGCTCATCCTCATCGTTAATGTCACTCCGAGGATCAATATAAAAGGCAAGAGAAGTCGCTCTGGGAAGTGGGAGATAATCGCTCTGTTCCTCATCACCATGAGATTTGGCATGAAATACCCTCCAGAGACAAATTAAAATAAAGACAGCAGAAAGCATACTCATACAGAGAAAGAGACCGCTAGGACCAAAGAAGGTCATAAAGAATGGTGAAACAAGAGGGCCGATAATACACCCGACTCCATAGATCACCAAAAGAGCGCAGGTGATACCCACAATTTTTTTATCCGAAAAATGGTCACACGTATAGGTAATCGAAAGAGGATACAAGGTGAATGAAACCCCCCCAAATAGGATCGTCAAACCAAGAAGGAGATAATAGTGGAAGTGAGGGCTGTGATAGAGGGCAAATGTCACGCACATCAGAACAAAGGAAACACCCATAATCACTTTTCGACGGTTGAAGATATCAGAGAGGTGGCCAATGGGCCATTGAAGAAGGAGCCCACCTAAGATGGTAAAACCCATGATTTGAGAAATTTGCATCACTGAGAGACCTCTCTCTTTAGCAAAAATAGGCGCAAGGGAGTAAAAGGAGCTTAGAATCATACCCGAAACAAAGCACCCGATAGGACCAAGGGGCGCCTTTCGTAAGATTTGGAAGATGTTGGTGATAGAAGAATCTAAGAGAAGAGGACCGCTGCTCTTCATCATGCACACAGGAATCACAGAAAGGGAACTTAGAATAACCGTGATGACAAAAGGTAGCAGACTATTGATCGGTGAAAAGTTAAGGATAAACTGTCCAAGTCCCTGAGCCATATAGAGGGTAAGCATATAAATCGAGAGGAGTCTTCCTCTGTTTTTAACCCCTGTAGAAAGGAGGAGCCAGCTTTCAATCGCAATAAAAAATCCCGAGACACAAAACCCCATCAGAAAACGAAATATAGACCACGAGACAACTCCAATCATTCCTCCTTGCAAGACAATCAAAATAGAGTTAACTGATGCCACAATCACGAAGGTCCGGATATGACCAATCCGATTAATGAGTCTCTCAAGATAGATGGAACCAAGCATAATTCCAGCATAGTAGAATGCATTAATCAACCCAATAATCCAGTTGGGAAAGTCAGCAGTTGAAAGGCGCAAACTTGTAAATGTCGTGAAGAATCCATTTCCCAACATCACAATAACAAGGCTCACCAGAGGAGGCATAACGCTGCGCAGGGATCTTCTCATTCAGTCCTCTTCTTAACTGCAATTTTTTTTAGTGCTTCCGGAGAAAACCATCGGCCATCATGCTTGATGAGAGGCTGGGTAATTATCATGTATTTTTCCTTTTCAAAAGGGTGTTGCACCTCCCCCTTTTTTGTAATGAGCTGCTCGAAAGTATACCGAATTTCAAGGTGGTTTTCATTTTTCTTAATCGCTGTGATGTCAGTATTAGAGAGGATGGGGAGAAAGTATTGTGGTTTTTCACCCAGAAGCTTTAACACCCCATCTTCAATTGCCGATCTAAAAGCCTGTCTTCCCACTTGAGAAAAAGCTTGCTGCAAGAGAGAGAATAGCTTCTCGTCTACAAGACATAATTTTTGCATAGCTTTGTATGTTTCAATAAGTTTTTCCATTGAAAAAGAGTTGGTTTTATCCGCATGAAACAGGAGTTTGTCATGATCATAAAGATAGAGAGAGGGCCACTCTCGATTGATCTCTTTTGCAAAGTCAATTGTCATATACCGAAGAGATTCATCCCCAGTTAACTTTTCATTCAGCGTAGGGAATGCCTCAGTATCGTCTTTTACCTTCTTATCGACTCCCTCATAAATGTGTTCTATGAACGAGAGTTCTTTTTGGATTTCTGAGGGACATTCCTCAAAGGCCCAGTCCAGGAGCCCTAAAGTGACTTGAGAAACTTCTTGGATTGAGAGAAGGAAGTCCCACTGATATTTATTAAGAATTAGAGCACATATTCCAAACTGCTGCTCATCACTCACATGGTAGAGAACCTCTTGCTGGTTTGCGAGCTGAATCAGCTGCCTTCGATTCTCAAGTGGAAGATCTCGAGGAAGGTAACGGCTGGTGAGGTACGTTTGAAGGATTTCGATATCCTTCTGGGAGGTTTTCGATAGGGTTTCAAGAAGATGAAAAAGATCAGGATTTGGTTCTTTCAACTCATCAAAATCTTGATATGCAAACACAATTTCTTGGAAAGCCTTTCCAAGCTCACGAAACTTCGTCGTCAGGTAAATATTTTTCTGACAAATAGATGTACGTGTTAGACGGTCATGAATTCCAGAGGGGGCCAGGCAGTACTCTTCCTTTAGCGTCCTATTGCAGTAGTTGATATTTTGGATCTGCCGATATTGATTTATACGCGCCTTTTTCTTGAGATCATGCCACATTTTTAAATAATCAAGATGTTTACGTGATTTGTGACGATGAAGGCGAATGCTTCGATTATCTCTGATGGGATTGGTAATAAATAGGAGGAGTTCGTTAGGATAATAAATTGCTTTAAACTCTAATGCTTCTTCTGTTTCATCCACTTTTTCAGACTGCACACCCATAAAAATCGCGTTAAGCGATTGTCTGGGATCAGTATGGGTTTGCTGCTTGCGATGCTCCTCGATACGTTCTTGAAGCGCTCCAAAAAAAAAGAGCTTACGAGCAGAAAGGGCTTGAGCAATCGATCTCTTTGATTGTTTGTATGTCTTATAGGGGGAAACACCAAAAGTAATGATAGAAAGACATAAGTTTTTAAGTGAGTTTGCTTTAAATTGGGAACGAAAGTGGCGTAAGACCGCCCCCTCCCACGATTCTCGGTGGTTGATATTGACCATTTTCACATCTGAAAGGACTGGACCATGCATAGATGTAAGCTCCCCTTACCCTTCCGTATAGCATATTCTCGGTAATACCAGCTACCAAAAAAAAGTGGGATTACATGTTAAAAAACTTCCTTGTAATGGTGCCTAAATGAAAAAGATGGTAGCAGAAAAATACCATGACCAACCCCTTGAGGGTCCATAGAAAAGTGCGGATCCAACTGCAGCGGATAAGCCTTTGTACAATTTTAAGAGAAAAACGGACGCTAAGCTTTTGATGTTGATTCAATTGAAAGAGAAAGGTCGAGAGCCAAATCAAGATCAAAAGAATCAAGTTGGCTCCCGCAAGCTTCGTTAGAGTCCCTTCCGTTGATACCCCAATAAGGAGTATTGCGGTAATGACTTCAATAAGCATGATTGGTCCGATCAGAAGCGCTGCCCGCCTAATATGGGCTCGCTCATACTCTACAAACCCTTCCTTAATCTTCCGATAGAGTGGGTAGTGAATAACTTGCAGGAACCATATAATTCCAACAATCATCCACGTTACGACAAGTTGAATGAGAGTTAGATAAATCAGACCCAAAACATCTTGCATTATTTAACCAACTCAAATGAGTTAATAAAGTGGTCAAAATTTATTTCAAGATAGTTCATTACTTCGCACTCCATTGCTAGAAGATAGAGCTGATTCTCAGCCATGATTGCACGCCCTTTAAAGTAAGTTCCTTTCGCTTGAATGAAGAAATCAAGCGCTTTATGTCCATCAATAACGATTAAATCGGCAAATATCAGCTCATTATCATAGTTTTGAGTTACCAGCCCATTGAGAAAGCTTTCAAGGCTCATCTCAGCATGAGATTCATTGATAAACGGAGGATACTCCGCAATAAGCATCATGTAGATCGCTTTCTTTTCATGTGCAGAAACATACACATCATAGCGGAGGTTATACCCTTCTTCAGGAAAGGGCATAATTTGTTTTACATGCTCAGGAGATTCGGGAAGAGAAACCATACACTTTCCATGTACAGAATGAAACTTCTTCCATCCCTCCACAGATTGGATTACTGCCTTTGATTGAACAGCCATTCTCACAGGTGCCCCACCGATAAACGCAGGACCTCCCCCTGTTGTTAGTAAAACCGCTCCAAACGCTGCAAACGCCTTTCTTTTAAATAAATTCAGCATCTTTTCCCCCTCTACTTCTTTTCGTTTAAGTTAAGTATGTCAGCGCAGAAACGCCCCAACTAATGAGGAAAAGAAGAATAAAGATTGCAAGGCCTGCTAAAAAAACATTTAGCAGTGCCATCCACGCTGAAAACCCTTGCACTTCCCCTAATGCATGTAAATAAATAATCAACCCCCAGATCGCCAAAGCAAATTGAGCAATGCTTATGACAATATTAATAGTCGCAGCTGATTCAACAAGTCTTTTTTCGTAGCCTGGAACAAACAAGCTGTTTCCATTAATAACTATGCAAAAAATCCAAAATAGAAGCACCACCACCATAGGGACTGTAGACCAATAGGTTGCCGCTCGGATTTGTTTGAATGAGCCCTTTCCCTTAATGAGTTTCCCCAACAGAAATGCAAAAAAGCTCGATATATTGAAAACAACATAACCCACTGGAATGGCTAAAACCGCTGATAGGATAATAATAATCAGTAGCGACGACGACTGCCCAAGTGCCAAAAACTGACTTATTTGTAACATATACAAAAAGCCGTAAATTGCGCACATCACGATGAAGCAAAAACCCGCATCATATTCAACAAGCGCTCGTATTGTCTTTCTAGGCTTAACCCAGATACTGAGCCAAGGATTGAGCCCTAATTTCTCTTTCATTCCCCCCCCACTATTGATCGGAGGCAAAAATCAAGTCCCCTGATCAATTTGCCGCCTTCATCTTTAAATCTAGATCGAAAAAATTAATTGCACAAGAGGAAATATTTTCCGCATGAAAAATGAAAGCGTCAATCGCTGTCTCCTAACGATTTATACAAAGTACTGGAAATAGAGTACTAACGAAAGTGTCACAAAAACTGGAACTTTAACTGGCTGATAGTTTAGGACTTTATGAAAAATATTTATTACACAAAGAACCAGTATTGAGGGATAAACAATCTCCAAAACAGGAGCCAAGAGTTTAACAATTCCCGTGAATTCGAGTGTCGAAACAAGAACGGTTATACCCAAAACTGCAACGAGTGACCACTCATACGATAAACGACTCTTTGTTATGCGCTTTTGCAAAAACTCAGCGCAAACAACCGTTAATGCAATTGCTGTGGTTAAACAGGTTAGGGCAATCGACATGCACACAACAAGACCAGCATGTTGACCAAGTACGATTTGACCAACACGACCAAGCAACTGGTCAACCCCGGTGCCATCAAGTGCCATACTATGATGGGCAGCAACGTAGCTAAATCCGATATAAATGATACTTAAAAGACCTGCACCAATCAGGCTTGCCTTAAATACGGGGACCAAGACACTTTTTCGTTCCCCTTGCTGCTCCTTAAGCTTGTTATAAACAAGAGAGGAGAAGAAGAAGGACGCTAAAAGATCCATAGTATTATATCCTTCTCTTAGCCCATAGAAAAAAGGATGAGCTATGTGAGACGATCCTACAGGATCTGAATTTGAAAAGAAGACCCCTTTGACGATGATCACAACCAAAAAGAGAACGAGCATAGGGGATAGAACATAACCAATAAGGTCTAAAATCCTGTTCTTTTTCCATGAACAGAGAAAGACAATCAGACAGCTGATAAAACTAAAGGTTAGGAGGTGTATCCCACTAAAATAGACCTTAAGAGTTGAATAGGTCAATGTAATGCAGCGAGGAATTCCTCCAAAGGGGCCAATCATAGCAAGCAGGAGTATGATTACAAAAAGGCCGGGTCCTTTACCAATCCGGCTGAAGAAACTTTCATAGTCGCCTTCATAAAGGCTGATAGATAATAAACCACTAAATGGAATCAATATAGCTGTCAAAACTAGGCCTAGTAGGGCCCATATCAATCCCCCTTCAACAGTCTGCCCGATAATCAGAGGAAACGTAATATTTCCTGCTCCAAAAAACATGGAGAACATCGCGAGCCCCGTTGATAATGACGTACTTTTTAATTTGTTCACTTTTCTTCCTTAATAGTATCAGATTCTGGATAGAGGGGGGGGATTTACATGCGCCTAGAGGCGCACAATAATTTCTAGAGTGGAAATAAGATGTACAGGGCTCATTTGTTCCATAACGCTTCGCAGTATACAATATGAAAAAAATTGACACAAGTGTTAATACGCTAAAATTTCTGCTTCGATTACACACTTTATTTTGCAGATGATATTATGTCACATGCTCAAGAGCTTGGCAGAGATTTGGATAGTGAAAATTATAACCACTCTCATAAAGGCGCCGGGGTTCGACACGAGTGCTCGATAGAAAAAGTTCTTCCCCTTTTTGCCCCATAAAGAGGCGGACAGCGAATGCGGGAAAAGGTAGTCCTAACCATCGGTTAAGGACCTGAGCTAATTTTTTTGTAAAAATACCATTTAACACAGGATGAGGAGCTACAACGTTAACCGCTCCATACAAATTAGGAGTCATCATCACATGATAAAGAGCACCAACAACATCATCGATTGCAACCCAACTCATATATTGATGACCATTTCCCACCTTACCACCAAGTCCCCACTTAAAGGGACAAAGCATCCGCTTCAGAGCTCCTCCTTGAGAACTCAGAACCATTCCAAAACGGGCATAAGCAACGCGGATTCCCCTTTCTTCAAGGTCTTTTCCAGCACGTTCCCAATGCTGGCATACCTCAGAAAGAAAAAGACCCTTTCCAGGGCCTGACTCTTCGTTTACTAATTTGCTTCCACAGTTACCATAATAACCAACTGCAGAGGCTGAAATAAAGATCTGTGGGGGATTAGACAATTTTTTAATCATCTCAACAAGAAGCTCAGTCCCTTTTACGCGACTTTCAAAAACACGCTCCTTCTTTCGCTTTGTCCACCACCCTTTTCCAATGTTCTCCCCTGCCAAGTGGATTACAACATCAAAACCTTCAAGTTCAAAGAGATTGCATTCTCCCGTTCTTGGATTCCAGATCACAGTCTTATTCTCCCTAACTTCCTTAGAATTTTTTCGAGAAAGATGCCAAACATCATGACCCATAAATTCCATAAGATAAGCAAGATTTTTTCCGATAAGTCCATGAGAACCACTGATTAATATTTTAAAAGGTTTTTCAAACGGATACTTCTGGATCATCCCGATATCATGATCGATCAATTCATGTTTATAGGAAAGGAGTTTGCCTATTCTCCGTTTAAGATAACGATTAATAAGCGGATTTAGAAATCTAGGAAAACAATGCGTAAACTCGAATCTATCAATCACTTCAGATGTATGTAAACTTTGTGGCTTAATGACTGTTTCAGTTTCATATGTATCAAAAAAACCCTCGGTCTGATGACGAGAAAATGATTCATTGTCTTTATGCGCATCGTGTTGCAGAACTAGCTTGATCCAAAAAAAATTTAAAATTTTCAACCGAACGGAAATCTTTGAACCAGGCTTATCAGGCCTCCCCTCAGAAGAAATGAAGTCAACCTTTTCTGAAGGAGGGATACACCTTTCAACCACCCTTTTTCTAAGATGCCAACCATAAATCTCTTCAGAAGATCTGTTGATCAGCGACCGAAACCAAATTTTTGTCTTTTCAACCATTTAGGACCCCGCATTACTCCGGTAATTATTACAAGGTCCTAGGATTTAATGCAAAACGATTTTTTAGTTAATGCTAGAAAATCAATTTATTTACAGAAACGTATGAAGCCACTAGCCACTTAGCAATGGTCCCCTTAAGAGCTTTATCTGCATCTGCATGAATACGATCATTTAAACAACTCTCTTCTAAAGCACCAAGCCTTCGTGTCATATCGTGGTCATTGACATTAAGAGCAATAACTTTTGAAACAATCTTAGAAAGGAATCCCGATAGACGAGGTGAAGTTCCGTCTTCTTCCTGATTCTCAGGATTACGTGACCCAATTACCACGCAACGGCGTGCTTCTTGAAGATTTTGACCCATTTTCGACAGATCATGGCCGAGTGAAAATGTGATTCCCGCTAAAAGAAGCCTCTTGTAAGAAAAGCATCTATTATAGGAAACCTTTCCCATAATATATATATATGCAGATACCGCAAAAAATGGGAGTGCAATTAATTTTAGTGCAACCGTTCCAACACGATACACATCTACTGCAGCCACATTGTAGTTTTTGTTCTGCATTTCTGCTTTTATTCTACCAATACTCCCTTGGAATGACCTGAGTTGATCGACGGGTTGTCTG
Source organism: uncultured Chlamydia sp. (assembly GCA_946127115.1). Lineage (GTDB taxonomy): Bacteria > Chlamydiota > Chlamydiia > Chlamydiales > Simkaniaceae > Neptunichlamydia. Next base: position 410,206 of record CAMGYI010000001.1, read on the forward strand.
TAATTATCATAGATATTTAAAAAACAAGTTTTCATAGTATCCCATCCTTATACCATCCTTAAGATAAGGTTTTGGCAAAAATTATATATATAAGTATAGATTAATACAAGTTAAAAAACAAAAAGCGCAAACAACTAATAGCCTGCGCATTATATAACTAGTCTTTCTTGCAAGAACTGCAACATAGAGCTTTGCATTTCCCTAGGAAGCTAAGCCCCCAGAGACCCGCAAGCCCAATAATGGCATATGCTAGGCGAGAAAGCCAAGATGAGTCGCCGCCAAAAAGCCATGCAATTAGATCGAACTGAAAAAATCCCCATAAACCCCAGTTAAGAGCCCCTAAAATAATAAGAATCAGTGCAATAAAGTTAATTATTTTCATAGGTAGTACCTCCTCTCCTATTCACTCATAACATATATAAAATATTTAAATTTTTCCATCTCTTTTTCGAGTGATTTATTAAAATGTTTTGACGTTTAATGGGATGACAAGTAAAGTTTTTCACTTACTTGAAAAAGATCCCCTATAACAAGAAGGAGCAAATAGCGGCTTATGAAAACCTTTAAATCGTTAATCTCAATGATTTGTCTTGCACTTGCGCTAACCACAAGTGTTCAGGCAAATCCCCTTAAACAGTTCAACTTTAGTGTTTGGACTGGCTATTCTGGAATGAAATTTGATGGACTTTCTCAAAAAGAAAAAACCAAGAAACTGCAGAAACTATTCGAGGATAAAGTCAAATTTGCGCAGACCTATAATACAAAACGAGTTCTTGTCAAAATTCTAAATCCTGCTGAATTTGATTTCTTTAATACTGAAAACTACGATGCCACGCGTGATGACAACTTTTATTACTGGGCATTGCAACTTAGCCAGCATGCGGAAATTGAAGCGGTTTTTGATACAGAAGCATTTGATATCGGAACTCAATCTTGGGCCGACCTAATTTTCGGGCATACGTCTAACTGGCTAAAAATCGAAAGTCCTCTTGGAGAGTTTTGCAATTTAAAACAAAAACTTGCTTGGGTTTCATTTTTAAATGGAATATCTGACTCGTGCGGACAAGCAAAACATTTAGTGCAAGGAATTACAATTGATCCAAAGAATCTAGAACAAGAAACTTTGCAATTGGTTATCAATATCCTTGATCAATACAAGTACAACACGTCTGAAGATCTTCCAAAAAACCCTTACTCAGCTGTGCGAATGGCAGTCTATCTTGGTTTGGATCAAAAAGACATGGCATTATGCAATCTAGGACGCTTCCCATTGAGGACAGATTTGCGAGGACACCAATCCAATGACATTGGAGTAACTCCCCCTAAAAACTTCCCATCAGAAGGGCCCACATATCCGACGCCAGAATGGCGTGGTGATGTCAATCATCCACTACTTGATACAGTCTACTTGAAAATGGCAGATAAACGCCTTGTAGAATCAATCTATCAAAATTATTCCGTATTACCAAATCCCACAGAACACAATCAAAATGCTGTTCGTGATTTGGTGTCAAGTCTAGGAAAAAATTTTAGAGGAGATCCATTTGTAAAAGGACCTGGAAAAATCTCAAGTATTAAGGGAACTTCTGAGGTTTCAGGTCTATCTACCTTTTTCCGAACTGGAGAAGGACACCACATGCACGGACAAGTTATTGAAGGAGGAATAATTGAAGTTCGCCCCCCTCATATTTCAGAGAAAATTAGGAAAGTCATTGCAACACAGCCTGAAAGCAACAAACGCTTAAAGCTTAGCTCAACGTTTAGTACAACCGAGGACGTTGCAAAAGCCGATTATTATGTGACAGCAACTCCAGTCTCCTGGGTTACTTCTAACATTTCTAACTTCCTTCGGGCAAAGATCTACTATGTGTTTAGCACTGATTTTGATCCAAATAAGGGACGCTTTTTTGGAAACTGGAATCTCGATAATTTTCTTGATTTTTTGAGCTGCGAAAACCAAAATTTTGGCTTTCTAATGCAACCTGTGTTCAAAAATTTAAGAGGAGAATGGGAAACTCCTGTTAACAATATCGTCCTGCATGATTTCACCACCATTCCTAATGGAATACCCTCCCCTAAATGCAATTGGAGATTGGGAAACCAAAACCATTACTAACTTAAAAGACTAGTAGTTGAAACTCTTCTCAATAACAACGGAAATTCTTTAGGGAGCTTCCGTTGTTGACTTTTATAGAGGAATTCAATTACGCTTTTTCATTGTGACAAAGTTAGATAAAAAAACACTCATCGATCTGGCCAAGCTCTGCCGGATTAACTGCAGCGAGGAAGAGATGGAGACGCTTCTTAAGAATCTCCAGTCGATCTTGGGTTATATCGACCAAATGAAAGAAGTTGACACCGAGGATGTCCTTGCATGCAACCACATCAGTGAAGAGATGGGGTCAATTACACGGGAAGACGAGCCTGATCAGTCTCTTGATAGGAAAACATTTCTCGACAATAGTCCCTCCCATATCGGCGGGATGATCCGCGTTCCAACTGTCATTAAATTTTGAGTGACCATGTATCGTAAGTCCGCACTTCAGCTTCATGATGCCTTTATAAAAGGCGAGCTTACTGCCTCTGAAATCATCTCCTATTATTTGCAGCGCATTCAGACATTGGATTCAGATCTTGGGTCATTCTTAAATGTTTTCTTTGATCGAGCAATAGAAAAAGCCAAGGAACTTGATGTAAAGCGCGCAAGTGGTGCCCCCGTTGGAAAATTAGCTGGAATACCTATCGCTATTAAAGACAACATTCAGATAAAGGGAGAAGTAACAACTTGTGGCTCCAAATTTTTATCGAACTATGTGGCTCCATTTGATGCAACAGCAATCCGATTGATTGAAGAACAAGATGGTCTTATTATTGGAAAAACCAACCTAGATGAGTTTGCAATGGGCTCATCAACAGAACACTCAGCCTATCAAACAACGCGGAATCCATGGAATCTTTCCTGTGCTCCAGGAGGATCATCAGGAGGATCCGCTGCAGCCGTTAGCGGAAGACTTGCACCAATTGCACTCGGGAGTGATACAGGTGGATCGATTCGTCAACCCGCCGCATTTACTGGAACCGTAGGATTTAAGCCCACCTATGGGCGGGTTTCCCGCTACGGTCTTGTTGCCTTTGGCTCTTCACTCGACCAAGTCGGTCCATTTGCAAACTCTGTAAAAGATATCGCTCTGATGATGGAAGTAATGGGGCGCCCTTGCGATTTTGATGCAACAAACGTAAAAAAAACTCCAGAAAACTACCTTGACCACTTAGAAACCTCGATTCAAGGAAAGACCGTCGGGATTCCGTGGGGATTTTTGGATGAGCTATCTGATAACGCTCGAAAAGTCTTTGAAGAAACTTTAGATGTCCTAAAAGAAACTGGGGTGAAGCTCGTTGAAATCAAACTCGCCAAATTAAAATATTCAATTCCAATCTATTATATTTTGTCCACCGCAGAGGCTTCAACAAATCTAGCTCGATTTGATGGTATCCGTTTTGGAAAACGATCTGAAAATGCTAAAAACTTGGATGAAATCTACAACCTTTCTCGAGAAGAGGGTTTTGGACCTGAGGTGAAGCAAAGAATACTGCTTGGGACCTTTGTCCTCTCTTCAGGGTTTCAAGATGCCTATTATAAAAAGGCACAGAAAATCCGGACGCTAATGATTTGGGAATATAAGAAGGCGTTTGAGATTTGTGATCTTATAGCAATGCCAGTAACCCCTTCACCAGCTTTTGAAATAGCAGGAATTCGTGACCCTCTTGAGATGTATTTGCAAGACCTTTATACGGTTGGAGCAAATTTAGCAGGATTGCCAGCAATCAGCGTTCCTTCAGGAAAAGACAATAATGACCTCCCTCATGGTTTGCAGTTTTTAGGACAGCAAATGTCTGATGGAAAGGTCATGCATTTTGCCTACCAGTTTGAAAAGGCGCTCAATTTAACGGGATTCATTCCTCCCCTCTTTGATAAGGAGTCTGCAGTATGAGTCATATCTCTTATGAGGAATGGGAACCCGTCATCGGTCTTGAAATTCATGCACAGCTAAAAACCCGTTCGAAAATATTTGCCCGCTCTCCCAACCGATTTGGCGATGAACCCAATACAAATATCGAGGTCGTTGACACCGGGCAACCTGGTGCTCTCCCTGTTCTAAACAAAGAGGCTGTGGAAATTGCAGTTCGTTTTGGGTGCGCTATTAATGCTCAAATAGCCGAATTTAGCAAGTTTGATCGAAAATCCTACTTTTACCCTGACTCCCCACGGAACTTCCAAATCACCCAGTTCGATATGCCCATCGTTATTGGGGGAGAAGTTACAGCGGATGTCGATGGAAAATCAAAAACATTTGCAATTCACCATGCCCATCTAGAGGATGATGCCGGCATGCTAAAGCACTTCTCAGATTTTGCTGGAGTTGACTATAACCGGGCTGGGGTCCCCCTTCTAGAGATCGTTTCTGAGCCCTGCATGTCCTCTCCAGCTGATGCAACAGCGTTTGCAACAACGTTGAAAGCAATCATGGAATATCTCGACGTGTCTGACTGCAACATGGAAGAAGGATCGATGCGAATTGATACCAACGTTTCTGTTCGCCCCAAAGGAAATAAAACACTTCGAAACAAAGTGGAGATTAAAAACCTTAATTCCTTTAGTTATATGGAAATTGGAATTGAAGCAGAGGTTCGTAGGCAGATCCGCGCCTATACTGATCACCCCCATAAAGACCCTAGTGTTGTCATTCCTAGTAGTACGGTTCGTCTTGATCTCGATAAGAAAGAGACGATTCTTATGCGCTCTAAGGAAGAGGCGCGAGACTACCGTTACTTCCCTGAGCCTGATCTACCTCCCATTATCTTGACAAAAGAATATGTTAAAAAGGTGAAGCGCGACCTTCCAGAGCTTCCTCATCAAAGGTTTGAGCGTTATGTCAGCAACCTTAAACTAACAGACTACAACGCTTCCATTTTAGTTAATGACAAGCAACTTTCTGACTATTATGAAAAAGCTCTTAAAGGATGCAAAAATGCAAATACTCTTTGTAACTGGGTAACTGTAGAGTTTGTCGGTCGCTTTAAAGATAGCGGCACTCCCCTATATAAGTCGGGTATTCTTCCAGAGCATATCGCAGCTCTTGCCTCCTTTATTGATTCAAAGAAAATCACAGGACGCATAGCCAAAGAAATTGCCGACATCATGGCCAAAACCCCTGGAAAGGATCCCGAAATCATTATCAAGGAAAACCCCAATTTTCAAGCGGTTCACGATACTTCTGCCATAGAGCCTTTTGTCGATGAGGTCCTAGGTGCCAACAAGAAATCTATAGAAGATTTTAGAAACGGGAAAGATAAAGCCTTCAACTTCCTAGTAGGTCAGGTAATGAAACTCTCTAAGGGTCAAGCATCTCCAGATGTTGTTAAAGACCTAATCATTAAAAAAATCTCTTAACCTATTTATTCTTTGTCGGGGGGATAGGCCGGTCATAAGAAAGCTGTTGAGCCAGTATATCTAGATCGTCATCGGAGGCTCGATGTGAGTCATTACTAGATATGAAACCTAAATATTCAGTGAAATATTGCTTGTTGTTAGAGTGCACTGGTTTCCAATATTCTGATAAGTGTGAAGTATTCGGTAACGGATAAAGCTTTACATGCATATGATTAACGCCAAACCCTTCTAAAACAACAGCTGTACGACCAACACCCTCCAATTTAGCGTCTAGCAACTTCGCCACCTTTTTAGCAGCAAGCATGAGTTGAGTCAATTCATCATCATCTAAGTCAAAAGCATAGCTTGACTTGTGTTCTTTTGGAATTACAACTGTGACTCCTTTCATGTTGGGATAAATCGATAGAAAGGCTAAATGTTCTTGAGATTCCCAAACAACCCATGACTTCACTTCTTTCTTTATAATTTGGCAAAATACACATTCATCCTCAAGAGACATCTCTTTATCACCATCCGAAGGCATGCTTTCTGTAGCCCTGCTTGCTTTCCGTTGCCTGAGAAGCTTTTTTTGCAAGGAAGTATATTCCCAGACTATCAGGAAGGGCGAGAGCAAAACGTGTACCAAATTTATACATATTTTTCGATCGAGTTTGTGAAATAAAAAGTCTATGAACAAAACCGGTTTGGAAGAATGAATGCTTTCTATCCGGCTTATTTTGATGGATCCCGCAGGCTCGAACACAAAATCGACCGGTTGAAAATTTTGGAAGTCTTAAAGAGACAAAAGACCTCCTCAAAGCATTAATATAAAAACTCATAATCACCACCAGCATTTGGATTGGAGAGATTGCCCTACCTTTAGGTGAAACTACCGTGGCCCCAACTTTTCAGGCTACTTCCTTTCGGCGTTCCTAATATGATTTGATTCTACATTCCACCTACTTTATTGCAAAGTATCCTTTGACAGTTTAGGATTTATCTTCTGCATAAAGGGGGCTTGCTCCCATCCATCTCTGTTCTGTATTTTTCCCTTTTAGATTTTTAATGTTTCTCTTTCCATGGCTTGAACTTGAGAACATGGATTCTATCGGACTGGTTGTTTGCACTATTTTCCCTAACAGATGCGGCTCTTCCAATCAATGGGCTATTTCGCAGCTCTTCTTTTCCATCTTGATATTGTTGGCAATCGATTCAAATATCAAGACGCTATAAACCATGAGAGAATCTATAAATATATTTGGGAGGTTAAGAAAAGAGAAGGCATATTATATAACCATCTTATGTGTAGTGGAAAGAAATGCAGCAAGCGAGGTAAAAACAGGGATGAACATGGATGTATTTCCAGGCGGGTAGATATTCCTGAAAGGCCTGATATCGTAGAATAGAAAACCCGTTTAGGCAAAAGCTAACAAAATTAAAAAAGGTGTCCCGTAGGACTAAGGTATCCTTTCCTTCTTGCCTGAATCTTCTCAGAAAATTCACTCCTTATTTCATTCTCATCCATCTAGCGGTGATAGACACCCTGCACTGTTTCAAGACGTGAAAGCGTGTAAATTCAGTACATAAACTTATCTGGTACTAAATAAAATTTCAGGCCCAAGCAAAAATCTTGAGCCGATTAAAACTAGTTTGATTAAAAATCTTTTTTAAAATAAATAAAAAAGGAAGTCGGACTAGGTTTTTTTAATGTTGCAAGCTGTCATTTTTTTTATTCTTTTTGCACTGTTTTTACTGACCCAGGGATGTAACATCAAGGGAGCCAATGATCCTTATTCCTACGCCCCTAAACGTCCTGATTCTATTTGGCAACCTCCTAAAAAAGCACAAAAGCGTCTTCCTAATTTGGAAGACCTCGTTAAAGAGGCCGAAGATTATCATGAGTTTTCAAAAGAAGCTCCAATTACCCTTGCTGAAATTATCGATATTGCCCTTGCAAGAAACCCAGACACCAAGCAGAGTTGGGCTGCAGCCCGTGTGAGTGCAGCCACGTATGGGCAATCTCTTCAAGATTACTTCTTACTAGCCGAAGGCTTGGGAAACTATACCCGAACGCGCTATGCACAATTTACAGGGACGACGCGCTCTATTGTTTATGAAACGCAGTACAGTGGAGAATTGGAGCTCACCTACACAATTCTTGACTTTGGTCAGACTCGAATGACGAGTGAAGCAGCTCTTCAATCTCTTTTCAACGCTGATTGGTCCCACAATAGCCAGGTTCAGCAAACTATTCAGATCGTCATGACAGACTATTACAACTATCTGTACCAAAAACAGCTCCTTTTCTCAAAAGAGCAAGATGTAATCAATGCCAAAGTTTCCTTAAACGCCACTGAGGAAAAGTTCCGTCAAGGACTTGCTGACATTTCAGATATTGTCCAAGCTAGAACGCAATATTTGTCCAATAAGCTTGCAGTCATCAATCAAAAACAGGGCCTCCATACTTCCTATACTCAGCTACTCAATGACATGGGACTCCCCTCTGACGGGATAATCTATTTTCAGGATTACCCAGATGAAATAGTCTTCTTTGAACTTGAAACTCTTGACAAGCTTATTCTTAAGGCAAATGAAAATCGTCCAGATCTTCTTGCCGCTGAGGCTGGGGTGAAATCCAGCATAGCAAACTATAGTGCTGCCCGTCTAAAAAGGTTACCCATAGTCACTGGTGAGTTTGACATTGGAAGAAAGTCCTTCCAACATGGTGTCAATGATCATTATGACTTCACCGCTCAGGTGAATCTTACCCTGCCTCTCTTTCAGGGATTTTTTATCGAAAATTCCATCAAAAAAGCACGAGCTACGATTGAGGAGTCTGAAGCTTCATTGGATCAGGTCCGTCTAAGCATTATTCGGGAAGTCTCCAACTATAGAAGTGATGTCGGGTATTCTAAAGAGTCTATTGAGTATGCAAAAGCCTACCTAGAATCAGCTGAAGAAGATTTCAAAGTTAACCTAAAAAAGTATCGTGTAGGAACCGGGACCATTATCGATTTGATCAATGCCCAAACTGCGGTTTCGGATGCTCGATCCCAACTCGCACAAGCACAAAATGGTTGGTATACCTCAATTGCCAACCTCGCCTATTCAACAGGAATCCTATTCCGCCCAGCCAATCAGGAACAAACCCCCTATTTAGAACTTATAGAAGATAAGGAAAGTCTCCATGAAAAGCCTCATTTTTAGTGCTGCACTCATGCTAGCTCTTGTAGGCTGCTCGAAAAAGCAAGCCCCACAAGAACCAAAGGCCATTCCTGTTCAAATCACTAAATCTTTCTCCAAAGATGTCCCCAAGTATATTTCAACTATTGGGCATATGGAAGCCTACCAGATCGTCAATGTTATGGCTCAAGTTGATGGATACCTTATGAAAACCTACTTCAGAGATGGAGCAGATGTAAATCAGGGAGATCTTCTATATCTCATAGACCAACGCCCCTACATAGCAGACCTTGAAAAAGCAGAGGGGGCTCTTGAGGAAAGTATTGCAAATCTCGGATATTCTGAGAGAACTGCTGAGAGAAACTCCAAGCTTGTAAAAGACGAATATATTTCGCAAGACCAATTTGATAACTTAGTCACAACAGTGATAGCCAACGACGCTACAGTCAAACAGAATCAAGCTTCAGTAGAAAATGCAAAAATCAACCTCGGCTATACAATGATTTATTCTCCCTTAGATGCTCGCGCTGGAGAGACTCAAGTATATGATGGAAACCTTATTTTAGAAAATCAAGAAACAACTCTTGTGACCCTGAACCAAATCACTCCCATTTATTCTGTCTTCTTCATCAATGAAAAGGATCTTCCTGCTGTGCAAAGATACAAAGCAAAGTATAACGACTTAAAAGTCTATATCACAGTAGATGATCCAGAGTCACCAACCTATGAGGGAACTCTCACCTTTATTGATAACGGTGTCGACATTTCTACAGGAATGATCAAGCTAAAAGGCAGCCATACAAATGACGATAAAATCCTATGGCCAAATCAATATGTCAAAGTAAAGCTTGTCCTGGATATTCTCGAAAATGCAGTCATTCTCCCGCTTGAATCCGTTCAAACGAGCCCAAAAGGTAAATATATCTATGTCCTCAAGGGAAACCAGACCGTAGAGCTCAGGGAGGTAACCGTTGGACAGATGCAAGAAAATAATACCATTGTTGTGACTAAAGGATTAAAAGCAGGAGAAAAGGTTATTACTGAGGGGCAGGTTAACCTCTACCCAGGCGCTAAAGTTCTTGTAAAACAGAGCGAGGATGACTCATGAGTCTTTCTGAACCTTTTATTCGCCGTCCCGTTATGACCATACTTGTTATGGCCTCGATCCTATTTCTAGGAACGCTTGCCTATCAAGGGCTTCCTGTTAGTGACCTCCCTGACGTCGAATATCCCACAATTGAAGTAACAACAAGTTACCCTGGTGCTGGACCTCAAACAATAGCCGATACTGTAACCTCCCCTCTTGAACGGCAATTTACAAGTGTTGATGGAATCGAAACAATTGCTTCTTCAAGCACAAACGGAAATTCAACAATCGTCCTTCAGTTCAATCTTGATAAAGATATCGATTCCGCTGCGACAGATGTCCAGTCTGCGATTAACCAAGCACAACCGAATCTCCCAGCTGATCTACCAAACTATCCTACCTATAAAAAAACAAATCCCTCCCAGACCCCTATTCTTTTTCTATCGGTTTCCTCTGATCTCATGCCCCTTGGAGATCTTTATGATTATGCCTACGCGCTGATGGGACGTCGACTGGGAATGGTTAATGGAGTCTCCGATGTCAATGTCTACGGATCTCCCTTTGCCGTTCGAGTTCAAGTCGACCCCGATTATTTATCCGCTCATCAAATTGGTATCAATGAAATTGCTGATTCTATTGTCAATAGTAACCCAGAACTCCCTGTAGGCAACCTCTACGGCCCTAATACAGAATATACAATTCAGGTTGATGGACAGATGGAAACAGCAGCTGGCTATAATGAACTCATTGTCAGGAACAACAACCAAGCTCTTTTAAAAGTGAAAAACCTTGGAAAGGCAATCAATTCGCTGCAAAATGATAAATACTCCCTCAACTACATCACCCAAGAAGGAGAGATTCCTTGCGTCGTCATTGCAATTATAAAAGAAGCTGGAGCTAACACCATCAAGGTCATTGAAGATATTAAAAACATGCTTAATGAGATCAAATGGGAACTCCCTCCCTCCATTAAGCTTGAATATCTGTTTGACCAATCCGTCTTTATCATGGAATCTGTCCATGATGTTGAGCTCACCCTTATTGTTGCCTTTATTCTTGTTGTTTTAGTTGTCCTTTTCTATCTTGGGAAATTTCTAGATACCGTCATTCCAATTCTAGCCCTTCCCATGTCAGTTGTAGGAACCTTCACCCTAATGTTTGTCTATGGGTTCAGCATTGACATCCTATCACTTCTAGCCCTCACACTATCAATAGGTTTTCTTGTCGATGATGCCATTGTTGTTCTTGAAAATATCCACCGCCATGTTGAAATGGGAAAAACACCCTGGGAGGCTGCTCTTAACGGCTCTAAACAGATTAGCTTTACGATCCTTTCCATGACTCTCTCCCTTGCCTGTGTATTTATCCCCCTAGTGTTTATGGAGGGTATCATGGGAAGAATGTTCCGAGAGTTTGCGATCACCATTGTGACAGCAGTTCTCATTTCAGGATTCATTTCCCTATCCTTAACCCCCATGCTCTGTGTCCGTTTTATTTCCCAAACCTCCCCTGATAAGAAAAAAAATTGGATTGAAAAAATCTCTAACAAACTCAATACATCTCTTCTTAACGTTTATAAAAAAGGACTCAGTGTCGTTTTCAAGCATAGATTTATGACCCTCCTTGCCGGGTGTGCCTCTGTTGCTGCCACTATTTATCTAGGAAGTTCTCTTTCAACAGACTTTATCCCTGGAGATGACCTTGGTTTTGTCAATGGATTTGCCCTTGCATCAGACCCCACATCCCCTTATAAAATGATCGAATATCAAAAAAAACTCTCAGAGATCATCAGAAACGATCCCAATGTTCAAGACCATGTCGCCGTTGGAGCCATTCCGAATCCTAACCAATCCCTTATGTTCATTCGCTTAAAACCTTTTAAAGAAAGGGACAGCATGGCCAAATGTATCCAAGAACTTCTACCAAAACTTCAGGAAATTCCTGGGGTAAGCGTATTTCTCCGTCCCCTCCCTCTAATTAACCTCGATGTCGGAACCTCTATGAGTATGGGGAATTATCAGTACACCCTTCAATCCACCAATACCAAAGCTCTCTATGAGGATGGAGACAAAATTCTCAATGAAATGCGAAAATCCTCTGACTTTAGACAAGTTATCAGTGACATGCATAACAAAGCCCCTTATCTCGATGTGCATATTGATAGAGACCGTGCCTATGAACTCAATGTTTCAGCCAATGCTATCGAATCAACATTCGAGTACGCCTATTCAGGAGGAAGACTTTCTCTCATCAATGGCATTGAGGACCAATACTATGTCATTATTGAAACACTGCCAAGCGCCTACAAAAACCCCAGTGTTCTAGATAAGCTCTACGTCTCTTCCTCCACTTCTACAGCCATAAATGACCGCAATGCCAATAACAACGTCGGGAAAAAATTCCCCACTCAAGTCCCCCTTTCTGCTGTCGCATCGTGGAAAGAGACCGTTGGTCCTTTAAGTGTTGCTCATATTAATACACTCCCCTCCGTTACCATTTCATATGACCTAGGAAAAAAAGTTCCCTTAGGAACCGCTCTTTCAAATCTCGATACCATTGCAGGCAATACACTTTCTAGCAATGTCCATTCCATTCAAATCGGTTCAAGTCAAATTTTTCAGCAGTCCTTTAAAAGTCTAGAATTCCTCTTTGTAATCACCATCTTTGCGATCTATGTAATCCTTGGAATCCTCTATGAAAATTTCATCCATCCACTCACTGTCATGTCTGCGATTCCTCCAGCTGCTCTCGGTGCAATCCTAACCCTAATGATCTTTGGGCAGCCCCTCTCTCTCTACGCATTTATCGGTATCATTATGCTTCTTGGAATCGTTTTAAAAAATGGAATTATGCTTGTCGACTTCGCTAATGAAGGGATTCGCGAAGGAAAAGATCTCAATACCGCCATCTATCAAGCGTGCTGCTCCCGTTTCCGACCAATCCTTATGACAACCTTTTCCGCCATGATGGGAGCTGTCCCCATTGCCCTTGGGATTGGAGGATCCACTGCGCAATCACGCCGTCCCCTTGGAATGGTTGTCATCGGAGGCCTGATTATTTCTCAGATCCTTACACTTTACTTCACCCCGATTATCTTCACCTACCTTGAGGAAATGCGACAAAAATTCCACAAAAGACGTGATGAAAAAAAAGCTATCAAAAACAGTGAATAATACTTTTTGTATCAAAACTGTTTTGAGCGATTTTACAAAAACTCAGGTTATAATAAGCGCTTTTTCTAAAAAATCAACTGTCAAGCCTAGGGCGCGCAAAGAAAGCATTTGATTTAAACTCAAGCAGCATTTTACAATCAGTGTTTAGAAATAAAAAAAAGGGCTTCCCGAAAGAAGCCCAGTGCCAGCTAAGAGTTGACGCTCTTAACCGGCGCGAACCCAAGGAGAAAAATTGACAGATCACTCCCTGGATTCGAAAAAGTTCTTTTTTTCGTTTCCCCAAAACCTTTATTTAGCCCTTTTGATGAGAAGACAAACCATTGTTCTTTTCAGTGCACCATTGATGATACCATCATCAATGACTTTGCCTCAAGGGTTTGAGGGAGTTGAAAGCGCCTCTTTATTAGAGGGGCGTTTTCTTTTTTACATTTCCAATTTTTTTTCCTTTAAAGCTAGGGGGGCGGGCCTATCTTCCCCCACCATTCTCTAAAAAACTTTTGAAACGATTTTCTTACAAGAGCGGTAATAAACCGTAGACCTATTTACTTTTAGTAACTTAAATCTTCTTGCTATGCTTAAACTGCTTTTTATTTTGACAAGCGCTTATCTAAATTTTGGGGAACATTATACTCTTAACGATTTTTTCTCCAGCATCCATTTTTTCCTCCACTACCAGTTCTTGACCATTGATAGTGATTTGCCCTTCAGGATCAGGGATCAGGCATTTAAGAAGCTCATCAATGCGATCAGCTCGGATTCCATATAGATGTCGCTCTGAAGTTTCATCATAAGGGTTCAAACTAGTATGTAAAACTTCAGCCCCGAACTCACGGGCCAAATCACTAATAACGTGATTTTCAGGAGAAACTGTGGCAGTAAAGTAAGTCACAGGAGCTCTTCCTACAGGGAAGTGGAGGTTTTTAAAGAGCCAAGCATGAACTGCGAGGGCGAAGGTGGCTTCTTTTCCTAATCCTTTACCTCTTTTATCAGGAGCATAGACCATTCCTGATTCAGAATAGCCGATTTTTCTTCCTCCTCCATTGGCAACTCGACCAACAAATTCACAGGTTTCTTTTCTGTGGCCAACCATCCCAGTCCAAGGAGTTGTTGTTGTAGGGAAGGAATAATAGGGGAGTCGTCGGCGCACTTCATCTGTGAGAGCTGTTGCAACAGGGCGTGCAGAATCTCTTAAGAGTGTTCCCAAAACAGTAGCACGAGAGCGTAGGCGGCTATCCATATAGTCTCTCATTCCTTCTTGAGTGCAGTAGATGCTTTCAAGACCTTGAAGTTCATTAACCTGATCCATTTGATCAAAACGATCGCCATAAATGCTATAAATGCCATCCAATGCTATAAATGCAGAAGCTTGGTCAATATGATAAGAAAAAGGGCGTTTCCCAAAAATTGCTGAACAAATTCCATTAATGACGTTGACGCAAGGATTATAGAAAGGAGTAATGGGATCCCATAGCCATTTATCAAGGATTCCTTGTTCTTGAATACCATGGCGTTGTCCAATAAATGGTGTCCAAACCGTGCTTTCGAGTTCAATTCTGAAATAAAGAGCATCCTTTGTAGGGGATTGTTGAAACGTAATGTTGACGGGACCACGATAACTTAGATCTGTTAAAGACTGACTTTTTAGAGCATCCATAAAACCTTTTTTTTGTTTAAAAGATTGCACAAATGCTAGATTCAGAGATTCCCCCGTTCAACTCCGAATTGCAACATTTGAAGCTTCCTTACTGAGGTGGTTGAACACCTCCTCCGGTGTCGAAAAATTTAACACTTCTCGGGGTTTATTGTTAAGTAATTTCTTGACCTCTTTTAAATTATCTGCTGATACTTCATCAAACCTTTTATTTTTAGGAGATTTGAGCCTCAAAAACTCTCGAAATCAGGCTGTGGTTAGTTTCGATTTTACATTGCGGTAAACATTTCAACAGCCTCTCCTAAGCTTCAAGACGAGATTTTTTTTGAATATATATCAGGACTTTCGCACTTCAGGTACTAAAAGCCGTATAAGGCTGTCGCCATATCAGAGCTTGAAATTCCTTGAGAGGTTCATTTTTTAATGCATAAATTGTCGTATTCTTAGCATGAGCTTTAACGGTGAGAACGATCCAAGCTAGAATAGAAGTTATAATATGTTTACGTTGAGACTTTGCATTTCTATCCTGACATTTACCAATCCCGGTAGTCTGTTTTGCTTCACGATGATATTGTTCGATCTTCCATCTAAATGCACATGCTTTTGTAGCGTCTTCAGGTGTACTTATCTGCTTAAGGTCATTAGTGACCACATAGTCGGTGCGATTTGAATGAACCGTTAGCCGAAACAATTTTAATTCCAAGGAGCATTCCTTAAGTTTTTCCGGGTTGCCTTGAAGAAGGCTATTTCCCAATGGTAATTCCTTAACAGGTCTATACTTGGGTTTCTCAGAATCAGTCCATCGATCTAAAACAAGACGATTACTGCGGATTGGACAAACAAACTTGTACCCAAGCCCATCAATCCAGCACATGATTTTGTTGATTGCGTACCAGGTATCCATGAGCACAGTACCAAAAACAACACCTCGTTCAATCGCTTTTAACATCATTTCTTGCAGATGCTCATTTTTTTTCTTCCCATCCTGATCTGGTTGATAAATACGAGCATCAATGATCCAATAGCGATCTAAATCTGGATTGTAGTAAACGCAATTGACTATGCCTATTCCCATGCCTGTCCTGTGGACATTCCCTGAATATTGCCACCTTGCCAACTCAATTTTTTTGCTCCCGCTTTTATCAAGCACTGAATCGTCAAATAACAAATATCCTTTTTCAGAATAAACAATATCCCGACTCACTCTCTCCCAAATAGCTTTACTTGGGAGTTTCCCCCCATTTAAATGCCTCCAAACGCTGTCATGCTTCAAGCCTTCAACAATTTCTGCAAAGTAAGTGCCTGTGAAATTATCGACACCATTCACCAAAAATTGGCCATAAGTCTGTGTAGTTACACGCATTAATTCCCACCTTTATATAATCAATTTACCAATATTTAGATTATCATAAATTTTAAAATGCGAAAGCCCTGAAATTTGTCGTCTGCCCTCCCTCCTCGCTTGAATCTCTTCATACAACTTTTGCCCGTCCCGAATAGAATCCTGAAGGAGCTCTGGAAAGGCATCGATGGGCATTTTGCTGCCACTGACACTGCCTTGATGCTTTTGAATCCCTGTACTATTACGAGCAGGCCCATTCCAAGCATTGTGTGCAGCATTGGGGATGAATTCCGTAATCGCACAATGAAAGTTGGCCCCTGAACTTTTATTCCAATTATTGAGCATGTTCTGATGATAGGTAAAATTGATGCGATGAGCCAAGTCCTGAATCTTCTCCTCCACTTGCGCAGAAAAGAGATCTCGGCTTTCAAAAAAAGTCGTCTTTTCTCTGAGCTCAGGATTGCTGAGAGAGGTGTGAATTTGTTCGCGTAGATTTTGCATATTCATATCCCAGCTCTGTAGAAAACTGGTGATCACTGCGTTCCATTTCTCTTCTAAGTCTTCCTGAGAGACGAGGCACAACTGAGCGATCTTTTTTCTTTCTGCAGAAGAGAGCTTCTCCATCGCATCTGACGCCATGATCTTTTTTAAGGTGTCATGAATGTGTGCGGGTCCAGTGCGCATGAGTTCGAATGCATGGGATACACATGCAATGCTTGACCAAAGATCGGTTGAATAAATTGGTCATTGACATGACGGAGAAGCGACGACGTCGCCATCTCCAAGGGATCTCGAAGAACAAAGACCCGCTTGGCAAATAGAGGCCCGATGGCTTTAAAAGACCGTTCACTCAAATCGGCACTAGCATCGTGGATGACCAGAGTCTGTTTGTCCTCAGGGTGAAGCTGCTCTAAACGAAAGAGAATGCGGTTTGCGATTGTTTCGATATGTGTACTGTCTCCGTCATGCCAATTAGCTCCTTGAAAATGACCAGAATAACTCGGTTCATTTAACTGCCCACTGGCCTCTTGAGCCTGAGTCAATACCTGCATGAGGGCATTTCCATTTGAACGATGGGGCGCCACGACATGGATAAGTGTGACTTCTCCTGACTGGACCCGACTGAGCAACTGATCATATCTCATAATATCTCCTTTGGTGGAAGGGGTTTAAAATATACACTGCCCTTTCAACTCCGAAGTGCAACACTTGACGCTTCCTCAGAATGGCGATTAAAAACTTCCTCTGGTGTCGAAAAGTCTAACACTTTTCTGGGTCTATTGTTAAGCAGTTTTGTTCAGTGACAATTTTATGCTAGAAGCAAGCCCTAACTTGCAGGCTAAGACCATTTTAGAAGAGTTGCAAAAGCGTTATCCTGCTGAATATCCAAGTGCGATGCTAAGAACTCTTCATAGGAGAGTGCGAAAGTGGAATAATGACCTTAAGCAGATAAGTACACCTGAAGACGCTACAAAAGCATGTGCATTTAGATGGAAGATCGAACAATATCATCGTGAAGCAAAACAGACTACCGGGATTGGTAAATGTCAGGATAGAAATGCAAAGTCTCAACGTAAACATATTATAACTTCTATTCTAGCTTGGATCGTTCTCACCGTTAAAGCTCATGCTAAGAATACGACAATTTATGCATTAAAAAATGAACCTCTCAAGGAATTTCAAGCTCTGATATGGCGACAGCCTTATACGGCTTTTAGTACCTGAAGTGCGAAAGTCCTGTATATTCTTCACAGATGACTAGTCAGCTTTCGCAAAAGTTATCCCTAAGGATAGGCATATAATAGGAAATTCTGGGACGACTGCTATAGAGCAAGATAATAGTAACACTCGCCATCACCTTGGGAAAATGACAAGGAGGACAAAAGTGGTTTCCAAAACGAAGGAAATGGTTGATACAACTATCAAGTTATGGTATGCTCTTTCAGACCCCGAAATATTTACTTCGTTTCAAAAGTTAGGATTATCAATCCTTTAGGTAAACACTCTCAAAAATATGTGATCTACTGACGAGGATGAAATGAGTCGAACGCATCAAAAAGACGCTTTTTTGAAAGATGGGTATACCGATCAGTCGTTCCAATATCGGCATGACCAAGCATTTCCTGAATGACTCGAAGATCTGCGCCACGGTCCAAAAGATGCGTTGCAAATGAATGGCGCAGAGTGTGAGGAGAAACCTCCTTTTTAATCCCCGCTTTTCGCGCATAAAGCTTTACCTTTTCCCAAACAGTCACCCGACTCATGCGCTTCCCTCTTTTAGTCACAAAAAGAGGACGATGATCTCCCTTATCATGACGATAGTTCCCAAGATAAGCATCAATTGCGGCAATCGCCTCCTCTCCAATCGGAACGATGCGTTCTTTTTCCCCTTTTCCAAGCACTCGGACGGTGTTTTCTCCCACGTCGTAAATGTCCAAATTGCATAGTTCAGATACCCGAATTCCCGTCGCATACAAAGTCTCAAGCACTGCCTTATCGCGTGCTTCTTCCTCCCCATCTCCGGGGGCTCCTAAAAGTTTTTCAACTTCTTCAATTGTGAGTACCTCAGGAATCAATTGCCACATTTTCGGAGACTCTAAAAGAGCTGTCGGATCCTTTTCAACATACCCTTCTTTTTTCAAAAACCGGAAGAAAACTCGCAGCGACATCAATGTCCGGCAGATTGAGCTACTCGCATATCCCTTCTCTTTTAAAACGCTCATATGATTCACGATTCTCTCTGTCTCTACCTCCCCATCCACACCTTCTAAAAAGCGACGAATATCTCTTTCATACGCCTGAATCGTATTTATAGAAAGCCCCTTTTCAGAAGCAATATAGGATAAAAAATCGTGAATTTGTTGTTCCCAGTTCATGCTTTTCAAGCATAACCGAGCTAGGATAAAGTGTCACATAGCAAGACAAGAATGTCTCTTAATACCTCAAGAGGTTTTTGCTCTGCATCAAAACGACTAATAAGCTTTTCATTATAGTGTTCTAAAACAGGAAAAGTCTCTTTTTCATAGATTTCCAACCGGTTCTTAAGTATATCAGCATCTCGATCATCAGCCCTTTTTTCAATCAAAGCTCTTCGTTGAATCCTCTGAATCAACGTATCAGGATGCTTCGACTCCAAAAGGATAATCTTCTTCACAGTGATATACCGCTCTAAAATCTCGACCTGCTTAACTGTCCTTGGAATCCCATCTAAAAGAAGTAGTTGGTCTTTGGGAAAATACCGATTTGTCGCAATCAACCCCATCACATAGTGATGCCAAATCTCAATCGTTACATCATCAGGGAGGAGCTGTCCTTTCCCCGCAAAGCTGTGATAGAGCTTCCCTGCCGGAGATTCTGGTGAGAGGCCTCTAAAGACATCCCCAGAAGAGAGATGAAAATGGTTCCCAGCACTGCTCAAAAACTTCCCCACCGTCCCTTTTCCAGCCCCTGGAGGACCGAAAATAAACACAGACTGAAATTTTTCCTCAATCTGAGGGAGAATTCTTTCTTTCATAATAAGCTAATAAATAGCAATTTACGCTAACTCCTCTAATCCTAACCATAACACACCCTAATTATTAATCCAGAAAATAATATAAACTGTTTGCGGTAAGTATTATACAATTATATTAAATAAAATTGCAAAATATGATATAATTAATAGAAACAATTGTGAGTAATAACATAATAATGGAAAAAACAACACCTACAGTTCAAGAGACTTATCTTGAAAAAGCCCAAACCAAGGGAAGAGATTACTACCAAAAAGTAAAAATTGGAGGTAAAACCTATTATGTCATGGTCCTCCAAGGAGGAGGCCCCTCCCGCATACAAGCTCACGATACGACAAAACTCAAAAACCTCGCTGAGTCCTTCTTCAGCGCACACCAGGAAGCCTCAAAAACCAATCTAAACGAGAGCGATATCACATATATTGACTCTAAAGGAATACATTTTAGAAAAAGGGACATTCAGACCAATCATGAGACCGGTATAAATGAAGAGCTAAAAGATCATCTGATGGAAGAGTTCGACTCAGAGAAGAGCGCCATCTTCCAACATTATAATAAAGAGAGACCTGTCCCGGTATTAAGAGAAAACATCCCTTCGCAATATCATCCATATTTAGAAGGTGAAGATGGGTCATATGATGATGCTTCGATCAAACATGCGGTTAAGTATTACACTCTAGCTCGCTTCAACCATGTTAAAGATCTTGTCTCAAGTGCCAATCCTAGAGCTCAAGAGGCTATGGAAATACAATTAGAGGAAACCTTCAATTCTGCTAATGATTTTGAGAACGTAATGGATCAATCTTGCAATATTCTCAAACAGCATATGACAGCGCAAACTGTCTGGGAAGCAATGACAAACGTTCTTCTTCCAAGACAGTTAATTTTTGTTGCCGCTCCTGAGGAAGAAGACATATTCTATGATCCTGAAGTAATCTGGCGGGAAGATGAGACACCTCCATTAGGAGGAGACAACGCCCCCTTTGCGAATCTACCTCAACAACGTCCAGCAAAACTTCCAAAGAAACACTTAGATAAGTCTGAAGCTCCTGAAGATGCCCTGTTTGCCCCTTTTGAACTCGATGATTCAATATTATCTAGAGAAAATTCGGAAGGTAGGTTTTCTCGTTGGAGATCTTATCTACCAGCTCTACCAGCTCGGACATCCATTCCATTTATAGGAAAGTTTTTCTCTGGATCAAGTTCTGTTTCTCAGGTAAACGAAGAGTTTGAAAGCCAAATAGAAAGCCCTTCCGTTATACGTTATCCAGATCCAAATACAGATCATAGCAGAGATGAAGAAGGGTACGTGTTAGATGATGAATCAGACAATGATGAAAATTATCCCGGGCCTGAGCTGCACTCTGCTCAAACTCCTATTTATGAGGAAAACATTCCTGTTGTCACAGCACAAGAAGTGTGTGTTGAAATAGATATAGCCATTATAGGAGCTTCTGAGGAAAACATCCCTGTAGAACGCGAACAAGCCGCTGCCAGAACCGCCTTTGATAAAATTCAAGTGAAGACAAGAGGAGGAAGGCTTCAAACCTTCACCAAAGACGAGAGATGGGTTCTTAAAGAAGCGATCACTCGAAACAAGTCCTCTATGGGGAGTAACGACCCCAACTCAAAACTTACAACGATTATACGTGAATTGGAAGCTATGTACTAATTGGAAGCCATCTATGACAGACATCAATAACTCTGTGAATTTCCACAAGAGCAAGACCCTTTTACATTAGGATTCGTCACCTTAAACCCTGATCCCATAAGACCTTCCAAATAATCAATCTCGCATCCCAACAGACGTTGAAGCATCTTTCGATTCACAAAAATCTTAACTCCCTGAGAATCAAAAATTTCATCATCTCTAGTCGGCTCTTCAGAAAAATCAAGAATATATTCAAATCCACCGCATCCACCGGGCTTATCAGCAAAGCGGAGAGCCCATCCCTCTTTTTTGTCTGCGGCTAAAATTGCCTTAAATTTTTCAGCAGCTCTCTTAGTCATTGAGATCGTCGTTGGATCACTCTTTTCCTCAATGAGCCCATTCAGCTTTTTTAAAAGGCTCTCAATCTCAGGATCAGAATAGCCATGTCCAAGCATTCCAACTTCAAGGGTCTCCCAAGTCGAAGCTTGGCATCCAACGCATTGCAACCCTGCATTCGAGAGCTCCTGAGCGATTCTCTGACTTTTCTGGGGGTACTTCCCCAAAATCGAGTCGATTGTCATGTTTCGTGTGATTGGCGCTTTAGTACTCAATTTTGACAGTCCCTTGTTTAATCCTGCATTGACAAGCAAGGCGCTCTTCCTCAGTCTCCCCTAAGAAATCAATCTCCTCTTGAGTAAGCTCTGAGAGGTTCTCATTTCCTTCTTTTACCTCAATAACACAGGTACCACAAATCCCTTCTGTACAAGCAAAAGGGACCCCTGCTTCTTCGCAGAGATCTTTTAAGACAGAGTCATCTTCAATCTCCACCTCATCATTATTTAGGATCAGCTTAGCCATATATGCACTTTTAGCGGTGATTAAAACCGATTAGAGGAAAAAACTCAAGAAAAAGAAGAAAAAGAAAGGCAGGCTCCATTTGAGGCCTGCCTTTACACGTAAGATAAGAATTTTTCAAATAAAGATTACATACCTTCTAAATGCTCCTGAGAGGCAATGACCCCTTCAGCAAGAAGTTCTTCAGCAGTAGCTTTCAGGGTCTCGATTCCCTCAGGGAATCCGACCTCGATAAGAAGACCGTTTAAATAGGTCAACTCTGACTCTAAAAGATCTACCTGACTCTCTAGAGCAGCTACACGCGTTCTAAGCTCCTCATTATTAAGGTTTTTATCCATTTGAAACCTCCTTAGGCTATTATTTTGTTATTAATACACCCTCTATTATATGACTTTTGTGGCTATTCCTCAAATAAAACCACACGTTATTAATAACTTAAATTTTTATTATTATATAACTAAATCCAATATGGAGCAGGTAATTACATAACCCAATCACTTGCAATAGATTGCATAATACTTATACAGTATTCATTATTAATGATCAATATGATATAATAAATATCTAAATGAAATAAAAATATATTAAAATATATAGAGATAAAAATAATGGAAACAGCCGGACATTTGAGAAGGAATTCCTTTTCAGAGCCTTTAAACAGACCAGAAAACAGACCAGACACACGTGTAGGCAGATTACGAAGAAGCAATTCCATGAGTGATGTGAGTGATGTGAGTGATGTAAGAATACTTCCTATAGTGACTCCAATAAAACAATCAATTGAAACCTCTTTTGGAATTGAGGACAGCGAACCTATTGCAGAATCCTCATTATCATCTGGACAAGAGCTCTTAAATAAAAAATTTAATAGATGGGAACTATCAAAAGCATCCTCCTCAACTAGCTTCGACTGGGAATGTAATACGAATATGCTTGCAACAGCTTTTAAAACAATGGGTTGTTTTGTTGTATCTATTCATAAGTATATTTGGGATGGATCTCAACTGGTTTCGAAAGCTAGAAGTAGTCAAGAGCTTTTAAAAAACCCAATTGTAGCTACAGAAGCTATTGTTTATTTGGCTGGACTTAGAAAGAAGGGAGTAACGGTTGATCTCCTTGATTATCGTGACAGTAGACTTGAGAAAGCAAAAGGAACAGATCTTGATCTCGGATTTGCAAAACACGAAGAGGCGGTTTTCGAAAAGGTTTTCTCAAAAGCTCTGGATACAGTTGCAACAAAGACAAAACTTTCGAAAAAAAGCCGAAGGGAGCTTCAAGAAACTACAGATATCTTTGCCCCAAGACAAGCCGCTATTTCGGAGCTAGAAAGCGCAATTAAAGAAATCTCAGGACTAGAATCATCACTTGATGAACAAGAACGAATGGTTGCCGCTGTTACACATAATATCGCGATAGAAGCCGGGATCATCTCTTTAGACGAAACAGTCGATGATCAAGAAGGATTGCGCTTTCTAACCGACCAAATGAGCAGCCTATGGATCCGATCAGCTCCTGAAAAGGATGGAACCCCGTATGCCGTGACTAAGTTTGCAAACGAAATTGCAGAAGCTTTTAATCCAGAAGATGTCGATTCTTTCAAAAAGATTTATCGTAAAGTTAGAAATCATGCACAGACTTTTGCAAAAGCATTGCTTACCAATAAACCAGATGCAAAAAAAGGCTTTGAAGAGTACAAAGAAATGCTAAAAGCACCTCTGGATAAGTATGAAACTCAAATCTGGGATTCTCTAAAAGGCAATACAATCTTCACAGATAAAATGAAGTCTGCCGCTAAAACAATCACTGAAGAACGTACACGGCTTCACGACTACACTATTACGACCGAAGCGGTTGCAAAAAAAGTTATTGGAAATTTCCAAGAAATTTCTAAGTCTAACCCAGGCGATCAATCTGGAGAAAAGTTCTTCAGCATGCAGCTTAAAGCTCTTGGAACAAGAATGCCAAGCCAAATGTTCAGCATCCTTGGGGGATTTAAAGGTGAAGAAATGAGTTTGGATGAAATCGATGAGCTTAGTCCGGGTCTAGTTCAAGAAGATCAATCTATGAGCGCAGTTGAGCTTTTAACAGCAATGAAAATTACTCAAAACGCAGACGGCGATGAAATTAGATTTGATGAGAATGGTGGTGATATATATGCTCTTCTAGAACGCTATAATATTGCTAAAGACGAACATGGAACATCAATTACAGGATTCTGGAATAAAAAGTTTACTCCTGAAACGCTTTCAGCTACCCTGAGAAGCGCTGACTGGCATGAGATGGAAGTAGAGCGTCTTGTAAATAAATTTGACCAGCAATCTAGTACAGTAGAAGCACACGCAAACAGTCTAACGTTTTCTAAAGAAAGCCTTCAAGCTACTCTACTAAAACGTGCTGGTATATCTAATGAACAAGCACAAGTTATCGCAGACAACTTTGACGCAAGGACGCAAAGAATAAATGTCTCTGACGTAATTGCAAACGCCAAAGGACGTGATGCTCTTCCAAAAGAAATGGTTCTTTCTGAGGTTATCAAAAACCATAAAGACGAAGAGACAGGGAAAGTAAATATCTTCAAAGTATTTACAGATCCATACCTTCTTGACGATGGGGCTATAAACACTGAAATGCTAAGGGGAAATGGACGCGAAGAAGCTGACGCAAAAGTTAATCTATTTAAACGTTGGGTCAGCTATTCTAACTCTAATGATGGAATCATGAGTCAGTACCAAAAGGCCCTTGATTTCATGAGAGTTGAAGGCGCTCCTTCTAAGCAAGCACTGGATCATTATGATGCGGCTAAAAAACGGGAAGAAATCAATGCACTTCAAAAGCATCTCTTTGCCTTGACGCAGCTTGCAACAATGGGATCTGTTAGCAAAGAGCTACAAGACGCCAAAACCCGTGGGGGGAGAGCCCCCATCGAACTTAAAGACTTATCCATCGAACTTAAAGACTTAATGTTAAAGGATGCGTATATTGAAAGCCTAGAGCTTTCTGCAGTCGGTGACATCAAGACAGCAGAGCTTGATAGGCGATTCAACCTACAAGATGAAGACTACTACAGCATGTTAAGCAACGCTCTTGGACTTCGCGAAGCACGTACCACTGGTTCTGCAACGCTCACAAGAGAATTGCTAACATTCCTCAAAGAGCGGGATACTGATGAAAACCGACCAGATCATTCAAGTACTGCTCACTTACTCATTACCAAAGGAAGAATGTCCTACAACGAGTATCTAGAGCTCTGCAGAGAGTCTAGAAAGCTCCAAGAAATAAACGAAGAAATCATTGAAATGCTTAAAGAAATCGTCTCTGATGTACATAACACGAACACGATCAGCATGAAACTAAAAGGTCTGGAAAAAGACGTAACTCTAGAACAATTTACTGATAAACTTAATGACTTCAGAGCCTATCTCCAAGCTGAAGTTCAACCAGTACTGACTAGACGTGTGCGTGAAGTTCGAGCTCCTGTTTACATGATTGAAAATGGCAATATTAAGGGTTTGATTGACGCTGCTGATAATAATGTTTCTACTCTTGCTCTGTGTATTGCAAACACACTCAACTCTAATGCAGATAGCTATACAAAAATAGCGCTAGCAGGTGATATCGGAGACGCTCTTAATGGCTTGCGTGAACCCGAGCAAAGAGAGGAAGCGCTTCTCCGTCTTCAACAGATAGTTGAGGAGAGTAAACTTCCAGAAAATCCTGAGATAATAGATGGAATTCCCGAAGAAGACGACGACGACAAATTTGTCGATGCTCCAGACAATATAGTAGATGAAGTTCCCGAAGAAGACGACGACGACGAATTTGTCGATGCTCTAAATTTAGAAATTTTAGACCACGGTTAATACCCCCTCAAAGGTGCTTCTAAAGCACATTCTAAAAAGGCTCGGGTGAATCTCACACGGGCCTTTTTTTTGTCTGCACCCAAAAGTGTTAGATATGAATCGGTTTTGAAATAAGAGCTAAAGCTGCTTCTTTAAGGGATTCGGAGAGGGTCGGATGAGCATGGCAAGTCCGGGCAAGATCAGCTGCTGTAGCCCGTTTTTCAAGGGCAAGGGTAGCTTCGGCAATCAACTCCCCGGCATGGGCAGAGATGATATGGACACCTAAAAGAACCCCTGTTTTAGCATCTGCAATCATTTTGACAAAGCCAAAATCATCTCCGCTGCAACGTGCGCGGGAGTTAGCTTTCAAGGGAAATTTTCCTATCTTAATCGAAAGTCCCATCCTCTTGGCCTCTGCCTCTGTCAGGCCTACAGCTCCCACTTCAGGATGGGTATAGACAACGCTAGGAATGGCAATATACTCGATATAGGGACTCTGTCCGGCAATGATTTCCGCAGCAGCATACCCTTCCTCAGAGGCTTTATGGGCTAACATGGGACCGTCAACAATATCTCCAATTGCGTAGATGTGGGGCTGAGAGGTACGGAAGTTGTCATCGATCGGGATAAATCCCCGCTTATCAGGGACGATTTGAGCAGATTCTAGCCCCAGACCCTGAGTATAGGGACGGCGACCGACAGAAACGAGAACACGATCGGCAGAAAGGGTCTCTCCCCCTTCGATTGAGAGCTTGACCTCCGAGGGAGCTACCTCTGCGCTTAAAACCTTCGAGGAGAGCTGGAAAGTGAGCCCTTGCTTTGTAAGGACCTGTTCCAGGGCTTTTGAAATCGCGTCATCAAGGGTCGGGCAGATCTTATCGAGGAATTCAATAAAATGGACCTCACTGCCCAGCCGACTATAGACTGAACCAAGCTCAACACCAATAATTCCTGCTCCTATGACAATCATCTTTTTCGGAACCTCTTTGAGAGCAAGCGCCCCTGTTGAGGAGAGGACTCTCTCTTCATCAAAGGGGAGAAAAGAGAGAGGAGTCGACTCAGACCCAGTCGCTAGAATGAAGTTCTTGGCAGTATAGTTTTTCCCATCAACTGAAAGGGTATAAGAATCCTTAAAAGTCGCTGTTCCTCTGATATGGGTCACTTTATTTTTCTTAAAAAGCCCTTCAATCCCCATGTTAAAGCCCGAAACCACTTCCTCTTTCCGTTTCATCATTTGGGAAAAGTTGATTTTAGGGGTGGCTTCAATCCCGTGGGTTTTCCCAACACGAAGGATCTGATCATATATTTCTGAGGATTGCAAAAGACACTTTGAAGGAATACATCCGATATTAAGGCACGTTCCTCCCAACACTTTTTCCTTTTCAACACAGGCCGTTTTTAAACCGAGTTGGGCAGCACGAATCGCGGCAATATACCCCCCCGGTCCCGACCCGATAATCACCACATCAAAAGAATCAGGCATCGGGTTCTCCAAGGAGAAGGCGTTCGGGCTTTTCAATCATTTCCTTCACCCGCACCAAGAAGGTGACGGCTTCCTTACCATCGACAATCCGATGATCATAACTGAGCGCCAAATACATCATCGGACGGATTTCGATTTTCCCATCAATAACAACGGCCCTTTGGACGATGTTATGCATCCCTAAAATAGCGCTTTGAGGAGGGTTGATAATAGGCGTTGAAAGCATGGATCCAAAAACTCCCCCATTTGTAATGGTAAAAGTCCCTCCCTGAAGGTCTTCTATGGAAATCTTCCCCTCGCGTGCCTTAGCAGCAAACTCCTGAATCTCTTTTTCGACACCTGAGAAAGAGAGTTTCTCTGCATTGTGGAGAACGGGAACCATGAGTCCCTTGGGGGTCGATACCGAGATGCTAATATGGCACGCATCATTGTAAACGATCTCGTCCCCATCGACAAACCCATTCACATCAGGAATCTCTTTTAATGCTGCAACACAGGACTTTACAAAAAAGGACATCAAGCCAAGCTTAACATTGTGCTTCTTCAAAAAGGCATCTTTTTCTCGAGACCGGATCTCCATAACTGATGACATATCGACTTCATTAAAGGTAGTGAGCATAGCAGTGGTATTCTTTAGCTCAACAAGACGCCTTGCAATGGTCCTCCGAAGTCCGCTCATCCGTTTCCGGGTTTGTCCTGTCTGAAGAGGAGTTTTAGGTTGAACTGGCTTTGGGTGGGGTGGGGCAGCTGCAGGTGTCTCCTTTCCAAGGGATTCAACAAAGGACTTTGGAGACTTCCTAGCCCCTCCACTCGCGACTTCTTTTGAGGGAGGTTGCGCTTCGATTTTTTTCTCTTCTTTTTTTGCTGCTGCAGGAGCTGCTTCTTCCCCTTTCCCTTCGGTATCAACATAGCCGATCATTTGATTGGGGGTAACAACGTCTTCAACTGAAACAGTGAGATGTAAAACGCCTCTTTCTGGAGCATAAAGAACTTGATTCACTTTGTCGGTTTCAAGTTCGAGAATTTCTTCTTCTTTATTTACAAAAGTGCCATTTTCTTTAATGATTTTTGCAACAATTGCTTCGGTTACTGACTCCCCTGCTGATGGAACTTGGATGTCTACTTTCATTCGAGTGCCTCTTTCAGAAATTTCTCGAGTTCTTTGCTGTGGAGAGCACTTGTTCCAGCTGCTGTGGATGCACCTCTATCTCTTCCGACATACCTTAATGCAAGTTTTTCGGGAAGGAGGTTTTGAAGTAGAGGTTGGATATAGGAGTAGGGCCCCTGGTTTTGCGGTTCCTCTTGAACCCAAAAACATTCCAAGACTCCGCTGTACTTCTCGAAAATAGCTTGAACCTTTTCCTCTCGTAGGGGATAGAGCTGCTCCAAGCGCACGATTGCAATGTCTGCGCGTTTATTATTTTCAATGAGATCATAATAAACTTTTCCACTGCAAAAGACCAATCGCTTCGCACTTTTAGGAGCCGTGGGATCATCAATCACCTCTTGAAATTCACCGTTTGCAAGTTGTTCAGGTGTGCTCAATGAAGGTGGGAAACGGAGAAGAGCCTTAGGAGTAAAGAGCACAAGAGGTTTTAGGAGATCACTGATTCCCTGACGACGCAACGCATGAAAGTGTTGCGCCGGAGTTGTTGGATACACAACATATAGACTGTCATTTGCTGCAAGTTGCAGAAACCTTTCAATACGTGCAGAGGAATGTTCTGGTCCCTGCCCTTCATATCCGTGAGGAAGAAGAAGGGTTAGAGGTGAAAGACGATTCCACTTCTGCTCCGCAGAAACAATAAATTGATCAATCACAATCTGTGCACCGTTAGCAAAGTCTCCAAACTGCCCTTCCCAAAGAGTTAGGGCCTTTTCATAGGACAGGCTATATCCATATTCAAATCCCATCACGGCATATTCTGAAAGAGGAGAGTTATAAACATCAAAGCTTGCTTGATCATCACTTAGATGAGAAAGTGGATAGTACCGTTTCGAGGTCTCTTGATCAGTCAGTGCCGCGTGACGGTGAGAAAATGTTCCCCGAGCAGAATCTTGCCCTGATAGGCGCACATGCACCCCTTCTGTTAACAAGCTCGCATAAGCAAGATGCTCTGCCATCCCCCAGTCAACAACTGGAGCACTTTTGTCCCCCGAGATCATCTTGATCCGATCATTCATCAAACGTTTAAGTTTGGGATTAAGAGCAAAATCACTTGGAATCGTTGTGAATTTTTTAGCAAGTTCAATCAAGCGCTTTAGAGGAACCGCAGTTTTTACAGATATTAATAGCGAAGGCTTCTCTTTAACCTCTCCCTCTTTTCTCTCCTTGACCTCTTCTTGTGTAACTTTGAGAGCTTCTTCCAAGCACTCTTTAAACTCTCTTTCAAGAGAATCTGCTTGCTCTTTTGAAAGTGTTCCTTCTTGAATAAGGGCATCTCTATAGAGATTGCGAATAACTTGTTTTTCCTTAACAAGTTTATAAACTTCAGGTTGGGTAAAAGCTGGCTCATCACTTTCATTATGACCGTATTTCCGGTGACAGTTGAGGTCGATAAAGACGTCGCATCCAAATTTTTGTCGTATTTCAACCGCAAGTTTCATTGCAGCTACGGCCCGTTCTGGATCCTCGGCATTCACATGAAAAACCGGCGCGCCAAATGATTTTGCGATATCTGTACAATAAGGAGTCGATTTGGTCTCTTTAGGGTTTGCAGTAAATCCCACTTGATTGTTGATGACAATGTGCATAGTTCCCCCAGTCTGATAACCCGCCAACTTAGAGAGCTGCATCGTCTCATAAACCACACCTTGCCCTGCAATCGAAGCATCTCCATGAATAAGGACGGGAAGAATAGACTCTGTTTTTCCCTTGAAGAATTGCTCCTGTCTTGCCCTCACCTTTCCCTCAACAATGGGATCGACAGCTTCGAGATGGCTCGGATTTGCACAAAGGATAAGGCGCATACCTTTCCCATTTCTTGTGGGAAGCTCTGAGGAATATCCCATATGATATTTTACATCGCCCGACCCTTCATAAGTATCCGGCACATAGGTTTTTTCAAATTCCAGAAAAAGATCAGAATAGGATTTTCCAAGAACGTTAGTCAAGACATTCAAACGCCCTCGGTGAGCCATTCCAAGAACGATTTGCTCTAACCCCTGAGCCGAACCATGGTGAATCATCTCCATGAGCATTGGAATAAGTGTCTCTCCTCCTTCAAGAGAAAACCGCTTCTGACCTGGATATTTCATGTGGACAAATGACTCTAGAATCTCCGATCGATTTAGATGGTGAAGGACTTCTATCTTTTCTTCCTTAGAGAGTGAAAACTGAAAAAAAGGTTCAATGCTTTGTTGAAAGAACCCCTCTATTTCAGAAGCTTGTATTCCCATGTACTCAAACCCTACTGTGCTACAGTAGGTCTTTTGCAACGCATCGATAATGGCATTGAGAGGTGCTGTTTCGTCTTTGAGAAATCCACACGTTGGAAACTCTTGGCCTAGCTCTTCTTTTTTAAAACCTAAAGTCTCAAGCCTTAATTCTTCGACTTCACCCGGTTTTATTGATCCAAGATCAATAGGGTTGAATGCAGCACCCTTGTGACCATAAAGACGATACGCTTCAATCATCCTAAAAATGCGCAGCTCAGAACTCCTCCCCCCTATGATTGCAGGGCCTTTGAGTGTAGATCCAAGGGCCATCCCTTCAAAAAAATGTTGCCAGCTTTTTTCGATACTTCCAGGATCTTTTAAATACTCTGCGTAAAGCCCTTCAATATAGCTTAAATTTGATAGATTTGCATATTCTATACCATGATCCATATCATCTCCCCCTCCCCTTTGCTATATCAAATCCACCTTCCTTTCTCAAAAAGAAAAATGATTTCTCTTCCCAAAAAATTTGTTCCCCATTAACTAAAAGTTACTTTGAATATATTATCTTGTGGGGTACAGTAGTGTGATTATGAAAAGCGAACGACTGAAAAAACTAGAGCTTGAGCTTCAAGACTTGGAGCAGTGGCTCAACTTGGGCCTTGTCCCTAAGAAGGATATTGACAAGCACAAGGGAGAAATTGAGATCCTTAAGAAGCGAGTAAGCGATGAAAAATCTCGTCTCCAAAACATTAAAGAAAATGGGGATAGCGAAGAATACTCGGCTCCTAAGCGTAATGCTCAGCAGCGTGCCGCCTACCAGGAACCTAATACGCTTCCAGGCGTCGATATGGATGAAGGAGGAGGAGGGGGGATGACCGACTCCGGCCTTGAAAACGATTCTCCGACGACTTTTGGAACAGAGACAGGAACCGTTGCTGATGATGATGAGCCAGCGACCACCATCACTGATGATGAAGAAGACCCTTATAGTGATAAGAATCGATGGCGCCGAGGGATCCTTGAAGATCCTGATGCGGATTCATGGTAATTTCGCTATATTTTCATTTTCCATTTTGCACGCGTAAATGTCCCTACTGCCATTTCTATGTGATTCCTAATCGAGATCAAAATCCTTTTCTTAAAGCTCTACTAAAAGAGTGGGAACTTCGGCTCCCACAAATTGAAGGAAAAGAGATTATATCCCTCTATTTTGGAGGAGGCACACCAACGCTCTGCGTTGAAGGAATCAAGCAGATCCTACAAAGGGTCCAGTCACCTGAAACCACTGTTGAAACCAACCCCGAAGATGTCACACCTGATCTCATGAAAACACTGTATGATCTAGGCGTCAATCGCGTGAGCATCGGAGTCCAGTCCTTGAGCAATACCCTCCTCAAACATCTTGAAAAAACCCATACCGCACAAAAGGCAATCGACGCCGTCAATATCGCATACACTGCAGGGATCAAAAACATCACGATCGATCTAATGTATGAAATCCCCCATCAAACCTTTGAAATGTGGAAAGAAACCGTTGATGCTGCTGTCCAACTCCCGATTACCCACCTTTCTCTATACAACCTCACGATTGAACCACACACAGTTTTTAAGAAAAGAGAGCGAGAGCTTCGTCCCCATCTCCCCGATGAAGAAACAGCCACCGAAATGCTTCAGTACGCCTGCAAGCGTTTTGAAGAGACGCACCTCCACCGCTATGAAATTTCTGCCTTCGCACGCGAAGGAAAAGTCTCTGTCCACAATAGTGGGTATTGGACAGGGAGAGAATTTTTAGGTTACGGCCCATCAGCCTTTAGTTATTATGACGGCAAACGGTTTCAGAATGTCTGTCATTTGAGCCGCTATATCAAAAAGCTAGGACAAGGACAGTTCCCCGTCGGTTTTGAAGAAAAGCTCCCCTTCCCCGCAAACCTCCATGAAAAAATTGCAATTGGCCTGCGCCTTACCAAAGGGATCCCCCTCAATAACATCCCCTTCTATACACAGACTCTGCTAACAGACCTCGAGCGGGAGGGCTGGATTATCTACCAGGATAACCACGCAACCCTAACCGAGCGCGGGCGCCTTTTCTATGATACCGTTGCTGAAAAAATCATTGACGAATAAAAAGAGACATTTCTTTACTTCTTCTTGAACAAATCCTCAAACGTTACTTCGCCACTGGTCAGCTGAACGATTTTCTGAGCCACTTTAGCTGCAGGGTATGCCCTTCCTGAAATAATATTGTAAAGAGTAGACTCAGTCACTCCCAGTTTCTTAGCAAATCCCCTTTTGGTAATATAGTTACTTTCCAAATACTTCTTAAGTTCCATGAATATAATTCTATACTTTCCGTTAATTTAACTAAACATGCAACTATACTTGCTATTATTGTATAATATAAATTGTCTATTTTTGTAAAATTATGGAGAAAGCATAGGAGCTTAGTCATGAAACAATCATTCTACCAAAAAGTCGGAGAACTACGGAAACAATTGAAAGCCTGTGTATCTCGCAAGCAGATGAGACGCGTCGTACAATCCCTGAATATTGACCTATTTGTTAGCTACAACACCAACAGCTTTTTCTCTTTTACAGAAAATATGAATACCAACTGTCCGAGTGGTTCGCTAAGTTTTACCATCTATACAAAAATCTCTGATGGGAATAACCAAGTTGTAGGAAGGCCCGCAACTTTTTATATAAATAGCCCTTCTTTTTCGAAAATGGAGTTGGAAAAACTGTATGTGAAAACAATATGTTTTTCGTTTTCGGAGGCAAATAAATCAAACCATCCTCTGTCCGCTTGAAATGCAGCTTGAATAACGTCTTTATCATTTTTGAGGGCTTCGGGAACAAATCGAAGAGCCGATGCAAGCTGTGTGATTGCAGTTAAAGCAACCTCTTTATTCTTAAAGACTTCAGAAACAAATTCAAAAGCCCCACCATTCTGTGTCACTGCCTCTAGAACAAATTCTCTATTATTTTTGAGAGCTTCGGAAGCAAACTGGAAAGTTCTTCCGTCATGTCTGATTAGACCTAGAATAAATTCTCTATCATTTTTGAGAGCTTCGGAAGCAAATTGAAGAGCCCGGTAGTGGTCTTGTGAAACTGCAGCTCGAACAACGTCTTTATCATTTTTGAAGGCTTTGGAAGCAAATCGGAGCATCATACCATCCTCTGTGAGTGCAGCTAAAATAATCCCTTTCGACATCGAAGAAATTTGCAGCTGCCTTGTGAGCACTAGAGCGCTTCCTAAAATACTAGAGCCTTTAGAGCATTTCTATGAAAATAATGAACAGACCCGCCAATTAACAAATAAGGAAGGAGATTTTCCAAAAACTTTCTTGAAATATTTTTATCTGCAAGTGGGTCATAATTCAATAAAAAAATTGCTTGAGCTAGTGATGAAACTGCAAAAGCCTTTATTTGAGTTTTCAATCCAGCTTGTCCCAGTTCAGCAAATTTCGTAAGGATTTTAGGAGACAGACCATAATAACCAACTCCCACAAGAGCGCTTCCTAATAACCCAAACATTGTTGGTAAAGATTTGTTTACTATCATTAACCATGTTCCTCATATTTTAATTGCACTCAGTTTAAATAAAAAATCTTAATTGTCAATAATTTTGATGCAAACCCTTCTCATCCTGTATAAAAGAGCTCAGACTCTCTCTTTTCTAAAGATTTAAGCATCTATTCCGAATCCGAATATTTTATATATAATTCATAAAAAAATCTTTAAATCGCAACAAGTCAAGTCTAGTGGAAGGTTGTGTTGAAAAAATCACTTTTTCAATACAGATCCAAGAAATTAACAAGCCATGATTGGAGGAAGAGCATACTGATCAATCATAGCTGTCTTTTCTATAATATGGTTTCTGGAAAGATAGTTGATAAGTAAGGGATTCTTGAGATAGCTACTCGCATCATGTCCACCATCTCCGATACCGGTCGATTCTCCGTTAAAGCCTAAGACAGGCGCAACATAATTGGGAACAATGTCATCAGCGTGGGCTAGGTTCACAACTGTTTTTGCCATCGTGTCAGAAATGCGGATCATTCCCCCCATTGCAATAACATGGATGCGTCCTTTGTACTGCTCAAGATTTTTAAGTGCCTGATAGCCCACGTGGGCCCCTTGACTGTGAAAGATAAGAAGGATCTCCCGACTCTTATCCTGATCTAAATAAGCTTGCACACGACCTGTAAGGATTTTTGCACATAATTCCTTCTCTTTCTGGACCTCGAGCCAAACCTTACCGGCTTTGCTTAATGAAGAATAGCCCCAATCTCTTATTTTAGAGTTATCTTTGTTGAATGCATACCAAGCGAGGCACGCGAATCCCTCAATAAGGGAGGCGCTGATCTTTCCTGCAGTTTCGAGAGATGTACTTCCATTATGAACCATTTCTGTATCGGTTCCCGTGAGCTGCCTGATCTGCTCCGTGGTCTCTGCCGCGCCACGGACATCTGTCAAAATTCCATTGGTATAAATTATTTTACTGACTGCCATATTCCCCTCCAATTCAAGAAGAATCATAACAAAACCTTAGGATTTTTTTCCACGTATGACAAAAACAGCAGGAACTTTTCCAAGGGTGGAAAGCTTCTGCTTCCACCTGAAAATTTTATCGGTCCTAACCCCTTGATTAGGAAGGGTCAAATTCCATGAAACAGAAAGGTCTGTTTCGTCCTGAAGACCGTTAACTAAATTTTTGAGAAGCTTATCGGAGCGGTAAGGAGCCTCGATAAAGACATGAGTATGTTCCTTAGGAAGGGTACGAAGTTTTTCCTTCAAATCCTCTTCTTTGCGGGAAACATAACCGTGAAACGTAAAGCTTTGAGCTGAAAGGCCTGATAGCTGAAGTGCATAAATAATAGAGGAGGGGCCAGGGAATGTTTTGACAGAAATCTTTAAACTATGAAGGCGTCTCACAATTATGGCTCCCGGATCCGCCATTACAGGAAGGCCCGCATCAGAAATCAAACCCCAGGTTTCCCCCTTCTGTAAGGGTGCCAATAGGGCATCAATCTCTTCGATCTCTTTTGTATGTTCATTTAAGAGACGGATGGGAATATCTCGAAAATTTTCAGTAAAACGTTTGAGATAGCGACGCGCTCCCTTCTCACTTTCAGCAATGATACCATTGAGGTTTTGAATCACCTCACCAATACTTGGTGGCAAAAATGGATCATGGGGAAGTTCTTCTCCTAGTAAATTTGGTAATAGGTAAAGCACTATTTACGTCTCTCTGTTAATTTGGCTCGGAAATGGTCAAGTAAAAGCCCTTGATTCGACACATTCGAGCGCATTTTTAGTTCTAAATAAAAGAGTTCCTTTAGCCCTCCTAAATAATATGAAGCTTCAAGCCCCGTCTTCCGAATTTTCTCTAGTTTTTTGGGGGAGGTGCGGGGAGGCTCTTTTCCACTTACAACCTGTAATCCTAGCTGCAGCTGGTAGCGCAATTGCCCCACTAGCCCATACAAACCGGTTTCTCCTAGATAGATGGGACCACCCCAAACGATTGCTTCAGAAAGTTGCCACCCATTTTGCTTTGGGTCTAAGCTGCAAATCGTTTTGATCATTTCAAGTGTGACCGTCTTTTCTTCTCCAGCATAAACCAAAGCCTTCTCCAGTTCCTGAAATAGATGCGCAAAATCGGCATGGGAAAATTCTACTAAATAGGTTGCTGCATCAATAGCCAACGTCTTTCTTTTTTCTCTTGCATGTTCAAGAAGCCAACGCTGCAGTCGACTCTTTCGATCCCAATATTTTTCTCCTGTTAGATCAAGGGTCACCGCTTCTTTCTCAAGATTTTTAAAACAAGGAGGAGCTTTTACTCCCGTCACAATCAACACCCATTCCTCTCCAAGAGGAATTTCCTTAGCTGAGACTTCATCACAAACAATCACACCTTTCTCAGCAAACATTGAGGGAGACTCTAATTGCAATAATAACGCATCGTTCTCGCTAAAAGTCACTGGAATCCCAAGGCGTGCCGCAATCCGCTCCGCCAAGTGTCGCCGCTCAAATGGATCTTCCATCAAAATAAAGTAGAGCTGCGAAGGATGCTCGGGAAGAGCCTCTTCCAGATGCTTTTCAAAAGGGTTGATTTTTACATATTTCATTCAACACCAGTTTACCCGAACGTTTATTCTCCAGCAAGCAAAGCTGTGTATTTCCTCTTCTGATTTTTTAAAGCCTCGGCACTTAACCGGAATGAGCCAATTAAAATATTCCGCAACACTGTGAGTTTGCCAAGCCACTCCTGAGCCCCATTCTGCGTCATGACCAAATGCATATGCCAATGGGGAACACTTTGACCGGCATCCTCTCCCGTCTTATGATAAACATAAACCTTCTGAATCGGGTTTCCCTCACTATTAAAATGTTCTCGGACTTTCTCTTGGACAAACTGCGTAAGTTTCATTGCCTCGCTATACTCCTCTTCTGTGAGCTGGTGAAACTTCGGACAATGCCTTTTGGCAACAATCAAAAAGTGGAGGCGCTCTCCACCAAGGCCAATCGGAGCATAGTTATAGAGAACCTGTACTCTATTGCCATTCAGAACAATCTGGGAATCAATGACCTTTCTTTCGCAAAAAGCACAATACGCGTGCTCCTCAATCTTCGTTACCGACTCATCGTTCAAAGGGCCTAGATCAGAATATGCATCTTCAAGGTATTTTATCCTATCGGGTGATAGTCCCAATCCCCCAAAGGTAAAGCGACAGAGAACCTGAAGTTGCTGCCATACGCGGCCAAGCCATGATTCGGTCTTTGTATAGGGAATCGCCTGAAGGGGACCCTTATTCACCTGCAGAACCATATAACTCTCCGCTATCCCTTTTTTATACCACAACTGCACAAGTTTTTTAAAAGTGTCAAAATTCTCAATGCCATGTTCAGGAATATTAACTGCGCACTGTGTCAGCCCATTACTTGGAAATCTTATTTCTTCCATCTCAATTACCTCAAAATAAAAACCGAAAAAATAAATATTAGTGACTCTGTATATTAAGAAGCAACTATTATTTTAATAATAAACAACTTGTAATTAATATAAAACGATCGTATCATTAACGCAATATAAATTGAATTTAAAATGTTAATGATTATCAAGAAAATCCTTAAGAGAAAAAAAACAGCTGCTACTAAAAAGAAAGACCCCACTAGAAAACGGGCGACTTCTTCACGGAAGAAAGTTGCTACTTCTAAAAAGATCGTTGTCAAAAAGAAACCAGATCTTAAGAAGAAAAAGATAGCTACCTTCAAAAAAACCTTACCTAAAAAGAAAGTTGCTGCTACTAAAAAGAAAGACCCCACTAGAAAACGGGCGACTTCTTCACGGAAGAAAGTTGCTACTTCTAAAAAGATCGTTGCTACTTCTAAAAAGGTTACTCTTTCTCCTCCTGCACCTATCAAACGCGTTAACATTCTTATTCCTGTCGGCCGTATCCTCACTGCCGAAGGCTGGAATCGTCGCTCGTAACTATTGTCAAGATAGATTTTGTGTGCTAGAATTCGGGTCTCAAAATTAATGAGGTTAAGTATGAGTTTAAAAGGTAAAAAAGCTTTTATTGCTGGAGTTGGTGATGATCAAGGATATGGCTGGGCAATCGCTAAACAACTCGCGGATGCTGGTTGTGAGATCTTGATTGGAACCTGGGCACCAATTGTTAAGATTTTTACAACATCATGGAATGCTGGAAAGTTTGATACTTCAAGACATCTTTCAGACAATTCGATGATGAACTACCTCAAGCTCTATCCAATTGACGCGAGCTTTGACACCCCGAATGAAGTTCCAGAAGAGATCAGGGAAAACAAG
Source organism: uncultured Chlamydia sp. (assembly GCA_946127115.1). Lineage (GTDB taxonomy): Bacteria > Chlamydiota > Chlamydiia > Chlamydiales > Simkaniaceae > Neptunichlamydia. The sequence goes on from CAMGYI010000001.1 coordinate 448,625, forward strand.
CGCTACAAGCAATACAATGGCTACACCGTTTCTGAGGTCGCTGCTCAGATCGAAAAGGATTTCGGAAAGCTCGACATCATTGTCCACTCTCTCGCCAATGGTCCTGAAGTAAAAAAACCCCTTCTTGAAACAACACGCCAAGGATATTTGTCAGCAATCAGTGCATCTGCTTACTCTTTTGTGAGTATGGTGAAGTATTTCGGTCCGATCATGTCTAAAGGTGGTTCTGCAATTAACCTTACCTATCTTGCTTCAGAGCGAGCAGTCCCTGGATACGGTGGCGGCATGAGTTCCGCAAAAGCGGCTCTTGAAAGTGATACACGCACACTCGCTTGGGAAGCTGGGCGTAAATGGAACATTCGGATCAATTCAATTTCTGCGGGAGCCCTAGGAAGCCGCGCAGCAAGGGCTGTTGGATTTATTGGTGCCATGATCGAGTATGCTCACAATAATGCCCCCCTTCAAAAAGATCTACAATCGGAAGAAGTCGGCAATGCCGCTTCATTCCTTCTTTCAGATAAGGCATCGGCAATCACTGGCGTAACTCTGTATGTTGATAATGGGATGCACGCGATGGGAGTCGCGGTTGATAGCCCCTGTCTTAAACAGAAAGAAGAACCAGCCTTAACCTAAGATTTGGAGACCGCCTCAGCGTGCGGATTGAAATTTTCCAGTCATGGGCATGTGTAATATCCGCGTCAAGCTGCGCCGGGCGGTTTCCTCGGCTGATATGTCCCAAAAAGTCCCCTTCCCCATCAACTTTTTCAAAAGACAGTCTCCACCTATCCCCGATCTGAACCGCATCCTCTAATCGAAAAACAGTTCCTTTCTCTCCGTTAATCGCGATCGTATTCGAAGGGTAATAGTTTACAAAAAAGGAGAGTTCTGTTCGATTTTTTTCATCGGGAATCTCTTCTGGATAGATCAAAATATCATCCTCAAGGATCATTTTCTTTTCTTGACAGACCAGAGTATGTAAATGATTTCCCTCTTCCCAAACCTTGCGAAAGAGGTGATACCCTTTTGCATGAGGGATCGGCGCCGGATGATTCGCGTAAGAAAACTGCAACGGTCTTGAGGAAAAGACAAGAGCCGCTTCCATATGAACCGGATGAGGATCAAGGATACGAGGGGAATTTCCCATAAAAAGATCAAAGAGGGTGAGATCGATCTCCCCTTCCCTTTGTCTTTCATTATTTAAAGGGCCATCGTAAATATTTAACTCTGGATCCCAATAAGGAGTCAATGAGGTAAGATCATCAAGCTGAAGAGCAGTTAATGCAGCGTCCTTGGAGGAAAGAATTACTTTTGGAGGCAACGGAACAGGAGCCACTGTTTTTAATTTTGCGCGGAGTTCATCACCAAGAATATGGCCAAAATGTTTCTCGATCAATTTAAGAGGAAAAGAGGAGTGAGCATAAGGAATCGTCTTTGGATACTCATGCACGAAGGTGGGGAATAGACCATTCTCATCCATAAAGGAGAGTAGGTGACACAACCTTTTTTTAGCTTCTTGAACATTGTCACCAACAAGTGATCGAAAAAGGGCTAAGCAAAAGCAAAAGTTTTGATAAAAGGGGATCGTATCTCGCGTCGGATAGTGAATGAGCCTGGTTTGAGAGCTTTCAAACCTGCGACCAGCACCGATAGCAAGTTCGATAAGTTGTCGTTTATCTCGGCCTTCTTGAATGACCATCATAACAAATTCTCCATTGCTTTTCTTAAACCCTCAATAATCCCACACTCCTCACTTGGAGGAGCAATAACGGTAGCGAGCTTCGTAAGCGCCCTCGGAGCTCCTATAATTGCAATCTTCTGATCGCCATGCTGAAGAAGGGGGATGTCATTATTGTCATTTCCTCCTGTAATCAAAGGCCCTGGGAGGGAAAATTTCTTGACCATCTTTTGAATGGCAATTCCTTTGTCTGCCTCGCGGTGGGTGATCAAAATTAGGTAGAGCTTCTCGGAAAAGGGGTCCTTAATCAGGGTGGTTTTAATCCCCTCCACCTTTTGAAGTTTCTGATTAAAGGATTCCATTTCTTCTTTTAGACCAAGACATTTAAGCAGAGGAAAAGTATTTTGCTCCTTGATATCAAAGTCCTTTAAAGGGATCCACGGTGCGTCTGAGACTTTTTCAACTCTCTTGAGATACCCTAGCATTTCCTCTGAAAAATGATTGGGACGGAAGTAACAGATATCCCCTTTCTCATATCCTGAATAGACAAGAAAATCTCCCTCGATATTTTTATGAAGCTTATCTAGAGCATGGACTACCTTAAGGGAGAGATAATACCGCTCAATCTCTTTTTTCTCTGGCATCTCGAACAGAACGGAACCATTTTGTACACCCAAAAAGTAAGGAAAGCAAAGCTTGGGAAGAGTCATCATTGTAAATGAAAGGGGGCGCCCCGTTACAAAAATAAAGCGCCACCCCTCCTTATGAAGGATTTCAAAGTAGTGGGCTACCTCATCGGGAATCAGGTGATCCCGATCAGTTATTGTCCCATCTATGTCTAGTGCAATTGTTCCAACCATACTTAGTATTATAGACAAAAAAGATGATTCTCCCCAGAATAAAAATAAATAGAGCCACTTGCAAATTTCAAAGCTCCTGACCAGTCGATTTTGAGAAATGTTTGCAGCTAGCTCAATAGATAATGGTTATCTCATGCGCATATTAAAACTTTTTTTGATTCTCACTTTCCTTCCCCTCCTAGCTAACGAGGAAAAGTCGAAATGCCCCTCTCCAACTGAAAATGCAAAAGTTGAACATACAACTGAGCAGAAAACACCACCTCCAGATGAAATTCAAAAGGCTATAGAGCGCAACGGAGAAAAAACTGAACACAAAGCTGATGTCCACAAAACCACTGAATCATACGAAACAGCTTTTATCAAGACAATCGTTGTGCTTGTCGGGCTCCTTGTCCTTGTGATCCTAACCATTTGGATGTTCAAAAAAATCTCTAATGGACGCCTCCGAACCTTTAATTACCTAAAATCTGTCAAGATCTTGGAAAAACGCCCTCTAAGCCCCAAGTCAATGCTCTACCTCATCGAGGTCAGTGGAAAACAAGTCCTTATCGCAGAGTCTCATCTCGAAGTACGCACCGTCGCTACACTAGATTGGCTCGGCAGTGACAAAGATTTATAATGATTATACATCTCTTCCAGGTGCAAATTTTTCCCAAGATTCTGTAATCGAATCATCAATGGTCTTATCAAACACCTCTATCCTACCTTGTTTTTCAACAGATAATGGGTATGCGCACTGATATTGAATAAATCCACTATGAGTCATTTTCGCTATTTCTACAAAATAGTTCGATAAAAATAAAAACTTTAATCGAGAAGAAGATGCGAGCTCTCTAATATTCATTGCCTGAAACTTAGGATCCCCTTCAATCACCTCTCTTAGCAATTCAATATCTCTAGGTTTGACACGCGCTCCTCTCAAATGGTCAACAGCATTCTCTAACCACTTAATCGATGATTCCTCCATTGCTCCGGTGTAAGCTCCATTCTCTCTGATCATTTGTTCAAGTTCTTCGGAATCATTACCTGTGCTCTTGTTCACCATAAAGGTCCAAAGTAGCGGATCTGCAGTCTTATACCACTTTGAAGAGAACAAGGAAACACCATAAAGAGGGGTTTCTTCGATTTCTATATGTTTGAAAGCCTCAGCCTTTTTGTATCTATTCCATTGACGCTCTGTATCGCCAAATAAGAACTGCATGCGCGTTGCATCCTCACTATTTAAAATGCCATGAATTGCAGCAAGCTCCATACCTGAGGCGCAATAAAAATCATTTTTCACTGCATCCCAAAGTTCTCGACACTCCTTTTTCTTCTCCTTAAGATTGTTACTTAACCCTGCAATAAACGCTCTTGTAAGATTGTCTATTGTTTTTTGTGAGTAGAGATCAGCAAACATATCAAAAAAAAAGCGTGCCACAATGGAGACAACTTCTGCAACACGTTTAACCGTTGTTAGGAGATAGACAACCGGATTTGTAAACGCCAAAATCCCCAACTGCCCTCGAATTTCCTTAGGGTCTGTTGCCCTTCTCCATTCCTTAGTTCCCTTTACTCTGGCAAACAAGTAGAGCTTACAAATATACGTGGAATCACCTTCAGTGGGTAGGCGGTAGCCATAGTACTTATGCGGAATTTCAAACAGATCTTTGTCTTTTCTTGTAATCCATCCAGTTCCATATTGAAGCTCCCTCTCAAGATAGCCACTGCCACCCCATCTTTTTATCAATTCAACTGTCATAAACACCTCACATCGGAAAAGAAAGAATTTACTTTATATAAGGGTTTATGAAAAGGATTTCTGACAGAAAAACCAATTCTTTTTTAGATTTCAAATCTTGAACAATGTTGACGATACGAGGCTTTTTTTTCCTTACTGTCGGGGTTGCCTTTTGCCGAACAGAAGGCGTGTCAATTTTGACAGTAACAGCGATAGAAGGAGGAGGCGCTGTCACATAGCGCGGAGATTCCCTTTGAATGGGCACTGTTCTTTTTTTCTCTTCTGCCTCCCGCTTCATTTTAGCGCGCTTTCTAAAGAAACTCACAAGATAAACAACGATAATAATGAAAAAAGGATAAAACGCGTCGAAATTATTTTTTTCTTCCATCTTTATCCTCATCATCATACTCGGAAAGAGCATCTCTCATCTTCGTATCGGATTGGACATTTTTCATTTTGTAGTAGTCCATGACACCTAGATTCCCCGACTGAAAAGCTAAAGCTATCGCTTTAGGGATCTCGCATTCTGCTAGGACAACCTTCGCTCGGTTCTCTTGCTCTTCTGCAACTGCCATGGCGCGCCGCTCTTCAGCCTTTGCCTGGGCAACTTGCTTGTCTGATTCAGCACGATCAATTCTTAGCTTAGCTCCAATATTTTCCCCAACGCTGATGTCGGCAATATCGATCGAAAGAATCTCAAAGGCTGTCTGAGCATCAAGTCCTTTATCAAGGACAAGCTGGGTAATCGTTTGCGGGGCTTCTAAAACATCAGCATGAGTATCTGACGCCCCAATTGCGTTGACAATCCCTTCACCCACACGTGCAATGATTGTTTCTTCAGTCGCTCCTCCAACAAGCTGCTTGATATTGGTCCGAACGGTCACGCGCGCGCGACAGAGAAGTTGAACACCATCTTTTGCAACTGCGGTAATCGATAGATTAATATCGGGACTCGGGCAATCAATCACCTTAGGGTTGACTGACGTGCGAACCGCCTCAAGAATATCCCGTCCTGCCAAATCAATTGCAGTTGCTTGACGCCAATCAAGCGGAATATTTGCCTTGTCGGCAGCAATCATTGCACGAACGACTTCAAGCACCCTTCCTCCAGCAAGAAAGTGGGTCTCAAGATCAGATGTAGAGATCCCCTTCAATCCTGCTTTGTAAGAGTTGATTCTAGCATTCACGATGACCTGCGGAGGGATCTTTCGAAGGCTCATTCCAATAATATTAAAAATAGAAATAGGAGTTCCAGAAACATAGGCCTGAAACCATAGCTTAATGTATTTTCCAAGAATAACAACAAAGATCAGTCCAATGATTCCTAAGAGAATGATAAGAGCGTAAATACCGAGCGTTGAGCCTTCCATGAGCAAACCTTTCTATGAATTAAATTGTTTCTAGTCTTCCTAAACTCTTCTGCAGATTAATCGAGCCCCCTCACCGCCAACAATCTTAATCGATTCACCCTTTTTAATGTAACTGCTTTCTGAGACGGCTTGATGCCGATTCCCCTCAACCATTACATGACCCGATGGTTTTAGGTTCGTTAAAGCTTCTCCCTCTTTTCCTATTAGAGACTCGTCAAAGCTTGAAGCCACATAACCAGATTGTTCATCCTGGGCAAACATTTCGGGTTTTTGCTTAATCTTCCATAAAGCCAGTCGAATTGTCAGAATAAGAAGGATAATCATCACTACAATAGATAAGATAGAGTGCCACAGCCGCCCGGACTCCAAAAAAAACAAACCGATTGAGATAATGAAAGCCACGCCCCCAAGAATCCCTAAAATCCCACCAGGTACAAAAAACTCTAAATAGATAAGAAGAAGACCAAGAAGCCCCACCCCAATTGCAACAATCATGAAAAATCCTTCTGCTCTTTAATTGCTTTGACAATCACTTTACTTCCTTCAATTTTCAACACTTCAACTGGAATATTCTTCTCAACAAAATCTCCCTGAGACATTGCATCAAACATATTTTCTCCAATATGGACCTTTCCAGAAGGACGCAAGGGAGTAACAGTTTCACCTAAAGCCCCTAGCTCGGGCATCATTTCTTTTGGAATTCCCGACACATATCCTTCCTGTTCGCCTTTTAAAATCAGCTTCGAAAAGCGAAAATACCGCTCAGAAAAGAAGCGGGCCATCAAAATAATTATAACAATGGCAAAAACCAATCCTCCGAAAAGCCAGGCTAAACGTTCAACAAATGTCTCGCCAACGAGTCTAAAGGTTTCAGGTTCAAGAAAGTTAAGCCTACCAATTCCTGGAAGCATTAGAGCAAAAAGACCAATAATAGTCAAAATAATCCCCAAAATTCCCGTTATCCCAAATCCAGGAATCACAAAAAGCTCAAGGGCAAGGAGTATGAGCCCTACGGTGAGAATGATGATTTCAATCCAATTAATCGCATGACTCGCAAAGCTCGAAAGCAAAATCAGAGCAAGACACCCTAAGGCAATTGACCCAGGCACCCCAAACCCTGGGGTATTGATCTCGATATACAGACCGATCACAAGACCAATAAGAAGAAGCGAGGCAATCACAGGGTGGGTCAAAACGGTAAAGAAGCCAACCCGCCAATCATGATAATCGATCATCACAGCATGGGGGATTTGAGAGAAAAATGGCTCCTGAAAAACCAAGTTTTTACTCGCTGGCCAAACTCCTCTTTCCCATTCTTTATCAGTAATCATCCCAACAGAGGCAGTGGGAACCATGAAGTCAGCAACTCCTAGATCAAGCATCTGCTGCCCATTCAAAGTCAATAGCTTTCCCTTTCCTGAAATCAGCATATCAAGATAAGCTCCTGTATCCCTAATTTCATCGGTATTATTTAAGCGAACAATTTTGTGATCGCGAAGGACTAAAATAATATCTTTATCGACCATCGCCTCAGCAATCAAAGGATTCCTCCCATAAAAGCTCGCCAAAGTTCCAAATTGAGCACGGAGAGCGGAGTTTACCTTCTCAGAAGCTGTAACCATTTGCCCCTTTTCCCCTAAAACAACGGGTTCTGCCGCTCCCATAATTGAGTTTGATTCTGCTGCAATAAATCGACACGAATAGGCAAGCATAGCCCCCGCAGAAATAGCCCAATTATTGACAAAGGCCACCACAGGAATCTTATGTTGAACATCGAGTTTCTGAAGGAGATCGACAATCTTAAGAGCCGACAAGACTTCCCCTCCAGGTGTATTGAGATCTAGAACAACAAAACTCACCCCTTTCTCAACAAAATCTTTCAGGGCAAACTTCATGTAGAGATAGGTTGATTGATCAATAGATCGCTCACTGCCAATATGGATATAGCCTACATAGTTTTCCCCCGTTTCACTATATTTAATATATTTGCGGAAATCATTATTGAGTCTCCCCTTTGATTCCTGTGCTACCTTGTACGCTTTCTGATGTTTAGTGGAGAGATACCTACTCTCAAAAGCATCATCTGTTAAAACTTGATTCACAAGTCCCAAAGACTGCATTCCCCTTAAATTAAGAACAAGCGGGTCAAAATGAAGAGCCTCATCCCTTTCAATTTTTCCAGTGCCGCCCTCATAAACGAGTTGATAATGAGGGTCCACCATCGCATCAACAAGCGTTTCAAGCGTGGACGCTATAGCTCGATCCTGATTTATTAAGGATTTGAGTGTAACCGAGATCTGTTTAGGAGTCATCTCATTCCTTGTGCTATATGGAATATCTCCCCAGGCAACTAGAGGCGTTGTAATAACTTCATCGGCAATAAAAGGAAAGATGGCTGCGGCACCTACAGCTTTCCCCTGAATGTATACAACAATATATTTGTCTTCCCGCAATTTGAGATCGTAGATCTTTTGCGCAAGGGGAAATACCTCCCGAAGATCTCCTGAAGAAGAATCAACATGAATAATAATCCGTTCTGCAGCCCTCCCCTTTTCAAAGGTTTCTGCAGCCGCATCGATCAGCTCAGCTCCCAGATACCCTCGCATATACAGATAGTTGTCCTTTCCAAATGCAGGAGCAACAAAAAGAAGAAGGAGAAGGATAACTTTTTTTAACATTTTTCTATAAATTCCAAAATTGCATCACGCGTTTTCTCTAAGTGAGCATCGGTATGTACTGAGGAAATAAAACATGCCTCATACGGAGAGGGAGAGAGATAAATTCCTCGGTCCCACATAAAACGAAAATACCGATTAAAACCCTCTTTGTCTAGTTTGTTCAAGTCTTCAAAGCACGTAACCTCCTTGGGTCCTAGAAACAAAGTAAACATTCCTGGTACAGACTGAAGACAAGCAGTCACTCCTTTTTTCTTAAGTGCGCGCTTAACCGGCTCGGTAATCACCTCTGTTTTTCTTTTGAGCTCTTCATAAAACCCACCTGCACTGGCCATTTCAAGCGTTACAAGACCCGCTTCCATCGCTACAGGGTTTCCTGAAAGTGTTCCTGCCTGATAGACTTTCCCTGTTGGTGCCAGTCGACTCATGATTTCTCGACTGCCACCAAATGCAGCAGCAGGAAATCCTCCCCCAATAATCTTTCCAAAACAGACCATGTCAGGTTGAACCCCATAAAGCTTTTGTGCTCCCCCCAAAGCCACTCGAAAGCCCGTAATCACCTCATCAAAGATTAAAACTGCCCCAATCCTCCTTGTTTCTTCCCTGAGCGTCTGAAGGAATTCAGCTGAAGGGAGAACTACCCCCATGTTTGCTGCAACAGGCTCAAGAACAACAGCTGCTACAAACTGGGAATAGAATGGATCCCTCATCACCTTTGTAAAAGTTTCTGTATCATTGTAAGGCAGGGAAAGGGTGCTTTTTACCACTTCCCTAGGAACACCATCAGAGCTGGAGTCATTACTCACTTGGGACACACCAGAACCGGCTTTCACCAAAAACCCGTCGGAGTGCCCATGATAGTTTCCGTTAAATTTTATTACAACGGAGCGCGAAGTATATCCCCGAGCAAGCCGTACTGCCGACATAGTGGCTTCTGTTCCCGAAGAGACAAAGCGGAGCTGTTCAACACCTTCTATACCCATCACAATCGTGCGTGCGAGCTTCTCCTCAACCTCAGTCGCAATCCCGAATGAACTTCCCACCTTAACCCTATCTATAACCCTTTGAACGATCTTTGGGTGAGCATGCCCATGAAGAAGGGCCCCCCAACTCATGCAATAATCAATAAAAGTCCGACCATCAACATCAGTGATGATATCCCCCTTCCCTTTCTCAACAACTAGAGGGTCAATTCCAATTCCAATAAATGCCCGAATCGGCGAATTGACACCTCCTGGAATAACCTCCAACGATCTTTCGAATATTGTCCTCCCTTTCAACTTTAGTTTCGCACTCATAAAGCTACCCTTATATTTAAAGTTAAAAAAAACATTTAGCCCCCACCGCGTCTCTTTTCTTTTTCAGCCTCCCTCTGAGCCTTCAAAGATAATATGAGACAATTCCAATGCGCACCGATGTATGTTCCAATATGGATTTTTCCTTGGTCATCATCCAAACCTTTTGCAAAGTTTACTTCGACAGAAGCAAATTGTTTGAAACATGATCGATACAACAGCCATTTTGCATAAGCTGAATTTTTCTTTCTACGAATAAGATGTCTTTGACATCTATCTCGTATCAAAGGAGCTTTTGCAATTTTTTCCACTTTGTCCTATATCTGGGGAAGAACATAAACCCAAGGTTTTTTATGAAAAAGCTCTTCTTTATACCGTTAGTCTTTCTTTTTATTGCCTGCTCCAAAGCAGAAACCCCATTTAGGCCTGACTCAAAGTGCGATTGCAAACATACAGAGTGTCCCTGTCCGAATAACTGTGAAAAGTGCTTTTGCAATCAATAACCATTTTTTCTGTTATAGCATTTGGAGTACGCTATCCAGTCTGTGCATGAGGCTATCCTCTTCCCACACCTGTCGAGGGGTAAGCAAGAGATTTTTTCTCTTGTTGAAAGAACCACCAAGGAACTCCTGCTCTTCTAAACCTATAAAATAAAATTTATGCTATATTTCATAAGAACTTCATTCTCTTCCTTGGCAGCTCCCAGGCTTCCGCGTCTGCCCCCCTTATATGATCTCTAGGAGGTTCTCAACTTTTTTGTTTCTAGTAATTAATTATATTAATTTTTATTAATAAGTATTTGTTTTACATATCCTTCAAAAATTAATTCGAAACTTTTAAAACATTTTTATAATTTAAATTATATCTCATTTAGAGCAAAATAGTTGCAGTATGCTATAGTGTAAGAAAAATTTTTAATATGTTAAGTTATTCATTTATGTAGCAAGTAAATAGAATTTTGGTTATATTCTTAAGTGCAGGCAGGGATCGAGCCTAATAAAATTAACTAATAAAACTCGCCCCATAAAAGGATTCTGCAAAGGTCCTGTAAAAGGATCTAAAATGTTATAAATAATTTGAGAGGTACAGATTATGCCATGCTTGGCTGCAGAAACTGTTAGGCTAGGAATGCTTAAAAGTGATCTTGAGACTCACGAGTATAGACAAATCGGCAAAGACGTCGAGAGACTCAATCAACAACTTACTGATATTCTTCTTCCCCTAAAAACGCATCTATCGAAGGAAAAGGCCAAAGACGGTCCTTTTGATCTAAGTGGAGAGCTTGCTGACGGAAGGCGTATCGTTGACGTCATTCTTGATTTCAAAAATTTATTTGAAGAAACGTACGGCGAAGGAAAAGTTTTCTCCGTTAAAGACCTTGATCTAGAAAAACTTAAGGCAGTAACCAAAGAGCAGCATACCGAGATTCTATCCCATCTGGAGAATTTAGAGACGAATCACAAAACAAAAACCCAAGACTCCACGCAGATGCTCTTCTTGAAAGTGAATATGTCTCTCGCCATTTTCAACTGTCTAAATGAAACACAAAAATCGCATACGCAGCACCTGACAAACCTTGCACGATCCTCTAGAGTAGGAGGTTAATGTTAACACCACAGGATAAAGCAAAAGTGAAACAGGCTATGAAGAACCTAGGCCCATTGCTCCGTGAGGACCACACGAAGAACTACTCGAGTGAGGACTTGAGCGTTCTCTACTCGATCGCTTACGCTCTATATCAGGGAGGTGACTATGAGGAAGCAATCCGCGTTTTTCAACGCCTTGCAAGTCATGAATCCCTTTCTCAAAGGAATTGGACGGGGCTTGGCGCCTGCTGGCAGATGCAAAAAGACTACCAAGAAGCCTTAAAATCCTGGGCCATGGCATCGATCTTAAATGAGCGCGATCCCATCCCACACCTGCATGCCGCAGAGTGTTATCTTGCTCTTGGAAATAAAATCGAAGGAAGGAGAGCTCTGGATGCTTGTAAAAGCTATCTGAAAGCTGAACATTCCCACCTTCTAAAAAAGTTAGAAAAATTAGATTCTTCTTGGAAACAAGAAGAACAAAAAGGAGCCTAATCGATGGCTGAAATACTTGTAGAAGAACCCCTTTTCTTCACCGATAAACCTACTTATGAAAAAGAATTATGGGATGATATTCCTCTTAAGAGAAAAAGTGTTGAAAAACAAAACACTCAAGATCTTCTAAGTCCTTCTTCTCAAAATAAAAAGTCTGGGGAACTCTTTCCAAAAATTCAGAGAATGCTTCCTTTGCCGGAAAAAGGAACTAAAATAAGCTTTGATAAACCTGCTTTTTCAGCGCCTCGAGAAAAAAAAGAAAGCAAGCCGCTTCTTCCCCAACCTGAATGGGTAGATCCAAAAACAACGGTAGCAACAAAATCGACACAAACAGAGACTCCGAAGACAAGCTGGCTAACAGGATGGATTCCTTGGAATCGCGAGAAAGGCAGCACCGAAGTTGCTGAGCACCGCAAAACCGAAGAAGTGCTGTCACCCAATCCTTGGGTTCGCGTTAAAACGCCTAAAACAACACCAAGTGAAACTGAGTCTCTGATTGACTACCACCATCGTGTCAATACTCGGGGCTCCTCTCAAAAGGAGAAAGATGATCTTGCTCATCTTCCCAATCATGGTGGGGCAATACTCGCAAAACTTATTGGTATGATTACTGACTACCAAACAATGAGTCAATCAGATCAGCTTAAAGTATTTGGTGCTACAAGCGACACTTTAGAAGAAATCCGCAAGAAGCAATTCGAACTTGTAATGGAGCAAATCCGCAATCGAAAAAAGAATGAAACGTGGTCCTACCGCGCGGAAATGCTTGAATATTTTGGGATTGCCACCGGGATTGTTGGTGGATCGACAATGATTGCCTCAAGCGTGGCAACCGGAGGCTCCTCGGTTATTCCTGGTATGCAAATGCTTGCTGGTAGCATTATCACACTCACCGCCAAAATTGCTGGAAAATCTTTTAGTGACAAAACCGTCACCCCCATTATTGGGATCGGTGGAGCCCTTCTCTCTGGATGGGGAATGGCCAAAGGAATGGCTGCCCTGGGAAGTGTCCCTAAGACACTAACAACCGCAGGAAACCTAACAACAAAAGCAACAGAATTGATTGTTGGTCAAAAGAGCACCAAAACCAAAGCGAATCAATTCGGCCTAAATGCTGCAAATGCCAAGCTGCAATTTAAACGAGAAGATAGCGAGACAACAATGAGGAATCTTGTTGGAGGATTCAAAGCCTCTAAAGCAAGCTCCGATCTTCTTGGAGTAGCAACCAAAGCCCTGCGCACTGAGGACGAGATTAAATCTCGCATTGCGTTAGGATCAAGAGCTTAATTTATCATAGGAGGATAAACCATGTCTGGTACTGAAACTATCGCCGAAACCATCAGTCCATCAGTCAGCTTTGAGTCGATTGAAAGAGATGAAGAGAAGGTCAAAGGGCTTGCTCTTGACGCTGCGACTCAAGCACACCTTAGTAGTGTGAAAGATGCCCTAGTGGAAGTAGCCAAGGCCGATTCCCAAAAGATGCAAACAGTCTCACACCCTGCTGCAAAAAACAGCATGATCACAACATTTAAGATCATGAAGCTTGTGACGGAAACACTTAGAAAAACCTCCGACTCCAGTAATGAGATGAACAAACTCCTTAAAAAAGAATGGGAAGCTGTTTCGAACAAACAGTCTGAGAACAACCAAACTGCTAAGGATAATGTTGAAGGCTCAGGAAAGTGGCAATGGATTTCTATTGCGGGTTCTCAAGCAAAACTGGGTGCTGATAAGCTTATCCTGCCTCTTGCAGTGATGACTCTTGGGGTGGCAGCGCGTGTTAATGGTCAAGCAGGTCAAGCTCTAGACTACATCAAAAATGATGATAACAGAGCAGCATTTTTAAAAATATTGGAAGGTGCTCAAGGTCAGTTAGGTTCTGCTTTAGGCCAAATCGGCAAACAATCTGCCGAGATGGAACAATATAATGTTGGAATTAAAGAAGCTTTGTTTTCTCATGAGGTTCAGACTCATACGTCTGAATATCAAAACGGCTCACAACAACAGACTTCTGATAAGCAGGCTGTTGATAACGCCGCTGATACAGCTAAACAACTCATTAGAGTTCAGGGTGAGATTTTGATGGGTAAAGCAGGATAATCTCCTTTACACTATAGCTGAAAAAACACTAAGATCTCAATTGAAATAGCAATTGGGATCTTTTTTTATGATTATTGTGCTGATGGGTGTTTCTGGCTGCGGAAAATCTGCGGTTGAACAGGCTCTTTCTAAAGAGCTCGATATCCCTTTTTATGATGCTGATGACTTTCATTCTGAAGCCAATAAAATGAAGATGAAAAAGGGAATTTCCCTTACAGACGGCGATCGAAAGCCTTGGCTCAAGACCCTCGCCGATTTCATGAATGCTCACGGAGAAATGATCCTCGCCTGCTCGGCGCTCAAACATTCTTATCGTCGCATTCTTCGTTTCTCCTCCGAAGTCCAATTTGTTTATCTTAAGGGATCCTACCCGCTCATCCGCTCACGCCTTGAAAAGCGCAAAGGGCATTTTTTTAACCCCGACCTTCTAGACTCACAATTCGATACGCTTGAAGAACCGCGCCATGCCATTACTGTTGAGATCATGCCACCGATCCCCGACATCGTTAAAGTCATAAAGCAAGCTATTCACTAAGGGCCCGTTTAGAAATAAGTTCCCAATTTGATTGGTTGCGGCTTTGCCAAATCGAGCTTCTTCGTCGCCCTTCCCTACTGGGAATGGTGCTTCTCATTCAGCTCAATTTTGCTGTGTCTCTCTTAAGTCAAATTGGGAACTTATTTCTAAACGGGCCCCAAACACCTCAAACTATTGCGTATTCTTCATAAATGTAAAATTCAAACTTGCATTGAGTTTAATGATAATAGTAAGATGCGCGTATGCGTTTTTTGCTAAGCAAACTTAATTTCTTGGAGGCAACGGGTGAGTTTGTGCTCCTTATTTGGAATGTCACTGTAGCCACGTTCAAACGCCCCCCAAATTGGGCCCTTATTCGTGAACAGCTCTATAACATTGGGGTCCTCTCTCTTCCTGTTGTAGCTATGACGGGATTTTCAACAGGGCTTGTTTTGGCTGCCCAGTCCTTTTTTCAGCTCAGTGACAAAGGACTCGCTGGTGCAACAGGGCTTATGGTCGGAAAAGCAATGATCACCGAGCTTGGCCCAGTTCTCACTGCCTTTATGGTAACTGGGCGTGTTGGCGCTGCAATGTGTGCCGAGCTTGGAACCATGCGTGTTACAGAGCAAGTGGATGCCCTTGAAACAATGGCTGTTGATCCTAATCGTTACCTTGTCGCTCCTCGCTTTATTTCTGGAATGCTAATGATGCCACTTTTGACCGTCTTTAGTATTTTTATGGGGATTTTTGGAGGATACTTGATTTCAGTATTCTACTTTAAACTAGCCCCAACAACTTACTTTGATCCAATGCCGATATATATCACCAACTTTGACCTCTTGATTGGTATTGTAAAGGCTTTTGTCTTCGGAGTTTTAATTGTAACAATCTCCTGCTATAAAGGACTAAAAACTTCAGGAGGTGCTGAAGGAGTGGGGCGCTCTACCACTAATAGCGTAGTTGTCTGTTATACCTTTATTCTCTTTACCAACTTCCTTATTACTCTTGGTCTCAATATGCTTCAAAACGCAACGGGGTGGTTCTCATGATAGACATTCACGATCTGTGGAAAGCCTTTGAAGGAAACGAGGTCTTGAAAGGACTTACATTAACGGTTAAAAAAGGTGAAACCCTTGTTATTCTAGGACGATCGGGAGTCGGAAAGAGTGTCCTGTTAAAGCACGTCATTGGAATCTCTCACGCTGATAAGGGATACATCGAAGTGGATGGTGTGAGGGTCTCTGATTTACGCGGCGAAAAAAGGTATAAAGCAAGCCTTAAAATGGGAATGCTCTTTCAAGGGTCAGCCCTCTTCGATTCAATGCATATCGAGGACAACACCGCCTTTTTCTTGCGCCAACATGGAGATTTAGAAACAGGGGAAAAATACTCAAAGAGTGAAATCAGCGATCGGGTTGACGAAGCGCTTCGAATGGTCGACCTAGAAGGAACACAAAAGAAAATGCCTTCGGACCTCTCGGGTGGAATGCGAAAGCGCGCTGGCCTTGCCCGTTTAATTGTTTACCGCCCAGAGTATTTATTATATGATGAGCCAACTACGGGACTCGATCCTATTACTGCAATGCAAATCAATGAACTCATCATCAAAACTCAAGAAGAATTAAAGGCAACAAGCATTGTAGTCACTCACGATATTGTCTCTTCTCTTGTCGTTGGAGACCGATTAGCTCTTCACAAAGATGGAAAAATCGCGTATATCGATGAACCTGACGCGTTTTTAAAAATCGATGACCCAATTATAGAATTTTTACAGAAAACCATATCAGAGGATCCGAGGACATTTAGGAGGAAATGAGATGATTGATTATATGAAGAACATGTTCATTGGACTTTTTGTGGTGGTAGCCTGCGCACTTATAGTGGGTATTATCCTCTTTCTTGAGCCCAGTGTCGGTGATGGAAAAGAAACTCTCATTGTTCGGTTCTCCAATGTTAACGGTCTTTCTCTTGGAACCCGTGTGATGTTTGCCGGAAAACCCGTGGGAGAAGTGATAGCAATACAGCAGATCCCTCATGCCCGCGAACAACCAACCGACGAACTCGGCCAGGTTTATTTCTACCAGCTTATCCTTCATCTTGACTCGAGCGTCCACGTTTATAATACGGATGAAATCACTGTTCAAACATCTGGTTTACTTGGAGAAAAATCGATTGCTATTATTCCTCGCACTCCCCCAAAGGGAGTCAAACCTACACTAATGACCGCAAAAACTCCCATCTATGCCGAATCAGTAGACCCTCTTGAAAGTGCATTTAATGAACTGGGGCAACTCTCTGATAAAGTGGAAGAGACCCTCGACAAAGTGATCGCCTGGATCGATCAGAATGGGCATGAACTCGGCGGTGCTATCCGGGCTTTCGATGATGCAATGACCGAAGCCACAATCACCCTTACCCGTGTCAACCAAACCCATCTGATCGATGAGGTCAAACTAGGTGTTCAAAACTTCGCCGTTGCAATGCGCGACATCCACTCCGCTATGGATGATCTTAATAGCCAAGACACTTTTAGAAACCTCGCCGTTACGCTTCAAAATACCAAAAAAGCTAGCTACTCATTCGATCACGTGATGAACTCCATTGCTAGCGGGAAGGGAACCATCGGTAAACTCTTCATGAATGAAGACACCTATCTCCGCGTCACAGCTATCCTCAGCAAGCTTGACACCACTATGAACGATATCAACCATTATGGGTTCCTTTTTAATCTCAATAAAGAATGGCAGAGAACTCGTTTGAAACAAGCAACCATCCTCAACGCCCTCAATACTCCACAAAATTTTCGCAATTACTTTAATAAGGAAGTAGACCTTATCAACACATCGATGTCTCGACTCTCTATGCTCGTCGAACGGGCTGAGAATAGTCCTAATAGCCAACAAATCTTTGATACCAACGCGTTCCAAAGAGACTTCGCAGAGCTTATGCGTAGATCTCAAGCTCTCTATGACAACCTAAGGCTATACAACGAACAGCTCCAAAGTGCCGAAGAGCTGGTACAATAATATATTCTTTGCTATGGGTAAATTATGAAAAGCGCACCTTACTCAAAGCTTAAAAAAGGAACCTTCCTCATTGCCAGCCCAGATGTTGAAAGTGGAATGTTTTACCGCAGCGTAGTCCTTTTATGTGATCATAGCGCTGTGGGATCCTTTGGCCTCATTATTAATAAGCCCCTAGACATTGAAGTGGAGACTGATTTTCTTGGAATAGGTAATGGTAAAGACCCACTCGAAATGCGAGCTGGCGGCCCCAATCAACCCAATCAGATCATGCTCCTTCAAAATCACGGATATAAAGATGAGATGAGTCTTCAAATCAGCGCTGGCATCTATCTAAATGGAGACATGGAAGTATTCCAAGAAGAGGCAAGGGAAACCCCTCTTACTCTAATTTGTTTCGGCTATGGTGGGTGGGCCTCAGGTGTCCTAGAGCGGGAATTCCTCAATGGAGCCTGGTACCTATGCCCTGCCAAAAGCAAACACGTTTTTCAGACCGCCCCTGAAGGCCTCTGGCAGACTCTCCTCCGGGAAATGGGAGGAAAGTACAAGACCCTCTCCCTCATACCAGAAGACCTTGACCTAAATTAACCACCAAAAATCTTATTCATTACTCCTCCAGTATATCGAGCAATATTTTTCATAAAATAGTTTTAAGAGAAGTGCTTTGTGCAACGAAGGAAAATAGGAGTAACAAAGCATTATGATATAAATAAAATATGAAAAAGAATCCTTAACGCGTCCTCGCCGAGCTCTCCCTCGGGACTGCTCGTCGCGTCGCGGATTGCGCTCCGCGCAAAAAAAAAGATTGACTTAAAGCGCGATTAGAAAACTCAGGTTAATATTCATTTTTAAGATTCTGAAATAATTTTGCACTGTAGAGAGGTTGAAGGGCCTTTATGATCTTATCACGATCCTTGGAAAAAGCCTGCGTAAGAATACTGAGGCTACTAGCCATTCGACTGAATCTTTGGTAATCCACAAGACGCTCACGAACGACAAGAGCAGGACCACAAAGGATCCAATAAAGATGGTCTTGTTCTTCTTGAGACCACTTATCCTCCTTTCCAAGTAGTTTCACGAGGGTGAAAAAAGCCGCACTTGCTGTTGCACCCACATCTACTCCATCTTTACATGAGAAAGTAAAGGTATCGGCTCTTGTGAATTCAAGGATTTTCAGAGTAAAGAATTGGTAGAAAATCTCAATAAAATCTAAACGCTCTTTTCTCTTGAGTTTCACCTTTTTCTTGAAGAAATGGGCATGAATAATCGAAAGAATTTTTTTCACAAAGTCATTGAGCTCTTTCTTGGGTAGATATTTTGAGAAAAAGAAGCCACACTCTTCTCTACTTTTCACCTGCTCTTCAAATAGCTTTAGAAAGTCTTTGGCAGTATCGATATTGAGATAATCTTCAGTTTGAAAATAGAAGTCGCTTTTTTTAGGGAAGGTAACAAGAATCAGTTGCTCTGAAAACTCGGCTTGAGTTTGGAGTTTTTCTAAGGCTTGACACCTGGCATGCTCTTCCCATGAGTTGCGATCTTGAAGGTTTATGTGAAGGTGTCTTTCAAGCTCCTTCTTTGTTTCGAAGTGGCGCAAAAACCCTTTAAACTCATTAATAACTTCTGCCTTGTTAATGTGGGCGTGGAGTGTTGGGCAAGGCATCTTGAGACATTTTGAGTCGAAGTCGCTACTCGAAAAGGTATAAAGATAATAAGGAGGATTTCCTTGCCCGATTGGATCAAACCCTTCTTCTTCATTCCTCTCTTGAAAGATATCAAGCGTTTTAAAGAGAGGCCCACTAGGATATTTTTTTAGCATTGTGGTGATGCTATCATGAAGATCATAAATTTCACTCAAAAAGACATTCGTATCAATCTTATTCTTTCTAATAGGGAGCTCTCCACCATTGGAACGCTTAAGCAAGTCTCTCATAAAACCGAGCATCTCCTGCTTTTTTCCACTATGGCAGAAGAAGGCAAAGGAAAAAGCATGAACAAGATTCATAAGCAAGCACGAGAGCCGATCCGTCTCTTCAACAGCATGGCTAATCAGGCGTATATAGTCAGGTGAAACTAGGACCTCTCTCAAAAACCTATGAAAGTCTTTTAAATACCGAGTACACACCTTCCCCATGGTATTTTCATTAAGGTTTTGTGGATTACAAGCTAGCATGAGAGACATGGTCATTTTGATTATATCTCCAACAATCTGAATTTCTTTATGCTGAAAAGCATCCACATAAAAGTTACCAAGTTCATTTCTTACAATATCCCGGATCTCTTCCGCAACAACCTGAGCTTCATGATCAAGAAGAATGTTGATGCGAAGAAGGGGATCCTCCCCTTCAAATCCCATGATCATCTCATCGAAATCACTAACAAGCTTGATGTGACGCAAAAGATTCCGATTAAAGAAGGGCTTCCCATCATCTTTGCGGATATAGAAGAGCTCGTATTCCTTATCTCTTTTAACCATCTCTAAGTCTTTAAGCCCCTGCCGCTCGACATCAATTTTTTCATCTTCAGATGCCCACTCTTCCTGCCAAGCGGCTTCGGTCGCTAAAACCTCTTCAAAACGCTTTAGAATCTTTTTACTATAGAAGCTGCGGAGATCCTTATACTCCTTGATCTCAGAAACCTTCCCCTCTTCATAGGTATGTTTAAAAAGGGAGGTGCACTTATCTAGCTTATCAGCAGCCTCATCTGCCAAAACCATGATTGCTTTAATTCCCCGCTGCGTATCGCGGTCTTTAAGCTGCTCTTTGTCTTTGGAGTAAACATGTTCGAGATATTTATGGACCATTTTAAAAGTCCCTTTGACAGTCGAGAGAGTTTCTTCCTTCTCTGCTGCTTCTAACTCTTTGAGTTTATGGAGTTTTTTCTTAACACCAACAGCCTCACCTTCTTTCTCAACAGCTACATCGAGCTCAGCCATTCCTGAGAGATTGTCAACCGCGTCCATGATGGACATCTCTCGATTTTTCTTCGCCTTTGCCACAGTTTCCCTCCTATAACTTTATTATGAGGCGTCAGAAAGATTATTATCAATCTCCACTTCTCGCTGTGTCACATTAAAGAAACCCTGGACAAGTTCGTTATCTTTATCAAGAAGTTCGAGCTTAACAGTATGTTTTCCAGGACTTAGTCCATAAAGGAAATATGGGGTATACTCTGTGAGCGTTGCAATTACCTCTTTATCGACTGTAAGTCGCACCTTGTATCCATCCTGGCTTAACTCACAGTTAGAAAGGAGGAAGTCGAGAAGAATAGGATCTCCTTTGCCAGAAGGATATCTCCCTTGGGGCTCGTTGTAAGTAAGATAGGGTTTTTGGAGGTCGATATTAAGATTATCACTTTTCTTTTGGTCTTGGAAATAAAAAATCTCGGCAGAAAAGGGCCCCCTCCCTTTCAGACTTTCCCCATAAGAACGGGCAGGAAACACCCGCAGGACATGCATCCCAGGCTTAAGAGAGAATGGGATATGAAAACTCACAATTTTATCGTAAAACTCCCGGTTTTCATCGAAAGAATCTTCAAAAGACTGATTATAGATTAGGTACGGTTCATTATCAATAATGACATGAATAGCTTGTCCCTCAGGGTCATTATAAATTTTTTTGGATCGATCATTCTGCGTGATCACCCCTAAAGGGAACCCTTCTACTCTAAGCTGCACATTAACAGGAATCTTTCGTTTATTTTCGTAGGGACGAGGAAACACGATCTTCGTAATCACCGTATTAGACTCGGGGGTTGGCAAAGCAGGAACAACCCTTACATCGTCAACCCCAGAGAGTACTGCTGCAAAAAAAACAAAAAATCCTAAAAGTCGTTTCATAATCACCTCTACCTTCTTCTTACCTTCTTGCTTTTTTAAAGAAAACCAGGGTAATGAAAAAGGCGAGAATAGCTACAACAGCAGCGGCGAGATTAGTTGCGGAGAAAGCAACAGTTGAGGCTTTAATGAGTGCCCCTTTGACATATGCGAGAGTTTCTATCTCAAGGGTCTTTGTTGCTTCTATTGAACGCGGCAAGCTATTCAGGAGTCCATCATAAAGAGCAGGGTTTAAAGAAGCCGTATCAGGACGTTTTTTTAAGGAATCAGCAAATAGGTTATCTTGGACATTGACCTGAACCGCTCCTAAAACGGCTACCCCAATTGTCGCCCCTGCAAAACGGAGCGTATTATACATCCCCGTAGCAACCCCTGTTTTCGTTTTTGGAACAGAGCTAAGGGTCGCAGCACTCGCAGGGATCATCACAAAGGAAATCCCTGCCCCAAAAGCAAACAGTGCGGGAAAGAGAAGGGAAATATTTTGATATGGCAGACTGTATGAAAACCATATAAGACTAAGAAAAAGAAGAGTAAAGCCCATGAGAAGTGGAAGGCGAGCTCCTCTTCGATCCGCAAGATTTCCTCCAATCGGAGCAAACAGCATCAAAGGAATGGTTGCAATCGCCGTGATAAGCCCCGCAATCATAGGAGAGTCCATCACAATCTTCTGAAAATATATAGGCCAAAACACTGTGATCATTAGGATAAACTGAGAACACAGCATTAAAATACATCCCCCTAGAAAAGTACAATTTTTAAAGAGGTTAAATTGGAAAAATGGATGTTTTGCAAACCGCTCCAATCCTCGAACAGCTAAGAGGAAACAGATCGCGAGAAGGAAGAGGAAGACCACTTGCCAAGAGCCCCATCCCCAAACCTTCCCTTGCATTAGAGCGAGCGTTAAACAGAAAATGGAAAGGGAAAGGGAGATAAACCCCGGAAAATCAAAGCTCTCCTTTATCGTTTCAGATTTCGGGAGAGATTTTATAACCATCACAATTCCATACAAAGCAATAGGAGGATTCATCCAAAATGCCCATCTCCAGGAAAGGTATTGAGTAAAAGCTCCACCAATAAAAGGACCCAAAGAAAGAAATAAAGAGCCAATCCCTACCATAATTCCAATGGCTCGACCCCTTTCCTTTTCAGGAAACGAATGAATAATAAGCGACATCCCAGCAGGCGACATTAGAGAACTCCCCATCCCCTGAATAGCCCGGCTCATAATAAGCCACCACCCCGTTTCTGCCATTGCTCCCATCACCGAAGAGATCGAGTAAATTGCAACCCCAATACAGAACATCCGCCTATGGCCAAAAAGATCCCCCAAGCGCCCACCCGCAATGACAAAAACTGCCGTTGCTAAAAGGTAAGCATTAATAATCCATTGCAGTCCATTCATGGGAACTAGAAGCTCCCTCTGGATCGTTGGCAGCGCCACGGGAAGAAGAGTGGCATTCAGGAAGATGAGCGAGGTAGAGCTCGTTATAGCGAGGAGAATGAGGCGTTTTCTTTTCTTTTCAGAAATGGTCTTCATCTAATAGTATACCCATATAACTTTTTATATACGATAATGAAGCGATTATTCATAATTTTTCTTAGTGTTGGTTTGTTTTTTGCAACAGAGCGCCTCTGCCACAACGCAACCGATGGTTTTGCGATGGTCAACGTGTATGCTCCAAGAGGAAACAATCAGAAATGGCATCGTGAAGAAGAGATTCCTCAAAATCTCCTTAAGCAAACCTTCACCTACTTCGACTCAGGAAGCCAATCCTATGTCTTTCTTTCTGAAGATAAAAGCACGGTTCTTAAACTTTTTAAATTCCAACATATGAAAACCCCCCATTTTTTAGATTTTCTACCCAGCGTAGGTAGTCTGGGAAAAAAAAGAGAGAAGAAACGGGCTATTTTAGAAAAAACTTTTGATAGCCTATGTTTAGCATACGATCAGATGAAGGAAGAGACTGGTCTCATCGCCCTTCATTTAACAAAAACCTCAAACCTCAAGAAAAGCATCACGATCATTGATAAAATTGGGAGAAAACACCTTTTGGATCTTGACCAAGTGGAATTCCTACTTCAGAAAAAAGGGACTCTTGCCTATGCCGCGATAAACCAATGGATGATTGAGGGGAATCAACCAACAGCAGAAACAGCAGTCCGCTCTCTTCTTCGCCTCGCTGTAAACCGATGCCAAAAGGGGATCTTCGATAAAGATCCAAACTTTAGCACTAATTTTGGGTATATCGATACAACTCCTTTTCAAATAGATTTTGGGAGGATTTCCCTTTCTTCTCAAGAAAAAAAGTTGGAAATTTATGGGCCAGAAATGACCCGGATCACTCGCGCATTTGAATCTTGGATCGCAGAAAATCATCCCGTTTTGTTAGACTCTTTTATTGAGGAGCTAAGTGAAATCATTTATCAATAAATGTCTTATAGGGCTTTTGGTCATTGCTGCCCTTGTGGGGGTGGAGCGTCTCTCTCATGCCCTAACAGATGGCTTTAGTTATCCCAATATTACCTCAGCACTTCCCTACGATCCGAAATGGGATATCACCTTTGCACCCGAGGACCTTTCAGAATTAAAAGCAGCCCTAGACCAACCCTTCTCCTACTTAGAAAGTGGCTCGCAAAGCTATGTCTTTGTCAGCGAAGACAACAACTATGTTCTTAAGTTTTTTAAGCACAAAAAATGGCGGATGAATCCCCTCTACGAAAAGCTACCTCTCCCCAAAACACTTGCTGAAAAGCGGGACCGGTGGAAGCGTAAGAAAAAAGAGACTGTCGCATCGACCTTTGAAAGCTGCAAAATTGCTTATACAATTTTTAAAAATGAAACAGGGGTCGTCTTTGTGCACCTCAATAAAAAACACCCCTTTAATCATATAATTATTTTGAAAGATCAGATTGGCCTTAAGCACCATATCCAACTTGGGGATGTTGAATTTGTAGTTCAAAAAAAGGCTATCCCCACAGGAAAACACCTTCTTTCCCTCAAAAAAGAAGGTAAAACCCAAGAGGCAAAAGAAGCATTAAGAGAACTTCTTGCTTTTACCGAGATGCGAGCAAAAAAAGGATTTAGCGATAAGGATCCTCATCTGATTCGGAACTTTGGCTTTATCAATGGACAAGCCATCGAGCTCGATATTGGAGGGTTTCATCAGGACCCAAAGAAAGATCTTGAATATTTCTACAATCACGAACTTAAAAAAATTCATCACAAAATACTCCCCTGGCTCCAGGAAAACTACCCAGAACTCGTTCCTCTTCTTCAAGAAAAAATTTAACTCAACCGTTAAAATAAATTAATGTTTTTTCTTTTATAAATTCTTAACATTTGCTATGATATTTTCAATTTTATTATAACTTCAAAACTGGAAAAGTGTTAAAATGGATTATTGTGGTGTTAACTCTCCTCGTGCTAGCAGCTCTCAAAGATATGCACAAGTTCACGAACAGGACTCGTCTTATCATAACGGTGGACTTCCTTGTGCTAGCGGATCTCAAAGATATACACAAGTTCACGGACAGAACTTGCAGAACTTGCTTTTTTGTGGCGGAGCTACAATTCTTGGCACAGCAGCTACAGTCCTTGTCGCAAAAGGAGCTTGGCATGGCTTCAAGGGTGCTTACTCTGTAGCAAGTTGGGGATTGTCCCACTCTTGGGATAGCACAAAATGGGTCGCCAAAAATGGCTGGAATATAACAAAAGCAACACCCAGCGCTATTTGGGGAACAACCAGATGGACTGCGAAAACCTCTTGGGATGCCACAAAATGGACTGCTGTTACTGCTTGGGAAGTATCCAGGTGGACAGGAAAAACCGCATGGAGCGCCACAAAGTGGACTGCTTCAACCGGATTTTCGATTGCAAAATATGTTCTTGTCAATATCCCTGCAGCGATCAAGTGGACAGCACTGACTGTTTGGGGCGCAGCTAAATGGTCAGCCAATATCGCTTGGTCTTGCACAAAGTGGACTTTCAGCTGTATCCGCCACCCGATCGCCTCAATCCAAAACGCTTTTAACAATACCATTGCCCTGATCAAAGGAACTTGGAACTTAGTCCTCAGAACATTTGAAAAAACTCTAGGGCTTTATGAGACATACTTACTGCCAGTAATCAATAGTTTTATTGATTTTATGATTGAAACTTCCCAAGACTTCTATCAATTCTGTTCCAAGCATGTACAAATTATAACCCACGATCTGAATAAAACATTCCCAGCTGTCGGGTATCCCGCAAGTAAAGTGAAGGGCTACGCTTTGACAGCCTTTGGATTCGCCTCAAGAAAAGCAACAGCAATTGCAGAAAAAATTCTCCCTTATAACCCAGTTCCATGGCTTTTTAAAAGAATACCATCGATGAAAACACCAATATTTTCTGCAATGGGTGCCGCAACTTCATCTCTAGCAGCAGACTTGATCCCTTCATCTATCGGTTCATTGAGTACCGAAGCCAGCGAATACATAAGGAAGAGCAGAAAACATTGCGCAAAAGCGATAAGAGCGGGCAGACCTCCCGGTCAAAATGAGCTAAAGATCGTATCAAGAGACCAGTGGTTCCGTTTCCGTATCGATTTATTTATTATGAGCATTGGAACCATCATGTTGGCTCCTCGTCTAGCAAACTACTTCTCAAAGCATACTGTTACACAAATGCAAGCTACTGGATGGGGACTGACCTTCCTAGCTATAAAAACAATTTTAGCTTCTACTTCTATGAAAACATTTTCAAACTTTATTTTTAAAAGCTCAGGCTCCAGTGAGGAATACACAGCATGAAAACTTCAGGAATTTTTAGTAAAACTTCAGAAAATACAGTCTTATTCGCAGCATTTGTAGCAGGTAGTGCGGCTCTTATCGCAGGAAAGAAAGGAGTCATGTGGGCAGGAAACAAGGCCTACAACATGACTGCTCATTGTGGGAATCGAATGATGAGCGCTGGAAACTGGGTAGGAACTACCTTTATGGATGGTGTCCACTTCACCTTAAAAGACGGTGGAATTACAGGACCCATATCAGCTGGAATCCTTTCTGGAACGGCAATTGGCCTTACCTATAAATATAGCGCGATCCCAACAAACCGTCAGCCTTTTATTGAAAACCCTGGTCACGAGATCGGGAATCGACCAATTGTAATGATGACCAGCGTTTTTGCGCTGACAGCCCTTGCGATTCGCTACTCGAACAGCAAATTTAACTCGCATCAGATATCGTTAGGAGGCGCCCTCTCCTATGCTGTAATTGCAACCATCGCATCACTCTTTACAGTTTCTGTGAAAAATGATCCCAGAGACTATGAATTTCTGTTCCTGCCTAGAGGAGGGAAACATTTTGGGTTATCTTCTACGCATGGAGATGCTCTTACTTGGAAGGAAAGTGCAAAAATGGGGATCTATGCTGGTCTAGCCTCTGGAATAGCAACTGCAGTTGCCTACTTTGGCATAAAGAGCATCTATGCCTTTGGAGAAGCATTCCCTATGATTAAAGGAAGCATTCCAGCTGCGATGATCGTGGCCCCAACTTTTGTATTAGCAGAAAATAAGTTTAACAAGAAGAACGAGGAGAAGCAGAGGCTTTACTCAATGCTCATCGCTGCTGCGGCTGGGACATTGCTGACCCCAATACTTTCTTCTTTTATACTGAAGAAGAAAGTGGGATACCAAGTCTCTGCTCTCTATTCATTGTCTTCAATTATTGGAACACTCTTTCTTCTGAAAGTGAAACCCGTCAACCAATAGAAGCCGCAGCGAAGAGATGCAGGAGTTCCCCACTTTTCAGAAGGAAAGGGGTTTAATGATGGCAAGACCAGTCATTTCAAATGCATTATTCGATGAGGACGCCGTCCCGTTATTAAAATCCGACCGGCAGTACGATGGGCGGCCTATGGGTTCACAAGACTTCCGTTCTCAGCATGAGTATATGGGTTCACAAGACTTCCATTCTCGGAACTCACCTGATGACAGCTATCAATAGACTTTTTTCTTTGAACACAATGTGCATAATGCCTTATCATCTACATGATGATGAGGCATTTTTTTATCCCTATTTTACTTGTGCTTGCAGCTGCTTCGTGCCAGAAGAAGGATCATGGTAGGCAGCGCCAGGTGATAGCAATTAATTTTAGCTACAGCCCATTTACTGCTGATCCCAGAAAGTGCACAGACCCTGTCACAACAACGCTTAATTTCATGCTTTATGAGGGGCTCACCCACCTAGAGGAAGATGGAACGGTATCATACGCCTTAGCAGAACATGTCAAAATATCAAAAGACAAACGAAGCTACCTTTTTTTCTTAAAACCAGCTATGTGGTCTGATGGATCCCCCCTCACCGCTTACCACTTTGAAGCTGCATGGAAGACAGCTCTTAATCCTAATTTTACTTCGAAATCTGCACACCTCCTCTTTCCCATAAAAAATGCAGAGCGCGCAAAAAATGGAGAATGTTCCCTTAATGAGGTGGGGGTAGAAGCCCTTGATGAAAAGACTCTTCTTGTGCGACTTGATCGTCCGACTCCGTATTTCTTGGAGCTGACCTCTTTTTGCACCTATTTTCCAGTTCCCTTCCATGGTGATGAAGTCCCCCACCCTAACCAAACCAGTGAAATCCTTTCATGTGGCCCGTTTCAAATTGTGTCCTGGAAAAATGAGGATGAAATTGTTGCTATCAAAAACCCTTATTACTGGAATGCCAATGAGGTCCGTTTAGAGAAAATTAATATCTCGATGATAAGCGATGAAGGAACGACTCTCAACCTTTTTGATAAAGGAGAGCTTGATATTGTTGGCGGCCTGACCTCAACACTCCCCCTTGATGCGGTTTCGAGCCTTAAGAAAAGTGCGTTGATTCGACAACAACCGATTGCAGGAACCACTCTTTGCACCTTCAACGTGAACCGCTTCCCTTTCAATAACGTTCATATTCGAAAGGCTTTTGCCTTAGCTATTGATCGGGAAAGAATTACAAAAAATCTCTTCCAGATGTATGACGATGTCGCTTTAGGACTAGTTCCTCACGTTCTTAAAGAAACCGTAACAACCTTCTTTCTAGATCACGAAAAGACTCTTGCTCAACAGCATTTCCATAAGGGGCTTGAAGAGCTTGGGATCACTGAGAAAGAATTTCCAAAAACCACCTACTATTACTTCACATCTGAGCTCCACAGGAATCTAGCAATTACCCTTCAAAACCATTGGAAAAGTGTCCTCGGTGTTGATATCAATGTCCAAGCTCTAGAATTTAAATCCCACCTTACAAAGCTTTATAACCATGACTTTTCAATCGCCCAAATGTCTTGGGTCGGACAGTATCACGACCCCATGTCCTTTCTTGAAAGATTTAACGGAAAAGATGCATTTCGAAACTACAGCGGATGGGAAAATCCCTATTATTCTGAACTCCTTTCAGCCTCTTATTACGCAAGCAAAGAGGGAAGAACCTCTCTTCTTGAAGAGGCAGAGTCTCTACTCATGGATGAAATGCCGATAATTCCCCTCTATCACTTCCACGTTGTCTACATAAAGAATCCCCACCTCCTTGGACTCTCTATCTCTCCAGTGGGAGACATCCAATTCCACAAAGCCTTCATCTCTTCAGATGAAACTATCCAGAATTAAAGGATTGATTTAATTTCTTTTTATTTAGACCAGATTGTCCATGAGGCAAGAGGTAAAATAAATGAAAAGATAAAACAATGCCAAAAAATATTGGGTAAAAATATCTTTAATACTGGGTCGTTTCATTAATTATCCCCTGACATTCTCTTAACAATTTGCAAATAATCCTGAGTTGATTTATAGAGTTCTATACTACCCATCGAAAATAAAGTAGTGATGTTGAAAGTTGAACTTTTAACCGAAAAAATCAAGCATGATTCACCATTTTCTTTTCGATAGATAGTAGTATATTTCGATGCAAGTGGTAAGCAGATGAAGATCGACTTTTTTAAAATCAAGGCAGCATCGCCTCTTAAGCACTCTCATCCAGGATTCGACACGTTTGTTGTTTCCATGGAAAAATTGGTGAGAGGGACCATTCCGGAATCGGTGATAGCAATTCATGAAACCTCCCACTTTATTCCTGTCGATTCGAGTTTTGAGAAGTTGAATAAAGCCCTCCCGATTCTTACTCTCTCGGAAGAGGTCGATGCTCCTTGCACTCTTTCCCTCACAGTAATTATCAGAGAGGAAAATACCCACGGAGTGGGCTCTTTTTTGAGCGATATGATCACTCAAAAGCTCTTTCCAGAAAAAAAAATGCCGATTTCCTTCGTTCGTTCACTCAGTTTTAAGTTCATTGTCAAACCTAAGCAAAGATATTATATTATTGAGATTTTTATTGAAGTAGAAAGCCTCAAGGAGCTCTATGCGCTCAAGAAAAATTTTTTTCGTTTTGAGAAGGAGATCAGGTTATCCATTCTCGGCGTAGAAAAAGCCCGGAAATTGGTTCTTGCAAAGGGCCTGACTGTTGAAGAAAAGTGCATGGTCCTTTCCGAGAACCTTGAGTCCCTGATTCAAAAACCTATAAATAAAGCTCTTTTTAGTGATGTTCAAAATCTCCTTTTAAAGGCACTATACGAGCATAATCCAGACAAAATTCCAGATCACATCCTCCCTTATATTGACACAAAACCTGAAACCTTTGACCACGTCATCTTTAAAGAGATGGAGAAGCTCTCGATTCTTTTGCATGAAGAGTTCGCCGCTATCCGCTCGCTGTCCCATCTAACCAAAACAATTTCTTATCTCTACCTGTTCCGAAAAATTTTGGCTTATACAACACATACAAAGCCAAATGAACGACACCTGAGTCTCAAACTTCTCTCAACAACTCTCCAAAATGTTCCCACATTAGCCCTTCTTATTGGTGTGAATTTTATTGATCCACATGAACTTTTAGAGGTTCAGGATATCCTTGCCGCCGTCTCTTCTCTAGTTCCAACAGCCGAACTGGTTCCCAGCAGTAACGTGATCAATGAGGAGGAGATTGAAGGCATTCGGCTCTTCTATCTCGAGCTCCAGAAAAAGTGTAGGAAGCCGTTTACTATTAATGATTTAAAAGTCTTAAAAAAGCGCCTTCCAAAAGAGATAAAAAGTGGAATCCAAGTACCTAAGCATCTTCCCTCATCCGTCGATGAAGAAAAAATGAGAAGTATTCTCTCACTCTCAAAAGAACTTTCCTCGGTGCATGATCCCTCAGAAGTCATCATCCAATACCATAACGCAACGGAAATACATTATCATTTTTCAGTCATCCTTGCCCGCGTACGAAAAAGCAATGAGGCTGAACTAAAACTCACACCCTGTCCACCAATCACAATCCGAAAACAGGAACGCAAGGTCGCTGGAATCTTAAGTAAGCGGTATATCAAAGAAATCTATCTCTATGAAATGAAGATCCTGAAAGAGTCTCGGGATATTGCAAAAGCACGCACAGACCTATTTTCCTTCATCAGATCTTACGTCTATAACCTCCACGACTATACAGGAGGAATGATCAATAGAAAATATGAAAATTTGAGATCCTTTAAAGATCTTCTTAAAGATCCTCTTCACGATAGGCTGATCGAAAACTATTTCTATTCCATCTCTCCTCCTTATTTGCAAAGCCTCACCTCACCAAAAGTATTAAAGGGACATTTTGAACTCTTTTTAACGGCTTTAGATAAAGATTTTTTAGTGGAACGAACACGTATCATGAAAAAAGACACTGAAAATCACACCCTCATCACCATTGCATCGACGAATGAAAGCGAGATTAATCAGATTAGAAAGAGTATCCCTCTTGGGAAAAATAATGTTGCTGTGATATCTCTTAAGGTCCTTGATCTCCATCTACTCGGTCTTATCCTTCCTAAGTCCGAGGTGCGTATAGCAGAAATCCTAGACGATTTGGCACTATTTGTGTAAACTGATGTGCATGAAAAAATGGCTACTCGTCTTTTCAATTGCTGTGCTGTCTATTGGGTGTAATCGCCCCAAAGGATTCACCCTAAGAAAAATCACCTCTCATCATGCACCTGTCCCAGAATGGAAAGTGGAGAATAAGATGTCTCGTGGGGAGCTCGCCTCTTTGATGAGCACACCTTACTATTACCTTGGGAGTGGTAATCATACCTATGCCTTTGTATCTGATGATGACCAGGTCGTTATCAAGTTTTTTAAGCAAAAGCATATGAAAACTAAAACATGGGTGGACTCTCTCTCTACTCCTGTCAAAAGAATATTCTATCCAACGGGGAAAATTGATCAAAGAATAAAGGAAAGACAAGATTCCTTTAGTAGCTACAAGCTTGCTTTTGAAAAGCTCCCAGAAGAAACAGGGATACTCTATCTCCATCTCAATAAAACCAATACCCTT
The DNA here is from genome assembly GCA_946127115.1 of uncultured Chlamydia sp. Classification (GTDB taxonomy): domain Bacteria; phylum Chlamydiota; class Chlamydiia; order Chlamydiales; family Simkaniaceae; genus Neptunichlamydia. The sequence goes on from CAMGYI010000001.1 coordinate 480,138, forward strand.
AACCTCCCTCTTACCTTAATTGATCAAAATGGAGTAGCGCTAGAAGTCTCGCTTGATGAAATGGAATTTTTTGTCCAAAAAAAAGCAATGCTGGCCTTTCATTACCTCAAAAATTTGTATAAAAAAGGACAAACCAAAGAAGCTGAAAGGGCAATCCTTTCTCTTTTTGATATCATCGCAAAACGTAGTCAAAAAGGGATTTATGACAAGGATCTCCAGTTCTTTAAAAACTTTGGGTTTGTGGAAAACCGCGCGATCGAAATCGATATTGGAGAATTTCGAACAAGCCAAGCTCCTAATCCTACTTATGAGGAGCTCAAAATCCTCTCTTACCAAATCCGAGACTTTTTGAAGATGCATGCCCCAAAGCACCTGTTAGAGGTTGAGAGTAAAATTGCCGATCAAATTGAGCAGTACAAATGAAAAAATATATTTTGTCTGGCGCTATGATCCTTGGAATTTTTTTATGTGTCTTGGCATATGTCTCTTGTATCATGAGAACCAAGGGGTTCTCCTATAAGAAAATCCATTCCCTTCATGGATATAATGCTCGCTGGGATTTTGGGACGCCAAGCCCTGAGCAAACATTTCTCCTTGATCAGGTTTCTTCACAAACTTTTTCACCTCTTGGAAGTGGAAAGGAGTGCTACGCATTTGTCTCCGAAGACGGTGAGATTGTTATAAAATTTTTTAAGCAAAAGCATATGAGAACGCAGTATATTCTTAACTACATTCCTCTATCTGAGCACATCCGGAGGATCCGAAGTGAGACCTTAAACCACCACCACTATCAACGACTCCGTTTCTACCAGAGTTATCAGCTTGCCCATGAAAGACTCCAGGACCATAGTGGAACCCTTTATCTTCATCTCACAAAGACAAATTATCTCAAAAAATCGATTACCTTAATTCTATCGCAAGGGAAAAAGCTCGTTATTAAATTGAATGACATGGAATTTCTGATTCAAAAGCGTGCCCACCATATCTTTGAGGTGCTGAGCAAATTTCCTGAGGATAGAAAACAAACAATTGATGCTATTCTAGATTATCTGACCTTAAGAAATGAACGAGGAATTGGGGATAATGATATCAACTGCGAAAGGAATCTGGGGGTTTTAAATGGAAAAATCATGCAGATTGATGTTGGAGAGCTTTACCCAACAATGCCTAAGTCTCCAAGTAAAGAGGAACTTATAACTGCAACTCTTGACTTAAAGGACTACCTCGAGAGGAATCATAATGAACTGGTTGCATATCTTAACCAGTCTATAGAAAGTCATTGCCGTTAATTTATATACTATATATTTTACATACGTCCATCTCACGTTAGTTGAGATTTTTGTTTGATGTTAGAAAACCGAGGGATAGATCCATATGGCAATGTACAAACAGCATACTCAGTTCAACCTCTTTATAGCTCTCCCCATTCTTATGGGAGCCATGTATTATTTTCTTCACCCTACAAAAGATCTTATGCTCACTTTTGCGGGAACATTTGCCTATAGCACTCTTTTTATGAACCCTGATATGGATCTTGCAAATCAGATTCGCTTAACCTCTATTCGGGGAATCTTAAGTATCCCTTTTCGCTCCTACTCAAAGTTTTTTAGCCATAGAGGACTTTCCCATAACCTGATCCTTGGGTCTTTTACCCGCATAGCATGGCTTCTACTGTGGGGAGCTATTGCTTTTCTTATTGTCTACAAGTCGTTGCCAACAAAAGGGTCCATCTTAAAATTTTATAAGCATTACCAACCACTTATTCTCTACGGTTTGGGCGGTATTTGCCTAGCCGATTGGGGCCACCTTCTTCTTGATATGAAAGAGGCAAAATGACTCCTCTTGTCATCAGGAACCTCACCAAAAAATACGGGAGACTTGTGGCTGTTGAAGGGGTTTCCTTCAAAATCCATCCAGGAGAAGTCTTTGGCCTCTTAGGACCAAATGGTGCGGGAAAAACAACGATTATCTCGAATATTGTGACACTGCAAACTTTTTCAAAAGGTTCGATTAAAGTTTTTGGAATCGACATCCAAAAAAATCCCCGTCTAGCAAAAGCTCATATTGGTTTTGTGCCGCAAGAACTAATCCACCATGGATTTTTTACAGTTGAAGAGATTTTAAAATATCATGCAACCTACTTTGGTATCCCTATTAATAAAGAGCATCTAAAATACCTCCTTGACAGGCTCCACCTTTATCACCATCGGAAAAAGCTAGTAAGCCAGTTGAGCGGCGGAATGAAGCGGCGCCTTCTAATTATTAAAGCCCTTCTCCATCAACCCAAGCTCCTCCTTCTCGATGAGCCGACAGCAGGGGTAGATGTTGAACTGCGTGCCTCTCTCTGGCAATTTATTAAAGAGCTAAAAAAAGACAACCTCTCTATCCTTCTCACTACTCACTACTTAGAGGAAGCTGAGATCCTTTGCGATAGGATTGGGATACTGAATCACGGCCGTTTAAAGAAAGTGGATACAACAGAGGAAATGCTGCAAAAGTACTCTTCAAAAAAAGTAACCTTTGCACTCTGTTCTCCGTTAAAAATCGTGTCCCATCCGTTTCTTACAACGCAAACAGACCACCACCTGGACTTTCAAGTCCCTAATGAAATGCCTCTCTCTCAATTATTTCAAGAAACCTCAATCCCTTTGAGTTGCATTCAAGATATTAACATCAAAATGGGAACTCTCGAAGACGTGATGCAGACAATTTTAAAGGGAGAAGATTGATGAATAGATGGTTGCAAATTCAGGGTCTTTATAAACGAGAGGTTGCCCGTTTTCTAAAAGTCCCTCTTCAAACGGTGGGAGCCCCTATTGTCAATTCAACCCTCTATCTTCTTATCTTTGGTGTCAGTTTAGGTCACTTAATTCATCTAGAAAATGATATTCCCTATCTTGCTTTTTTAATTCCTGGGATTATCGCCATGTCTCTTATTAAAAACACCTTTGACAATTCAACAAATTCCATTATGGGACAAAAATATGTGAACGAGCTTCAAGATCTTCGGGTGACCCCCTTTTCGCCCCAGCAACTATGCGCAGCTAAAACCCTCTCATCTTTAACACGAGGACTCTTTGTGGGACTTATTACCTATGGCGTAGGGCAAGTCTTCTACTATTTCCAAATAGGCCACTTCCTTCCCATTGCTAATCCTCTTGTTTTTACCTATTTCTTAATCTTCGGAGGGCTCGCTTTTGGAAACCTTGGGATTGCCATTGGTATGTGGTCAAAGAGTTTCGAACACGTCGGAGCAGTAAGCATGTTGATTCTCCTCCCCTTAATTTATCTAGGTGGTGTTTTCTTTAGCCTAGAGGGTATTCCCTTCTTCTGGCAATCTGCATCTCACTTCAACCCCCTCTTTTTTATCATCAACGGAATTCGCTATGGAATGCTCGGCAATCCAGCTATTCATCTTGGCATCTCCGGAACTGTAACTTTTATTTTTTTTGTGATCTGTTATATTTTGGCAATCTATAGCCTTAAAAAGGGTTCACACTATTTGCGCTAAAATAATATAGTAACCAATCAGGTTAATGATGGTTAGAGAGATGCCATATGCTGCGAGGAGTGGGTATCTGGAAGATGACACATATTAATGGAGGAGAAACAAGTATAAAAATCATTTCAAACCTTCCTAGGCTAAGCATGCTTTAACAGAGTGATTTTTCTGAGGGGACTAGAACTAAATAAATAAAAATTGAATGAGAAAAAATCTCCTATTCAATAGAAAAATAGCAGTAGTGTGGATACTATGCGAAGGCTAAAAAAATAAACAATACCACATTGAGAATCTAGATCTTAGATTTTACAGAAAAAGTGTTGCTTAATCGATGCTGATGCAAGTGGCTGAGAAAGGGATTATCAGTTGTATAACCGACTCAACATGACCTTTCCTAGAACAAATTGACGAATCGGTCTTTTTTTTATCAATAAATATCATGCAATCAGATACTTAAAAAAAATTTTAGCGGAAAGTTATAGTAGAATTTTATGCAAAGAGAGAGTAAAATCTTTGCAAAATAGGAGAAAACTATGATCGAATTTGCAAAATCATTATTTTATCAAGTCAATTTTTTACCTCCGGTTGAATTGTCTCAGGAGCAGCTTGAAGCATGGCATACTAATGATGAACCCACTAAAAACTTTATTAGAGCTCAATTTGCCGATGGAGAGCCCCTAAGAGCTTTTTCTAGTCCGCTAACATTAAACTCACAGAAATATGAGCCAATCGGACGAGCTTTTACTGATAGGAATTGGAAAGTTTTAAGTGAAAAACCTGTTCAAGAAGACAGGTGAAATGAAGTTCAAACCCTATTACAGTGTTTTAGAGCATGATGGGCTTCCTGGAAAAATTGTAAAGCATGCAGGAAAGAGAAAACCCGATGACCAGGTCGCTGGGGGAATTCCAATCCAATTATCCGGAGATTTTTTAGAACTAGACCCCTATTGTTCCCTTCTTCGGATTGCGATGGTAGATCGTATCCGTCAAATTTGCACCGAAAACCCAGAGGAATTAGATGGTATTACTCTTCCCAAAAAAGAGCTATGTGAAATTCAGCCGGGAAGGCTACGAGATCAGTCATTACCAATCGATCAAAGATTCTTGATTATTGCGGAAAAGGTCGATTGCCTAAGTTGGAAAGCTACCGTTGATGCCATTAATGAAATGCCTCAAGGAGAACAGGAAGCTCTTGCTAACAAACTCGTTAACCTTGTGACAAAAGTAGGGCTTGCTGATGCTACCTTTTCAAACGTGCGGCTTGGAAAAGTAGATGATGTTACTGCAAATGGGAATCGTAGAATTTATTTACTCGACACCGAGCCCAGTAATGTGATGATCTTAGACCAGGGATGGTTTAAAAATCTTTTTACATTCCAAAGCAGCCTAGAACAAGCCGGAAGAATCGGTACTGTATGCTTTCGGATGCTAGAAGTCAAAAATTGGAATACTGATCGTAGGGCCCCCCATTTTGTGGCACGCATAAAGGAGCATATCAAAGCTCAGAAGAGTAATAAATATTCTCCTACTAAAATTGGTTTTTACCTAATTTCTGTAATTGCCCTTACAGCTATCTATAAGAAAAGTTATTTTGGGAATAGACTCAAACCATATTTTTCAAAATATGCTGAGACTTATCCCTATAAGGCTATCAGCTCTCTTAAGATTGGTCGAAAAACCTATATTGTTACTGTTCTATCTCCCCTTGAGGTTGGGCTAGCAAAAACTGTAGGCTATACTTTGAGCGTTATCGTCTTTATGATTAAGAACCAAATAATTGCACAAAACCCACAGTTGTCTCAAGAGGAAATAATGGTCCATTCCTTAAAAAATCCATGGCTGCAAAGAGCTGCTCGAATCCAGGGGCAAGGACGAACAATTATGTCCGAAGCTCAGCTTATTCAGCTGATGTGACAGTTATAAAAGTGCCACCAGCTCTCCTTTTTGTTACGCGCCCTTCCATTAGACAACAGAGAAGATTAGAGACGTAATTATTGAACTTTTTTCCTTTGGTTCCATTCAGATAAAAACCCTGGAGACGAAAGAGCTGGAGAGTTATTTAAGACAGTCAACAAGGCAACTGAAATTTTAAATCCTTAAGAACCGTAGGGTGATCCTCTTTTAAAGTGGTACCCCTACCCTTTCACACGGAAATGATTTCTTTACCTTTAGCGCTTTGGGACCGAAAATCAAGACAGGAATCCGTTTTAAACACTTCTTGTTTAGATCCAAGAAAAGGGGGAGATCGAGATGCCAAAATGCTTCTTAAATTGCTACTTGAAGGATTGACCCGCTTTGACAAACAGGGAAAGGTGGCGCTTTCAATTGCAAAGTCTTGCACGTTGTCAGATGATCAAAAGCGCTATAGCATTATTTTGAAACGGACCTATTGGTCAAATGGTGATCCTGTGATTGCCAGCGATTTTGAATATGCTTGGAAAACCGCTTTAGCTCCTGATTTTCCCATAAATTTTCCCGCACTTTTCTACATGATCAAACATGCTGAAAAAGCAAAGAGAGGAAAGTGTCCACTCAATAATGTGGGAATTCAAGCAAAAACCCCCCGCACTCTTATCATCACCCTAAACCACCACGTCCCCGATTTTTTAGAGCGATTAGCTCATCCCCTTTTCCTTCCCATTCCTTCAAGCATTGCCAAAAAAAACCCTAGCTGGGTTGATCGGTGCGTTTTCAATGGCCCGTTTTGTCTTAAAGAGCTTGAGGAAGGTTCTTACTTTTACTTGAGAAAAAACAAACGCTATTTTAGAAAAAAATGGGTGAAAATTGATCAGATCTTGGTTGCCCCAGAACCCAGTGAAGAGACTTTCTGCTCACTTAAAGACAGTGCATTCGATAGTTTGGGAAAACAGCTCTCTTTTGCTCCAAAAAACCTCTGGTTTTCCCTCAATACTTCCCTATTTCCTACCTGCGCGATCTATTTTCGAAAAGCCCTAATCGCTGCAACAGATCGAGAAAAACTCAAACACCTCTTTCCCAGAGTGCAAGAAAGCACGCTCACCTCCCTCCATTTAATGCAAAATGGAGATAGCTCCTCCCTTATTCACTACAACCCCAGGCAAGCCTGCGCCTTGTTTGACTATGCTTTAGAAGCGGAGCTGCGTCTTAAAAAAGAACAGATTCCCCCTCTTTTACTGATGGTGCCCAAAAATACTCTTTACTATGCCATCGCTAAAAACCTGAAAAATCAATGGGAAACTATTCTTAATATCCGCTGCATGATTCAATCCTATCCCTTTTCTGAATTCCATAAGAGGCTGAGCGAGCGAAAACACCACTTCGCACTTATTGTTGACTGGGAAGCCCCAACAAGTGACCCTCTTGCCACCTTAATGGCCTTTAAATCTGCTACAGACCCCTTGAAAAGAGAGATGCGCATCAAAGAGCTCGAAAAAATCCTCATCGATCATGCCTGCGTCCTTCCTCTCTTCTAGGGAAGATAAAAAGCCACAAACCCCAACACACGATTTTCTCTGCAACCACCTCTAATGCATTTTTGAAAGGGAAAATAAAATAAAATATTGATATGAATACAGTCAACAGGACGATATTTTCTGTCGATTATTTAGCAGATGGAGCGCAAACCGCGCTCCACAGCCAAAGCTAAAGGGGGCCTATCTAAAACATCTCCCGAAAAACTTTTGAAACAATTTCTGACAATTTATCTGGTTGTGTATTAATGTAATATACATTTCCAGCACTTGCCACAAATTTTTCAAATCTGTTTGTATCAGAATTGTCAATCAAAGTATTATTTATATAAAAGTTGATCTTTTTAGCAAGAGTTCCAAGACCTTTATCGAGGTTGTCAAGCAATCCTACAAATGTTTTTTGAATGGAATGTAAAGTATTTGAATCAATTCTCATTCTCCCCTCCAGCGTGTTATTGGTTTGTAATATGGGTATATTATACGAGATATTAATATTAAATAAAATATAATTTTATTTTTAATACATTATTTATAATAATTACTTGATATTTTATTGCAACACACTAGCTTTGGGGATGTACTCAAACAAATTTTTGAGGCACCCTTTAAGAATAAAGTTCTTTCTTTGTAAAATTTTCACATGTTAAAATGTTTTTTCTTATTTGTACTAACCCTGTGCGTGTTTTAAATGGAAGCAAAACCCTGTGGATCTTGGAAGTCTCCCATCACCTCATCAATAATTGTAGAGTCAGCAATTAGACTCGGTGAAATTGTGGTTGACGGAGATGATTTATACTGGAGCGAATCTCGCCCTGAAGAGAAGGGACGCTCTGTGATTGTAAAAAGAGGAAAGGATATTCTTCCAAAGCCTTATAATGCGAGAACTTGCGTTCATGAATATGGTGGGGGTTCCTTCACGGTTTCGAGCGGAGTGCTCTACTTCTCTAATTTTAAGGATCAGGGGTTTTATAAACGCGATAAAAATGGGGAAATCGAAAAGATTTGCGCTGGAAAGGGACTGCGGTACGCAAATCCCCTTTGTGACCGCTTTAGAAATGTGATTTATGCCATCCAGGAAAAGCACCTTTCAGAACATGACGTTGTCAACACTCTGGTAAGAATTGGAGCCGAGGTCGAAGTGATTCATGAAGGACACGACTTTTATTCTATGCCTGCCCTTCATCCGCAGGGAACCCATCTTGCCTTTATTACCTGGGACCACCCAAATATGCCTTGGAATGGTTCGACGCTGTGGGTAGGAGAACTAACCAAGGAAGGGTCTTTTAAGAATGTGAAAGCGGTTGCAGGAGGTGAAAGTGAGTCTATCTTTCAACCAGTGTGGAGCCCTGATGGTGTTTTGCATTTCGTCTCGGATCGTTCCGGGTGGTGGAATCTTTATCGAATGAGCGCAGATGGAGCTGAAGCTCTCTATCCCATGGAGGCAGAATTTGGTCAACCCCTTTGGGTTTTTAAAATGTCTAATTACGGGTTTTTACAAGATGGGAGAATTGCATGCATCTACACTGTTTCAGGAACTGACTATCTCGGGATTTTAAATCCTGAGAAAAAGTCTCTTGAAAAAATTGATCTTCCTTTTACAAGCTATGGCGCCTTTACTGTTGCAGGAAAGAACCTGTATTTTACGGGAGCATCCCCTGTCGAGATGCGTGCATTGATCCGTTATGATGTGGTCTCTAAGGACATGGAGCGGATCCGAAAATCAAAGAATCTAACTGTCGATTTCGGATACCTTTCTGTTCCCGAAACATTGAAATTTCCAACTAAAGATGGCAAAACTTCCTATGCTTTTTACTATCCCCCAAAGAATAAGGATTATAAAGGGACAGACCTCCCCCCCTTAATTGTTAAGAGTCACGGAGGTCCTACTGCGCGCGCTTCAGCAAGTTTGAATTTAGAGATTCAGTTTTGGACCTCGAGAGGCATCGGTGTCTTGGATGTTAATTATGGGGGAAGTACAGGTTATGGTCGCGAGTATAGAGAACGTCTTAACAGCAATTGGGGGATCGTTGATGTCGATGATTGTTGTAATGGAGCCCTTTTCCTTGATAAAGAGGGGCGTGTTGATAGAAAACGGATGGCGATTAAGGGCGGAAGTGCGGGAGGATATACTACCCTGGCCGCTTTGACCTTTCGCGATGTCTTCAAAGCAGGAACAAGCTATTATGGGGTGAGCGATTTAGAAGCTTTTGTAACCGATACCCACAAGTTTGAATCAAGGTACCTTGACAGACTCATTGGCCCCTATCCACAGGATAAAAAACGCTATATTGAACTAAGTCCTATTCACCATACTGAAAAATTATCCTGTCCAGTGATCCTTCTACAAGGGGCGGAGGACAAGGTTGTCCCTCCTGCCCAAACTGAGATGATGTTCGACGCTTTAAATAAGAAAGGCATCCCCGTAGCCTATCTTTTGTTCAAAGGGGAGCAGCACGGTTTCCGCTCTTCTAAAAATATCATGCGTGCCCTCGATGCTGAGCTTTACTTCTATGGAAAGATTTTTGGCTTCATCCCCGCTGACACCCTTAAACCCATAACCATCCACAACTATCCATGAGACCATTTATACCAATCCTAGTCTTCCTAACTTTTTTTTTCCCTCTTCTTGCACTGCAGGAGGGAACCTATATCCAATTTCAAGAGGCAGAGCAGGAGTCCAAAAAACAAGATGAAGTAGAGGCTAGCTATCAGAACCCTCTATTAAAGCATGTTGAGGCACCTTCTGAAGAAAAAAGGATGACACTCCAGCAACAGATTGCCAACTATTTTGGGACTTTTGTCACTTCTTCTCCCTATCCAGGTGTCCGTGCAACATTTGAGGGAACAGAGCTTATGGCAAACCTCTCAAATGTCAATAAAGACTTGAAGATTTTGATTGAGCTTGCAGAGTCGACAAAGCACATACAGGAAACGGGGATCCCCTTTCCGATCAATCCTCGAATTTTTATGAGCGGCGAGATTGAGTTTACGGGATTTATACAAAAGGACGCGAAGGGACGCTCTCAAAGTAACTTGGACATCACTGATTCCGAGATTGACTTTTTGATTGTCGTCGCTCCTTGGCTCTATGGTTTTATTGGGGTAGAATATGACAACTCGGTCGGACCTGGATTGGGCAGCTCTAGAATTGCAAACTCCCGATTCCATGCAGAATCCCTCTTCATTACTTTTGGGGATTTCTCAAAAGAATCGTGGTATGGAACAATTGGTCAGACCTATATTCCCTACGGACAATATACAACCTATGCGGCTGTACATAATCCTTTGACACGTATCCTTTTTAGAACGATTGCTCGTGATGTTGCTTTAGGATTTTTCAATGAAAGAATTCAGTTTTCTGCATTTGTTTTCAAGGGAGCCAGTCATGCAGGTTCAGGAAAAAACATCAATAACTATGGGGTTAATCTAGGATTCCATTTTAATATTCAGAAACTCGACTGCAAGCTGGCTGTTGGCGCAGTACGCAATATCGCTGATTCGACTGGCATGCAAAGGGCTTTTGGCAATCCCTCGAATACGGAAAAACTTCACCATGTCGTTCCTGGCCTCAATGCCAATGGAAATTTTTCCATTGGCGACTGGACGTTGCTGCTTGAATATAACCAAGCCCTTCGCCCCTTTAATTCAACTGACGCTGCTTTTAGCACCAATGGAATATCTTTCAAAGGAGCAAGACCCGTCGCATTCGATACAGAACTTGCCTACGCCTTTAAAATAGTAGCAGTGCCCAGCTCAGTTGCTTTAGGATACTCAAAAAGTTATGAAGCTCTGGGTTTTAATGTTCCCAAAAAGAGAATCACGCTCACTTGGGCAACCCACATTTTTCGAGGAAACCTTCTCAGTATTGAACTCAACTCCGACAAGCTCTATGACAAAAATAATTACGCTACTGGAAATATAGTGACAGGCCTCCCTTACTTTATTAATCCAAAAAATCTTGGGCACCGCGACTACTCCCTTTCCATCGACTATCTCCTCTATTTTTAGCCTCGGTATGCTAGGTTAATTTTGTTTAAAGAAAAAAAATCTTTATCAACCTAAAAATAAATGAGTTGTACATTTTCACCTCTTCATCTTTACTTATTCCTGACTAATGCAATACAAAAATTTCTATTTTCTATCTCTCAAACTTGTTAAGATCTAAGCTTCTTTAATCATTAGCGTTCAAAAAGAATGAAGCATAAGCTCTTCACATCTCTGTTCCTTCTCTCTCAGCTTGGAGCCTCTCTAGTTGGAGAAAAATCCCTTCATTTTGATACGACCTCCCCAAAAAGTGAAGAAAAATCCCTGACTGTTAACTTCCAAGATGTTTCCATGTTGGAATTCCTCCGATTTGTAAGCGTTGTTGCAGAGAGAAACTTTATTTACGATGAGACAATCCTAGACTTCAACGTTAGTCTGATTACAGGAAAAGCAACTGATCCCGAAAACATCTTGAAAATCATGATCGAGCTTCTCGAAAAACAAGGAATTCGCACAGAGAAGCGCGGTGATTACTATCTTGTTGAAAAGATAGAAGATTGGGAACTGAAAGAACAAAAAGAGTTAAAACTTGAAAAAATGCGCGGTCAAAAGTGTAAGAGGGAGGAAATTCACTTGATCAGTGACAAACCAGGAAATCAGTTTCTTACTCCTCATGAATATGAAAAGAAGGGGAGATTTCATGTATACAAGCTACAATACCATGTGGGAAATGAAATTCTCACGGCAATTAAAAGTGTTGCCATCAGTATAAGATCAAACCCTATTGCATCACAAGATCTGGTCCAAGCCATCGAATCGATGCAGTGGGTAGAATCTACGAATTCTATCCTCTACTCTGGAACAGAAGAGGGTATCGAAGAGCTCACATCTCTCATTTCGAGTTTAGATGTCCCAAAAAAGCAAGTCTTTATTGAGGTCCTTGTTATCGAAACCGATGTAAAGAAAGGGCTGGAGTTTGGACTCGAATGGGGAGCTGGTGGGCAATATCGTAACAAATTTGGGTATGGACTTGGTAATTTTCCGGCCGCTCCAAAACAAGCACCTTTTGCAAATACTTTACAACAGATAAGTGCATCAAATACCCCCACAGGAACCAATCAGTTCCCATTGGGGCGCGGATTTGATCTTGGAGTGCTCGGGGATATTATCCTCCATAAGGGACAATCGTACCTTTCACTGGGATCTCTTGTTTCAGCGCTCGAGGCTGATGGAGACAGTACGATTATCTTGAATCAGAAAATCATCACTCAGGATAACAAACTTTCCCGTATATTCGTAGGAGACAACATTGCCTTTACAGGATCTGTTGTCGAAACCGTGGGAGCAAGCCAACAAACCTCTGCGAATATTGAATACCGCGATGTTGGAGTGAAACTGAATATCACTCCCCTTTTGGGTGATGAGGACGTGATTACTCTGGAGATTTCTGAAGAAATCACCAATGTCATTCCTAATCACCATAACGTTTCCGATTCGGTTAATGGAATCAACACGACAAAAACTGATATGGCAACCCAGGTTCATGTTCCCGATCAAAGCTTTCTTGTGCTAAGTGGTATGATCCGCAACACAAAGCGGGAGAGAAAATCGGGAATCCCCTGCATGGGAGGACTTCCTCTCATTGGTGCTGCCTTTAGTAAAACAACGACTGATGATGAAAAACGTAATGTCATTGTCTTTGTCCGCCCTCAGATTATTCGTTCCGGAGATGAATATCGAAACGTAACAGTCTATCAAGAAAACCAATTCAAAAATCAATCAGTGAATCCTTCCCACTTTCAGATGGGAGTTGACATGTTGAAAAAAGAAGACGAAACCTATGGAATCAATCAACAACCTCCTAAACTCGGAATCACAGCAGACTCAGAGGGTAGTCGATCGTGATCCCGCCCCTTGGAAAACCTTTATTGCTCAGTTCTCTAAAGTTGAGCAGAAAGTTTTCCTAAGGAATATGACTCAACATTTCTCGCAAATGATTACGCGCGACTTGAGAAAAATGAAAGAAACTCTCCGCAAAATGCGAGATGATAATCGTTAAATAATTCGCACTGCGCTACTCTTCGAACTATGTCTACCTTTAAGCGCATCTTCCCTATATTTACCGTTTTATTCCTAGGATACTTAGGGTTTTCGTTAGCGCTTCCCCTTTTTCCTCCCCTCTTTTTAGAGCCTTCTCATGGCTTTCTTCCAGACTCGATGGGAACAGGAACGCGAAGAATTTTATTAGGGGTTCTATCTTCTATGTATCCAATTGGTCAGTTTATAGGAGCACCAGTTCTTGGTAAACTCTCAGATAAATATGGAAGGAAACCGGTTTTATTGATCTCTCTTATCGCAGTTATTCCTGCATTTATTGGATCAGCACTTTCAGTTCTCTATACTCTTCCTCTGTTTCTATTTGTGAGTCGATTTTTTAGTGGTCTTTTGGAGGGCAATATCGTGATTGCTCAAGCAGCTGTTGCCGATATCAGCGAAAATTCAAAGGAAAAAACAAAAAACTTTGGCTGGATTGTCTCATTAAGTAGTACAGCATTTTTCTTTGGCCCTTTAATAGGGGGTAAACTTGCCGACTCTACAATCATTCCTTGGTTCCACTACGATACCCCCTTTTGGTGCGCTGCAATTCTGACATTCATTGGTTTTCTTGTTGTTCTACGACTGTTTAAAGAAACGTACTGCCCTGATCATGAAATGGAAATATCTTTTAAGTCGATTACTCAATCTTTTGTAGCTGGGCTAAGATATCAACCTCTTAGGGTGACATTTTCTGCGAACCTTTTCGTCTTTTTAGCAATGTTTTTCTTTTTAAACTTTTTTTCTGCCTATCTCGTAAACCGGTTCGGGTTTTCTTTCTCACTGCTCGGAGAAGTCAACGCGTACCTTTCAATTCCTTTCATCATTTCTCCTTTTTTCTTTGTCCTCTTTGCAAAATGGTGGACTTCAAGGCAATCGATGCGACTCGGTTCTCTTTTTATCTGCATTAGCTATTTGATCTTTGTTATACCCTCATCTCCATGGTCTCTTATCTTTACTCTTGTTCCAGTTGGATTCTTTCTAGCGATGGGGTTGGCCTTTCCTGCCATCATGGTTTCGGATATGGTAAGCAAACGGCTACAAGGACAAGCTTTGGGAACCAATCAGTCAATTCAGGTTTTTGGTGAAGCCATAACTGCGCTTATTGGTGGATTTCTCATGGCAAAGGCCAATAGTTTTCCCATTTATGCAGGAGCTGTCTGCGCAGTCATTGCAGCACTTATTTTGTTCATTAAACCAAAAAGTGCTCATTAGTTTGCTTCATACGAGATAAGCACCAACTCCAAGGTAATTTACCTTGGCAAAGGGAAGAAGCGAAATAGACTTACAATAGGATTTAGCACTCCTCTTTTCCACTAAATTATACAGAGGTAATGCCGCACATTCTTTAGCTTGATGTAGGGCTCATTGATTCTATAGGAATCACTGGGTCTCTTAAAAAGCTTTATTCCCAGGGACTTTTTTATCAAAATACATCCAGAAACTGAATCATATGTATTTCCTACTGGGACTTATGCACCCCCTCCTGCATTCTTTTTTTTCTGCTTCTTTGAATGGAACTGAAGGTCATTCTTTGGATAAAGGAAAGCAAGAAGCGCTGTTCCAATTACAATCAGACAAAAACCTAGGATCACTCTTGGAGAAACCTCTTCTCCCCAAATGAAATATTGGATGATTGCACCAAAAATAAAACTGAGATAGATGAAAGGGCTCACGAACCGCATGGGAGCAAATTTTGCAGCCAAAGTAAGAAGCACTTGAAAGATTGTAGCAAAAAGTCCAGCGAGAAGCGCATAGCCAAGACTTTTATCCGTAAAAACTATGTTGAAATCAGAAAAAAGGAACAGGACTGCTGCCGTTACAATAACGCTCAGAACAAAGTAGTAGGCTGTAATCCGTTCCCAGGGCTCGGTGTAGCTTAGTGTACGGACCGCAACAACAGCTGTTCCCGCAAACATCGCACCAACTAACGGTATGATAACCAAGGGGTCAAACAAGTTCTCACCGGGATGGAGAATAAAAAGAAGACCAAAAAAAGCTATTCCAAGCCCCCACCAAAGACGGTGGACGAGTTTGACATGAAGCCAAAGCCTTGAGGCAATTGGAACAAAAAGCGGAAAGGAATAAAAAATAAGAGTCCCAGTCGCTAAAGAGAGCTTTGTGATGCTATAATAAAAACAAAAAAGAGCTGCCACTCCGCATACGGAACGAACAGCATGGTGAGTGTAATTTTTAGTTTTAAAAAGCTGATTGACTTTAGGTGCAGTAGGAGAAATAAAGACCCAGAGCATAAGCATAACAAGATTGACAAATGATCTTGCAAAACACAAAAAATTCGTACTCAGGTAAGGAGAAGCAAGTTTGACAAACATGGCCTGAACAGCAAGCATCACCGTTGCAATAATGATGATCAAAATTCCAAGTCCCAGTCTCTTTTTTGGTCTTTCTAGATGCTGAATCATTGCCTTTTTCTCTATTTGGTTATACAATCTATCCGTAGCAGAAAAGGAGACAAATGGCAAAAAAATATATTTTTATGACGGGAGGAGTTGTTTCTTCTCTAGGTAAAGGGCTCGCATCGGCATCAATCGGGATGCTGCTGGAAGCTCAGAGCCTAAAAATTGCCATGCTAAAACTCGATCCTTATCTGAATGTCGATCCTGGGACGATGAACCCTTTTCAACATGGGGAAGTCTATGTCACAGACGATGGCGCTGAAACAGACCTAGATCTCGGCCATTATTATCGCTTCACAAATTCCCCCCTTTCCAAATCAAGTAACGCGACCTCAGGACAAGTTTATGATACTGTGATCAAACAGGAAAGGCATGGAGACTATCTCGGAAATACCGTTCAGGTGATCCCCCACGTTACTGACGAAATTAAGAAACGAATTCACAGATGTGCTGATCAAGAAAAAGAGATTAATGTCATTTTAGTTGAAGTTGGTGGAACCGTGGGAGATATCGAATCCCTACCTTTTCTAGAGGCAATTCGTCAATTCCGCTTAGATCACCCCAACGATTGTGTTAATATCCATATGACCTATGTCCCCTATTTAAAAGCTGCGGGCGAGGTAAAAACAAAACCTACGCAGCATTCAGTTCGTGAACTCCAGAGCTTAGGAATTTTCCCCGACCTTATTTTATGTCGCTCGGAGAGTCCTCTTGATAAAGATGTTAAGAATAAAATTGCCCTCTTCTGCAATGTAGCAAAAGAAGCCGTTGTCGAACAAATCGATGTCTCTGGAACAGTGTATAAACTTCCCCTTACAATGGTAGATCAAAAACTTGATAAGCAACTCTGCTCCCTTCTTAATCTTAAGTGCAAAAAAACGTATATCTCTCCTTGGGAAAAAATGGTTAATATCCTTTTAAATCCTAAGAAATCGGTTAAAGTAGGGCTAGTCGGAAAATATATTCACCACCAAGATGCTTATAAGTCGGTAGTGGAGGCCCTTTGTCACGGAGGAATTTCCCATGGATTAAAGGTTGAAGTCCAAGGGTTTGACTCTGAAAGCACCACAAAGATGGACGGATGCGATGGCTACCTTGTACCTGGGGGATTCGGGGAACGAGGCTTCGAAGGAAAAATCAAAATTGCAAAGTATTGCCGGGAAAATAAGATCCCCTACTTTGGAATTTGTCTAGGGATGCAGGTACTGGTTGTCGAGTTTGCCCGCTCAATCCTTGGACTTAAGAATGCCAACTCAACAGAAATGAATGCTGACACCCCTGATCCAATTATTTCCCTATTAACGGAACAGGAAGATGTCTCCAACCTCGGAGGCACTATGCGATTAGGAAGTTATCCCTGCTCTCTCCTGCCAAAGAGTCAGGCCTTTGCAGCCTATAAGGAGAAGAAAATCGAGGAGCGCCATCGCCATCGCTATGAATTTAACAACGCTTATAAAGATGAGTGCGAGGAAAAAGGACTTATTATTTCGGGAACTAATGATTTCCTTTGCGAGATTGCTGAGATCAAGAACCATCCTTGGATGATAGGTGTCCAGTTCCATCCCGAGTTCAAATCAAAGCCAATAAAGCCTCATCCCCTTTTTGCTGCTTTCATAGGAGCTATGCTCCATGGGTAGAGTCCTCGGTGTAGACTTTGGAATGAAACGGATTGGATTGGCTCGTTCTGACCCGATGAAGATCATCGCCTCCCCCTTAAAAACAATTCTTGCTGGGAAAACGCTTGAGATAACAGCCGATCTGATTGTGAAAGAATGTGAAGCTGTTGAAACCATTGTTCTAGGTCTTCCCCTTCTCCTTTCAGGAAAAGATAGTGAAACAACAACGACAGTAAGGAAATTCGCCTCAATATTAGAAAAAAAGAGCGAGCTTCCCCTTATTTTGTGGGATGAACGCCTTACCTCTAAACAAGTAGAGAAACTGCTGATTGAAGGGAATGTAAGGAGAAAACAACGAGCCCAATATGTCGATACGATGAGTGCAACCCTTATTTTGCAAAACTATCTGGATGGAAACTCCCATGGAAGCTGAAGAGCTCTACGAAAAATTAAGGCACATTGATGTTGCTAATCCTCTATGCACCTATACCATGGAAAGGTGCGTGCGACTTATCCCCCTAATCAATGAGATTAACTCACTCAAAGAAGAAAAAGACGCTCTTATTTTAGCTCACTCCTATGTCCACCCAGATATTATTTATACTGTTGCCGATCATGTAGGAGACTCTTATGGACTGGCTCTAAAAGCTAAAGAAACAACAAAAGAAATAATTGTTTTTCCTTCCGTTCGTTTTATGGCCGAAACAGCTAAAATCTTAAACCCAAGAAAAAAAGTTATTGATCCTAATCCTAA
Source organism: uncultured Chlamydia sp. (assembly GCA_946127115.1). Taxonomy (GTDB): domain Bacteria; phylum Chlamydiota; class Chlamydiia; order Chlamydiales; family Simkaniaceae; genus Neptunichlamydia. The sequence goes on from CAMGYI010000001.1 coordinate 497,954, forward strand.
TGGGGGCTGTTCCCTTGCTGACAGCATCACGGGCGCTGATGTCCGCCGTCTCAGGAAAGAATACCCAGACCACACTTTTGTTTGCTATATCAATACAACAGCAGAAGTGAAAGCAGAATGCGACGTCTGTGTCACCTCTTCAAATGTGAACCTAATCATTGAGCAACTCCCGAATAACAAGATCTATTTCCTACCTGATAAGCTCATGGGACAAAATGTAAAGAATACTCTTGGTAAGAAAAAGGAAATCGAGCTTTATAATGGGAGTTGCTATGTCCATGAAGAGTTCACCTGTTCCGAGATTGATGCTCTTCGAAGGACTCATCCTAATCTCACTGTACTCGCCCACCCGGAATGCACAGAAGCGGTCATCAAAAAAGCGGATGTTGTTGGCTCCACAAGTCAGATTGTAAACTATGCCAAAGAACACCGAAAAGATAAAAGCCCCCTCCTGATTCTCACAGAATGTGGGATTGCCTCTCGCCTTCAGGTCGAGCACCCTAACCTCAATCTCGTAGGCTCTTGCATGATGTGCCGCTACATGAAGTCAAATAGCCTCGAAGGAATCTTAAAATCCTTAAAATCCCCTCGCCACGTGATAGAAATCGACCCCTCTATTCAAGAGCGGGCTCTTGCCTGTGTCGATGCCATGTTCACTATCGTTTAAGACTGTATCACCACAAGTAGCATTGCAAAAAAAAATCTTTTACAATTGGATGTAACTACCTGATATTTACTGGAAGCGCCGACCATCCCCTGGTGGTCTAAGAATAAAAATCTGCTAAAAAACCCCGGATTATGCAGAAACAGCATTTCTAGCAACACTATCGATGGCAGTATTCGGAAGGTCAAGTCCTTTAGCCATTTTAATATATGTTAATCTTCTACCATAATTGTGTAAACGAATATTATACGCTTCTAGTTCTATGTTTAAGCTGTCTATTTTTTCTGTAAACATACCTACAGCATTCGCTTTTTTGGCTATTTTAGATTGCGGGCAATCTAAAAGTTGTGTCTCAAAACATGCTCTACCAAGACGCCGTGCTTCATTTCTATCAAGATTTGGATGATCTCTTTCATAAGTGGATTCAAATTCTTTGAGACAATCCTTGAGGTATTGTTTAATTGTTTTAAGTTCTCCCTCACAAAAACTTATTACGGTTTTTACTTCATTACGTTTAAATATTGCCAAATGAATATCCGGTTCCCCTATTGACTGCAGAAAATCTCTTTTCTTTATAGGTGTTTCAGTTGCAGCTTCCCTAACGATTACACACCCTTCCCTCGAGAATTGGGGGGTAGAGAGAAAAAATTGTAGTATTTTTTTTATAATTTCTTTAATACGGTTGTATAAACTACTCTCATAAGAGCATTTCCTTTCTTGAATCGCTGGATTAGGCAAATGCCCTGGTGCAGAAGTAAAATCAATGATATTCATATATAATAACCATATTAACTAATATTTTTACCAGCTTTTATTATAACACAAAAAAAAAGTTTTATTAAAATAAAATTAACTATATTATTAATAATAAGTCAGATATAGAATCTTTTAATATTTAAACCATCCTTTTCACCCTTAAAGCATTATAAAATCTTTAAAATAATTTATATAATATTTATGCAAAGCCCTAGGTTATTACATTTTAGACCGCTTTCCCCTGTTGCTCTTGAACTATCTTCTTAGACAAATTGTCTCCCTCAGGGATGGTTGATCCCCATTATGGTTACTGCTACTTTTATCAATGGATTCACTTTTTCCAAAGCTAGTTTTAACTAAATTTAGGATATTCCTTGTATTCCGCGGTTGAAAGGGGCTTTGATAAACACCTGAGACTCCGGCTATCAACGATATATGTGTTTTTAATAATAAATATGTTATAATAATAGGTTATATGTATGGATATAATTAATACTTTTGCAGTTCCTGGAGAAACAGCAACTTATAATACAAACCACTTCTCTACACAAATTGTTTACGATAAAATCTATGCTCCTTGTGTCGATGATAGAACTTTCGTAAATAGAGATTTAATGTCCATGACTGTGCAAGCAGAGAGAGGTATAAGATGTTCGGATACCTCCAGTAAACAATTCGATGTTTTTGAACAAAAAGAGGCCCTAGACTGGGTTAACCATAGCGCAAAACCTATGGCTAACTTCACTTCAAAGATTATTCCTTATGGAAGTTTAAAAGATTTTGATCCCAAGAAGCTTGAGACTCAATCTAAGTGGCATTATAATGGTGTTCCAGACTGCAAGATCCAAGAAGGGGGAGAAGAAGTAATCATTCATTATACTGTTACTTCGAGTAACGATAGAAATTCTGATAGAATTGCTATGATGAGAGAGGTCACTGATGTTTCAACAAAAGAATCAATCGCCTATACCGGACGTGGTGACACCGAAGATAAAGCAATAGAACAAATCACCTTTATATTTAGAAATGAAATGGAAAAAAGGCGTCTTTTTGGCACCGATCAAGGATTTAAACATATCAAGGGTAATAAATTTGAATTGACATATATGATAACTAATCTTATGTCCTCCAGAGTATTCCATCTCCCATTTCCGTTGAATCAGTTTGATGAAAAAAAATCGATATTAGATGAAAGAGAAGTTCTTGCCAACCTGTCTTCTAAAACCCTCAAAATTAATTATCTTAATAATGAATATGAAGTGAAAATAAGCCCATTCTATTTTAATCAGGACTTCAATTTTATGACCAGATTTAGTGTTCCTTGTATACAAAAAAACAACAACAGTGCTGAATATCATAGACTCATAAAGCATATTCGTAAAGAAAACCCAAATATAGCCAAAAAGCTCACGAAAAAGCTACTTACAAAACGTCCTCCATGGAGATTTAAACCTGAGGAAGAGCTACTTTATCGAGATTTAATATTTAAATATTTAAAGATTCCTATTGTTTATCACTGTAAAAGTAGTACAGATAGAACGGGAATTGCCGTAGCTCTTTCAACTGCCGCTAAAGGATATATAAATCATACGCCCGCTATTCCCCTTATTAAGGATCGCTTAATTTTAAAAGATACAAGATTTAAACAACTTTTTGCAGCAAATATCCCAAGCTGTCATCAAGTAACCCGAAACTCACGATCGGCTAATGGAATTATAAGAGGATCCAGGCAACTTCCAAATCTGATTGGCTTTAATTGGGGGGGTAATACACCCATAAGAAATAATATAGCAATCCGTCTACTTCCTGGTGACTATAAAAAGGGAGGGAAATTTAATACGGAGGGGAAAAAATTGCTCATTCTTAAAGGAATGAAAATGCACTACACCACTCCTGATACCTATCCATTTGGATATAGAGAGGGGTAGTGTACCTATTTTCTATAAATTCAATTTCTAAAAAAACACAAAAGATTGAACGTATTCTGATAGCACTCGAGAATAGAGATTTTATACTATACTCAACGCAGTTTAAATTACTTCTTGTCAATATAAACTAACGCAGCCTAAAATTTCCTATCCCCACAGCAAGCAGCGGGAGTGTTTTAAGTTTTACTTTAACAAACTGATAGTTTATTTTTTTTAAATCGAATTTACATTATTTAAACTGGACTAGCTTAGACCTCCGCGAACCTGCCCAATGCCATTTCTCGCAGCATTATCATAATACCGTTTTTTTTTATATGCAATCGAGTTTGAGCCTTAGTCGTCTAGTCGCATGCAATATGCAGGCAACGATATACACCCACAATACACCTAAGCAGAGCCAAAATGGCAAGTATCCCTCTTGTCCAAGAGCTGCTGCTCGCATCCCTTCCATCACATAGATCATTGGATTAATCAAGCTAATATAACCAACCATATGGCTCAGATCGTATGCCGACTGCCAGGAATAGACATACCCTCCAAACATCCACATCGGAACAATATAGCGAAGCCATAAACTATTCAAACTCGTCATGCCTTTAATCACGCTCGTGAGCCACAGCGCAAAAACCCCAAAGAAAAGGTTTGACGTGATAAACATCACTGCGGTTCTCCAAAAAGAGATTGTCTCCCAATGCCACTCTGTGAATACAAGCAACTTTCCTAGTGGGAATAGTAAGCCTGAAAGAAGCATCGATGTAATCGCCCACGAGGTCGCAATATAATAAAAAACCATATTTGAACTAATCGGCATAACAAGTGTGTGGAAAATTGTTCTATCTCCGTACATATCGGCGAGTTGCACTCCAACTTTCCCTACAATTTCTACCAATCCAAAGCTTGCAATGGCTCCCACAACAAAAAATGCTGCATAGCCTTCACGAGCTCCTTCTTGCTGCAAGAAATATCCAAACGCCATGACGTTTGTAAACAAGAGTAGAGCTGTGTCAATAAACTTTGATCGAAACTCCCGCTTAAAAGCGATCAGATCGCGCCGAATCAAATGGAAAAATACCAACCAACTACTCATCTGCGGACCCTGAATTAAAAATCTCGGCATCGGGATCATCAACAAATTTGAGGAAAACCTCCTCTAAGCTATTTTTTTGATGTTGTTTCTTTAGATTTCCTGGTGTATCAACCGTGCGAATCTCCCCCTCATGAATGAGGCAAATCCGATCAGATAAGTATTCTGCCTCATCCAAATAGTGAGTCGTCAGAATCAGCGTAATCCCAGACCTTTTAAGTTTTGAAATCACCTCCCAGAGCTCCCGACGAATATGAGAGTCGAGTCCAACTGTCGGCTCATCAAGAATAACCAACCGCGGCCGGTGCATGAGTGCACGCGCAATTAAAAATCGCTGCTTGTACCCCTCTGAGACCTGATCAATATTGGCCTTGAGGTACTCCTCTAATTTAAGCTCTTTCGCAAGCTCTCTTTGACGATCAACAGCTTCCTGTCTGCTCAGACCATAACAACGTCCAGAAAAAATCAAGTTTTCACCAAGAGAGAGTTGGCGTTCAATATTAGGGTGCTGTGGACAATATCCCAAAACTGAGCGATATCTGAGAAGATTCTGATAAATCGAGACTCCCTCCCATTGCACATCTCCCGCTGTCGTAGGATGAAGGGTCGCCAAAATTGAAACTAACGTCGTCTTTCCTGCTCCATTCACACCAAGAAGTCCCAGAACCTCCCCCTCAAAGATATCAAGGGAAATTTCTTTTAGAGCCTCTTTCAATACACGGCGCTTTTCAAAGTAGGTCTTTGAAACATTTTTAATGCTTATAAATACTTTATTCATAAATCTGAAATACTGGCTAAATCGCCGATTTAACTCCTGCTGAAGGGGAATGTCAAACCCTTCTAATAAAGAAAGTGTCTCAGGAACAGAAAATTTGCCTTCCATTAGAGATCACCTCACTTACTCAGCAAGTCCCATGCTGCGCGAGTATGTTGATTGTCTCTAAATTTTTCAATATAAAAAAATGAGGGAGGAATAAATGACGCCCTTTCATCTATTTGTTGCACTTCATGGTTGATCCGAAGGAAAAATTCTCGAAATACCCCGCTGCTTAATGCGGGAATAGGGAATTTTAGGCTGTGTTAGTTTATTTCTGATAGATTAAAATCGTTTTTTCACCTACAGTTTGGGAAATGGTAACTAAAGAAATACATCCTTTTGAGGAGCCAGGCCAAACTTCAAGGAGCTTGGACCCTTGTGTTGTTGTAATTTTTGGTGCAACAGGTGATCTAACAGCACGAAAACTGATGCCCGCCTTATATAATTTAAAGCGAGAAGGACAACTTCCCACGAACTTTTCATGCTATGGGTTTGCAAGAAGGGAGAAAACTGATGAAGTCTTTCGCGATGAAATGAAAAAAGCAGTAAGTGAAAACTCTCGCGTGAAACCTCTTGAAGAGACTCTCTGGGATTCCTTCCATTCACAACTCTTTTACCACCAGTCGGAGTTTGATAACGATGCTGGGTATGAGAGGCTTGCTAAGCATCTGGAAGATCTTGACATGCAGATGGGAACTCAAGGCAACCGGATCTATTATTTATCAACTCAGCCCAGCTTTTTTCCAATCATAATCGAGAAGCTCAAGAAGCATAAACTCCTATATGATCATCATACCGAAAAAGGAAAATGGTCACGGGTCATCATTGAAAAACCTTTTGGCCACGATCTAAATTCGTCCCTAGAGCTGCAGAAAGGCTTGATGCAATATCTCAGTGAAGAACAGCTCTATAGAATTGACCATTACCTTGGAAAAGAAACGGCGCAAAACCTCTTGGTGTTTCGCTTTGGCAACTCCATCTTTGAGAATCTTTGGAACCACCGCTATATCGACCATGTCCAGTTCACCGTTGCAGAGGATATCGGGATTGGAACACGTGGAAGGTTCTACGAAGAACAGGGACTTGTTCGCGACATCATGCAAAACCATATGATGCAACTCTTTTCGCTCATCGCAATGGAGCCTCCGGTGAATTTAAGCCCCAATGCAATTCATGATGAAAAGGTCAAGGTATTAGAAGCCCTTCGCCCTTTCAAGCGTGATGACTTTGAAACGTCAGCCGTACGTGGACAATATGGCAAAGGATTTACTAGTGGAGAGGAGGTCAGAGGATACCGAGAAGAAGATAATGTCAACTCCAAATCAAAGATAGAAACATATGGAGCTGTTCGCTTCTTCATCGATAATTGGAGATGGGATGGTGTTCCTTTCTACTTAAGAGGCGCAAAAAGGCTTCCCAAACGAGCGACAGAGATTGCTGTGACCTTCAAACACCCTCCGGGAATTTTGTTTCACGAGCATGGACAAAAGCATGAACCCAACGTCTTGGCGATTCGAATCCAGCCAAATGAAGGAATCGCTTTAAAAATTAATTGCAAGGTTCCAGGACCGAGTAGTCCGATTCAACCTGTAAAAATGGACTTCCGCTACGGAGCATTTTTTGGACTCACCCCTCCAGATGCCTATGAGCGATTAATTTGCGACTGTATTGCTGGGGATAACACTCTCTTTGCAAGGCAGGATGAAGTATTCCATTCTTGGCAATTCTTCACTCCCCTTCTCGATCACTGGTCGAATACAACTCCTAAAAATTTTCCTAATTATGAGGCCGGCACCTGGGGCCCAAAAGCCTCCGATGAAATGCTCGCACGAGATGGGAGAAAATGGCGCTTGATATGAGCCCCATAAACAAGGTATAGTGCGGCATTATGACTCAAATAATCCATCCAGCTGATATCGAGTCTGAATTGGACCGAATCTGGGATTCCCTCCAGGGATCCAATAAGATGCGAGCCTGCCTCTTTAACCTGATAATTTATGCAAAAAAATGTCAGCGCATTGGCTACCTCAACCAAACAGCCCAAAAGGTCATTGAAAAATTTCCTTCACGGATTATTTTTGTCACTTATGACGACACCTGCTCAAGCCAAGACCTGCGAACATCTGTTTCTGTGATGACTGCCGATGAAGGTGAGTTTGAAATCGTTTGTGACTTGATTGAAGTCGAGGTATGTAGTAAGGATCATCCCCGAATCCCATTTGTGATCCTCCCGCATATCCTTCCTGATCTTCCCATTTATCTCGTTCATGCTGATGACCCCTCGTTTGAAAACCCTATTGCTGAGAAACTTGAACATTTAGCAGACAGAATTATCTTTGACTCCGAAGCAGCATGTGATTTGCCAGCCTTTGCAAATGCAGTTCTCTCCCACAACCTGAGATGTGGCGCAGATGTAGCTGACCTCAATTGGGCCCGCATTGAAGGGTGGAGGCAACTCTTCGCGAATGTCTTCAAGTCCCCTGAAGAACTCGAAAGGTTAAAGCATGCAGACAAAATCTCCATCAGCTTCAATTCAAAAGAAACCGACTACCTTTGTCATACAAATATCCAATCAGTCTATCTTCAGGCATGGATTGCGGTTCAACTTGGGTGGATCCTCAAAAAGGTAACCTCAAAAGAGAAACATCTAATGTTTTACTACGAAAGTGAGTTTGGCAAGATAGAATCTGTAATTATCCCTGACTCATCCGAGGAGGTTTCCCCAGGAAGGCCTCTCTTGATTGAGATTGAAACTAATCAGGAGTACCGGTATAGCTTTAAGCGAAATTTGAACTTCCCTCACCATGTGATGATTAAGAAATCAAGTCCCGAGTTTTGTTCACTTCCTACAAATTATGTCTTAAATAAAGATGTCTCAGGACAATCTCTCGTCAAAGAAATTTTTCATAAAGGGACTAGTCTTCATTATACAAGAGTGCTTCAACTCCTATCCAATATTAAAAATGAGAGTCTGTGTAATGAATGATGATCCCCATTTCTTTTCTTGGGATGATAGAAGAGATATTGCCCATCCCGGGGACCAAAGCCGCACATTAGCATTTGCCGTTGAACACTTCATCAGCTCCGCCAAAGAGGCGATGAAATCCCATGAATACTTTGCTGTAGCTCTCTCAGGAGGATCAACTCCAAAAAAGATCTTCGAAATGCTCTCCTCCCCCTCCTACTCAGGAGAAATTGATTGGGCAAAAGTCTTTATTTTTTGGGGAGATGAAAGACCTGTTCCTCCAACCGATTCCAGTAGCAACTTTCGAATGGCAATGGATTCCGGATTGAAATCTCTATCGATTCCCTCAACCCATATCTTTCGGATGGAAGCAGAAGAAAATATTGCTGAGAATGCCAAGGCCTATGAGGAAAAAATTATGGAGATCTTAGGATCCCGTCCTTTTGACCTCGTGATGCTTGGAATAGGAGAAGATGGTCACACAGCCTCTCTTTTTCCAGGAACCAAAGCCCTAGAAGAAAGAACCGCCCTTGTTGCCGCAAACGAAGTTCCTCAAAAAGAGACTTGTCGAATGACTCTTACTTATCCTTGTATCAACTCTGCTCTCAACATCGCAATCTATGTTCTGGGTAAAAGCAAGGCTAAGATAGTGAGCCATGTTTTTCTTAAAAACCACAAGCCCCCCTACCCGGTTTCGCTCATTGGAGCCCCTCACAACAAAGCGCTATGGATCCTCGATAGCGAGGCAGCTGATCCTATTCTAAAGAAAAGGACGAAGTAATCACCTATTTTCTTTTGCTTTTATAGGAGAAATTATAAAGAACCTTTGGCAATTTTATTTTTTGAGCATTAAGTATTTACTGCCTCTCTCTGATAGATTCCAAGAATCTCATCAAAAACTCTCGCATCATATCCTTGCCGTTCATTCCTCAAAATTTCCTCTAAGGGCGGAGCTGAAGGAATTGGTTGCATCTCGTAAGTAGGGAATTGGGGATTTAGCCCAGCAGAATCAAAGTATTGTCTTGGAGCCTGCGCCCCTGTTGCTACAAGATGAGCCTCCTTGTGGAGGTTCGAGATATAATCAAATAGTGGGAGAAGATGAGCATCACGATTTCTTCTGATATCTTTAATATAGTCATCCCTTTCTCCACGGATTGAGTCAATTCGAGCATCAAAGGGGAATGAAATCAGGCGCACCGAAGTATCGCGAATCGACTGCGCTTGTTCAATAGCTGTTCGGTATTCATTTTGAGCAGTTTGCCGATAATGATCATATTGAACTCCTAAGGGATAAGACTGCATTTTCTGATCGAGTATTGACTCAGCATTTTTCTTGTACAAGGCATAGGTTGTATAAGCCACAGAAAGAGCTACCTGCTTACTTTGAAAAACAGAATCAATGTTTTCCTGAGCTTTTTGCTTCACATCCTCAACTTTATCACCCACCATGTTTTCGACCATGTTAAAGGTCTTGATGAACTTAGCATGCTCTTGATGGTAGAGGGTAAGAGGAACTCCATAATGAGGGTGAAGCCTCACAAAATTCATCATTTTCTCACAAAGGGGACTATTTTTTGTCACAGACTCAAGAAGGGCAATCTTACTCTTTACGTTATGAGCACCCGCCATTTCCTTTTGCAAGGCATCAAGATATTCAAGGTAAAGTCCATTAAGTTCAACCGTGCTTAATACCTTTGAGAAAAGAGCTGGCTGAGATTTTGCACCTAACTCGTCTTTGATATAGATCGAAAGAAGACCTGTATCGAAAGCTTCTTTTCTCTGCATCGCTACAGCTTCGGGAAGATTTTTCTGCCAAAGCCCCACCTGTCTGTGTGCTTGACACATTCTGCATGCTCCAAAAATGAGGAAAGCAACAGCACCGACTCCTAAAGCTCCTGCCGCAAGGGGAGGGAATCCTCCGAATGCTGCTAATGCTCCCAAAGTAGGCGTCGCTACAAACGTTGTCAAACCAGTAGTCAATCGCTTTGACTGCCAAAAGTCTGCCTTCACTTCTCTGAAAGATTTTGAAAAGCTTTTCACTTGAATCAGGTTATCAACAAGAAAGAATGTAAACTTTTCATTTGCGTTGTAAGTGACTCTTTGGTTTAAAGAACGCTGGACAAGATTTTTTTGTTCAACAAATGAAGGTTGCCCCGGTGCAAAAGTAATTTCATCTTCACACTGCCGATCATAATCCCACTCTGAAAAATGGTCACCTGAAGGGCCCGAAAAAGCAAAATCTATTTCAGACATCTGTAACTCCTAAATTTTTACGCAAAAGATTTTCTCATTTTAAGCGTTATTTCACAAGTAGAAAAATTAGAGATTTGATATACTTTTTCCTATGAAAGTCCTTGGAATCGAAACATCTTGCGATGAAACAGCTGTGGCTATTGTCGAAGATGGAATGAATATTTTAGTTAACCTCATAGCCTCACAAGCAAAGGTTCATCAGCAGTTTGGTGGAGTCTATCCAGAAGTTGCTTCCCGGCACCATGTTGACCAATTGATCCCTTTAGTGGATCAAGCGATTGAGCGGCATGAAATCGATTTGATTGCCGTAGCAAATGGACCCGGCTTAATAGGTGCCCTTCTCATGGGCGTTGTTGGAGCTAAAACCTTGGCCTATGGCTGGCAAAAACCCCTTGTTGGAGTCAATCATGTCGGGGCTCACCTTTACTCCGCCATGATGGACGAGACCCCCCATTTTCCCGCCTTGGGAATCGTTGCCTCTGGTGGTCACACATTTTTAGCAAAGATGATAACCATCTGCGATTATGAAATTTTAGGAACCACGGTAGACGATGCCATCGGCGAGGCATTTGATAAGGTCGCAGCCCTCTTGGGGTTCCCCTATCCCGGAGGGCCTTATATTGAAAAATTAGCTTTACATGGAGATGTAAACAAATATCGCTTTCGAGCAGGTCAGGTAAAAGGTCGCCCCATAGATTTTTCTTTTAGCGGCCTCAAAACAAACGTTCTTTATACGGTAAAAGGGGCTAATTGTGATAAGCGGGCTCCCACGATAATTGCTGATGAAGAGAAGAAACACATTGCAGCAAGCTTTCAAGATGCGGCTCTTAGCGACATTGTGAATAAAGCTCTAAAAGCCGCTAAAACTTTCGACTGCCAAGCAATCTACTGTGGTGGTGGAGTCATCCAAAACCAAAGACTTCGCGATCTGTTTGAAAAATCTCCTTACCCTGTATTTTATCCTGGAGCAGGGCTGAGCGTTGATAACGGCGCGATGATTGCAGGACTTGGGTTCCATCTCTATCAAAGGAAAAAATTTTCTAATGAAGTGCATGCCTATCCTAGACTTTTTTCATAAAATCGGTTAGGATTGTTGGGAACAAAGGAATTTGAATTATGGCAAAGAAAGGCGCACGCGAAAAGATTCGACTTAAGAGCACGGAGAGTGCTGAAACCTATTGGACTTTTAAGAATAAGCGCAATACTCCTGATAGAATTGAGCTAAAAAAGTACGATAAGAACCTCAGACGCCACGTCGTTTTTAAAGAGGCCAAGTGATATTTGAGTTTTCGATTGCTCGCAAGTACCTCATCCCAAGGAAGCGGCAGCTATCGATGTCCCTAATTGCCCTGATGTCCGTTGTGGTAATCTCGCTCGTTGTCTGGCTCGTTCTCGTCTTCCTATCTGTTACGGATGGGATCGAAAAAAATTGGCTAAAAAAGCTCACTTCCCTCAATGCTCCGATACAAATTACGCCTACAGAAGAGTATTATCACTCCTATTATTATCAAATTGACAGCATTAGCAGTGCCTCCGATTACCGCTACAAGAGTATTGGAGAAAAAGCTTCAACACTTTTGACTGACCCCTATGCTCCCGATGAGGATCAAGCCGTTCCCCGCCGATGGCCTGAAAAACTCAGCAACAAAGATGGTTCTCCAAAAGATTTGGTGAAAGGGGCCTTGGGGGTCATTGATAACCTCCAGCTTACTGCCCAGGATTATGAGGTGTCAGGAGCTGTTTTAAAGCTTCGTATGGTTCGTCCTCAAGGAATCCTATTTTCACAATCCCAAGAACGGGGGCAAGGCTACTTAACTCAAGTCTCATACATCTCCTCTTTCAGTGGTAAGAGCCCCCTCCTTCCAACTCTTATTGACCCCCCCCGCGTAGAGGATCTCAACCACCTCTTTTTCTTAGCTGATGTCTCGATGAATGGTGTCAGTGAAGATACTCCTGAAGAAGTTGCGCAGGTTTCAGTTGCTGAGTTTCAATCTCGATTAGAATCTCTTCTATCCAACATGGAAATTCAGAGGATGAAAACAACCTCTCACCGATGGCAGGCCCTCGCAATGCTACTTCCAGAAGGTGAAGAATTTGATGTCTATGCTCCAATAAAGAATGGAATCATTAGCCAGATCGTTTTTCCTACGAGTCCGAAAGAAGGTAGTGGAAAGCTTAAAAAGAGTCAGGGACGTCTCCATTATGTGGGGAGGGAGGGAAGCAGCCACACTGTTAGTTTTTCGGTTCCTCTCTATCTTGAAGGAAGAATGTCAATGGAGGCAACTCTTTCTTCCTATGAAAAAAAAGGGGTTAAATCTCTGAGTGACTTGCGTTTTCATGTAAAATCTCTCCTTCAAGGAAGGGAAATTTTCGGACAAATCCCCTGGGAGGGGATCGAAGTGGAACAGGCAAAGGTAGTAAACCTCTTAGAAAAGACCCCAGAAATCATGCCCCCATGGCCCTATTTTATTGGGAATGAAGCATACCTTCCTGATGGAGACACTCCTGCCGTTGTTCTCCCTAAACACTTTCAAAATAGCAAGGTGGAGCTGGGAGATGTGGGATATTTCTCATATGGAGCCGCAACCAGTAGCTCGATACAAGAACAACGCCTCCCAGTGCGAGTTGTTGGCTTTTACGATCCCGGCGTGATGGCGATCGGCGCCAAGGTTATCTTAACGCAGCCTGAACTTGTTCACGCAATCAATGCCGCCTCTCAATCTCTCTCCGATCCCAATATGGTGAATGGTATTCAAGTCTATTTGGATGATCTAGGAAGTGCAAAAGAGGTCAAAGAACAGCTAGAAGCTGCTTTTCAAAAAGAGGGGCTCTCTTCGTATTGGAATATCGCGACCTTTCATGAATATGACTTTTCCAAGGATCTTTTGCAACAGTTTCAAAGTGATAAGTACCTCTTTACCCTGATTGGAGGAATCGTTCTCATCGTTGCCTGTAGCAACATCATTTCTCTTCTCGTTATTTTGGTAAATGATAAGAAAAGGGAGATTGCGATTTTAAGCGCCATGGGAGCATCTAAAAAGAGTATAGCTCTCATCTTTACCATGTGTGGTGGGATCATGGGAACCCTCAGTACGCTCATTGGAACAGGAGCAGCGATTCTCACTCTCCATAATATTGATAGCGTTGTTAGATTCCTAAGCTTCTTGCAGGGACATGATGCGTTCAATGTTGTCTTCTATGGAAAATCTTTACCAAATCAATTGAGCAACCATGCTCTGATTTTTATTCTAATTGCCACACCTATCATCTCACTGCTTGCTGGGCTGGTTCCTGCAGTAAAGGCAACCAAACTCCATCCTTCACAAATTCTGAGGTCTGAATAATGTCGGTGCTCCTAGCAAAAGACTTAAAAAAATCCTTTTTTCATCCTTCAAAATGCGATATTTTGAAAGGGGTTTCGCTCACGGTTAACCCTGGTGAAACCATAGCAATTATGGGGCCCTCTGGGGTCGGAAAGAGTACCTTGCTGCACATTTTGGGAACACTCGATCAACCAGATGGAGGTAGTCTTGAAATTGCAGGAAGAGATGCCCTTGGAGATCAGGGGGCTTTGCTTCGTAATCAACACATTGGATTTGTCTTTCAAAATTACAATCTTCTCGATGAATATTCGGTTCTAGAAAATGTCTTGATGCCAAGCCGTATCAGGCGATTAGGTGACAAAGAGGAGGAAGCTAAGCGCTTGCTTTTGGAAGTGGGTCTGGAAGATCATCTTTACCATCTAGCAAAGCAACTATCGGGTGGGGAAAAGCAGCGAGCAGCCATTGCACGTGCTCTTTGCAATAATCCCGATTTAATTCTTGCAGATGAGCCTTCAGGAAACCTCGATGATTCCAATTCTGATCGAATTCATGACATTTTAATTTCTAAAGCAAAAAGTCTGGAAAAAGGTCTCATCATTGTCACCCACAACCATGCTCTTGCAAAGCAGTGTGATTTTATCTATAATCTGCAAGGTGGAGTATTAGAGTTAATGGAATTATCTCATGGCTAAGATTATTGTTATTGGTGTGGGCTATGTGGGTCTTGTTACAGGAACCTGTTTCGCTGAGATGGGACACAATGTCACGTGCATTGATATCGATAAAAGAAAAATTGAAAATCTGAAGAAAGGAACAATTCCTTTCTATGAGCCTGGACTCAAGGAGCTGGTTGAGCGAAATCAAAAAGAAAAACGTCTTGTGTTTTCAACAAGTTACGAAGAAGTCAAAGGTGCAAAGGCTTGCTTTATTGCTGTAGGCACTCCTGAGGGCAAGAAAGGAAAGGCAGACCTATCGCAAGTTGAAGCTGCAACAATTTCCATTGCTAAAAACCTCCGGGAATATGCTGTCATCGTCAATAAATCAACGGTCCCTGTAGGAACGGTAAAGCACTTAAAATTACTCATTGAAGATCACCTTTCAAAAGGGGCTTTTTTCGATATGGTGTCATGCCCTGAATTTCTCAAAGAAGGGTCTGCTATCGACAACTGTATGAAACCTGATCGTATTATCATTGGAAGCGATAGCGAAAAAGCAACTCGTATCTTGCAGCATTTATACTCCTCATTTACCATTAACCGTGACCGGATTCTGGTGATGGATATCGAATCTGCAGAACTCACAAAATATGCTTCAAATGCAATGCTTGCCACGCGGATCTCCTTTATGAATGAGTTGTCGTGGGTGTGTGAAAAAGTCGGTGCCAATATCAATGCTGTCCGAAAAGGGATGAGTGGAGATCACCGTATTGGATACCACTTCCTCTATGCCGGCACAGGATACGGAGGGTCGTGCTTTCCAAAAGATATCCGGGCTTTAGCTGCTTTGGCACAAGAATTGAACTGCGAAACTCCCCTCTTAAAAGCCGTTGAAGAAATAAATGAAAAACAGAAAAAACGTCTCTCAAAAAAAATCTCCGATTACTTTGCCAAGAAGGGTGGCGTGAGAGGAAAAACAATTGCGATATGGGGCCTTTCCTTTAAGCCCAATACCGATGACATGCGAGATGCCCCATCACTCACCCTTATTTATTCTCTGATCAGAAAAGGGGCAAACCTCCGCCTCTACGATCCCATTGCTATAGGAAATGCAAAGAAGTTCCTTAAGGATCAAGAAAAGGTGCGGTTCTGTGTGAGTGAGTATCAAGCAGCACAAAATGCTGATGCCATCGTCCTTGTAACAGAATGGAAACAGTTTCGATTTATAAATTTAAAGAAAATTTTATTTAAGATGCGGGGAAATGCATTCTTCGATGGGCGGAATCAATACCATTCTAAAGAGATGGCAACAAAGGGATTTCGATACTTTGGTGTAGGAGTTCCAGAAACTCAGGCAGCTCTTTTAAATGAGCTCCGTTCAATCGGTACAAAAAAGGCCAGCCGGTATGACAGCAGTAGACTCGACCACGACACTGCGCACACGCGTTAATGAGCGTCTCAAAAAGCTTCTTCCTAAAAGGGAAGGTCTTCATTTTCTTCTTTTCGAAGGAGCTCACTATTCCTTAATGCTTCCTGGAAAACGATTGCGTCCTCTTCTTCTTTTAAGCGCTTTAAAAGATTACAATATTCCTATTGGAAAAGGACTCGATGTCTCATGCGCCCTTGAGATGATCCATACCTACTCCCTGATTCATGACGATCTCCCTTGCATGGATGATGATGATCTTCGCAGGGGAAAACCCTCTCTTCACAAGGTCTATGGGGAGGGGCAGGCAGTTCTCGTGGGAGACTTTCTCCTCACCTACGCTTTTGAAGTCCTTGCAACCTGTGGCGTTCCACAAAAAATAACGGCCATCATAGCAAAGGCTGCAGGAGGGCATGGAATGATTGGGGGTCAACTTGTCGATATTCTATTTGAGGGAAAGGCGATTGATTGGAATGTTCTTCAGCTTATGTATCTTGGAAAAACATCCGCCCTTTTTTCAGCCGCCCTTGAATGTGGCGCCCTCCTTAGCGGGACTTCGCTCAAAGAGAGGGAAGCGCTCAAAAAATGTGGAGAACTTTACGGAGTTGCATTCCAGATGCAAGATGATATTCTTGATGTCACTTCAGACACTTCTACACTTGGTAAACCAGCTGGAAGCGATATTTCAAAAAACAAATCTAATTGCGTCACTTTATTTGGAAGGGAAAGAGCCACAGAGATTGCTGACGAATACAAAAAAAGAGCACTTGAGACGCTCCCTTCTCACTGTCATAATATCTCAAGACTAATCTCAAATGTCTGTTAACTAGAGGCGATCTTCCCTCAAAAAATAGACAGCTATGATGTAGACTCTTCAAAATATTGAGGAGAAGATTTCAATTACTAGGAAGAATCTGGGACGATTGCTGTTGAGAAAGATAATAGCAACACTCGCCATCACCTTGGGAGAATAATGACAAGGAGGACAAAAGTGGTTTCTAATAGGTAACCACTCTCCAATATTACACTTACCTTTTGCAACACTACCGCACCAGAACCGTTTATTACAGTTCCTCCTAGTACACTGTGTTGCCAGATAAAATATCACTAAATTGTGGGGTCCTAAGAAGTCTCTGGCCTCCATTGGTTCTGATGTATTCTTGCAAGTAGTTGTCGAAACATGATGCTTTATGTAGTAAGTGCCAGTGTTCGTTATTTCCCCCATGATGGTAAGCGACCTCTTCACCCTGTTGAAAATCTTCTAGACAAATAGCGCAACTATCATTATTCAATACAGTACAGTCATTTATTACTTTAAACTTAAATCGGGTTAAAGTCCTACAAGTGCAACACTCCATCTCAATTAGGTTTCGAATCAGATTGTTTCTTTTATTAATTTCTGTAGAAATTTTTTTATAAAAATAAATATAATTAATCGCACATAGTACCGAGGATGTAGCAGCTGCGATAGAAAAACCCCTTATTAATGATTTAACCTTAGATAGATTTGTTTCCATAAGCTTAAGATTATTAATATCTTTATTCGTCAAACTATGCATATTCTTCTTAAAACTAGAAATGTTGTTTTCTAAGCTTTTGGATGCTAAAAAAAAGATAGCTGTATAGATAGAAAATGCAAGACCTATACTGCCTGTGATTATTCCCACAATAGGTGTTATAGAATCTCTAAGTTCCATTTATATTTTAACCTTTAAGGCAAGGGATTAAAAATTTAATATGTAAATTCATTCCCATGAATTAATAATTGCCATATAATACATCCCTTATTAATAAAAGGGTAGTGTTGCAAAAACTTTCATCTCTGAGTAGAAGGATTCATTTTTATGGGGTTCATCCTCTTAGGCTGCTAAGCCTCTAACCTCTAAAGAGGTATTCAAAAAAAATATTTTTACATTTCGAGCGTTTATATCCTGGATGCCATCAATTTATCCTTTGAAAATCATACGCATGGCTTCAATGCCTGCAATTGTGTTTTTTGCAGTTCTCTAAGATTTTCATATCCTTTAGGGTAGAGGTCCTCATACTTCACATTTCTCCAGAGTCGCTCTATGAAAATGTTATCAAGTGTTCTCTCTCCATGCTGATTTTCACACCTTTTTCTTCTAATCTTTCAGTAAAACACAAACTTGTAAACTGCACTCCCTGATCTGTATTGAAAATTTCTGGGTAGCTTTTTTCAAACTTCTATCCAAAGCCTCTATGCAAAAATCGGTATCAAGGAGACTTGAAAAGACATATATGTCTCCCTTCTTTTTATCTAAAAAATAAACCGCCTTAGTAAAAAACTTACTTGTAATTAAATGCTCTAGAGAAGCCCTTTTTCTGTGTGTTGATAACATTTGCAGAAATTATACGCGAATCATCTCCGGCTCTCTCACTCTATCCTTGAGTTTAAAGAACAACGCTTGAAGATTTGATCGATCAAAATCTTCTTTCTTATGCTCGCGGTAAGCCGTTGGTTCAAAGAAATCTATCACACGATCAACACCTTCGCATTTCATCCAAGTCTCTAGAATTTTAAGTTCCGCATTAGAGAAATTGGTATAGCCCGATGCCAACTTAAGGATGGCTCTTGCCTGCTTAACATCATCAGTATTGACATTGGCATCAGTCATCTTGTTGCGTCCTGTTGCCATAATTACACCAGAAATATTATCAACAAGAGCAAACTTGACATCCGGATTGTCATCTACATCATGTTGGAAGAGCGCACCATTACGTTTCCCGACCCGTTCCTCTTTAAGTTTTCTGCGCCAAAATTCTGCTTCTTTCTGATCTATAAGGATAATCGTCTGCATGGAACCTTTTTGAACAATAAGGAATTCAAAGATCGGCTTTTGACGCGGGCCAAAGGGCTCGACAATTCTATTTCTGAATGAAGAGGTAAAAACTTTAAACATGTTCCAAGAACAGCAAATTGAAGAAGGGAGGGCATCCGCAAAGTCTCTTACTGCATTGTTCGAAGCTAACTTAAGACCTTTTCTCAGTTCAAATAATGGGGGGGAATACCCTCTCCAATTCTTCCCATAAGGGAAGGAATACGTCTTTGGTTCTACTAATTTAAACCATTGGTCTAGTTCAGAAGGAGTGAGTGACTCAGACCAGCTAATATCAGTATCTGGAGTCACTTGATAAGGATCATCAAGACCCGATTGCGCAAGTTGATTAACGTTATCAATCTCTTGCTCCTGCTCTTCGTCCTCAGCTTCAGCCAAAGCTTGAACCTGAACTGTTCTTCCCATTGATTCAAGAGCTTCAACTGATAGTCCCTCTGTTGATTGAAATGCATGGACTCTTTCTTCAACAAGCGGAGGAGTCTCTCTTTGGGCAATTGCAGTTAAAGCTTGCCCCATCCCGTTATATTCAACGTCTGTGAAATGCTGATTATATATAATTTGCAATGCTCTATTTTGAATGATCGTAAGAGGCTGTTCTCCTTTCGCCTCTTCAGAATCAAAGAAATCACTAACTGTTGTGGTAATATCCATCTTTAAAAAAGGATCGAACTCTTGAAGAATCACACTTCTCTGTTCCGGACTCTCAGCCTTTGCAAGGATTTTGTCTGCCACAGCCTCATACATTTCCGTTGCAAGTCTAAATCGATCTCCTTCGATCACTGCTGCAAGTTTTGCTTTCAACTGGCATATCTCTTCTGAGTTAAAACCCCCTTTACCAGGGAGCTTTTTTAAGAGCCTATCCCGTATTGCTTTTAAAACAACTTTGGGATCCTCACTAACCCTAAGCAGACCAAAGAGTTCATTTGGATTATCAGATACTGTAGAAACTAATAATTCTCGGAAATTCCTTAAAATTTTACATGTTTCATCTGCACCTTTAGCCTTAAGCGCCTTTTGGATAACTGCTTGTTTAACAAGACCTTCAAGCTTTTGACTATCGATAAAGAACTTTCGTTTCTTTTTAGCAGTTCTTCCATTTGTATGTAGGAAGGTTGAGACTTCTCGGATACCTGGAGTTCTATCCTCACCAATTGCCTTATCTCTGACATGTCTTGTCATAGAGACAATCTGCGAATGTCCGTCAGATTCGATTCCTCGATCACGGTATTCAGCCTGGTCAGCTTCCTTCTCAAAAGTTGTGGGTTCCCCAATTGTTAGAAGACTCACCACTTCACCGGTTTTCTTTTGCCTAACATCCGCAGCATAAGTGTGAGATTCATCAAAATAAGTCACATACTCGTCAGGATGAATCTTACTCTCACTTAATGGCCTGATCCCCGCTTCTGTCAAGATCATTGCGGTTGCATTTAGATAGAAGACGACACCTTTTATCTCGGAGCGAATATCTCTCTCTTGGATTCCTTTCCAAATTCTTGTAGCAACTTCTTGCGTCGTTAAACCATTGACCACCGCGCCGCGATCAATAAACATCATGTTACTTGTGCTCTGATTAAAAAATCCTTGAATCACATCGGTCTCAAGAACTTCTTCAGGATCACTTTTTGTAAAAACTCTTACCTCCTTGGTACAAGTTTCAAAAGTATCCAAGCTTTGCCCCAAGATTCCTTCGCGAGCAATTGTTCTTGTTCCGTCTGGGAGAAGCTCTACTTCAGGTGTTCCCGTATGGGTGCGAATGTTTGCAAACATGTTGACTAAATCTTGCCCATTACTCTCTAGGATCGTTGGGTAGTACTTGATCTCTGCACGAATATAGTTTCGAACATAGGCTAGAGTCAAAGCATCACTTTTTCTAAGCTGCTCAATGATCTCACCACTTACCTCTTCTCTAATATCGCTAAGGTTAACCCCAGGGCATAAAACCTCTTTGAAATTCCTTGCCGTATCCGTTAACTCAAAAGCAATACCTCTTTTCTTTGCCTCACTCTCAGCTTTCGTTTTTAGATACTCCTGAACCATTTTAATCACTTGGTCGTCTGATAAACGGTCCCGCAGGTAAAGACACGCGGTCTTACAAAATGTCTCAAAAGGCGAAAGAAAATCGGCTTCATTTACTGTGTTCACATTTCCTTCACTCGGCTTCACATACTCAACTCCCGTATCCAATGAGGCTTTATGAAAGTGCTTATGAATAATTCTCTCAAGTGTCTTCGGCATAATGACCATTAAAGCTCCTCTCATAAGCGCGATTTGCTTAAATTGGGGATGACGGGTAGCACTTTCAGGAATAGTCCTAGAGCGGCCACAAAGATAAGCCGCAATTTCTTCTCTGTCTTTTAGAGGAATCTGAAATCTTGTAAGAGCTGCAAGTTTAGCTGCAATAACCGGTGCTACATGCTCTTCAAATACACTTGCTTCAAGCCTTTTAGGTTCTCTGTCTTTAATCATAATATACTGAGCAACCTCAGGGGTGCTTACGAGCTGGAGCAAGACCTCTTCAAGACACTCCGCGTATTCCATCTTAAGTGTTTTTCGCTTTCCAAGAGGAAAGTTAAGTTCTTTATCTTCTCGAGCCGCTTCATGAATTTCATCAATATTTCCGATTCCCTGCGTTCGAAGTGTAAGGAGAATTTCCTTATAAAGTTCAATGCGTTTTTTATACTCGCCCTTTTCAACTCTAAATTTTTCATCAAGATCCAATCCCTCGTCAAGAAAGCGAAGAAGGAGGGATTGTAGATCTTCTTGCGTTACATTAATCTGCTGTCTCTTTTTCAATGCACCAGAAAATACCTTTACAAGGGCCCATAAACGCTCACTATCCCAATTTCTTCTTCTATCGACCACAAACGCATTAACATCTTGTCCGTAGACTCCAAGAGCATTTTGCTCCATCATATCGAGGCTCTGTCCTTTAACCGATTTAGGCCATACATTAACAACCAGGGAATCTCTCCCATCTGCTGCCACATAATCAGAACCAGGGATCACAGCACTACTCTTTCCATCGCCCATAATCATCACGTTCATCAAGTTACTGCTACCCTGAAGAATAATTCTATCTAAATGGCTAGCCTGAACTTCCCACAGCATTTTTCCAGTGCGTGCTTCGTAAGCGACCTTCGCTTTTAAAAGGCGCTCAGGTTCATCTTCCCTTACCTGGTAAGTTCTTTCTCTTAGAAGCTCTGATGCTAGTGGAGCAATCCCATCTTCTATAGTTGCACTATTTACTTTCTCAAAGAGGATATTGAAGCGAGAAAGAGTCATAAGATAGAGATACACTTTTTCTTTAATAATCGGCATGTGTTCTTTGCTCGTCTCAGTGCGATTGAGAAGGATAGTATTATCTTCAGTCAGAAACCACTGAAGAACATCATTAAATGTAAGAGGCTTATTTCTAAACTTAGTTTTCTCAAGTCGACTTAACGTTCTCTCAACTTCGCTATCACTGGTAATTTTCTCCTGATTGACGAAATCTACAATCATCTGCTGTTCTTTCTTTAAGACGGTGGTAACCTCTTGCTTAAGCCTTCGAATTGCATGGATAAATTCCTCTACAGATCTTCCTTCCTTAAGAGCAAACGTATGAACCACCCCTGGATCCCGTCTATAATACTCAGCAAGGGCCGTATTAAACTCTTCAAAACCTTGTTTAATAGCCTCGTCACCTAGCCCCTCTAAATTAAATAGTGGGAGCGGAGTTTTCCCTGGATTTTCAGTTGTTGTGATGATGCAGCACTCGTCCAGAAGCTCTCTCATGGCAGTCGTAATCAAGTTTTCTCGTTGCCCAAGAACCTGCGCTAATTCACCACTTATTTTATCCGGCTCCTTTCTCAGCGCCTCACTTTCCTCCTTCAATCCGAATACTTGCCTACAAACCCTAAAAAAACTAGAACCCACACGATCTTGAAACATAATAGCTCCAGGATTTAAAATCTTCCCAAGAAGATATTTTTCTGGCATTCCTAAACTCAGTGCGAGTAAACCCACTTTCTTCGTAACACCCCAAGCATTCCCCAAAGTCAAAGGTTTTCCGGCAATACTCGCTCCTAACATGACTCTCGACTTGTTCACAAGATTGTGCATCATGTTATTAAAATCACCTGTATCTCCAACCCTGAAATGACGCCTACCCTTAGCCTCTCCCGCTCGAACAGCAAGGAGTTCAACACGTATCTGATCAGCTGTTGGAAACTTCTCAAAAAAACTTGAAGGGCTCCATGAAGATGCTCCATTACTTACTCTATCAAGAAGATCGTAGATAAGAGCATATTTTGGTGAAAAATTCCCTTTCAAAAGAGAAAAGTTTTTTATAAATACAGCTCTTTTCCTCTGAAAGAGTGTTTCTTTCTCAGGATTATCTTTCCATTCAGAAGGAATCTGATTTGTTGCCAAACCATAGTAGTGAACAAACTCTGATAGGAGGAGTTTAGGCTCCATCTCACTTAAGGTTAGGGGAAGATCTTCCAGAGTATAGGTGGGCATTGATAATTCTGCTGCATAATCAATAGTCTGCGGCTTTGAAAGAGGACTTTGAACAGCTTCTTTTACAAGAGAGTTGATTTGTCCAAAGAAGCCTCTTCTCTTCGTTTCTCCTAAAAATTTTGTATGGGGATTCGTTTTAGCATACCAAAGTGCTTCAAAAAGGAATCCATCCGTAAGAGATTTCCATTTTTTAGATTCGTTATATTTAGCTTGGAGAAAGAGAAGTCGACGAATAAGGATCGGAGGCATGAAGACTTTGGAAGTATAATCTCCTCCAAATTTTCCTAAAAGACCTTGCCAGCCTTCATCTAGACCCCAACGTTGTGCATCAAAAATTTCCCTTACAGTTCGTGTAAGCGTTTTAAAGATAAATAACTCGTCCTCAGGAGTTAAATATTGTCTTCCAGAGAACTTTAAACCTTCAAGGTACTCTACATACTTTCCCTGCAATACCAATAATCTAAAAACTTGAAGACGATCAAGCTTCCTTCCGCTTTCCGTTGCAGCTTCCCCACCCTCTGCTGGAGCCTCTTCAGAATCTGTCGGCATCTGTACCAGATAATTCTTTTCTCGAATCGCAGCAAGACGAAGAGCCAATTCTGCTGCTAGGGGTTCAGGAGAATACCCAAGTAAAAGGACCAATCGATCGATATAATTTAATGCATCTTCTGTAAATGGGTATTGATTCCCAAAAGTTTCAAGTCGATCGAAATAGTGCTTAGCTGTTTCAATGTCTCCACTGCAAAAGTGATAATATGCCAAGTAAGTCATCATGTTGGGATCTTTAGAAGAGAGCTCTCCATCTTCATCAAAATTCGTCGTGAAATATTGAGTTTTATCCAAGATAACCCTTCTATACCCACCTGTATAAATCGTTCGAATTAACTGAGCCCCGATGTCATTTTGACCTTCTACTTCTCTCTCAATCATGCCAATACAATCTCTATCCAATCTTCCAGTAGCCTGGGTATTGATAAGCTCATCAATCATCGGAGAAGTCTTTGTCTTCGCAGCATTATTCACTATAAATTTTAAGAATACCGTTGCAAATGGGAGGCTTTTAAGAATAACTTTTTCAGCTCCAGCTTCATTGCGGAGAATAATTGCGTGAGGGTAAGAGTAAAGGCGAGAGTCTTCTTGACGTTTGCAAAGAACGTATCCTCTGGTTCCCTCACTCATCGAAACGGCTTGAAGCGTTCCATCTTCTTTTTCAACAATTTTGAATTCAAGATTTAGTGGTTTCAATTTTATATAGGTCAAACGGTTTCTTGCAGGTCTCCCCTCAACAGCCGGCGGCTGCGACTGACTATAAGCTTCAACATCGTCAAGGTTCACAAACCAATTAAGAAGCGTCAATTCGTGCTTTTGTTGACTTAAGTCAACAGCCTGATGCCACTCGCCATTAATAACATGTTCCCGTTTAACAACCACTTGCCCATTAGCTGATCTTGTGAAACGGGCAATTAATTCTCCATTTCTGTAGACAAAAATCTTTGACCGGGTAACAAAAATCAAATCCGTTGCCTCAAAAGCAAATGGAGAAAAACCCCAGTTAATCGTAATTTCCTCTAGAGGGCAATAGGTCGCACGTTCCTCTTCAACAACCTTTGAAATCACAAAACGTCTCTGTCTGGGATTCCATTGGATTTCTATCTCAAGGGCTGGATATTCGAAGAGATTATCCCCTCTAGACTGCCATTCACCGAGATCTTCCTTTCCAAAAATTCTTCGAAGCTCTTCTTCTCCCTTTTCTCTTAAAAAGACTGAGGCATGACCGTAAATTGTTTTTAGAGCAAGATTCACTTTTAGCCCTTTAACAGTGTCCTTATAAATAGGAAAGTTTCCTTCCCAATTCTCAAGCCCTTCACCTAGGTCAATTCCTGCGTCAATAAAAAGTTGGCTTAATAGCTCATCTCGAAGTTCTTTTCCAACAGAATCGCTTTCAAGGTCGCAATATTTTCTCAACTGATTTGCCCATTTAAAAACAACCTCTTTAGCTTCTCTATAAAGGCTCTGCGTCATAAAGTCTGGATGTTGCTTCCCTTGGTAAAATGCAAACCTACCAATATCAGCAAGCGCCCGATCTCTAGCTTCGGTATCCAGATCCGGGCTTGTCAAATCAACATTCATGTAGGAGACTGCGAGAGTCGTGAGTGCTAAATAGATCCCACTCATCCTTCCAGCTTCACCAATGTTAATTTCACGCTGCTTTTCTGAAAGCTCCTGATAGGCAGGGATGATACACTCTCGAATTTCCCAAGCAAAGTCTGGGAAGTAGTCTTTAATCATAGGGTCATGTGAGATAAAGAACCCTTCGAGCTCAATTCCCATTTTAACCATGAAAAGAGCTGTTTCTAAATCACCGGTCCGTTTGAAATGGTCGATTGTATCCCCAAAGAATTCCCCAACATACCTTCCCACTTCCACTCGCTCTTTTGCCTGAGCTTCCAAGGCAACTAAATTCTGACACAACAAATCGAATAGCACCCGAAATTCAGGATGACGCAGACGATCCTGGCCATAGCTAAAGATTTCAAGTGCTCTAAAGAAACGATCTTTGTCATAAGACTGGACCATATCAAGAATTTGTTTTTCAGCAACGGTCAATAGACTCATTTCATCCACTGTCTGAACAGCTTCAATGACAGACGTTTGATCAACGCGATTTGCGCCAAATGTTTCTTCTCTATATCTGGCCTGCTCTCGCTGAGATCCACCAACCGTATGTTCTACCCCCACTCCATGGACTATGCGGCCAATCGTGCGATCTTTGATCGCTTCTAACCTTTCGTCCTGCTTCGCCAGTATCGCAAGGTTCCCTCGCAGTAGTTGAGCCTGAAAAGCCCCTAGAGTTGCAAAGTGGTACACCTTAGAAGTACGCGCCTTTAGTCTACCAAAAAAACTACTTGGAATCACTTCTTGGACTTCAACCTTAGGAATGCTAAGACCCCTTCTGATGGGATCATTTAGAAGAAACCCTTCTTCAAGCCTAGCGTCAAACAGGGCCCTTGAAGAACACATAAAATGAGCGAGTCGCAGAATATAGTATTCTCGAGGAAGAATCCCCTTTCTTGGATCATACTCGCTTGTGTTATCTTCTAATGCAGCTCTACCACCAAGGGGAGCATCGATCATCGGAGGATCTCGAAATAACATCAACTGTTTCTCCCTACTAGTCGCCGTATGATCAACGCCATGAGCCTTTAATCGCGCCTTTATTTCAGGTCTTTTCAGGAGGTCACTAAAATACGAATGTTCCACACTAAAAAATTGCTGGTAAGGGGTCACCGTTATTTCGGTTCCTTTGCTACTAAATGCTTTCCCATCCAGACCTTTTCCAGTCCCGGCATAATTAAAGTGTGAAGAAGAGAATTTTCTTTGTACTTCTTCTGGAGCCAGCCTCTCTCCTAGCTCAAAGTCGAAGTAACCACAAACATCTCGAAGCTGCTGCAAAGATCTTTTATGAGTGACTTTCAATCCTGCCTTCTGCGTAAAGTGAAAAAGATCTTCACCATTTGCTGGGTGAGAGGGATCGGTGAGACCTGCATTACAAGAACCCTTAGCAAGATTATCGATGATTACATATAGAGAGTAGAAACTAATTACTGTTTCAGTGCGATGCTGAGGATTCTTTTGCGTGTTTTGAGAAGCCTTATAAAGAGAAACTAAAAGTGTATGAAGCTTTTCAATTACAACGGAGATCCTCTCTTGAACAAGGATTTCGGCTTCCTCCTTTACTTGTAACGCTTCAGCAAACATATGCTCTGCTTCAAAAGTTAAACCTTCTTCTTCTAATCTCTGTGCCTCTTCGTCTAGTGTGTCTGCCCCCCCAAATAACTCGACTATTTCAGGGGAAGCCAATGCCCATATATCTTCCTTAGGATCACATGCACCTGGGATAGGAAGATTGCGGATCTGCTCATTCAGGTAAATGAGATCATAGCATTCTTTCTCTTCAAATAATTGTCCTCGCAATACTTCTGCATGTTCAATCCAACGATCTAAAGTTTCTTCACAATCCTCCAGCTTAAGCTTGACTGCTGCAGGCTTAGGAACCATGTCTTCAAATAGATGGGTAACCTCACGCGCAGCAAAAGCTGGGAAAACAGGCCCTCGAACAGAAGTCAGTTGAACCTTATCCTCATTCCCCTGAGATGAGGCAACTTCGTAACCCAATTCTCCCTTCCGCAAGATTTCCTGCTGCATTTGCTTAGCCATCGTGCGAATACTGTTTTTGTCTTCTTCCTTAAGGATTTTTTTAAGGACCTGTTTGAATCCATGCATTAGGAGGCGATTGAAAACATACCAACTGACTTGCATCGATAGGTGGTAGATAGCAGCAACAGACTCATAGACATCCTTGGGAAGTATTTTGGCAAACACCTGGGGTCCAAACAGAGTTATAGCCATCCCTAAATAGAATGGGCTAAAGGGGAGCTGCTCCTTAAGGCCAGGGTAATACTTCTCAATTGTTTTAGCAATCGTCTTTGCAGCAAGTGTCACCCGATAAACAGAGAAAAGGATGACCATCATTTTTGCGTAAAACTTCACAAGCTGAAGGATCGAGAGGCGTTTCATTTTTATATATTCGATTTTCTTTTTGACGGTTTCAATCTTGAAAATGTCCTGCCAATCTAAAACTTGAGCCTCTTTGACTGCTTTGGACGTGACGAGTTCGGGAAGAAGCTCATTAAGCGCTGCATCAAAAACCTCTTCACAGTCGTCACCGGCGGCAGCTAGGAAAGCTTCTTTTAGCACTTCCAGGTAAGAAGGGTCTGCACCCGAAGCCAGCAAAAGAGCCTTTAGGTGATCCTGCATCCCCGGAGGAATAATAACCCCACCACTGCGATCCTTGACCTGATGTTCTTCAGCTCTGTGCATCTCACGTGCAATTTCCCAAAATGTCGCATAAATCCTTTGAAGCTTATGATTTGAGATAACCTCGTCATTGTGGAGGAGGATTGCTTCCTTTGAAAGGTGGTCGATCGCAGCGCGCATTTCACCTCTTAGATTCCGACTTTTCTTTAAACCATCAAACGTGCCAAATTCTTTCCAATAATCGACAAAAGCATGCAGGGATAAATCAAAGGAGTGCTCCGCATGGAATAATGAAATATCTCTTTCTTGGTGATTAAAAAAATAAAGATACATCAGAGGTAAAAGACCTCGCTCCTCAACAACGTAGTGAGGCATAATCTCACTGACATTGTCAGCATTTTTTGGAGCTCCTAAGTATTGGGTGAGTCCATGAACGACATGCTCTACCGAAAAAGAATGCACTCCTTCCTTGTATTTTGGGCGATATTCATAGTCGACAAGAAGCTGGAAAAACTCTGGAGTGAGCTTTTCTGCAGCAACAGTTTCAAAAACAAGGGGAACTTGAATCCCTATTTTTTCATTGCTCTTTCGTTTCTCTTCTGCAGCAACAGTTTCAAAAGCAAGGGGAACTTGAATCCCTTTTTTTTCATTGATCTTTACTTCCTCAAAAGCCTCAGCAGAAAGTCCATTTGCAAAAAGTTTAACTGTGAAGGTCTCATCTGGATTTTTAACAACATCAACCCAAAATAGGTTCTCAATATTAGGGATTAACCCTAGAGATGTTAGCGCAGCGTGTGCTGATGAAGGAAGAAACTGGGTTGCAAGTTGAACAACATCATCCATCTTTTCTGTGAAAAGTGCACGGATACTAACTAGAGACTCCCCAACTGCTCTTTCTAGAACCTCTTCAAACCCTTGACCAGCAATTCTGTCAAAAAGTTTCCCCATTTCTGTTTCCTGAGAAGCAGTTTCTGCGCGAACCCCGCAAAAAACTTCCCTTGCATCTTCTCTAAAACTATAAACAATCTCGGCCGTCAAGTTCTCAGGTATTTGCTTATTGAGAACTCCTTCGAACCTTTCAAAAGACTTCCCAACCCATTTTTCGAAAAGGGCAACAGGGTCTAGTGTAACTGGTCCCTCTCCACCCCCAGGAAGAGCTAATTGATGCTCTCTAATGAGCCCTTGAACCGTCTCTTCTCCCAAAAACTCCATGATTATCGGGCCCATTTTCTTGATGACATTGGCTTTGGCCATTCGACCAATAACCTTAGGGTCTTTTTCCGAAAGGAGCGCCTTTATTTCAGGAGGAATATGTTCTTCTAATCCAGGAACATTGACGACACCACTAACTCCAACAGACGATGTTCCAGTTTTTCCCATATATACGAAATGCTTACCTTCAGAAGTCCTTTCAAGAAAAGAATTGGAAAGACGCTCAGCAGTGTCTTCAACAAATTGCTGCATATCTCCAGACTCAATAGCTCCAGCTGCTCCTTCGGTAATCAATTCACGGACATTTCTTGCGTCTTTTAATGCTTGAGCCGCGGCTCCCCTTAACTCAGTTTCTCCTTGAATAGCAGGATGGCTTTCGCTTTCAACTTGACCCCCTCGAAATGCAGTTTCATCCTCTCTGATTTCTTCTGCATACCTTCTTATCTCATCGGATTCTGTTCTTTTTTCAAGTGCTTTAGTAGTTTTAGCCTCAGCCTCTTCTATACGACCAGACTCTTGAAGCGTTATCGCCTCTTGCTCCAGGATTTCAGCCTCCTTGTCTGAGACAACCGCGCTTTGCTCAGTCCGATGAACAATTTCATCAACCCGAGCACTTTCCTCCCTTCCAGAAACAGCAACGGAATAATCAAGCACCGCTTCGAAAGAAGTTTCTTGGTCCCTCTGACGTTTCTGTAAAATGGCTCGGAATACTTCAGGAGAAACAGAAATAGGCTCCCTTGCCTCATGAAGCAAAGACATTTCACGAAGAATCTCTTCATTTCCCATAAATTCATGCCCAGCCGCTTCAAAAGCAAATGACAATTCTGCTAAACGAGCTTTTAAACGAGCAATTGCTTGAGGTTCAGGAAAGATTCCTTCAGGAAAATATTTCTGAAAAAGATCGTGTAAACGACGAACGTTTGGATTAAATGAAAAAACATGCTTTGCTCGATTACACTCATAATTGATGAGTCCCCCAACCTTTTGCATCATCGAGACAAGCATAGTTTGCATTGCACTCAACCTGTCCATAGGTAAAAATCTATACAAAATTCCATTATTTGGATTTGGATTAATTCCAAGAGTCACAACTAACAATCCTCTTATTTTTAACGGTATTATAATAAATAATCAAATTAAATATACTATAATAATAAATTTAATTCACGTGGTATATTCAATTATTTTTTACTTTGAATACCATTCAAGTCAAGAAGGATATACGACTTAAGAATTGAAATATATTAAAAAAAATGAAAGAATGATCCCCATGGATATAACCTTCGATAAACAGACCCACCCTCTATACCCATTTTCCAAAAGAATATTTGACATTTTTTTCAGCCTGACCTTCATTCTCATCTTCTCTCCCGTCTACCTCTTTTTAGCCCTCTTAATTAAACTCAATTCCAAAGGACCAATATTCTATGTTGGGAAACGCCTAGGAAAAGGAGGAAAGCATATTGAAATTTTTAAGTTCCGGACCATGTACATCGATGCCGAGGATCGGCTCCAGGAAATGCTCAAGACCAATCCTCAAATGAAAGAGGAATGGGAAATTTTTCAAAAACTCCAAAAAGATCCCCGCTGCACAGTAGTAGGAAAATTTTTAAGACGAACCTCCCTTGATGAATTCCCTCAGTTCTTTAATGTTCTGGGTGGAGGCCTCAGCGTTGTAGGGCCCCGTCCTCACTATATCGAGGAACTTGAGGAGAGGGTAAAAAGTCCTCTCAAAGAATATGCCCACCTGATCCTGGCCGTTAAGCCAGGAATCACAGGACTTTGGCAGATTTCTGGAAGGAGTCACCTCTCCTATGAAGACCGAGTCGAACTCGACAGTTTATACTACAAAAAACAATCCTTTTTTTATGATATGAAGGTGGTACTTAAAACCATTCCTCTCGTCCTCATCTCAAGAGGAGCTGTTTGATGAAACATGTCCTTGTTACAGGAGGCGCGGGATACATTGGAAGTCACATTTGCAAGTCCCTATCTCAAAGAGGATACACTCCTGTTACAATTGACAATCTTTCCCTGGGGCACAAATGGGCAGTCACGTGGGGTCCCTTTATCCAGGGAAACTGCGAAGATAAAGCACTAATCCACAATATCCTTGATAATTATCCAGTCCTTGGAGTCATTCACTTAGCTGCACTTTCTAATGTTCGAGAATCCCACCATATTCCCCTTCAATACTATCAAAATAATGTAGGCGCAACCATCAGTCTCCTAGAAGTCTTAAAGGAACGAAGGGTTTCATACTTTGTCTTTTCAAGTACCTGCTCCGTTTATGGAATGCCAAAAAAAATCCCCATAGACGAAACTCATCCGAAATGTCCCATCAATACCTATGGAGAATCCAAGTGGATAGTTGAAAGAATCCTTCAAACAGCAAGTCAATCGCACGGACTAAAAATTGCAACGCTTCGCTATTTTAATGCTGCGGGCGCCGACCCTGATGGAGAGATTGGGGAGTCTCATAACCCTGAAACCCATCTCATCCCTCTTCTCATTCAAACTGCAATGGGCAAACGCCGCCACTTCACTCTTTTTGGAGAGGATCATGCAACTGAAGATGGAACTCCGATTCGTGATTTTATCCACGTAACTGATCTTGCCGATGCTCATGTGCGAGCATTTGAATGCATGATTGCAGAGAAGAGAAACCTCACCCTAAACTTGGGAACGGGAAAAGGGCATTCCATCAGGGAAGTGATTGACACCATCGAAAAAGGGTGGGACCTCAAAATTCCTATTACATTAGGCGACCGGCTCCCAGGAGACCCTCCAATTCTCGTTTCAAATGCGAAAAAAGCGCAGGATATTCTTGGTTGGGCTCCCCAATATTCCAATATACAAACAATCATTGAAACCGCTTGGAATTGGCAAAATGCAGCCGCCCCAATATGAAAAAACAACGAATCTGGCCCTATTTTTTGATTGCTTTTTGCTTCGCTCTTTTTTCCCATTTTCCACTACTGCCTTTTTCTCCGTTCTACGCAATTCTATATCGCCGCTCTAGCTTAGTCACGGCGCTTTGGACCTCAGCGGGATGTGGCTTTATCCTCGACCTCCTTTCAACGGGCCCCTTCGGCACTCAAACTCTTATTGCCGTAGCCGCGGTTTTTTTTCTCTACCGCTACCGGATCTATTTTGTTGATAAGCCAGTTGGCCTTCTTTCCTATACTTTAATTATTTCTGTTTTTTTAACTCTTTTAAACCGCATCTCTTACTTTCTACATGATCCCACTTTCCCTTTTACTTTAAAGGGGTTTGCCACTGACTTTCTTCTCCTTCCCCTTGTTGATTCCCTCTATGCCCTCCTCCTTTTTTCTTACCCCTTGATTGTCTATCGCTTCCTAAAAAAACAGTGGTTTCGCTTCCATTTTTTGAAAAAAGAATCTAGAAAGAAGAAAGAGGAGAGTATCAATGGCGCCTAACGATCTCGATTTGACTAACCTTCTCCGTTCAAGACTAACTTTGGTAGCAATCCTTGCAGCTCAAAAGGCTGGGGAAGTCCTAAAGAAAGGGTTTGGAACCCCAATGAAGTTTGAAACAAAAGAAGGACGGCATAATCTTGTTACTGAATGGGATAAAAAATCTGAAGCAGTGATCATTGAATCCATTAAGGCCCATTTTCCTGACCATGCATTTTTAGCAGAAGAAAGTGGCATATCGGGAAATGAAAAAGGGGGGATTCAGTGGATCATTGATCCAATCGACGGAACGGTAAATTTTGCCCATAAAATTCCAATGTTTTCGGTTAGCATTGCTGCTTGCTGTCAAAATGATGTTCTCTCAGGAGTCGTCTATAACCCGATGGTGGGTGAACTTTTTGTCGCTGAAAAGGAAAATGGGGCTTATCTCAACGGAGAAAAGCTCAAAGTCACGGAGACGGCTGTACTCGATAGCGCTATCGCTGCAACCGGTTTTCCCTACAATGTGCATGAAAATCCACTTTATTGCTTGGACCATTTTAATTCGTTTGCTAGAATGGGCATCCCACTTCGGCGCATTGGCTCTGCTGCAATCGATTTAGCCTATGTTGCAGCAGGACGCTATGATACTTTTTGGGAAGTCTCTTTGAAACCATGGGACTATGCTGCAGGAAAACTCTTAATCGAGGAAGCTGGCGGTCTGGTCACTAACTTTGAAGGAATCTCCTATGCCTCTCTTACGGAGGGGCCGATTGTCGCCTCAAATGGAATGCTCCACGATCAAGTGGTAAAAAGAATTAATATCAATCTCGAGAAAGAAAGCAGTGAATGAAGCTAATTGATGGAAAAGCCATAGCAAAAAAGATCCGGGAAGAACTTAAAATAAACATCGATAAAATTTCTGGAAGAAAACCTGGACTTGCCTTTGTTTTAATTGGAGAAAATCCCGCCTCAAGAGCTTATGTCCGCATGAAGAAAAAGGGGTGTCTTGAAGTAGGAATCTACTCCGAAACCCTTCAACTCTGCGCAGATATTTCTCAAGAAGCCCTGCTTAAAGAGATCAACCGCCTCAATAACGATCCCAATATCGATGGAATCCTCATCCAACAGCCTTTTCCCAAACAGATCTCAATAGATAAGGTCGTTGAGGCTATTGATCCTGGCAAAGATGTCGACGGATTCCACCCAACTAATCTAGGGCGTCTCCTATTGGGCACCTCCCGAGGTTTTGCTGCATGCACCCCACTTGGGATTATGAAAATAATTGAGCGAAGTGGAATCACGACGGATGGAGTGGAAGCGGTTGTGCTTGGACGAAGTAACATTGTTGGAAAGCCCTTGGCAGCCCTTCTTATTCAAAAAGAAGCAAATGCCACAGTTACAATCGCTCATAGTCAAACCAAAAATCTCAAAGAAGTTTGCAAACGGGCTGATCTCCTCATTGTAGCTATAGGCCGCCCCCATTTCGTTACAGCAGATATGGTGAAACCAGGAGCGGTAGTGATCGATGTCGGAATTAACCGAACAGATCAAGGGATTGTCGGCGATGTCGATTTTGAAAATGTTAAAGACGTTGCATCCGCCATTACCCCTGTTCCAGGTTGTGTTGGCCCCATGACCATTGCAACGCTCCTTACCAATACTTATGAGTGTTACAAAAACATATGCGCAAATATGTAAATTTTCTTCTTCTCTTTCTCTGTTTTAGCTGTTCCAACTACCCTACCCATTTTAAGGGGCTAGCTCATACCCACCCTTACCACGTTCAACTTGGACACTCACTTTCTTCTGGAGAAAAAAAAGAGTTAGAACAACTTCTTTCGGATACATTTAAGGAAGTCGACAAATTATATAATCACTGGAATCCCAAGTCCCTACTCTCTACAGACCCCGCTTCTCCAAAACTCCTTCCCATTCTTCTTCTTGCCCATCACTACAAAATGATCACCAAAGAGCGATTTGATCCTGGACTTGGAGTGCAACTTAAACTCTTTAAAACCTCCTCAAAACTTCCTGAGGGTTACTACCCAAAAGTCTATGATCTTGATGGAATGCTCAAAGGATTTACCATTGATAAAATCATTGAGAGGTTGACCAAAAAAGGTTATAAACATATGTACGTAGAATGGGGAGGAGATATCCGAGTAAGAGGACACCACCCCTGTGGAAGGAAATGGAAAATATTGATCGATAAAGAAATCATGGAGCTTGAAGAAGGCGCACTCGCAACTAGTGGGTGCGAAGAGCAGATATGGGATATTGAGGATACCACCTATACTCACATCATTAACCCTCTGACAGGAGCCATGCTAAAAGTTGAAAATGGCATGGTCCATAAGGTAACCGTTCGAGCTCCTACCTGTGCTCTAGCTGATGCCCTGGCAACTGCCACAATGGCCTGCGAAATTTTTGAGGATGCCTCAGTATTTGCAGATGAAATGAAAGAAGAATATGACGTTGATTTTTGGATAGAGTCATGGGATATCAAACGATGATGTTTGACCTTGGAAACGTTCTCGTTTCCTTTAGCCACGAAAAGATGTTTTTTCAAGTAGCGACTCTTACAGGTCTCTCCGCAGACCAAATTCAGGACCTACTGATCGAGCGCCGAATTGGCCATCAATATGAACGGGGCCTTTTAACGAGTGAAGAGATCTATTCCATCATCCAAGAAAAAGCCCCTAAAACCTTTCTACTCCCTGACCTCCTCCACGCCGCCTCCTCAATCTTCACCCAGCGTTCAGAGATGGAAACACTTACCCATACCTTAAAGAAGAAGGGATACCAGCTCCTGCTCCTTTCCAATACCATTCAGCCTCACTTCTCTTATATCCAGTCTAATTACTGCTTTCTCTCTCACTTTGACCATATCATTCTTTCCTACGAAGTGGGATCCATCAAGCCAGAGAAAGCCATCTTTGAATATGCTCTCAAAAAGGCAGCCGCCCATCCCTCTAACTGTTTCTTCATTGACGATCTCCTAGAAAATGTCCACGCCGCCGAACGTCTCGGCATCTACAGCCACCACTTCACCTCCCCTGCCAGCCTTATGGAAGACCTCATCCAATCGGGCGTTCTTTAATCCAAGATAATTGGGAGGGAGGTTGACTTTCTAATAAAAACCCTCTATGCGTAGATTTAGGTTATACCCCGGAGGTTATGATGAAAAAAATTACATTTCTATTCTTAGGAACTCTTATGATTGCTGGTGGCCTTCTTGTTTCCTGCGAGAAAAAAGAAGGTCAGCCAGGACGTGGAAAGTGCGCGCCATGCCACATGGAAAAACCAAAGAAACCACCACACCAACCCTGCAGTCCTTGCAAGCGCTACTAAGATTATAAGGAGAGGCAATACTATTCTATCAGAAATAAAGTGGTGAATTCAACTTGAGATTTATTTATGATGGGTAGCATCGCCTCTTCTTTTTATTCCAACAATGTGCGGATAACCTTAATCTGCTTGTCAATCGAAATCGGCATCTCTGAAGCCACATCAAATTCATGATCCTCGAGGATTTTCTTAAGAGGTATATCTGTCGCATACTTCATAAGAGCCTCTTCTCTCTCTTCGATCAGACGATCAATTTGTGGGCGAAAGAGAATCAGCATAGCGTTCAGCCACCGATTGACAACGTAAGAAGGGTGGGCGTGCTTCACTTGGAAGTGATCAACCATCTTTTTTACATCTCTTGAAGCGTACCAATCCTCGTCAGTAACCCACCGATTGGTAGTAAAAATAGTCAAGGGGTATCCTTTATTATCCATTGAAATCGCAATAAGATGGGCGTAGGTATCGATATCACTCAAGGTGTCGTTTCTTGCATCATAAAGTATGGGGAAGGTGCCTTTTTCCATTCCTCCTTGTCGAAGAAATAGATGGAAATGTCCATGCTCCCCCTCGCGATGTGCGTGGTAATAATACTGAGAATAGGTCTCCCTATCAAATGTATCCTGCATAGGATAATGCTCCAACTCACAAAACACTCCCTGTCCCTTTAACACTTGATCAACAATATGAGACTCCGTTTTAGAAAGCAATTCATTCCACTCGAGAATTTCCTTTCCAGCGTAAAGCATTTTTTCTAGCTCTTTTCTTGAATACTTGTTTAACTCGTTCTCTAATGTTGAAATATCGATAACAACCTCTTGATGAGAGGGCAAAGACTCTCTAAATATAATCCCTTGATGCCCAAAGAGGCAGATAAAAAGCAGCGTCAACCCAATCAGATTGGTGAGGAGAATTGCCCGAACTTTTTTCATCATTTGCTCTTATCGTTTGCTTTATATATAATCATAGGAAGTGTAATGGAAAAGTTAAATAAAAAATTTCGCGAATCAAAAGGAGTCTTGACTCAAGGTACGATCCACGTCCATCACAAAGGCTTTGCTTTTGTCTCCCCAGATGATAGTAAAAAGTTCCCTGAAGATATCTTTATTCCCAAGCACTTAAAGGGAAATGCCGTTGATGGCGACCGAGTTGAAATCGTAATTTCTCCTGACAAAAAACCTGACAAAGGTCCTGAGGGTTTAGTCTCCTCCATTATTAAAAGGTCAAAAGAAGAGCTTCTTGGAGTTGTTTGGATCATTAAATCAAAAGGAGATTATCTCCTTTATATCCAATCTCTAGGTCAGTCAAAAACAGCTCTTGTCAGAAAGAGTAAAAAAATTCAATACAATATTGGAGATCGACTCCTTTTAAAAGTTATAGACTGGGGGGATGAAAAAGAGCCCGCAATCTGCAGTGTGATTGACAAATTGGGAACGATTGAACAAGCCCATACCGATATCCCTGCTGCAATCAAGGACTTTGGAATACGTCAAGGATTTCCAAAGGGAGTCCACTCTCAGTTAAGTGATTTATCGAGCAGCGTAGAGAAAGAAGATCTAGAAGGTAGAACCAACCTCACTCATCTCGAGACCTTCACAATTGACCCCGATACTGCTCGAGATTTCGATGATGCCCTCTCTCTTAGCAAAGATCAAGAGGGGCATTTTCATCTCGCTGTGCATATCGCTGATGTCTCTCACTACGTTAAAGAGGACTCCCCCCTTGATATTGAGGCAAAAATGCGCTCTAACTCCACTTATTTTCCCGGTGAATGTGTTCCTATGCTCCCGGAAGAACTATCGAACCATCTTTGCA
The DNA here is from genome assembly GCA_946127115.1 of uncultured Chlamydia sp. Taxonomy (GTDB): domain Bacteria; phylum Chlamydiota; class Chlamydiia; order Chlamydiales; family Simkaniaceae; genus Neptunichlamydia. The sequence continues at coordinate 535,793 of CAMGYI010000001.1, forward strand.
GTTTAAAAGAAAAGGTCATGCGCCTCACAATTACCGTTCTTATGGAACTTGATCCCACCGGAACTGTCCTTGGATACACAATTGTTCGTGGGTTTATCAATAGCCAAAAACGATTTACCTACAAAGAGGCAAAGGAAGTCCTTGATGGAAAAATTAAAAGTCCTCACTATGAATCCCTTAAGAGAATGGAAAAACTCTGCCTTCTTCTAAAGAAAAAACGATTCAAAAGAGGCTCTGTCGATCTGGCTCTTCCCGATGTCGTCATCAAAATCGATAAAGAAGGGAATCCCACTGGTTATGAGCTCGTCGAATATGATATCGCTCATCAACTTGTGGAAGAATTCATGCTGAAAGCCAATGAAATCGTTGCAAAAGAATTTATGAAACGAGGCGAGCAAGCGATCTTCCGAATTCATGAGCCCCCTGGCGATGATAACCTTGCCGATTTCTTTTCCCTGGCGCGGAGCTTAGGCTTTCCCCTTCCGAACAAGGTCGAGATTGAAGATATCCAAGAACTTTTTGAACTAGCAAAAAGCAGCCCTCACGCCGAGCAACTCTCAATCGCCTACATCCGCAGCATGAAACTTGCAGTTTACTCAAAAGAAAATGTCGGACATTACGGCTTATCTCTTGAGAATTACTGCCATTTCACCAGCCCTATTCGCCGCTATAGTGATCTAATTGTCCACCGACGTCTCTTCGAAAAAAGTGAAGAAGATCTCACCTCAATTGCTAAAGATTGCTCTAATAAAGAGAGAGCCTCTTTTAAAGCAGAGATGAGTGTGCTTACGATAAAGAAACTTCGACTTCTCCGTTCCTATCAGGAAGAGGACCCCAGCAGACTCTACACCGCCACAGTCAGCAAAATAAAACCGTTTGGGGTTTCTTTTGAAGTACCTCCCATCCAATACGAAGGGTTTATCCACATCTCTGAGCTCAGAGATGACTATTACAAATATGACAGCAATGCAGGAAGATTAACAGGTCAAAACTCTGGAAAATGCTATAAAATAGGCGAGCCAATCGAAGTCCTTTTGGAAGAGGTTGATTTAATCGTTATGGAGACCAAATGGGCTTTGAACTGCACACCTAGAAAACCAAAGAAACGCTTTCCTAAACAACAGAAGTTCTCCAAAAAGAGAAAAAACCGCTAGAATTTAAAGCGTTGACATAAATTTCTCAGCAAAGCCAGTGTTGCACAATAAATCAAGTAAGCATAAAATCCGTTGGAAAGGTTTTTATAATATGAAGAAATATTTCATCACGGGGCTTGTTATCTTACTGCCCCTTGCCGTCACAATCGCGATTGTCGTCTTTATTGTAAACTTTCTAACCAAACCCTTTATCGGAATCGTCTCAGGTTTTCTCAGAGACTTCAATATCATTAACAAGGGTTTTCTGTTTCTCTCCCCCGATCAAGTTGTCCTTTATGGAAGTAAGCTCCTGATCTTGATCTGCCTCTTTGTCTTTACTCTCTTTCTTGGGATGATTGCAAGATGGTTCTTTTTCAAAGCTCTGCTAACTGTGAGTGATAAGATCCTCCATCGCATTCCGTTGATTAATAAGGTATATAAAACCACCCAAGAGATCATCAAGACCATTTTTGTTACCGATAAAAGCTCCTTCAAACAAGTCGTTATGGTTCCCTTCCCCATGGGAGGCTCCTACGTAATGGGACTCATCGCAAGAGAGTCCCCACAAACATGCTCCGACAAAGCAACTGCAGAACTCTTTTCTGTGCTTGTTCCCACTACACCAAACCCCACCACAGGATTTCTCTTAATGTATAAAAAAGAAGATATCATTTTCCTTGATCTAAAACCTGAGCAAGCGATCAAATATATCGTTTCTTGCGGCGTGATTACTCCCGAACATCCTGCAGGCCTCTCAAATCCAAAATGAAGAAAACTTTTTTAGCAGGTCTCGCTACTCTTCTTCCGATTGCAGTCACCGTATTTCTCCTTGTTTTTGTCGTCGATCTCTTAACAGCTCCCTTTGCAGGAACCGTAGAAGGGCTCATCACTGAACACGGGACAACCGAGCTTGCCGAAAAGCATAAATACCTTCTTATCATTGTTAGTCGAATCGTCGTTCTCATCATATTTTTCTTTGTCATTTTGATATTGGGTTTCTTTGGTCGAAAACTTGCTTTTTCCTGGTTCATCAACTTTGCCCATAGGGTCTTCTATAAAATCCCGATCATCAAAACTATCTACCGTATCTCTAGAGAGATTAGTACTAGCGTTTTCTCCAATGACAAGAAAAAACTATTTAAAGGAACTGTATCTGTCCCATTTCCTCATAAAAATAGCCGCGCTTTAGGTCTCCTCTCTGGGGATCCACCCTACCAAGTTCAGGAGAAGCAAGAGGGTCTCCAATCAGTCTTCATCCCTACAGCTCCTCACCCCATTTCCGGCTTTCTTGTCATGTATGTCCGAAGTGAGATTCAGAATACAAATATCGAGACCGAAGACCTCTTCAAGTTTCTCCTTTCCTGCGGTCTTTACCATCCTGGAGAAGATAAAAATGAGTCGTGATGTAAGAGTCACCCTTTTTCAGATACACGATGACAAGCAGAAGCGACAAAAGATCGTTCAGATAGCGGAAGAATATTTTGAAAAGAAGGAGTCTCTCTTAATCCGACTTCCCCATTTGAAAGCTGTCGAATACGTCGACCTTCTTCTTTGGCGCTCCCCTCAAGATAGCTTTTTGCCCCACGTTGTCAAGGACCAACCATGCAATGATTATTTGGTGCTCACCTCAACAAAGGAAAACCCCAATGATGCACGGAGCATTTTAAACCTCTGCCCAGGACCCGTTGACAATGAAAAAAATTCCTTTATCAAAATTTATGAGCTAGAAGATCTCTCATCAACACAAAGGCATCATGCGGCCCAAGAAAATTATAAGGCTTACAAAGGGGCTGGGTTTACAATTATCACGATTTAACCTTGTTGTGATTTATCACTTGAAATTATCTCTTTCTCAAAGTATGATTCTAAGCATTACACCGGAGAGTACCTATGACTAGAGTAAGTAAAAAAGATCGCTTAAAGCGATGCCCCCGCAAACCCCACTACGGATCAGTTAAAACAGGCCCTAAGAAAGACAATCTCCCAAAAGGGTTTAAAGAGCACGTAAACATCTTCACGGGAGAGTCTTCTCAGACCGTGTTTATTCCAAAGGTTAAATAAGGAATTTGAATCATGTCCCGCCACCCAAGTTACGGAAAATCAAGTAAATCTGATAAAAAACGGAATGTTTTAAAACGCTTCGAGCGTATTGACGTCCTTAAAAAATTAGGACGCTGGAAGGCAGGAGAAGATAAAAAAGTCACGGGTCTTCCTAAAACTCCAACTATGCAGTGAACGTTCTGTTTGCCAATCGGCAATGTGCTCTTTCCATTTCTCAGGGGGGGGTGGAACGCCTTGTTCAAGCATTCCTTCGTTGGAAGAAAGTCTCTTGTGACGAAGTGAGCATCCACTTCGTTGGAAAAACCGAAATTTGTCGCCTGCACGACGATTTTTTTGACGATCCAACTCCAACCGATTGCATCTCGTTTCCTATTGATCGTCCTGGAGATTCACAAGAAAAATACTCAGTATTAGGAGAAGTTTTCGTCTGCCCTGAGGTGGGGATTGAATACGCAAGGAATGATAAAAAAGCCCCTTATATTGAGGTTTCCCTCTATGTTGTACATGGTCTTCTTCATTTACTAGGATTTGATGACCAAAAAGAAGAAGAAAGAATGATTATGCAGGATGAAGAAAATTCTGCAATGGAGTATCTTAAAGAAAATAAGGTATTGCTTCATGAATAAAGGTCTATTTTTTCTCCTTATATTTTTCAGTTTTTCCCTTTTTGCGACTCCAGAAAACGATTTTTTGCGAGCCAGCCTAACTGGAGATTATGATGAAATTATAAAGCTCTATGAAAAAGAGGGACTCCGGTTAACATACATACGTGACAAAGATGGCAACACCCCATTGCACTTAGCTTGTTGTTCGAAAAAAGGGGGCAGCAAGGTAAATATTGTCGCATTTTTAATTGACAAAGGCGTCAACGTCAATGCACACAATAAGTATGAATCAACACCTCTTAGCATCGCAGTTTCGAATGGAAATTATGAAGCTACAAAACTCTTACTAACAACTAAGGGAATCCGTGTAAATCAAACCTATCAGCAAAATTTCACTCCTCTTCACATCGCAGTGATTTCCCAGATTCCACCACTGATTGAACTCCTCCTATCCCACCCTGATATAAACCCCAACTTTGGAACTTCGGATGGAGCCACCCCTCTCCACTACGCCGCTATGCAAGGACTTGTTGAAGAAGCCAAAATCTTAATCAATGATTCCCGCATTGACATCAATGCTCCCCAACATGACGCGATCTACTCGGGGGCTACTCCCCTTCATTTTGCTGCCATGCAAGCACAAACTGAGATTGTCTCCTACCTTCTCTCCAGCCCAGGAATTCAAGTTAATGCCACAGTCAACCAAGGAACTCAAACGGGTTTTACACCCCTTCATTATGCCGTTTTGAATCCTGACACCGTCAATGTTTTTGAGGTTGTTAAACTTCTCCTTGATAGTGGAGCCAATCCCAATATAAAGTGTGAAGTAGGAAAAACCCCTTTCGATCTTACTGCAGTGTCAATTATCCAAAAAGCTCTTGTAAACCATAAAAAGAAGAGAAAATGAGCCCCAAATCTCTTCTATTTCCTTTGATTTTTATTCTGGGGGCCAGCTCGATCACAACTCTCACAAAGGCATTGCAAATCTTAGGACGCATTCAGAGCAAGAAAGAATTTAAGAAAAAGCCTCATTATTTCTTCTCCTATAACTTCATCAAAAAGATCTTTCCACAAGACCCCTGGGATAATCTCTTTTATCTCCTCAGTTTTACCAAACACCTTCTCCGTCTCCTCTACGCCACAACTTTCTTACTTTACCTCCTTACCATTTTTTTCTCCGATACAACCCCCCACGTCCTGACTGCGATTGCGATCATTGCTGCGGTAGCTCTTGCTTTTGACTTTTTCTTCCGTTTTATTGTGGGATATAACCCCTCCCTCTTTCTCAGAATTGTTACCCCTTTCACTACTTTTTTCCTCTTTATTTTTTCTCCTATTACTTTCCTTCTTCTAAAGCTTCAAAAGACCCTCTTCCATCCGAAACAATCTAAACCCCAAGGCTTTTCAAGAGCGCGTGTGAAGGATAAAATCCTAGAACTAGCTCATGAATCGGAGCTCTCGATTCACCTTGAGCCTTTTGATAGGCGTATTATTAGCGCGGTTGCCTCGATGCGGGACCGAATCGTCCGAGAAATCATGGTTCCTCGCATCGATATGTTTTCCCTCTCGGTGAATCAAACAGTCCATGAAGCGGCGCAAAAATTTATCTCAGAAGGATACTCTAGAATCCCTGTTTATAAAGGGAATGTCGATGACATCATTGGAGTCCTTCTTTACAAAGATGTCATTGAATATTATTTTCGTAGCATTGAAAGAAACGACCAATCCCCTCTTAAAACACCTTTAGAAAAATTGGTGAAACCTGTCCTATATTCCCCTGAAACCAAGAAAATCTCGCAACTCCTTCAAGAGTTTAGAAACAATCAAATCCACCTAGCCATTGTTGTTGATGAGTATGGCGGAACCGAAGGGATTGTCACAATCGAAGATATCCTTGAAGAGCTTGTCGGAGAGATTGCCGATGAGCATGATATCATTGAAGAAGAACTGCTCTATTCCCCACACCCAAATGGTGGCTTCATCGTCAATGGAAAAATGACCATCCTTGATATTGAAAAAGAGCTAAAGATTGTCATTCCTACAAGCCCAGAATATGACACCATTGGAGGATATGTCTTCCACCGCGCTGGAACAATTCCTACAAAAGGATGGAAAATTCACAATGACAACTTCGATCTTGAGGTACTTGCATCAAGTGAGAGAGTTATTTACCAAGTTCTTATCACCCCCTGCTCTTCCTAGGCAGCACTTTTGAGTTGAAATTCTATGATTTTTGTGGTACAGTGACCATAAAAATTTAAAAGAGAAATGTATGCGCCGCTCCATAAGTTATGCTGAACCCAAAATTGCTCTTGCTGGTGAAACCAAAACCTGGAAGTTCATCTACACCCCTGCAAATGACCTCCCCAAAGGAGCGCGGCTGAAGTTTGATCTAGGCTCAAAAGGACGCAGTTTTGATTGGGAAATCCCTCAGACAAATTTAAAGAGCAAAAAAAATCTTATCTGGATGCAGATCCCCAGTAAAAAACCTTTAAACGCTATAGAAATCCCCACACCTGAAAATGCCTTTCCACAGTTTGAATTTACTCTTTCTGGCGACGTAAAGGCGGGTGAGGAAATCGCTATTTTTATGGGAAGCCTCGAAACGGCAGGTAATGAAAAAAAAGGAAATCGTGCACAAAGTCATACCTTGCGTCGTCGACCCTTTAACCTCTATATCGACCCTAAGGGAAAGGGAGAGTATAGAGAAAGTGAGACTTTCCATGTTGACGTAAAGGGAAATACCCTGCACTCAATTCGCATCATTGTCCCTTCAGTTGTCAGTAAGAACCAGCGTTTTGATGTCATTGTTCGTTTCGAAGACGAATTTGGAAATCTCACTGGAAACGCTCCTGAAGGAGTCTTGATTGAGTTTTCCTATGAGCGGCTCCGAGAAAATATGAGTTGGAAGCTTTTTGTTCCCGAAACAGGGTTTATTAACCTTCCAAACCTCTACTTTAATGAGACTGGGATTTATAAGATTAAGCTAAAAAATCTCTCAACAGAAGAAGTGTTTTTCTCCTCACCCATCAAGTGTTTTTCTAACACGGACAGACAGCTCTACTGGGGAACATTTCATGGGGAAACTATTCTTCATGATGCGGGGGGGAATATTGAATCTTGCCTCCGCTATATGCGGGATGAAGAAGCTCACCAATTTTACAGTAGCTCCTCCTTTGAAAGTGAAATGGAAACTCCATCCGATATTTGGAAAGGAATTGGATCTCACGTCGCTGAGTTTAATGAAGATGATCGTTTCTCCACTTTTCTAGGAATGCAGTGGTCAGGAACCCCAGTTGAAGAGGGCCTCCGGCACATCATCTATCTCAAGGACTCCAAGCCCATTCTCCGAAAGAAAGAGAGTAAAGCTAACCATCTGAAAAAGATTTACAAAAGTCATACCCCTAAAGACTTTATTGCAATCCCGATGTTCACAATGGGATCTGAAACATGTTTTGACTTCGAAAATTTTTCCCCAGAATATGAGAAAGTTGTAGAAATTTACAACGCGTGGGGATCTTCGGAGTGTACAAAGGCGGAAGGAAACCCCCGCCCGATCACTTCCAAGGGAAGAAAGGGAGTAAAAGAAAAAGCAGAAGGATCTATTCGAAAAGCCCTCAATAAGAACATCCGCTTCGGCTTTGTTGCCGGAGGTCTTGATGACCGTGGTATTTTCAGCAATCTTTTCGATGCAGAGCAAGTTCAATATACACCTGGACTTACTGGCATTTTGGCTGCAAATCACTCCCGTGATGGGTTAATCCAAGCGGTGAATAAAAAATCATGTTATGCGACAACAGGGCCACGCATCATTGCAGGCCTCGAAATCGCTGGCGCTCCAATGGGGTCTGAGCTTAATACCAAAGCAAAACCAGGATTAGAATACAACCGTCATATTACGGGATATGCTGTAGGACTCGATCATATCAGGGAAGTCCTCATTATCCGGAATGGAAAACCTTTCCACATTTTCAACCCCAAGAATGAGGTTTTTGAGTTTGCCTTCGATGATGAAGAACCCCTTAAGAACGTTGTTCTGAAACCGAAGGGCGAAGAATCCCCCCCTTTCGTCTATTACTATATGCGAGTAGAGCAAAAAGATGGACACATTGCTTGGACATCCCCGATATGGATCGACCTAGGAGCCCCTATCATTTTAGAAAAGAAGAAAAAGTGATTTTTATTTTAGCTACTGCGCTGGTTCTATTGTGTGCTTTATTGTTGGGATTAGGGCAACTCTTGAAATCAAAACATCCTCTAAATTGCAGACGGTGTGGCAACCCTGAAAAAAAGGAATGCACCGTGTGCCACAACAAGAAAAAAGCTAATCCTCGCGGAGACAATCCTCGCAAAAAGCAGTAATCAGCTCTTTTAATTGCCCCATATATATCATCTATACCTTCCATCATTTATTGATATCTTCTTCAAGCTCTTCTAAGCCCTGTCCCTAAAGATCAACATTAAAATAAACTGACACAGGCCTAAAATTCCCTATCTCCGTAGCAAGCGGCGGGGTATTTCGGGAATTTTCTCCTTTAATTAAATTATGCCAGAAAATTCTTGCAAAAGAATAGTTTGAAAGGCCAGTATAGGTTGTAATTATTATTATAAATAACAATATTCAATTTCTTCATTCTTTTTTGGACCAATAACACGCCAAGTCAATTTTAAACTATATCGATCAAAATGTACTTGGCCAAAATAAGAATCCCCATCACAAAGATGAGAATCAATAGAAGACAAAGAATGAAGTGCTGAAGGAGCTAAGTGAAATAAAAAGACTGGGTTTTCTATTCCATGACGCAAATGCTCTAATGAAATAACCCCAGATATTCGATCTAGTGTCCAGCGAAAGGTATTTGTGAAGCTAATATCTTTATTGTCTTTTCCCTTCCAAAACCCTTTTTCATTGAACAAAAGAACATTGGAATCTTTTTTTGTAATCGCTACATCTCCTTTCCCGCTTCCATTCCACCCCAAATTCTCTTTTGAATTAGAATGCGCTAAAAATCTAAGCTCTCTGATAGAAGATAACTTTTTCCAAAATTCTAAAAGTGTGTTGAGGCTCTTTTCGGAGCTTCCTAAATTGCGTTTAAGATGTTTATTTTCTACATAATACAGTTTTTTTTGTGGGGAGGGAGAAGGGTAAATGCCTTTTTTAGAAGCTGTTCCAGCTCAGATAATAGTGGAAACCCCTGGTTGAATCGATAAATGCGAGTCTTTCCCTCATATTGACTAGAAATGAGTCCCCCTTTTTCTAAGCGGATAAGGACTTTTTGTAGTGGAGTTAAGGGGGTACTAAAAATGCGTTGCAGCTGAGTTCCATAACATCGACCATTCACAAAAAGAAAAATAAGAATTTTTTCTACACTCTTATTCCCAAAAAGTACTTCAAACATAAAAAATATTAAACCTCTTTTTAGACTAAAAAAACTGATTTTAGACTTGATGAATTCTCTTTAAGAGATAGAGAAAGTTAAACTAGCATGAGTTTTATGTAAACCTTTTTATGGTTTTTTCAGATTACTTTCAAGTTGAAACGGAGCGGGAATTTCCCTACACTTACTTTCAAAAATCGAGGTAATTATGTCTATTAGGTCCGATTGGACTCTTGAAGAACTGAAAGCACTGTATGAGAAACCACTTCTAAAACTGATTATAGAAGCCATGGAAGTCCATGGGAAATACCACAGAAAAGGAGAAATCCAAATTTGCCACCTGATTTCAATCAAAACAGGAGGATGTTCTGAAGATTGCAAATACTGCGCCCAATCTTCTCGCTATCAAACCAGTGTTAAAGCTGAACCTATGATGAAATATGAAAAAGTTTTAGAAGAAGCAAAAAAAGCCGTTTCTAGAGGGGCTACAAGAGTGTGCTTAGGGGCTGCTTGGAGAGGTGTTCGAGATAGTCGTCAATTTGATGAAACCTTACGGATGGTTCAAGGAATTGCAAATTTAGGTGTGGAAGTTTGTTGTACACTTGGCCTTTTGAGTGAGCCTCAAGCTCAAAAGCTTAAAGAGGCGGGCTTATATGCTTATAATCATAATTTAGATTCATCGGAGAGCTTTTACAAAACAATCATCACATCCCGCAGCTATCAAGACCGTCTTGAGACACTTGATATTGTCGAAAAAAAGGGACTCAGTATTTGCTCAGGAGGGATTATCGGCATGGGAGAGACCAAAAAGGATCGATTGGAACTTCTTCTGACACTAGCATGTAGAGATCCTCATGTAGAGTCTGTTCCTATTAATCAATTGAGTTCAATTCCTGGAACTCCTCTGGAAAAGGAAGCAAAACTTTCGTCTTGGGAACTTATCCGAATGATTGCCATTGGAAGAGTTATCATGCCTAAAACAATGATTCGTCTTTCAGCTGGACGTATTGAGCTATCCTATCAAGAACAAGCTCTTGCCTTCTTAGCTGGAGCTAACTCCATTTTTGCTGGTGAGAAATTGCTTACGGTCGGAAATACTCCAATGGCTTCTGATGAAAAAATGTTTAACCTTCTAGGATTGAAAAAACGCCCTGCTTATGCCTATGAAAGAGCTCATTAAACGTAAACACCTAGGAACTTTCCGTTTTCTCCAGCTGAAAGGAAATCTCATCGACTTTGCTTCAAATGATTATTTGGGTCTTGCAAAGTCTAATAATCTCAGACAAGCAGTTTTTAATGAATGGAAGTCGCTCAAAAGTTTTGGCTCTACTGGTTCCCGCCTTCTTACAGGTAATAACTCTTATGTTCACCATCTTGAAGAGAGTATAGCTACTTTTCATGGGTTTGAAGCTGGGCTAATCTTTAATTGCGGCTACATGGCTAATCTTGGCCTCGCTAGTAGTATTGCTAGTAAAGATGATGTTTTTCTATATGACACCAATATTCATGCTTCATTGCGTGAGGGAATTCGAATGAGCAGAGCAAAAGCTTTTCCCTTTAGACACAACGATGTGAAACACTTAGAAACCCGCCTTAAGAAAATTCCAAAAAATGGAAATCTCTATATCTGTATTGAGTCTGTTTACTCTACTGATGGTTCCATTGCCCCCTTAGGTGATATTTTTCACCTTTCACAAACATATGGGGCACACCTTATTGTCGACGAAGCACATGCCATAGGGGTGCTCGGAAAAGATGGAAGGGGGATCGTTTTTGACTCAGGTCTAGGTGGGGAAATTTTTGCCCAAATTGTCACATTTGGCAAAGCTCTTGGGGCCTTTGGTGCGATTATTTTAGGAAATCAATCCCTTAAAGAAATATTAATCAACTTTGCAAAACCCTTCATCTATACAACTGCTCTTCCATTTCCCTGTTTAGCTGCGATCAAATGTAGCTACGAACTTTTCCCTCAATTAGAAACTGAGAGAAACCATCTTCAAAACTTGATTCAAATTGCGAATTTTTCAAAAACTCCTATCCAACCAATCCCAGTAAAAAATAATAGTGCGGCTCATACTTTGGTATCAAAAATTTCACATGAGGGATTTGATGTCCGTGCCTTCCTCAGTCCAACGGTTCCGAGGGGAAAGGAAATCCTTCGAATAACGCTCCACACATTTAATTCGAAAGAAGAACTTGAAAAGCTTTTAAAGCTCATGAGGCAATATGTATAAAGTTGTTGTTGCAGGAATTGGAACAGAAGTGGGTAAAACCATTACCTCTGCAATCTTAACAACTCTTTTCAGAGGGGATTATTGGAAACCGATTCAAAGTGGAGAGAAAAATCCTGATTTGGATGTAATCGCAGGGCTGCTCTCTTCTTCTGATCATGAAATTTATCCCCCAGCCTATTCCTTTAAAGCTCCTCTTTCTCCTCATCATGCCGCTCGTCTAGAAAATATTATCATCGATCCTCAAAAGATCTCTCCTCCTCTTACAAATCGTCCTCTTATTGTTGAAATGTCTGGAGGAATCTTTGTTCCTCTCAATAAAGATTATCTGAGTATCGATCTCTTTCAGCCTTGGGATGCCAAATGGGTCATTGTTTCCAGACACTATCTAGGGAGCATCAATCATACTTTGCTAACGATTGAAGCACTTAAAAACAGAGGTGTCGATATCCTCGGAATCGTCTTCAATGGGAAGCCTAACCCAGACAGTGAAACGGCTATTCTAAAGTTTGCTCAAATCCCCCTTTTAGGAAGACTTCTTCCTGAAAAAACAATCAATTCATTAACAATAAAAAGGTACACGAAAAAATGGAAACAATCTGGCATCCCTTTACTCAAATGAAAACAGCTGACACCCCCATACAAATCATAAGGGGAAATGGAGCTTATTTAACTTCTATAGATGGCATCGATTATTTGGATGGAATTTCTTCATGGTGGGTCAATTTACATGGACACTGTCACCCCTATATTGCGGAAAAAATTGCAAAGCAAGCTTTAGAGCTGGAACATGTCATCTTTGCAGAATTTACCCATCTCCCAGCTATTACATTAGCCTCTCGACTCCTTCCTCTTTTACCAGGAAAAATGAGCAAACTCTTTTTTTCTGATAATGGTTCCACTGCTGTTGAAATAGCTTTAAAAATGGCGATTCAGTACTGGTACAATCGAAATATTAACAAAACTAAAATCATCTCTTTTAAAGGAGGCTATCATGGAGACACCTTCGGGGCGATGTCAGTTGCAGGAAAAACCCCGTTTAATCGCCCTTTCTGGAACCACCTTTTCGAAGTTATTACCATCACTGCGCCTACCCACAAAAAAGAGGAAAAGAGCTTATCTGAGCTGAAGATAGCTCTATCTGATAACAAGGTCGCCTGTTTTTTATTTGAACCACTTGTTCAGGGGATGTCTGGAATGGTTTTTCATTCTGCAAAAGCTCTCAATAACCTCCTCAAAATTTGCCGCGAAAATGAAGTCATTACTATCGCTGATGAGGTCATGACAGGGTTTGGAAGGACAGGAACTTTTTTTGCTGGCGATCAGCTTCAAGAAAAACCAGATATTATCTGCCTTTCGAAAGGAATAACAGGGGGCTTTTTGCCTCTTGGAACCACTGCCTGCAGAGAAGAAATTTATGAGGCTTTTTACTCTGAGGATAAACACAAAGCTCTGTTACATGGACATTCCTATACAGCAAATCCCCTTGCATGTGTAAGTGCTTTAGCAAGTCTCGACCTCCTTCAAACACTATCCTGTGAAAATCAAAGAGATATGATTGCAAAAGCTCATGACAAATTTGCTAAGGAGTGGGGTGGCCATCCCAATCTAAAAAGGTGTGAATCCCTTGGTACAATTCTGGTTTTAGAGTACAGAGATAAATGCTCCTCTTACTTCTCTTCATTGCGAGATTTCTTATATCAATTTTTTATCGATAGGAAAATTATCTTAAGGCCTTTGGGAAATGTTCTTTACGTACTTCCTCCTTACTGCATTAAAAAAAAGGAACTTAATTATATCTATACAACGATTGCATCAACCCTAGAAGGAAAATTATGAAAACAAAGATCGTCTCTCTTCTTACAGCAATTGTAACGGATGGAATTCTACACGCCAAATGGCTAAACACTCTCTCCTATCTTGAAAACTGTGGGGCAAGGAAAATAGCGGCCTGCGAGCATCCTACCCTTGTGAAAGAAGAAATGCTTAAACACGCTTCTGAGGAATTTCGACATTCTCACTACTTGAAGCTCCAGATAAAAAAAGTATCTCCCTTATATTTTCCTGACTATTCCCTTTCTTTTATCCTTGGAGGTGTTTTTTCTTTAAACTACTTGAAAAAATTGGATGTTCTCGCCGCTCGCTTCTTAATTGAAAAAATGAGATTAGAAAAACGAGAAATTAAGAAATTCGCCTATTTTCTTGTAACGTATGCCATAGAGCTCCGAGCTCAAGCATTTTATCCCCTTTACGAAAATATTTTGCGAGCTAATCGCTCAAACATATATGTGAAGTCTATCATTCTTGAGGAGCAAGAGCATCTAGATGAGATGAAAGAATGCCTTGCTAAGCTCCCTTTCGGATTAAAATATGCTAAACATATATGCACCTTAGAAAAGGTCTTATTCAATCAATGGATTCAAAGTGTTGAAGCTGACCTTTAGTCTCATCAAATATTTGGTGCACAGACGGGCAGCGATCATGAATTTTTACCGGTCTGACCCAGTAAAACCTATTGCATCCATTAGTCAAATCGTTTACCAAAAGAAAAGCGCAAAATCTCTTCCTTCAAGTGGAGGATGCATAGCTCTCACTGAATTTTCTGTTGTTGCTCGATATACTGGCGGACTACAGGAATAGAAGTGCCAATAATGGAACCAGCAAAAATCACGCCGTCGTTATAGTAAAAACCTTGCAGATAAAAGATATATCAAAAAAAATTCTAATCACTGCTACATCTTCTTGCGAACTTATTCTCTTTACCTATTTCATAACCTACCTCTGTACGAATAATGAATTTCACAAAGCAGATATTTTAATTATTAAGAAAATACTAAGCAATCAAAGTTACAAACTCAGCCAATTTTTCCTTTTTGACTTGGCTAAGTGCCAAGGGAATGTCTTGAGTAATGTCCTGACCTGGAATACACTTTGTGAGAAATTCAGTAAGCGAAGACTGGACCTCTTTTGGAAGAAGATTGAAGAGCTCTTGCATAAATTCCTTTCGCTCATCGTAGTCATAGGTCCAGACTTTCGAAACCTCTATTAGGGCCTCCACCTGTCTCTGTGCTCCCATGGATCCTAGGTAAGGGCGAAGATTTGCTACGCGCTCTGAAAACTCAGGAAGTGGATAAGACTCCTCACGCTTAAAGAGAGGAAATAACTTACTCATGAGGCAAGGATACCATCACTCGTATTATTTAACCAGCAGCCCCTTGGCTGCCCTGCGGAGTAGCCCTAAATCACACTCGCTTGATTCTAGGTACGCCGCACCACTTGCCACTCTTATCTTATCATCTAACCTGCTTAGCTCAAAACCAAGCATGAGATCAACACCTTGAATTTTGTTCAGGACAAACCACACCTTTGTCCTCGTCCTGTTAAATTCCCTGTTATCTTTGATATGAATAGGAACCAGATCCACCAAACATTGCAACTGCTCTTCATTTCCCTCAGGAAGGGCGTTGAGAGTATCGTGCATCATTGACCAAATAATCGCATCATAGATCCCCTGCGCAGAAATATTAGTTCTCTCATAAAAACCTTCTTCAACCGCTTCCTTTTGAATCTCGCAATATACTAACTTAATCCAAATCGAAAGCTCAGGAACAATTTCTTTCATTTCCCTAAGAACCCGACAGAATTCCGTGGGGAATTCGGAGGGGCGCTCCAACTGACATTCTGTTGCTCGAAGAAGGATTTTCATATTGTCCGTAAATACCTCTTCCTCATCCCCTGCTCGAAAGGAGGCAATGATCTTCTCTTGGATCCCACTTCATGGGTTGCATTTCCTCCGGAAGCTTAGCGATAGGTCGGGGAGGTTTTGGTGGTGGGGGGACAATGTTTGGCTCTGGAAAGCACTTGTCCACAATACTCCCCCAATTCTGAGAAATCCACTGAACAGCTCTAACACCACCTTCGGAGAGAAGCACAATTGCAGCAGTAGTTAACACGAACGGTTTACCGAAGGTGAAAGGCTCTCGAACCATACTGTAGCGCTTCTTAAAGGTGCCTGCAGCAATAGCTGCAAATAGAGCGACTAAAATCGTTTTCTTCGCAGAGCTCCTTTCACTTGCCTCAATCGATGCGTAAAGCATATGCACAGACTTAGCGATCAGAAGGAAGCTCGCACCATTTACTGCAGAAACAAAGATTGTTAGCTTACTAATGTGATGAATACGTTTGCAACCAAGCTTTACCAGCGCTGAAGCACATAATACGCCAGCCATGTCTTGAACATAGTAATAATTTTTTTGAAAACCTAAAAGGGCACCGGGAATCATTATTTCCTCACTATGGACATAGTCTGCCATTAAAGGATTTATTAGATTTCATTAATTTTTGAGCAGATTTCCTATTCTTATTTTGATCCCATTGTCCATGAGACAAATGTTTAAAATGAAAAGAGAAAAGAGGCCAAAAAGTATGAGATATAAAAATATCTTTAAAAAAGAGTAATTTCATAAAATTCTTCCTTTATTTTGTGATAATAGTAGCTTTAAATACCAAAAAATTCAATAATTGTCCTTCCTAAGACTTATCTTAAGTTCAAAGCTCCCTCGGCAGTAAGAGGTTATTGATTCTCTTTTCTATCCCTTATAGTAGTGTTTCCTCTCCTTTTGACGAAAGAACGGCCCCATTTCGGGAAGTGTTGAGGAGTATGTCAGCGTCATTGCTGAGAAGAAGGGGGGAATCCTTCTCATAAAAGGGATTGAAGGGTGCTTCTACAATATGATAGGGTTACCAGTAAATACTCTTCGAAAATTACTAGGCCAATTTGGAATTGACTTATGAGATGCCTTCTCCTCATAATCCTTGCATTTTTTACCCCTCTTTGCGCAGCCATTTCTAAGAATCAAGTACTCTATTTAATGCAGGCAGGAGAAGTTGAAAGAGGCATTCAACTCTATCAAGATTGGGTCAAAGAAAATGAAAGACACGATTTTGACATTCTTGAACAAATGGGATACATCCTCCTGAAGCAGGGGGCCATAAGTGGGGATGAGGAAACGCTTCTGCTCAGTATGTACGGACTGGGAATCGCTACTTCAACGGAAGGAATGGAACTTTACGAGATGGGAATGAATAGTCATAACCCCATGACTCAAATGGCAACAATCCAGTTTCTTAGCCGCCTCCAAGAAGATGAGGTTGAGGGGCTCTTATTTAAGGCTTTTTCTTCCCCATATTTAGTCATTCGGATGGAGGCTGCCCATGCCTTGGCGCAGCGCCGCTCTGAGGCAGTGACGGGAATGATTGATTCTTTGATGCAAAAACTCCCCCCTTTTTTCCATGTCTATTTTCCCGAGCTTTTTGCAATGATTGGGACTCCAGATGCCATGGGAGTTTTAAAACGGATGGTGGGGCATTCTAATTTAACTGTCCGCCTCTCCTCGATCCTTTCAGCAGCGCGCTTTGGTCGGGATGATTTTTTAGCAGAGATTCGGGCAGGAGCAACTCACTCCAATCACGCGGAGCAAGAGACGTGTGCGGCAGCTCTTGGTTTCCTGAAGGATTCTCATTCAATTCCTCAATTAAAAAAGCTTTCCAAATCAAATCACCTCAACGTAAAACTTGCTGCCTGCCATTCATTGGTACTGCTCGGAGACATCTCTTATCGAGAGCCGATCCTTGAGAGCGCACTTCAAAAGAATCCCCTCGCGATCCAGATGCTCCTGGAGATACCCGATACAGAACCTCTTCTGATAAATCTCCTCTCGGATTACAACTTCCATATTCGAGTGAATGCTTCTCTTGTATTATTGAAGAAACGCAACCCAAAATGTGTTCCAACTCTCCTGAAAATGCTTATCAAAGATGAAAAGGATCTGGGATTTCATCCAATCTATTCTTTGGGACACGCTTTAATGGCTTGGAAGGTTATTCCCTCATGTACTTATTATGCAAAAAAAACTCAGCAAGACATCCCGGGTATCACGTTAGCACTGCGCGAGCAGATTTTGCAAGATTCCTTAGAGCTTCCGGAGGAGGAGTTTCTAAAAATTGCCCGAGCTGTCTTTGATAAAAAAGAAAATGAATTGATTCCTATTTTAATTCACCTTCTTGAAAATTTGGGTACCCCGGGGGCCGAAGCTCTTTTAGGGGAGGAATGTCTTCATGCTGGAGCTCCTTTTATTCGCACATACTGTCATTTAGCGCTTCATCGAATGCGAGTCGAAGGACCTCACAAAGATCACATCTATCAATGGGTAGGGAGCCAACGAAATCATGAACTGTTTCAATTTCGAGAGATGCTTTCTTGGACAGATCGGAAGGAAACAGAAGGCTCTTATATCTTAACTCCAAAAGAAACCTCCAGGTTGCTTATTGAGACTTACGAAACACTTGTGGAAAACCACGAGATTGAGGGGGTCGATATTCTTCTCTCCGCAATCCGCTTAGGAAATGAAAAAAACCGCTTTCTACTCGCTGGACTCTTGCTCAAGGCGATTCAATAAGGTATACTTGTGGCCTTTGAAAGTTGGGTGGATTCATGCGCCTTTGTATTTTTCTCTTTTTTCTGTCGATAATACCCCTGCATGGTGCACAGGAATTTACCATTAATCTTAAAGACCCTGAATATCAAAATGGAGTGATTTCAACCCACACTGGAGGGGTGATTTGCTCCCAAGAACTGCGGGTTCAAGCTCGCCATATCGTCTATACCAATCGTGAGGAAAAAGGAGGAGCGATCCATCGAGTTGTGGCAGAGGGAGATTTGATGCTAGATAGCGGAGGGCACACTTATGTTGGGCGTCGCTTAGAGTATGATTTTATCACCAAAACCGGGATTGTTTACGATGGAGTAACAGTCATCGACCTCTGGTTTTTAGGAGGGGAAAAGATCCGTCTCAATTCTGATCGGAGTTTCTACCTCTATAATGCTTTTGTAACAACAAGTGAGAGCAAAAATGCCGACTGGAAAATTCATTCGCGCGAGGTTGAGATCACACACAAAAGTTATTTGGCTGCAAAAAATGTAACCTTTAGATTTTTTGAAACACCGATTTTTTGGCTTCCCTCTTTTAGAAGTAACTTAAAATCAATGACAGAATCACCTGTGAGATATAAAATAGACCTGGACAAGGGACTATGGCCAAAGGCTAGTATGCGCTATCGAGTCTATTCTTGGGAGCAATTCGATCTTTTCTTCCGCCTCAATGTCCGTCCTTCAAAAGGGATCGGCGCCGCCCTTGAATCAGATTATCAATCCTTAGAAAAACGGACAAAATTTCGAACCCGCAGTTACATCGACCACGATGCTTTTTATAGAGACACTAATCCTGATAAGGCACGAACCCACTACCGATTGGAAGGAGTCTATACCTCAAAAAGTGAGGATGAGAAGTCCCATCTTTTGGCGACTTACGACTGGTTAAGCGACAAAAACATGCAAACAGATTTTGGAAGTGAGGATTTTGAGCTCAATACTGCCAAGCAGACACGAATTGAAATACGAAACTGCCAGGATTGGATGGTTTTTGGGATTGATGGAAAGTTTCGTGTGAATGGATTTCAGGGAATGAAGCAAGAACTTCCAGAATCATTTTGGTCCCCTAAATCTTTTGTGATAGGAGACTCAGGGATCTTTTTGGAAAATCGGATGAAGGTTTCATACTTGGACTATGTGTCAGCAAAGGATATTGAGCCTGCAGTACCTGATTTTAATGCTGCACGCTTATCAACTCGCAATACCCTTTACCGCCCTTTTGCGCATCGAGGGTTTGCCCTTACCCCTCTTGTTGGAGTCGAAGGGGTCTTCTATGGAGACAGCCAAAGAGATAAACCGGCGGCCATGGGAGTCTTAGTCCATCAGCTCCTCTTTGATTTAACCTTGAAGCGCAATTTTGAAACGGTTCGTCATACCCTGCAGCCCTATATCAATTACGAAGGAATGAGCCGCCCCACGATCTCCACAGATACTCCCTATATTTTTAGCATCCATGATGGTTTTAATCATCTCAATATGATTAAATCTGGAGTACGCAATCTCTTTTACATGAAGAATTCTTCCCTTTTCGAACCCAATATCATTGTAGATCTCTGTATCTATAGTTTTTTTGGAAATCAAACCTTTTCTAAAACTATTCCAAAAATCCAGGGACATTTTATTTGGAATTTTCCTTCTTGTAACCTAAATAGCCAGTTGGGATGGAATATAGAAGAACAAGTGCTCGACTACGCAAACATAACTTTAGCCTGGACAATCAACGAAAATTTTGCTTTCAAAACGGAGTTTCGCCATCGCAGCCGTTTTGATTGGAGAAAAAATAACCCAAACAACTTTATTATGGAGGTAACAAGGGATATCCACGATCTCCTCCATTCTTCTCTATCGGATGGGAGAAATACCCTCCTTTCCAGATTGCAAATTAAAATTGCTCCTCAGTGGATCGTTCGTCTTGAGTCATATATCGGTTGGGGACGTGGAGGAGAGCCAAATTATAACGAAGCAAAGTTTGATCTGATCACAATGATTAGCACAAGTTGGCGGCTTCGTCTTACCTTTGTTCACTCCCTTGCTCCTCATAAGAAAAATGACAGATTCACCTTTGGTCTTTCTCTTGTTAGAAAATAGAGGAAGAATGAGTGAATGAATCAACAATATTCATTCAAGTGGCGCTAGTATTCGACAGAAATTACTTTACTTTGCGTCCGATAATATTTGCGTTGCAATCTCATCCTTAGCAATCTTTATGTAGATCGCAGATTCCGCTTCCAAGCGTGTTAAGGCTCCTCCCTTCCCAACTAGATGGAGCAATCGTTATACTTGCCGTGAACCTATTTTACTGATTACTGATTATATTTTTTTTTAATATCGGTGAGTGATTTCTCAATTTTTTTCCGCCGGTTAGGTTGAATACGATCAATAAAAAGGACCCCATTAATGTGATCATTTTCATGCATAATATTTCTTGCGCGCCATCCAGTTGCCGTCTCGGTGAAGATGTTGCCTTTTAAGTCCATAGCCTCAACTTCTATAGAAAAAGGGCGGTTCAATTTTTCATAAATCCCTGGAATAGAAAGGCATCCCTCAGAATGGTTATCTATCTCAGAGGAAGGTTGGAATAGCTTGGGGTTGATATAAATCTTAGGAGGACAAAGAATCGGCCAGCCTTCATCATCGGATCCGTTTTCGTAGCGTGAAACAAACATTCTAACGGGGTAACCAATCTGAGGAGCCGCAAGACCTGCTCCATCTTTATCGATGACGGTATCTATGAGATCTTGTGCAATCTTCCGGATCTCATCAGTAATCTCAGCCACCTTGTCGCATTTTTTTCGAAGAGCAGAATTGCCATAGTAGACAAGATTCTTGATCATAGCCCCCCGCTAACCTCTTCAATATTGATACCTAGCGGGGCTTTTTTAGCGCGACCAATCGAAGAACTCCAAAGAGAGAGGGTCAAACAAACAATGAGAAAAATCCCGGCAAGGTATGCGGTAAACTTTTTTAAAACATCCGCGGTCGAGGTTCCAAATAGTGAATCTCCTGCATCCCCCCCAAAAGAAGAACCTAATCCAAGGCTTTTACTCTCTTGAATCAAGATCACAAAACAAAGAAGGGCGCAAAGGCCAATAAATAGGAATAGTGTAACGTAAAAAAATGTGGTCATGATGACAGTTCCTTTCCATGTTCGATAATTTGTCCAAATGCCTCCACCTCTAAAGAGGCTCCACCTATAAGAGCTCCATCGATATCCTCTTGTCCAAGAAGAGGAGCAGCATTCTCAGGCTTCACTGATCCTCCGTAGATCAAGGGGAGGCGCTCACCAACTTCTTCTCCCCATGTCTCCTTGATGTAGGAGCGAATGAGATAATGGGTCTCTTGCGCAATCTGAGGGGTAGCTGTCCTTCCTGTTCCAATCGCCCATACAGGCTCGTAGGCAATAACAAGATTTTCTAGCTCTTTGCTAGAGAAATCTCTTAAAGCTTCACTAAGTTGTCGGGTTAGAGCTGAATGCGTCATTTCTTTGTCTCTCTCCTCTTGGGTTTCTCCAATACAAAGAACAGGAAGCAGTTCCTCCTCAATCGCCCATTTCACCTTACGGTGGACCATTTCATCATTTTCATGAAAATAGGCTCGCCTTTCCGAATGACCTATTAATACAAATGTGGCCCCACTTTCCTTAAGCATTACGGAGGAGATTTCTCCGGTATAGGCGCCCTTCGGATACTCACTCATGTTCTGAGCACCTATATCGAGATAACTCCCCTTGGTGCTTTGCACAGCAGTATCAATGGAGGTAAAGGGCGCAGCTATTCCGATAAAACACGTGGTCTCTCCAATATGTGGAAGAAGTGCTTCTATGAACACCTTTGTTTCAGCAGATGTCATATGCATCTTCCAATTTCCAATAATAAACTGTTGTCTCATCAGCAACCTAACTTTAACTTCTCCCCAGGATACCACTGTTTTAGAAATAACTCTAGCTTGAATTTTGCTTTGAGATGATTTAGAGTTGCCATACCGGTTACAAAAAGTAAATTCATGAATTATCGACTCAGAGATTTTCGTGGAAAGATCAAGTCTAATTCGTGAATTTATTTTTTAGGAATGGTATTAATTATGAAAATATTGTCAGTGACAGAGCTCACTCTTGCAATCAAGAGACAACTAGAGCCCCAATTCGCCCATATTCAGGTCAAGGGAGAGGTCACCAACATCCGGGCCCAATCGTCTGGCCATCTATATTTTAGTTTAAAGGATCAAGGATCTCAAATATCTGCTGTCCTTTTTAAAGGGAATGCGCGCAATGTCTCTCGCTTACCTAAGGCCGGAGACCAGGTCGTTGTCCTTGGGGAGTTGAGCCTCTATGCTCCTAGAGGAAGCTACCAAATTATTGTTCGAGAGCTAGAGCATGCCGGGGTAGGAGAACTCCTTATGAAACTTCACCGACTAAAAGAAGAACTTAAGGCAAGAGGCTGGTTTAGCCCAGCACATAAAAAACCACTCCCCAAATATCCCAAAATAATTGGCGTGGTGACTAGCCCCACGGGATCGGTTATCCAAGATATTATTCATGTATTAAAGCGACGCTTCCCCTATTTTCACCTCATATTAAGTCCAGTTCGTGTACAGGGAAAAGAGGCTGCTGAAGAAATCGCTATTGCAATCAAAACTTTTAATACTCATCAGATGGTCGACGTGATGATTGTGGGCCGTGGGGGCGGAAGCCTAGAAGATCTTTGGCCCTTTAATGAAGAATGTGTCGCTGAAGCAATTTTTTATTCGAAGATCCCCATCATCTCAGCTGTTGGACATGAAACCGATGTAACTCTCGCTGATTCTGTTGCCGATATCCGAGCTCCCACTCCATCAGCTGCGGCAGAAATTTCAGTGAAAGAACAAGCTACGCAAAATGAAATTCTCATGCAAACTCAGGAGAGGCTCGATCATATTTTGAAGCAAAAAATGCGACATGTGTCCGCTTTAATTCAGGGGGCGGCTCGCCATCCCCTTTTAGCATCTCCTTTTGCCATCCTCTCTGAGCATTACCAAAGAATCGACGATTTTTCAACGCAACTTGACACTTCTTTTCATCATAAATTGAGTCGCCTGGATCTCCAGTTGATCGCTCTTAAGAGGGAACTTCAGGGGAAGCGCCCTCAAGGGGAAATCGCACAGCTCCGTCAAAAGCTTCAGAGTTATGCCGATGGAATTCATATCGCCATGACCCATTTATTAAAACGGAAAGAGGATCACATAAAACAACTTTTTATCCATATCAATGCTGTCAATCCTGAGTCTATCCTAAAAAAAGGTTACTGCATCCCCTTTGCGGAAAAAGGAAATTCAGTTATGATGTCATCGCGCGTAGTCACTCCCGGTTTGGGACTGTGTCTACGTTTTCATGATGGAACTGTCCGAGCACGCGCCCTGGAGGTAGATGGAAACTAAAAAAAATGCAAGTTTCTCTTTTGAACAGGCTTACACGCGTCTTGAAGAGATCTTAAGTGAGCTAAATAGTGGAGAAACGCCCCTTGAAGAGTCTTTAAAACTCTACGAGGAAGCGAATAAATTAATTACTCTTTGCTCATTAAAGCTCAACCAGGCTGAACAGAAAATTGAAACTCTAATTAAAACCAGAGATGCTCACCCTCAAACAGCCCCATTTAATCCCGAATCAGAAAAGGTTCTAGACACTGCCCATGACACCTATTCTTGATTCACTAATGCATCCTCAAAAGCTTAAGAACTTCTCCACGAGTGAGCTCATGGACCTTTCCAAGGAAATTCGGGCTCGTATCATGGACGTTTTGTCAATAACGGGAGGACACCTCTCTTCCAATCTAGGAATCGTTGAACTAACCCTTGCTCTACACACAGTATTCAATTCTCCCCACGATAAATTGATCTTTGATGTTGGACACCAAACCTATGTCCACAAACTCTTAACCGGACGAAACCCTCGCTTTCCAACTCTTCGGCAGACCGATGGACTTTCAGGATTTTCGCACCCTCCAGAGTCCTCTCACGATCATTTCTATTCCGGACACGCTGGGAACGCCCTTTCTCTAGCTCTTGGAGTTGCAAAAAATCGAGACATTCGTGGAGAAGATGCAATCATTATTCCAGTTCTTGGAGATGCTGCTCTTACCTGTGGCCTTACCTTGGAAGCAATGAATAATATTCCCCGAAAGCTTAGAAAATTCCTTGTTGTCCTCAATGACAATGCCATGTCCATTTCTAAGAATGTGGGAGCAATTACAAACATCCTCAGCCGCTTTTTTAACAGCCCAACTGCGAATAATATCTATGAAGAACTCACTGAAATTGTAAATAAAATCCCTGGCTACGGTGAAATCATCGCCAAACAGGGTAATAGAATGAAAGAGTCCATGAAAAATCTGATCAGTACAGCTCCTTTCTTTGAGCAGTTTGGTTTCTCCTACGTTGGACCAATTGATGGACATGATATTAAAAAACTTATTAATACATTCGAAGCCTTGAAAGATGTGGACCATCCTACCCTCATTCATGTTCTCACTGTTAAAGGGCAAGGGATGAAAAATGCCATCAATAATCCCACTCCCTATCATGGAGCGAAACCATTTAATCGGGCGACTGGGGAATTCTATCCTCCAAAAAGCCTTAGTCCCACCTTCCCTAAGGTTTTTGGAAAACAGATCTTGAAAATGGCGGATGAAGATCCAAATTTAGTGGCAATTACCCCTGCCATGCCCGTCGGATCCTGCCTAGATGCCTTTATGAAAAAATACCCTGAACGGTGTATTGATGTTGGAATTGCTGAGGGACATTCTATCACTTATGCTGGTGGGATGGGTCACGGTGGAAAAATAAAAGTGGTTGCATGCATCTATTCCTCATTTTTGCAACGAGCTTTTGATAATATTTATCATGATGTCTGCATTCAAGGCTCTCCCATTGTTATTGCAATTGATCGAGGAGGGTTAGCCACAGGTGATGGAATAACTGCTCAGGGCCTTTTTGATATTTCTTATCTTAATGCTATGCCAGGAATGGTGATCACTCAGCCAAGGAATGGGCAGGTCCTCAAAGAACTGCTCGAAAGCGCCTTTGACTATCAAAAACCCGTCGCTATTCGGTATCCCAATCTCTCTACACTCGAAGAAGATCTGCGAGTCGAAAGAAGGGAGCTCGGAAAAGGTGAGGTCCTTGCCGAAGGTGAGGATATCGTTATCATTTCTTTAGGGCACATGGATCAAATTGCACTTGAAGCCCGCACCCTTTTAGAAAAAGAGGGTATAACTGCCTACGTTATCGATCCCGTCTTTATAAAACCTCTTGATAAGGAACTGCTGTTGCCTCGTATTAAAAAGGCTCAGATGGTAATCACAATCGAAGAACACTCTTTACAAGGAGGACTCGGGTCGATTATAAACAACTTTATGATGAACCACGGATTGGGTCATATTCAAGTAAAAAACTTTGGAATCCCAGACATTCTTATTGAGCATGGTAGACATCAAGATCTCCTAAAAAAATACGGAATTACTCCTGAAAAAGTAGCTGAAGCTGCCCTTTCCCTTGAGAGAGTTACATGAAGATTGCCCTTTTTCCTAAAGTGCAAGAAGGAGCTTCTAAGAAGCTTGCTCAAGAGACCCTTGACTTCCTAACAAAGCACCAGGTTGAAGTTGTTGTTGAGGATGACAAAGCAAGCATGCTCGGAGCCCCCACCCTTTCATCTGCAAATCCTAACTCTATCGATATCCTCATTACAATGGGTGGAGATGGGTCCATTCTACGTGTTGCTCACCAATATTCAAACTTAGATGCTGCAATTCTTGGAATTAATCTAGGACATCTAGGGTTTATGGCTGATGTAAAAATCTCTAATATTATCCCAGGTCTTGAAAATCTTGTGAATAAACGATTTGTGATCCAGGAGCGTGTCATGATTGAAGGCAAGTCGAGCACCAATAAGGAGTTTTTCGCCATCAACGATTGTGTTCTTCACCGCGCTCGAAATCCAAGCCTTGTCGAAATCACCATCCATGTTGATAACCTTTTTCTCAATACCTTTGAAGCTGACGGTGTCATTATCGCAACTCCCAATGGATCCACAGCCTATTCCTTAGCTGCAGGAGGGCCAATTGTCAGCCCCGATATTGAAGCCTTTGTCATTACACCCATATGCCCACATACCATCTCAAACCGCCCCATTGTTCTGACCCCAAGCCAGAATATCCATATCGAATACAAGGGACATAAAGGCCCCATCGAATTTGTCGCCGATGGTCTTCAACACTTCGAGATAAAGGTCGGAGATCAAATCCACCTCAGAAAAAGCCCAAAAAAGTTTAAGCTGGTCAATTTGAACGGAATCGATTATTTCTCTACCCTGCGTCATAAACTTGGCTGGTCGGGAAAACTTCGGTAATGGTTGATCATTTATCAGAAAACCTCAGGGCTAGCGTATCAAAAAATTCCTGACAGATATTACTTCTCTGAATGGAGTATGGCCATAAGGAAGATGTGGATCACGTGGGAATAATTTAACTACTATAGAATGCTATTACAATAACAAATGGAAGCATTCGACGTTGGGATATTTGAGCCCAAGTGAATTTGAGAAAAAATATAAGAATAGTCTAACATGATAGTGTCTACAGAATTGGGGAAAGCCCAGTCTCATAAAACATCTTTCATGTAAATACCCTCCAAAAAACAAATCATTAAATTCTTGTTGCAAAAAGCACTGAGCTCCTTTATAGAAATAAAAAAGGACTATTAGTTAATTATTTTTGGAGTCTTAAAACATGAAAAGCCACTTTTCAAAACTTTCCTCAAGTATCGCTTTTTCATTTGTTTTAGCGTCATCGGCCTTCGCAGGAATCGATGAACGACTGGACACTTTAGAAAAGGACATGCAGGAAATTTCTGCGAAAAATCCACAGGATACCCTAGGAGCGAGCTTTGCTTCAAGCCGCCCTGAAGTGAAGGGAACTAACTGGTTCCTGACATTTAATTTAACCTATTGGCACACCAAAATGGGTGGAACAGAGTACGCATACTCTCTTCACCCTCAAATCATCAATGGTGTTCTTCTTCCCAATATTGATGGAGCCCTTAAGGAGAATGACTTTGGTTGGAATGTCGGTGTGAAGGTTGGGTTGGGTTATAAAACACCACATGATACATGGGATATTTTTGCACGCTACACCTATTTTAATAGTGATGACACTTCGAGCTCAACAAAAGCAGAGCCCTCAGCTCTTATCTCACTAACCAATTTCGGACTACTCTTTGCTAGCAAAGTCAAGTCTCACATAGAAGTGGATTACGATAACATTGACGTAGAGCTTGCACGCAGCTATTTCACCAGTAGGCGCCTTGCTTTTCGATCTCATTTCGATTTGAAAACAACTTGGATCGACATCGACCAAGATGTCCAAATTACTGCGTCATCGCTTGACAATACCACTAATACAATTGGGCTAGATTATAAAACCAAAGATGATTGCCGTTTTTGGGGTTTAGGACCACGTACTGGTATCGATAGTAAATGGTTCCTCGGATATGGCTTCCATATCTTCGGAGATTTTTCTGGATCTGTTCAATATGGATACTTTAAAACTGAAGCACGTGAGTTCCTTCCACCAAGCGCTCAGCCCTCTCTAAGCAACGGAGAAACTTTCAAAATAAAACATAAGTTCCATCGCTTCATCCCTTTTGTTCAGATATTTCTCGGGCTAGGTTATGACACTTATATTAATGATGAAAATCAACATCTTGCTTTCAAGCTTGGGTACGAGGTTCAATACTACTGGCGTGTTAATCAAATTAATAAATTAGACAATTTTACGGCTGTAAGTGGGGAAAATGTCACACAGGCACGCCTAATGTTTAAAAAAGCCTCAGAAGATCTCATGTTTTATGGGATCACTGGAGAGGTTCGCCTAGATTTTTAAGTACATTCACAAAAATCAAGCATAAGCAAAAGCCCCACAACCAAGATTGGGGGCTTTCTCATTCATCCCAAAAAGCTAGCTATTTTAGAGACTTAATAGCTCGTCTCATCGATCGAAACTTTCCCACGAAAAATCCTGTAGATCCAATAGCCATAGGCAAGGACCATAGGTACTCCAATCCCTGCAACGATGAGAACCACCTTCAAAGTCGCCACAGTAGCTGAACTATTAAATAACGTGAGGCTATAGGATGGATCAAGACTTGAGCGAACCATATTAGGATAGGTTCCAAGTCCAAAGAGAACAAATAGAAGAGCAACACTGATCGAAGAGAAAATAAATGCAGTTCCATCCTTTCCACGACAGGCAAATAATGGAACACACGCAATCGCTAGCAATGCAAGGACTCCCACCAAAAATAAGGCAGGGGTTTCTCTCATTATGTCAATCATGTGAGGCTTATAAATAACCGTCACGATAGTCGTGGCAATATAGCAAACAATAAAAATGATAATCGTAGGATTTACCCACCGACGAACACGCTTATGCATAGTTCCCTCGGTTTTCATCAGCATATAGATAGCTCCATGCATCATGAATATTGTCACTCCAAGAATCCCGACAAGAATCGTATAGGGAGTAAAAAATCCAGCAAACGAGCCTTGAAAAACTTCATTCTGATCAATTGGAATTCCTATGATGATATTTCCCATTAAAACGCTGATTGTAAATGCGATCACATATGAACCGATGCTAAACATACAATCCCACAAGTGACGCCAACCTTTAGACTCCTGTTTTGAGCGGAATTCAATTGCCACTGCACGGATCATCAGCCCCATAAGTAAGATCATTATGATAAAGTAAAAAGAGGAGCAAATCGTTGCATAGACCGGAGGAAACCCAACAAACATCGCTCCAAAAACAATAATAAGCCAAACTTCATTTCCATCCCAAACAGGGCCAATTGCATTAAGCATCAATCTCCGTTCTTGATCATCACGCGTAAAGAGATGAAGGCAACCCACGCCTAGATCAAAACCATCAAGAACGGTATACATGATGACACTAATCCCAATGACGAGGTACCAAATGATCTGAAAAGTTTCCAGCACCATCTAACTCACTCTTCCTTCTGAAGCATAGGGGTTTCGATAAACCGCATCGTCTCCTACAGCGTCTTCTTGAGGCCCATCCTTAATCTTGCGATTCAGAAGAAAAATAAAGAGCGAAAAGAGAAAAGTGTAAATCACACTAAACATAATCAGAGAACCTATCACCATTCCTTTGTCAACAGAAGGAGATATCCCCTGTGAAGTCCGCATGATATTCCAGACAACCCAAGGTTGTCGTCCCATCTCTGCAGTAAACCATCCTGCTTGATTTGCAATAAAGGGAAAGCATACAGAAAATACTAGAAAGCGAAGACTCCATTTAGCTTTTTCAAACGTCTTCCGCTTCCAGATAATCACCCCTAAAATAATCCCTAAGAACATCCCACACCACATGTAGATCATCAAATGATAGAACTGAAATACCGCGTTCACCTTAGGCCATTCAGTTTCAGGATATTGATCGAGCCCAGTCACGGGTGTCATTATATTTCTATTAACCAAAAGACTAAGAAGGCCTGGAATGCGAACCCCCTTCACCTTGCGACTTTCTTGATCAACCCAACCTATTAAATTCATTGGAACAGCAGACTTGGTTTCGAATACTCCCTCCATGGCCGCCAGTTTTGTCGGTTGATACTTTGAGACAATCCTTGCAGAACTATCTGCTGAAACAAGTTGCAAGAGTACCATCGCGCCTCCAATAATGAGACCCCATCGCATACTTCTCTTTGCAAACTCAACATGCCGCTTTTTCAGTAGGTAATATGCTGACACGCTAATGACCATAAATGCACCCGTCAACCAACATCCTATAAGAACGTGCGTGATACGATCTAAAAATGAGGGATTAAAAATCATAGCCCAGAAATCCGTAAGCACAGCTCGTGCCTCACTTCCTGTTCCAATGATCTTGTATCCAGCAGGAGTTTGCATCCACGAGTTTGCTGCCACAATCCAAGTCGCACTGAAGTGGGCCCCAAACGCCACGCAGATGGTTGCTAAATAGTGAATACCGGGCCTTACTCGATTCCATCCAAAAACCATCAAACCAATAAACCCTGCCTCCAAGAAAAAAGCAAAGATCCCTTCAGCCGCAAGCGCGCTTCCAAACACATCCCCAACAAAACGAGAGAATCTTGACCAATTATTTCCAAAGGCAAAGAGTTGCACCAGTCCCGTAGCGACTCCAAGAGCAAAGCTCAAAGCGAAGATTTTTGTCCAAAATGCCGCTATCTTCCGATAACGAAGATCCTTCTTTTTAAGATAGATCCCCTCCAGGATAACAATCATTAAACTGAGCCCAATGCTTAGGGGAGGATACAAATAGTGAAAACTAATGTTTAGTCCAAATTGAATTCTAGAAAGAGTCGTTACATCCATAGCCACATACAAACCTTGCGTCCAGACTATTCCCTCTAAAAGATATTTGTCAACTCTCCCAGCCCAAAAATATTTGAGTATACCATGGAACAAATTCAAAAAAACTTACTCGTGAGTGTGCACCACTTGTGCCTTTCTCCACCGTAGCTTTCCTACAAGACCCAAACGATGCATTCAATATTTTCCAAATACAACCGATAAGAAAGTCTTACTCTTTCGGGGATAGTGGAAGGCGTATCTGTTGCTAGAAATAGAACTTACAAAAAGCAAGTCAAAGAGGAGCCTTTAATAGCTGTCTTTTGTTTTTCCCATCTACTAGCAAAGACATACAACGGACAGCGCCACCCATGTCGCATATTTGGGATGATAACACCGGAATAACCTTCTTCGAAGTAATGTTCTTAATTTGTTCCAGAGCAATTTCATCTTCTGGTATTCCAAATATTGGAAAGTATATCTTGCTTCTCGTAACCAGCATATTCGTATATATCCCACAAGCTGAGCCAAACTTTTTACTAGAAAGTTTTTCTTCTGAATACGGTGTTATTATTTCACAAATCCTAACGTTAGGAAGTCCCTCTGTTAGCTTTTTCTTTAATTTTTTTGAGTATTCGGGGTACTCAGGATAAGAATTAATTACGATTGTATTTTCATCGATAAAACTTACAATACCATCGGCATGTTCCAAAATCCCTTCATCCTCAGCTTCAATGAAAGCAATATGTTTTATTGGTATCAAACTTTTCAATTTTTTGCGGGCTTGATTTTCTGATAAATTATTATCTCTAAGGAATTTAGTACTAATTACAACCGATCCTTTGTAATCATAAACAAAATTTCCCGCGTCATTTAAAATATTTGTCCGAATAAATTCAAGCCCTTTATTAATAGCAAACTCATAAAAAACCGATTGCACATGGTCCGCTTGTATCTGGTTTTGCTTTCCTCCCCCTTGACCTTCAGCAGTATATCGGAACATGATAGGTTTTTCAGGATTAGTAAAAGTGAAGTCACACATCCATATATCAAGCATTGGGGCTATTATAACCTTATCTGAGGATAGGGCAGTTATGTAACTTTGATAAAACTCTTTTGAAGTTAATATAAGAACATCGTCTCCAGAATGGATAATTTGTTTTGCATAATTTATATGAAAACCTAATATATCGTCTATCTTATCTCTATAAAAACCATTTCTTGCGTCTGGAGAAGCCAATAGAATTAAGTCAGATTTACACGTATTCATAACAAATAGCAAGGCAACTAAAATAAATTTTTTATTTAAAAAAAGTGTTATATCCATTCTAGATAAGGGGCCTTGTTAAAAAATTAACCTTCCGCATGAGATTTTATGCCCCTCACTTTCAATAATATATTTTGAAGGTTATCCTATTATTTGGTTCTGAAGCAAACTTTTTCTAAAAACTCAAATTGCTGCCCAGAAATCAGTCTTCATACCAGAGTTTTTGCACAAGTATGCTGCAAATTATTTTAGATTCGTTTATCATCAGTGTTTCGAACAATGGTGTTTCTTGAAGCAGTTCCTGATCTGGCTGTGTTCTCTAATTATGCTCAATTGGAGAACACTATCACCTCAACTGCAATAAATTTGGTGCTAAACTTTCGATATACAAGCTGGATCTTCCTTGCATGCAAGTCTAAGAAAGCTTATGATGCGCCTATTATGACATTCTACTATACGATCAGTCCTATTATAGAGGTTGTGATCATCGCGATCATGATCAATTGCATCCTATCATTCTTCTGGAACACTCGTTCTATGGATT
Source organism: uncultured Chlamydia sp. (assembly GCA_946127115.1). Classification (GTDB taxonomy): domain Bacteria; phylum Chlamydiota; class Chlamydiia; order Chlamydiales; family Simkaniaceae; genus Neptunichlamydia. Next base: position 567,881 of record CAMGYI010000001.1, read on the forward strand.
TGATCTTGGGTCTGCTTGCCTTTTTGCTTATTTTTGCCGCCTCATCTATTTTCAACCTTCCGGTACTACACAAATTAATGCTGCAAATTTCAAGTGTTGCGGTAATTGCTGTCCTGATTATCTTCCAACCCGAGCTCCGTGTTGCCTTGTCAAAATTAAGCTTAAAAGGAAAGCGATATAAGGAAATCACTGAATTTGACAAGTTTCTGGATCAATTAGCCACGTCCGTCTACCGCCTTTCTGACAAGAAAATTGGTGCCTTGGTTGCCATAGAGAATGAAGATTCCCTAGATGAGTTTGCTTTGAAAGCGGTCATGCTCAATGCAAATTTCTCCTCAGAACTTTTAGAATCGATCTTTACAACAACAACCCCCCTCCATGATGGTGCGGTTATTATTCATAATCTAACGATTATCGCAGCTTCTGTGATTCTTCCGCTTGCTGAGGACTCCGCACAGATTTGGAAATCTATGGGTACTCGCCATAGGGCAGCACTCGGTGTAAGCCAACTCACAGATGCACTCTTGATTGTGGTTTCTGAGGAAACAGGGAAAGTTTCAATCGCTCGAGATGGCATTATGACCCGTGGAATCAAAATTGATCGATTTAAAGGAATTATCCGTAGTGTCTTCAATCCCCCACTCAAAAAGACTCTTCAATCACGTTTTAACATCCGGGAGTGGCTGAGAAAATGAAAACACTCCTTAAAAATCTATTTATCAATAACTGGCCTCGCAAGTGTCTCTCGATTATTCTGGCTATTGCTATTTGGTCTCTGGTTAATAAATCGCTTACTTCGACTAAAACCATTAGCAACGTTCCCGTCAAAATTGAAAATATTCCTCCTGGAAAAACCGTTGAGGGCGTGCAATCAAACGGTCTTTTGAGCAGACGGGTTAGTCTGACCCTGACGGGAAACAAACAACTCTTAGAAGATTTAAATTCGAATGATATTCAAGTTGTCTTTGATGCTTCCGGACAAGAGGGAGAATGGATCGCATCTATTGGGAAAAAAAATATCCGTTCAGATAACCCCGATGTCAATATTTCTCAGGGAATTAGCCGGGTCTCGCAACAAAATTTTATCATCAAGCTAACAAAATTAGTCACCGAAAAGATTCCAATTATTATCACTCAGCCCATTGGAGAAGCACCGAGAGGATATCAACTTTTGGATATCTGGCCCTACCAACTCTTCATTACTGTCAGCGGCCCAGAAGACCAGGTCAAGCATTTGAAGAGTCGTGGGCTTAAACTTACCTTTAATTTAAATGATATCTCAAGAGCGCAACTGGATGAGCTGGGAGTCAACAGCACTAAAAAGCACTCGGATGTTGTCAGTTTCTATGTACCAAATAATTGGAAGCAAATCTCCCTTCCTCTTCTCTCCATAACTCCGATTGAGATCAATGACTCAGATGCAAAACACTTGCGAATCGACTTTATCCGATACGAAATGTTAAAACTCGATGCCCCTGTTCCTGTAACTCTCTATTTCCCTCCCTCCGTTGCAGGTGTCATCAACCCATCAAAGGTTTCTCTAGTTCCAAGTACCTTTATCGAAAATCGGAACGGGATTAAGATGATTACTGATCCCCTCTATGTCAAAGGTGTTAGCGCTCTTTTTTTAGATGTCATCAAGAACATGGTTGAGATTGCTGTAGTTGTCCGTCCAGATGAGGAGGGGTGCCTTCAGTCAAGCATCCAATTCATCAACGCCAAGGATCTGGAAGAGCGCTATATCCGCTTCCTCAAGTCTGATATTTTCGATGATGAAATACGAGACCTTCAGCCTCAACTCAGAGAAGCCTATTTGCGAAACCGGTTTAGAAACTATATGCATCGCTTTGAACTCTATAAATCAACAAGCGAGCCCTTGGAAATCTGTCCTAAATTGCAAGGTAATTCCATCACTATAACTGAAGTAAAGGATCATGACTCCTAAGCCTATCCAAGTTTGTTTGCAGTCGCGTCATATCGAGGCAAGAGGGGGGCTTGAAAAATGGGCCCAAAGGATTGCTAAAGGGTTTGCAAAGAGGGGCGCCCACGTTCACTTGCTCACCTCCGACGCGTACTCAACAGACCTACTTCAACCTCTTATTCATACCCATACTCTCTCAGCTTCAAAGATGTTTTCTCACCGCAGAATGAAACAGTTCGATCGTTCGTGCAAAAAATGGCACAAGACTCACGACACCGATATCGTGTTTGGCGTTGATCGAACGAGTGATCAAACCCATATCCGAGCAGGGAATGGGGTCCATGCAACCTACTTAGAACGAAGACGAGAGCATGAAAACTACACCTCTTTAAAAACAGCTCTCAATCCGCTAAACAAAACAATTCTTGAGATTGAGAAAAAAGCTTTTGAAAACCCCCAATTGAAAGTCTTATTCACTAACTCTTACATGGTGAAAAATGAAATCCTCAAACACTACAATGTCTCCCCAGACACTATTGAAGTCATCCATAATGGTTTAGAATGGAAAGAGATGAAAGGCGATTTTAGTACCTGGGTAGAAAAAAAACCTATGGTTGCAAAGCAACAGGGTTTAGATCCTTCTCACTTCCATTTTTTATTTGTGGGAAATGGGTATGAAAGGAAAGGGCTTACCCTTCTTTTAAAAGCTATGCAGCTCTTAACCCAGCCCGATGTTCATCTTTCCGTTGTGGGAAAGGATCGAAACATCGAGTCATTTATTGCCCTGGCAAAAAGCTTAGGACTTTCTGAAAAAGTGAGCTTCTTTGGTGCAACGAAGAATATCCGCCCCTTCTATCAGATTGCCGATGCACTTGCCATCCCTTCTATCTATGACCCCTTTGCTAATGTGACGACAGAAGCTCTTGGAATGGGTCTCTTTATTGTTTCATCGAAAAATAATGGGGGGTATGAGATCTTGCGGAAAGAAAGTGGGTGCATCATTGAAAACCTTACAAGTTTTGATGCCATCCACGCATCCCTTCAGACCGCTCTCATGCATCCCAAGACATGGGTCCGTTCTCAGACCATCAGAAGCGGAGTTGAACATCTTGATCTTTCCAACCAACTAAACTCTCTAATCGATATCAGTTTAGAGCGCGCATGAACCTTTCTTATTTTTCCATTAGAGCCCTTACGTTCCCCTTTAGCCTCCTCCCCTTCAGAGGGATCCATTTCCTTGGAAAAGTTTTAGGAACCTTAGCATATCATGTACTAACCAAATACCGAAAAAGGACTCTTTCAAATCTCTCACTTGCAAAAAACCTGGAACTCAAAAACTTAAAAAAAACAGCAAAAGAAGCATTTCAAAACTTAGCGATTACTTGCCTTGAATATTCTAAATTTTCCCATATAAAAACCACCAAGAGAATGATCACATGTGAAAATCCTGAGGAAGCCCAAGAGCTTATTGATAGAGGAAAAGGAATCATATTTTTTTGTGGCCATCAAGCCAATTGGGAGCTTCTCTTTATCGAGGGAACACAGCGAATGCCGGGAGTGGCAATTGGACGTCCTGTCAAAAACGCCTCCCTCTATAAATGGATTGTCTCTATCCGGGAAAAATATGGCGGAACGATTATGGCTCCAAGACAAGCGATCAAAGGCGGACTTCGTGCTTTAAAACAGGGGAAGTTTTTGGGAATTGTCGGCGACCAAGGAATGCCTGAGAGCCCTTATGCTTTTGACTTTTTTGGGAGGCGTGCATGGACCACCCCTGCTCCAGCAATTCTCTCGTATAAAACAGGGTGTCCCATCATGGTTGCAACCATCCGGCGCGAAAAGAGGAAATACCTGATTCATTACTCCAATCCCATTTGGCCAAATTCTGAAAGATCAATGGAAGAAGAGATCCACCGGATGATGAAAAAATCTCTTCATCTTTTAGAAGCAGATATCCGAAAATGCCCAGAGCAGTGGCTTTGGCAACATAACAGGTGGAAGCAAGAAACTCCTGTGAACGTCTATTACCGCTACCGTTGGGATACTATCTTAATTTTATTGCCAGAAGGATTTGACCCTAATAATTTCAAAAGTTTTAGAGAAATCTATCCTCAGGCATTTATTACTATCTTAGCTCCTAAAGGCATGAAAATCCCCTTTGCAGATGTGGAAGTCATAACCTATGAAAACAAGAGCGCTCTTTATTTAAACGATTATCGTTTTAAATTAGTCTTTAATTTCACTTCTGATCCAAAGCTGCGAAAGCATTTCTTGAAACTTAGCGCTTTTGATGTGTTAGATATGGAGGGACTCAAAAAGGCCGCTTCAGAACATTTACTTGAGGGAGATTCTTTTTCTCTGCTCTTGAAAAAAGCACTCACTCGTCCCAATACTCTGTGGAAAAAAGATGCCTCATGACCGATTCTACATTGATGCCCCCTTGAAAGGAGAGGTTCTCTTAGGTGGCGAGGAGTTTTGTCACCTTTCTCGCGTGATGCGAAAAAAAAAGGGGGATGTTGTCGAACTATTTAACGGAAAAAATACCTTAGCCCTCGCGACCATATCAAGGGTTTCAAAATATGAAGCTGCTTTAGTAGTCACCCATTCGGAAGACAAAAAGCCTCTCTTGCCTCCACTCAAACTCATTCAGGCTATCCCTAAAATGAGCCATTTGGAGCTCATTTTGCAAAAGGGAACAGAAATTGGAGCCTCCCATTTTTATCTCTATCCTTCAGCTCTGAGTGAAAAAAAGAAATTTTCAGACAATCAAAAAAGACGCCTCCATTTGATACTCGTCGGTGCAATGAAGCAGTGTGGTCGCTTAGATCTTCCCATCCTAGAATGGGGGTTTCCCTCTCTAGAGGGAAATGTCTTTTTTGGCGATCTTTCAGCCAATACTCTTTTTCTTTCAGAGGTTGCCTTACTTCCCGCTACTTTCATTGTCGGTCCTGAAAAAGGATTCACCAAAGAGGAAGTTGTTGATCTCCGTACAAAAGCTCAAGGAGTATGTATCACACCCTACGTCCTACGCGCAGAAACTGCCGCTATTGCTGGCCTTGCCATTCTGGCCCAACCCTAACAATTCGACTCCTACATGAATTTTACTCTTCCAAGTTAATTTAATTATGAGATAATCTTTTTGTTTTTTATCAACGGGACCATGCCTTTACAAATGTCTACATTTCCACCCATAACAAGACGCCAAACTCTAGAAGATCATTCCGCTCAACTAAAATGGCCGCTTGTAAACCAAAAAATATCAGAATTATATAAATATCTGTCGGGATTACATACATCTCTGTCAGGTCGATACACCCCTGAAGAAGACTTCTTCTCTCGTTATCTATGGACGCAGTACCACATCAACAGTCTGCATGACTTACGAGGATCACCCGGATTTTGGATCAAATGGAATCAGATAGGCAATAAAATCTATCCTGAGTTTTGTATGCTCTACCGATGCCGTAATAAAATCTGTGGTATTTATGGCAAAATGAAGAGAGATCCATCTAAAAAAGATTTTAGAAGAGATTCGATTAATGTCATAGACACTGACCTCAATCTACTCAAAAACCGATTTCAAGATATTAGACAACACATATACGAAGCAAATAGGCTAGCTGACATTGAGAAAAGTCCGGAAGGTGTTGCCGATGTTCGCAGTGCCATAGAAAGCTTAACCACTACTCCAGTTGCCCCTAGCTGGAGCGAGTGGTTTGTTCAACACCAACATACTTGCAAAAACATCCAATCCAGAATCGAAGCTCTTGAATATCCACCCTACTTGTATGTCACCGAAAACGAAGAGACCTCCTCACAAAAGTTAAACAGTCTAAAAATCGGGAAGCTTCAGGCTCTCTTCTTCCGTACACTCAGAGAAATTATTCTTAAGCACTATGTCGCATATGTTTCCCATGAATATCGATCTCTCTATAAGGAAGCCGAGTCAGATCTAACCCAACTTGAAGCAGATCGAACTAAATACTATAGCACTAGCACTTGGAAAAACTGGCTCTCTGGCAACTGGGAAGTAGACCATGAGCCCCAGTTAATTTCACTCCACAAGAAAATTTTCCGACTTAAATCATTCTATAGGGAGTATTCGGGGGTCCAAGACAGCTGCTCACCTGAACCTAAAAAGCTTCAGAAGAAGTTCAAAGAGGTTTTTAGCTCCTTTTCCAGTACCACGGACCTTCTTTCACATCAATTCATTGCTGCGATTCCTGAAGGGTGGGAAGAGATTCTCCATAGAGGCATTCCCATCTCCTGCGGAAAACCTAAACTAGAAGCAGCTTTACACCTGGTACTCTCTGAGCCAGCTTTGGCAAAACACATTTTTGAGGACCCAAGACAAATTGAATGTTTTAGGCAGTTCTATAAATCCTACCAGGATGCTCAATGGAAAGCCCAATTGGTAACCCTAAAAAATTTTATTCAAACTGTTGATTCTTCTAAGCCGATAAGCTTCGATCAATTTATCGATAAGCTTAATGAATTATATAGCGCCTACCTCAAAAATAGATGCTCTTCGGCTCGTCCCTTTTATGATCTCAGAAGAGAGGTCGCCAACCCTACAACCTTGCTTTCTCAATTGGATCAAGAAAAATGCCCCCTCTTCTATACTCTCATTCACCAAACCATGAATACCACCGGAGTCGCGGCTGAACATGAAACCCAGGAATCTGACCTTTGTTTTAATTGCCCAGATCTAGTTATCCCAGAAACCTTGGAAACCCTTCTTGAACACCAATTCAATACCCCTGAAGAGAAAACCTGTTTCACCAGCCCTCCTAAATTCCTTCTTATTTCCCTTCGTCGAAGTAGTCAGAGCGCAGGCTCCTTAGTTGGAGTCCAAGAACAGTTTTTCCTCACAGATAATTTTACAGTATTGAAAAAAGGAGCTTTATATGAGCTCGTCTCCTTTACTTCCTCTATGCGCCACTACCGCAAAACAAACTTTGGATATACACGTATCGATAATGATAAAGCCTGCGTTGAAGACATCTCCCAACTCGATTTTTTGATTGCAGCGCAGTCTTGTACAGATTGTATGTTTCGTCGTAGCGAAGATGAATTGAGTGAAGAACAACTCATTCAAGGAGCTTATAATAATTGCCTCTATTTCCTTAAGATTCGGTTTAAAATATGCGCCATTCACTCTATCCATGGACGTACCGATTTTAAACCGGAGCTTAAAAAACCACCTCAGGATCTAGTCAAATTTATTCAGCTCATCTCCACGAGTAGATTTTTTGTAAAACGCATTTTAGAAAACGCCTTTCAAAAGAACCCCAATGATGACCTTGAACAAGCCTTCAACAAACTTCCGCTTGAACTTCAAAAATTCCTCTGGAAGGTTTGGAAGTCAGATGATAAAACGACCGTAGAAAACAAAACATCCCTTCTTCGGGACTTTCGCAAGAACATTCTCCTAACGCCACCCGATACACTATCTATCCCTCCGGTTGGAAATGAACGACAATATGATCAAGACCGTTTTGTTCTTACGCTTATGGCAGATAGACTAATTAAATATTTCGAACAACATACTGAGAATATTCTTGAAAATAAAGAGGAGACATCCTATCTTCAGCTGACCCTCTACTCAATCTCCGAGGCCGTTAGAGCGAAACGGATGCACCTCATTAGGTGCAGTGGGGCTACTGAAGAAGCGGTCCATCTTTTAGTAACTCTTGCCTTTTCTAACTTCCACTTCCTTGCCAAAGGAGAGGACTTCCTTGCCAGGCAGGCCATTTCAAGTGTATCACGCCTTGTTACTGTCGCAGCTGATCCCCTTCAAGAGAATCCACGCTTTCAAAAAATAATGCGAATCGGCACAACGATTCTTCTTCTTGGACAATCTCTAGACGACCCCGAGCTCTTAGAGGAAGGTGTTCGTGATGTAGGCATCCGGTTCTTTGCGCATCAAGGCGCTGCTCTCATCCCCTTAGAAAGCATCCATCAGTCTATCAAAGACCTCGCCATCGCCACCCTCTTCGCAGTTCGCTCTAGAAGCCCTTCTCCTCTCCTCAACTGTGCCGTCTCTGAAGCTTTTACCCAGATCAATAAACTCCTTGTCGACAACCTCCCTCCAGATACCCCTCAATCCTCGCTTAACTTCTACGTTGCTCGAGTCTTCAACTCCCTATCGACAAATCCTGCCTTCCAAGCCTATACAACACAAAAAGCCTTAGACGCCACCTTAAGCTTACTTAGCTCCATCGAGGCCAGTGATCCTGTTCTTGAAGACCTCACCCCGATTCCCATACAACTAGAAGAAATTGTTGCAGATGCGCCTCTTGAAACCCAAGCACAAATTGATCAACTTTCTAAGCCGAATCTTATCCATAATGAGTACTATATTGATAAAAAAAATTCCTTCAAAGTGTACGATAACCAAGAATTTGGAGGAGACAATTATGGAAAGTTCGCTTCTATCGAAGAGGCACAAAAATTTATCCATGAATTACAGGAAATTCATTTAGCAGAAAATTTCCGAAAATTGACCCTTTATGACCTCAAAGTTAAAGCACTACAGCTTGGTATACCCTCAAAAAGCCTCCCAGACGACCCACATTTCACGAGTATCAGTCTCTCCCTACAAGTTGATAATAACTCAATCAAACTCTATAAAGGCCCTTCAAGAGTTTTTAAAGTCTCCAAAGGAACAGTCGAACAAGGACCCAAACGCTTCGAACGAGGAATTACAGAAGTAAGGGAACATGCGCATATATATAATAGGGAAAATGACACCCTTTTGCAGAGCTATGAAGCAGCTGGTCCAACCCCTTCTTCCCCCACATATCATGGCCCCAAAGCCTGTTCAAAAAGCCTTTCCTATCATTAAGCATACAAATACTGTTTGCACGCTAACTCCATCCGGAGAGCTCACCACCGATCGTGTGACCTTTAAAAATCTAGAACAAGCCAAGTCTGTTAGATCGTTTCATGCCTCTCACGAAGTTGATACATACACATACCAAACAACGCGTTTTGAAATGGAAAAGCAAGCAGTTCAACATGGAGTCCCCATCAAATCCCTTTCAGGGTGTGGATCCTTTATTCAAACCAAACTGCAAGTCAAAGTCCATAAGGGCTCCCACTTCTCTCTACGTGTCAATGGAAAAACAGCCCATACCTTTAAGGGCTCAGAAGCCTTTACAGATCTAGAAACCCAGCTTTTGCACTATCAGACAGAAGACCGGGGTGCGAACCAACGCACCCTCAACCAATACCACACCCACCTTTTAACCCTTACTACCGATCCTATTACCCAAACAAAAATCTCACAAACTGAACGTATCCATATTCTTCAAAGCCTCCTCCCCCCAGTCAAAGCTGAAAAAGAACACGGCGCTTGCTTCAATGGTTGGCGATACGCAAAGATAGCCGGCTCAAAAGCGGTCCAATGGCTCCGTGATATAGGGCTTGCTGAGGCCTCCGTTGAGGTTATTCAATCAGGATTCAATGCGCCCCATACTCCTCATTCAACCCTTAACTACGTGCCCTATGAACCAGACCATTATGTCGAACCTTTCCCCGCGCAAACAGCCTCTATAACAATACCTGGATCTAATTCCTCAGGAGCCCACTCTGCCGATACTCAACTACCCCCTGAAGGCCAACAACCTTTCACCCCACCAACCATAGATGCCCCCACCTTTACTCCTCAAAACCCTTTCCTACCAAACCACCAAGTAAATCCCCACCAAGCCACGCTACCTCTCCTTCCCCCTAGCTTTATCTCTCGTCAAGAGATCGCAGCACGAAAAGCCCCCCCTCTCTCTCTAGAAGCACCGCTTCTTCCACCTACTTCGCAAGTGAGTGCAGCAGCTGCAGTATCCCCCAGATTTAAAAAATCATCCAGACCAAAGATGGCTGGCCTTGTTTCTGAATTTCCAACCTCTGATCAACAAAAAGCCATTCTCGCGGTTTTCACAACTGATATTGCTAAAAGTATTCCCAAAGGCCCCATCAAAATCCTGAAAGGACTGTTACTCCTCATGATTCCAGACATGTCGGATATTCCAGGTGCTGAAGACCCTAGAAAGCACTTCAGCCGCTTCTGCAATAATGCAATCAAAAAATATGACACACTTTTAGCTATCAAAGACCCCGACTCCTTTGAAGCAAGATCAGGTGAATTCCTTGGGGAATTGGTAGGCCTTGGGGTTCTAGGAAGAGCCATTAGAGTAGCAAGAACAACAGTTCCTATAATGGCAGGTGAAGGAGCATTTTTTGGGGCTGTTATGTCAGAGGCAAATGAAACGGATAGACTTGCTGGACCAGTCTTTGGATTGCTAGGAGGTGCCGCGGTTGGCAAGCTCCTAAACCGGATCACACCAACCCCTCCTATCTCCAGAATTTCTAGCAGAGGGCTCCAATCTCTCAAAACAACCAACAACCTATCTTCCTACTCAGATATCAAACTCGTAAACCGTTCTATTATAAAGCTAGAACTAGAACCTGTTAAAGCAGGATCCGAATTAGAATGGTGGAAAGTAGCCTGTCCTAGAGTTGACCAAATTAGAAATACCCACTCTGATAAATCCTTCTATCAAGCTCTTAGGGAAGAGTTCTCAACGAAAAACCTTTCGGAATCGCAAATCAGAAGAGTACTGGACTATAGCGGCTACAAAACATACCCAAGACCCAACGGACTCCCCAATAATTGTGTGGTTGAATTTTCAGATAAAGGTGGCGGAATGATCTATAGAAAGTGGGCAACAATAGATGCCGAACATAGGGTGATCCGTATTATGCCTGGAACAGAAAGAAATAACGTCGTTACAGCAGCTATCAATAGACGCCAAATGCCTTACGTAGTGCAAGAAAGAAACAACTTCAAGCGTACAATCGATGGAAGCTGGACTCCAGATGATCGCAATAAAGCGCTTACGCACATCCCGTTAGGATCATTCAAATTTAAGGGATGGTAAAATAATGACTCCAGAAGAAATTAGAAATTTTTATCCAAAGTTCATAGCAGAAAAAATGATAGAACTTAAGGAAAGCCCAGAGACAAATGATAAACCAAATATGAAAGTTACAGACTTTCTAAGGATATACGTAGAAATTTCTCGTATATCTAATAAAGAGTATCAAGAGCGTTTTTGGGTAAGACAAAAGCTAGGAGATAACTTTATGGAAACCACAATGGCTTTCAATCAGAATGTAAAAACGGTTTTAAAAGCAAAAGACGCAGGACGCGTTAAAATGACTAAGAGACAGTATGAAATGCTTCAGAAACTTTATAACATGATTAACGATTTTGAAGCCAATCCGGATACCCCCCTGGATCCTGGATATGGAGAAAACGATGAGGAAATAGTCGCCAATCCCTGCTGGGATAAAATCCGTAACTACGCTAAGGACGTTTACGCTGAGTTAATTAAGGAGTCTTAGCAAGCCAAAGGATTACTTCTGAAATTTTAGGAGAAACTCTTTGATGGCTTGTGGAGTATCTGGATCCTTTAGGCACTTTAGATGGGAGCTGTTTTTAGGAAGGAATACCATTAGCTGGTGATTGATCCCTGACTCTTCAAAAATTTTTCCAATGGAGGTCCATCCTCGCTCCGAGTAAAAGGAAACAACATCTACTTGAGCATGCATGGTTGGAAGGTAGTCAGAGTGTTTTATCTTCGCTCTTTTCCCCATAAATTCCATGATGGCTGAGGCAACACCTTTTCCTCGAAACTCCTTCAGAGTGGCTATTCTTTCGAATTTGATAAGGCAACCTTTGAATCGAAATCGTCCTGTTCCTGCAGGCTGTCCATTAAAAGTTGCAACGAAATGGGTAGACTCTTTTTCGTAAACATCAATTTCGTCCTCTTCAGGAACGTCTTGCTCTTGGATAAAGACTACACAGCGAATCTTTATATATTCCTGCCATTCCTGATCTGTACCAACTTCACGTATTTCAATCATCTGTATTAATTCTCAATTTTTGCGATTTGTTGAACGGTTTGGATCACGCTATCGGGATTTAAGGAGAGAGAGTCGATGCCACACTCTACGAGAAATGCGGCAAACTCTGGGTAGTCGCTGGGGCCTTGCCCGCAGATTCCTACTTTGCATCCATTTTTATGAGCCACTTGGATAAGTTTTTTTATTTGGTCTTTTACAGCAGGATTTCTCTCATCAAAAAGTGAGGAAAGCTCTGCAGAGTCGCGATCTACACCGAGAATCAATTGGGTAAGGTCATTGGATCCAATGGAAAATCCATCGAAAAGCTTGGAGAATTCCTCTGCAAGGATAATATTCGAGGGGATCTCAGCCATCATATAGATTTCAAGTTCACCTCTTTTGAGTCCATTTTTTTCAAGAACCTCATGAACTTTTTTAGCTTCTTCTAAGGTGCGGCAAAAGGGAATCATAATGAGAACATTATCGAGGCCGATGATATCACGAACTCTTTTGATCGCTTGACATTCCAGATTAAAACCATCACGATATTTTGGGTTGTAGTAGCGTGAAGCTCCCCGAAATCCTAGCATGGGATTTTCTTCTTTGGGCTCAAAATCTTCTCCTCCAATGAGATTGGCATACTCATTGGTCTTAAAGTCACTCATTCGAACAATTGTTGGGTATGGATACTGTGAACACGCAATTTTTGCGATTCCCTGCGCTAAAATTTCTACAAAATAATCAGACTTGTTTGCATACCCTTGAGTAAGCGCTAAGATCTCCATCTGAGTGTTTTTATCTTCGATTTTTTCAAAATGAGCAAGAGCCATCGGGTGGATTTTTATCATTTCATTAATGATAAATTCCATCCGCGCAAGGCCAATGCCTTGGGTGGGGAGGCGCCACCATCTGAATGCCGCAGGAGGACTGGCGATATTGAGCATGATGTCTGTTTTAATTTTGGGAAGATCTTTGATATGCACTTCGGTTTCTTCAAAAGCAAGCTCTCCTTGATAAACTATTCCCCAGTTCCCTTCCGCACAAGAAAGGGTAATCATCTCCTCATTTTTTAGCACTTCAGTGGCATTTCCTGTTCCTACAATTGCAGGAACACCAAGCTCTCGACTGACAATTGCAGCATGAGAGGTTCTCCCTCCTTGATCGGTAACAATCCCTTTGGCCCGTTTCATAATGGGAACCCAATCGGGATCGGTCATTGTTGTGACAAGGATCGATCCTTCTATAAAACCGTCGATATCCTTTGTATCGAGAATAACCTGAGGCTTCCCAATTTGAATCGACTCTCCAATAGCTAGCCCTTCGATAAGCTTCGTTCCTGTTTCCTTTAAGTTAAAGGTGCTGAAATCCCCATCTTTTCGTTGCGATTGAACGGTTTCAGGGCGAGCTTGCACAATATAAAGCTCCCCACTTTCTCCATCCTTTGCCCATTCGATGTCCATTGCCTTTTTATAATGCCCCTCGATCAAGACAGCCCATTCTGCCAATGTAATCACCTCTTTATCAGTTAAGCAATAAAGAGCCCTTTCATCCAGAGACGTCTCGATGTTCTTGGTTCCACTCCTGGCATAAACCATTTTCATTTCCTTAGTCCCCAAATTCTTCTCAACAATGGGAATCACTCCTTCTTTTTTAAGGAGCGGTTTAAAAACAATGTGTTCATCGGGGATAATCAACCCTTGAACGATATTCTCCCCTAATCCCCACGTAGCATTGATCACAATCACTCGATCGAATCCTGTTTCGGTATCAACGGTAAATATCACTCCGGAAGAGGCGAGGTCGGATCGAACCATTTCTTGGAACCCTACAGACAGGGCGACCTCTTTATGACAATATCCTTGCTCTTCACGATAACTAATTGCTCGATCAGTAAATAAGGAAGCAAAGCACTTTTGACACGCTTCAAGAAGGTCGCTCGAGCCCTGGACATTGAGAAAGGTTTCTTGTTGCCCAGCAAAACTTGCATCGGGAAGGTCTTCGGCAGTCGCACTACTTCTAACCGCAATAGCACCCATATCGCGAGACACCTCGAGTATTTCTTCTTTAAGCGCCTTTGGAAAGGCTGCTTTGAGAATAAGTTTACGGATTGTTTTCCCCACTTTTTGAATGGATTTCGTATTGTTCAAAGGCTCCTCTAGAACGCTCTCGATTTCTTTTGTAAGACCATTCTCTTCAATAAAAAAGCGATACCCTTCTACAGTCACCGCAAATCCAGGAGGAATCTTTATCCCTTCTTCCGTAAGAGCCTGAATCATTTCTCCAAGCGAAGCATTCTTTCCCCCTACAAGTTCCACATCATTAATAGTTAATTCTTCAAGGTTTTTAACATATTTGTACGTGCTCATCCCTCTCTCCGGGTTCTGTTTAGATCTTCTATAGTCTCAATGGATTGAGTGAAAAGGCTCCCAAAGGCAAGGACTCCTACGAGTTTACCCGGTCCATTGAATCCCAAAAGATAGATAAGAAAAATCACCATACCAATAATCGCTGTCTCAGCGGGGTCTTGATCAACAACATGGAGTAGTCCCTTCCAAACAAACATCATTGATCCAAAGAACAATAACGCATCGACTTGAGAGCTAATTCTTTCATGCATTTTCTTAAACATCTTGGTTTCTATCTTCTCGTAGCCTAAGCACATCACTTTGATCCCCAAGGAAAGCACAAGGATTGTCTGCAATTTTTTCTGGAACTTATCAACATAAAAATCAATAGAATGGAGAAGGCTACTCAAAGAAGATAACCGGTTTCTTCCCTCCCATGACACAAATTGTTTTAGAGTTACAAGCGCCTCTATAAAGGGAGCTATAAAGTCCGCAACTTCTTCAACCTTCATTTGAACAATCTCCCACTTGTTCAAATCAATCCTCCCAAATTTCAGCTGCCGATTTAAATACCTTGATTGGTAGAGCCCTCGGATTTTTTTATGGCATATCAGACACTCTTCACTGTAAGAGTATTGTTTCTGAATATCTCGGCGGCGCCCCCCATGGAGCCCGTTTACATTGAACAAACCATCCGAAGAAAGCAATTTCTCAGACTCAAGAACCGCGTTAAAAAGAGCGTCAGAGACTCCAAACTCTGATTGAATCTCTACCAGTTTAAACCGTCCCTGATGAGAGACATACCAGTCGCTTGACAAAACACGGTCCATAAGCTCCAACCTTTCCAGACCAAAATTACAACCAAAAAAAACCATCGCGGCAAGATTTGGGGTTGGCCCCGCCCCAATATGTTCCTCTAGAGAGATCGGACACTTTAAAACACTACTGCTCGAAATTTGAAAGACCATTATCCCCACTTCTCCATTTCAAGTGATATAGCGGAAGTTTAACAAACCCAAAATACCTCATCCATGTCACATTAAAACACCTTATGCCATTTTATTAAAATGGATGATCTACTGAATGTAGCCAAATACCCTTTGATATCGACCATACCGCATATAGAAAAGAAGCAAGTTTTTTTCGTTGTAGTGATTTTCCCACGCTCCAATTTGCCCCTTGCAAAAGATTTTGTCGAATTCAGTGCAATGCGTCGTTCCAAACGTTTTTTCACCAATCTCTTCAATCTGTTTTTCATTTAAGGCTTGGTGGAAAATTGTCGTAAATCTGGTCATCGAACCAATAGACCAGTGAAACAAAGGCATCCCGCAAATCTCTCACGATAATGACTTTTTCCGCCTCAGGATCATAGGAAAGGGGGTTGCGCACTCCACAACTCACAATGTGATCAGCCCATTGACACTCTGTAGGCTCCGGAAACAGGCTCAGCATCTTTAATACAAGATGTCCCCCCGATTTTGGTACCGATAGAACAACAGGACACTCTCCTGCCCCATCATCAGAAAACATCAACAAGGTTGGGATTAAACAAAGAATCAAAGCAACCTTTCTCATGCCATGAGATGGTGCCTCAAGCAAAAAAAAATAACAAGTCAGGAAAAAAAGAACCTTATTTTCATGGAAGTATGGCTCTTTAATTAACTTTAATTAACCCTTGCTAGACTGCTTCTTCCGCAAACTTTTGTGCTGAAATTCTGCAACAATTTCTCGAAAAGATTGTCCGAAGCTTTGGGGATGCAATTACTTGAAGAGCTGTGAGAGCTGTTTTTTGGCCTTTATGTAAGTTTACTTGCATCCATTACCTGAAGATTTGTCCCAATACTCCCCAAAACTGTGGATCTAGAAATATCCCTGAATTAAAAAATACCGCTTGAAAGTTCTTCCCCTGAAACCTTTTCCCAATAGTCTCTCGATCCATTCCATCCATGTTTTCTGTAATCTCGGTGAGCTACCTGATCACAAATTGCATCTTCTCATTTTCAGAAACTCGTGCTCTCTCGATAATTTGAGCAAAGTCACCATCAAAATATCATACCCAATGTGCTTGAAAAAAGCAGTAATTGGAATCATTAGGAAAATACCGTTAGAACAAAAGGATGCTTCACTACCTCATCATCTGGTTCGCGACAGTCTCAAGAAAGTAAGCTTGTTTTGTGGAGTAAAGAAATAATTTCCATACATTGACTCAAAGGCAGGGATTTTCTGCAATAGAACCGTAAGAAAGAGAGTATTGCAGACAATACTACTTAAACCTCCGAGCAAGGGCCTATGCCGCATTGTAGAATTGTAGTAACAGTATTCGCTAAAGCAATTACAAGCATAAGGATGATCGCAATGTATTCGTAGACACCAATCTTAATTTGAATATTTTCATTCTTAGAACTATAGAGGAAAAGAAAAAACACTACGGATAAAATCGAAGACCCAAAAACAAAAAAAGCCCACGTATACAATTCAAACCCAAATACAGAATACCCAAAAGTTGGAAAATCAGGACAAATATGCAAGGCAATGTGTCGCAGAGAAACTGTTCCTCCAAAAACAGAGGCCATTAGGGACAACCCATAATGAAAAGCACAAATACCAAAACGGATATTTAGTATCGGACCAATAGACAGAAGGATCATTGATAAACGTTGAAGTTCACATAAAGAACAAGGTTCTTGATGTTCATAAAATTGATAGATATATGCTCCTAACAAAACAAAACAAAGGATATAGATCCACAGAGCGTTTAAAAACCGAACGATTTGATACCGAATAATCATAAACATATATTCAAACTATCCGTTATATGATAGATAAACATACAGATACAAAGTATAAGGGTTATTAGTGTCCAAACAACTCCAGTTTTTCTATAACCTCTCAAAATAAGAAAGATCGAGATCGATAATAATAAGAAAAGTCCTGCCATCATTACCACCCGAATAAATTATTTATAATAATTTTTCAAGGTAGTTTTTTTAATTCTCTGCAAATCGCACCAAATGCTTTCCCGATCTGTATATTCAAACAAACTCAAAAATTGGTTCTGGGCAACGCGAAAGCTATTTTTGAGTTTGTTTGAGTATCTGGTGACTCCTTTATTTATCACTTTAGAGTAAACCCTAAATGGGCATCCTTGGAAGAAGAAAACTACCTCTATTTTTTAGAAGGATAGGGGTGATACTTTAACTTTGCATTGGCATAATTTCTTCATTATAGACTGACACCAAACAAATTAATTAAAAATATAGAATATTGGCCTGATTAGTAGAATTTGCAGACTTGCTCTCGCATCTCGTCTTCTGATTCGACGATTCCCTTGAAGACGAGCCCTTTGCTCGGGTCTAGGGTAACAAGTTGGTCTTTTTTTAACGTTGTACACGCTGCATCAGCACGGACTAGGAGGGGGATGTTGTAATCATGAGCAAACTGCTTTGCTAGATCCTCAGAACGGGAGTCATCAGGATGATTTTGGAGGATGATTCCCTCCGCCACCTTGAGATGGGTCTCATACTCTTCTAGGCAACTTGTCATAACGACTAACTTGCCCTTAAAGTTATATGTAACCTCCTCGTCAAAGCTGAGGAAAAACTCTACTTTTCCATGGACCCGCTTCCCATTTCCAGGAAGTCCTCTTACGAGAACATCGCCGATATTATCAACGAGCATCATGTTGGTTGTGCCACTAATCCCAAAGGGGGTCCCAGACGTCACAACAATCAGGTCTCCGTAACGTACGAGTTTATGCGTAAGAATAAAACAACTGGCCTGTTGTACCCCTTCTTTCACATTCTTCACTTTCTCTAAAACGGAAACGGTTCCCCAAGAAAATGCAAGTTGATGATAGGTTTTTTCATCAGGAGTCACAGCAATGATAGGCATCTCAGGGCGGAATCTCCCCATAAGGCGCGCGGTGAATCCACTTGTCGTGAGAGCAATAAGGGCTTTTGCATGAGCACTATAGGCTGTCTTCACTGAAGCTAATGCCACCGATGAAGAAATGTCATTAAAAAGTTGCCTAGAAGCATCCTTGTAGAAAAAATCCTCGTAATCAAAGTCTTTCTCGGCCTCAACCACGGTGCTTCGCATGAGCTTTACCGTCTCAATGGGATACTGCCCTATAGCCGTCTCACCTGAAAGCATTACCGCAGAGGTACAGTCATACACAGCATTGGCAACATCAGAAACCTCAGCACGTGTTGGACGAGGATTTGAGATCATCGACTCAAGCATCTGCGTCGCCGTAACAACTGGCTTGAACGATTGATAACATTTGCGGATCATCACTTTCTGAAGTTTAGGAACTTGGGTCACAGGCAGCTCCACTCCCAAATCTCCCCTCGCTACCATGATTCCATCTGAAGCTTGAAGGATACTATCAAAATTCTTTACGCCTAGAGCATTTTCAATCTTGGCAATCACCATGACATGACTAGACTTGTTCCTTGCCAAAATGCCTTTAATGGTAATGATATGGTCTGCTGAACGGATGAAGGATGCAGCTAAAATATCAATCCCATTTTTGCACCCAAATTCGATATCTGCAATATCTCTTTCTGTAACAGCAGGAAGCTGAAGCTCTGTGTGGGGAATATTCACCCCTTTCTGCGATTTTAAAATCCCAGAATTTTCAATTTGCACAACTAAAAAATCAGGATGTTTTTCAATCACTTTGGAGGTGATATACCCATCATCAAAGAGAACCTGTGCCCCCATTGTAATGTCTTGAATCACTTCAAATGGTTCTAGGGTTATCTCCCCTTCCGCAGGATCCTTGGTGATTTTAAGGTGGGCCTGCTTCTCCAAAACAAATGGAGAAGAAAGAGTTCCGACGCGCACTTCAGGCCCCTTCGTATCAAGCATGATCGCTAGGGCAATATCTTTTGCTTTGCGCGCCTTTTTGAGATTGTCAATCATTTCTTTATGCTTGTCATAACTACCATGACTCATGTTGATTCGAGCAACATTCATCCCCGCATCGATCAGCTGCAAAATTTTTTCATAGCCGCTTGTTGCAGGTCCCAGTGTACAAATAATTTTTGTTCTCGTGCGCATATTTCCTCTTACTATAGAAACTCTCATTAGGGTATACTATCTCCCATGGAAAAACAATCCATCATCCTAAAAAATGTTCGGGTTCATAACTTAAAAGGGGTCGACCTCACCCTCGATCCAGGAACTTTTATTGTCTTTACCGGAGTATCTGGTTCAGGAAAATCCTCTCTAGCATTCGACACGATTTACGTTGAGGGGCAGCGGCGCTACATCGAATCACTTTCCAATTATGCACGCAGATATATGGGAAACCTGCAAAAGCCAGATGCTGATCTGATTGAAGGGATTTCTCCTACCATAGCGATTGAACAAAAAACAGCCGGAAGAAACCCTCGCTCTACCGTTGGAACCATCACAGCAATCTACGATTATCTCCGCGTTCTTTTTGCGCGTGTTGGAACCCCTCACTGCCCAGTGAGTGGAGAAAAGGTTCAGCCCCAAAGCATTGAACGGATTCTCTCCGCCATTCAGAATTTTTCAGAAAAGTCCCATCTCATTTTCCTAGCCCCCCATATCAAAGGGAAAAAGGGAGAGTTTAAAGATCTCTTTGAAGAGCTTATCCGCAAAGGGTTCATGCGTATCCGTCTGGATGGGGAGATTATCAATCTTGAAGATAAAATTGAAGTCGATAAATCAAGTGCTCATGATATCGATCTCGTCATTGATCGAATCATCCTCAAAGAGGGCGAAAAAAACCGAATTGTAGAAGCGGTCACTCAAGCTTTGGAACTCGGCGAAGGGGTAATAAGTGTCTATAACAAGACAAGCAAGGAAGAAATTCTCTTTTCGCAGCACGCCTACGCGAAAAAATCGAAACTCTCCTATTCCCCATTGGAACCCCACGACTTTTCCTTTAATCATCCCAAAGGAATGTGCTCTACCTGTGAAGGGCTTGGGTTAACACAAGACTTTGATCTCAACAAAATTATCGACCCTGAGCTGAGCATCGCACAGGACTGTTGCTCTATCGCCGGCTCTTATAACACTGTGAAGTGGAAAAACATCTATAATAACCTTGGAAACCTCTACAATTTTGACATCCATACTCCATGGAAAGATCTTCCTACAAAAGCTCAAAACCAGTACCTGTATGGAAACAAAAAAAAGTGGACAAAAATGCGCTTTGTTCACCCTGTAAAACGAACCTCCTGGACCGAATATGTCAAATGGCGAGGCATCATTTCAGAAGCGAAAAAGCGTTACAATGAAGCAAAGAGTGATGTCTATAGAAACAAGATGTTAAAGCTAATGCATGAGACGATCTGCCCTGATTGCAACGGTTCTCGCATCAAACCTTACCCCGCAGCTACGCAGATAGGTGGGAAAACAATCCACGAACTTACTTCAATAACGATTGAAGAACTCCACACCTTCTTTCAAAGGCTTAAGCTCTCTTCTTTCGAAGAAATGGTTGGTCATGACCTCATTTTGGAGATCAAAAAGCGCCTCGACTTTCTCCTAAACGTGGGACTCTACTACCTAGCGTTAGAACGAACCGCTCCTACGCTTTCTGGTGGCGAATCGCAACGGGTGCGCCTTGCCTCACAAATTGGATGCGGTCTTGTTGGCACCACTTATATTCTTGATGAACCTTCGATTGGCCTTCATCCCCGTGACAACACAAAGCTTATCTCCACTTTGGAAAAACTCCGGGATCGTGGAAACACAATTATTGTTGTGGAACATGACGAAGAAACAATGGAGGCTGCCGACCTTATCGTCGACATTGGCCCCGAAGCAGGAACCCATGGAGGAGAGGTGATTGCTACGGGAACGATCGAAGATTTGAAAAAGGAACCCCGCTCGATTACCGGAGCTTACCTAAGTGGGAAAGAAACCATTCCAATTCTAAAAAAGCGAAAAAATGGCAAGAATACACTCACGATCGAAGGAGCGGAGCATCACAACCTAAAACAAATCAATGTTGATATTCCATTAGAACTTTTCATTGCCGTGACAGGGGTTTCAGGGTCGGGAAAATCTTCCCTCATTACCGACACCCTCTACCCCGCCCTAGCAAACAAGCTTCATCGCGCCGAACACTCTGTAGGAAAGCACAAAGCAATCCATGGATTAGAGCACCTTGACAAGGTCATTACCATCAATCAAACTCCCATTGGAAGAACTCCCCGTTCCAATCCCAGTACCTACATAAAAGTATTCGATGATGTCCGAGATCTTTTCACAAAACTTCCCGAAAGCCAAGCAGCTGGTTTTAAGCCCGGCCGTTTTAGCTTTAATGTCCAGGAAGGCTCATGCACCAAATGCCGAGGAATGGGACAGCTCCGCCTTGATATGGACTTTATGGATGATGTGTGGACGGAGTGTTCTTTATGCGATGGAAAACGATTCGATCCCAAAACCCTTGCCATCACCTACAGGGGGAAAAACATCCACGATGTTTTGGAAATGACTGTCGAAGAAGCCCTCGAGTTCTTCGATACGATTCCCTACATCCATCACAAGCTTTTCCTTCTCAAACAAGTGGGAATGGACTACATCACCCTCGGACAATCTTCAACAACACTTTCAGGAGGAGAAGCGCAACGGATAAAACTTGCTCGAGAAATCATCCGCCCCGCTACAGGGAAAACGCTTTATATTTTAGATGAGCCTACAACAGGGCTCCACTTTCACGATATCCGAAAGCTCATCGATATCCTGCAACACTTAGTCGATACAGGAAACACAGTCCTTGTTATCGAACATAATATTGATCTCATTAAAACAACCGATTGGATCATTGATTTAGGACCTGAAGGGGGAGGGAAAGGAGGGCATATTCTTGGCACTGCAACTCCAGAGCAAATGGCCAAGAAAGAGACTCCAACAGGAATTGCGCTTCGCCATCGCAAAGCCCCTAAAAGTCGACCCCATAAAGCGACCAAAAACCCCCTCAGTACAATCACTGCAATCGGATGCCGACAAAACAACTTAAAAGGAGAAGATCTCAAGATTCCTCGGGGAAGAATCTCCGTCTGTACTGGACCCTCTGGATCTGGAAAGAGTTCGTTCGCATTTGAAACAATCTATGCTGAAGGGCAACGGCGTTACATTGAATCCCTATCAACCTTTGCTAGACAGTTTGTAAAACAGATGCCCAAGCCCAAAATCGAAGAGATCGAAGGACTCTCGCCAGCAATTGCCATCGAACAAAAACGCCATGCAGGAAACCCTCGCTCAACGATTGGAACAATGACAGAAGTCTATGATTTTCTCCGCCTTTTATATGCCCATCGAGGAGTGGCTTACTGTCCTGAGACAGGTGAGAAAATTGAATCGATTAGCAAGGAGTCTGTCGTTAAACATTTAATGAAGCTTCCTGAGAAAACGCGCCTTCACATCCTATCCCCGATCAAAGTCATAAAGACGCAACCTCTAGATGAGATTCAGGACATTTTAACGCAGCAAGGATTTGTTCGAGTGCGCCTCAACGGAGAGTATTATGAACTTGATGAACAGATTCCCTACCATGCGAATCTAAAAAATGCCCTTTTTCTCGTCGTTGACCGCATTGCGATCCGTCCCGGCATTGAAAAACGACTCTCTGAAGCGATAGAACAAGCAACAGCTCTAACAAAAGAACCATTTACTGTTGCACTCGACGATGAAGACCTTCTTTTCAACCTGGCATTTGCTGTTCCCAGCACCGGGAAAACCTACCCTCCCCTTACACCTCACAGCTTTTCCTTTAACTCTGAGGAAGGAATGTGTCCCGACTGCTTGGGACTCGGTTTTCAGTGGGGAGCTAACGTACTCTCTCACCAAAAGATTATGGCCCTTTCCTCCTATGAATTGATGAACAAACTGTGGAAAGAAGAAGCAACATCTATTGCTGAAGAGGTTTTTCTCACCTTTTTGGAGGAAGAAGAGATTGATCCCGATATCCCCCTTTACCAACTTCCAGTAAGACAGCTCCAGTTAATACTCAATGGATCACCCCGCTATTTCAAGTCCAAAAAAATGGAACTCCGCTTTATAGGGATCAACCACGCCTTCGCAAAAATTGGGAAAACAGGACACCGACAACACCGTGAAACTATACAGCCCCTGCTCGAGGTTTCTCCTTGTATGAGTTGCAAAGGTGAGAGACTCAATCCTCTAGCGCGGGGAGTAAAACTTGAGGGAAAAACGCTCGGTCATTTATGCAACCTTCCATTATCTGAAGCTCTCCATTTTATTAAGCGCATCCCTAAAGAAAAGGAAATTCAGGAGATTTTAGATCCCTTGGTTCATCGACTCACTTTCCTTTGCAATATTGGGGTAGAATATCTATCTCTTTCCCGTAGTGCGCCTACACTAAGTGGAGGGGAAACGCAGAGAATTCACCTCGCTCGCCAACTTGGAAGCGGCCTCACAGGATGTCTTTATGTTTTGGATGAGCCAACCATTGGCCTTCACCCTTACAATAATGAAAGGCTCAACGAAGCGCTTCTACACCTCCGTGACTTAGGAAATACGCTTCTTATGGTTGAACACGACCCCCTAACCTTGGAAATCGCTGACCATATTTTTGACTTTGGCCCTAAGGCAGGGAGACTTGGTGGACAGCTCACAGCAGAAGGAACCCTCGCCCAAATCAAAAAGAATAAAGCCTCTCTGACGGGAGCCTATTTAAGTGGAAAAATAAAACTCCCCATTCCTGAAAAACGGCGTACTTCGAAACATTTTCTCACCATCGAAAAGGCAAAAAAACATAACCTCAAAAACATCACTGTGAAAATCCCAACGAAGGCTTTGACTTGCATTAGTGGCGTTTCAGGATCGGGAAAGTCAACACTAATTGATACCCTTTTGAAACAGGGCGTGCAAAGACATATTGCTTCTCGCTCGGTTAGCGACGAAATCTCCATTGACGGAGCAAAACTCAAAGGACTTTCAGAAATCAATAAGCTGATTGCTATCAATCAAAATCCCATCGGACATACCGTCAGAGCCGACGTCTCCACTTATAGCGAAGCCAATCAACCCCTGCGCCAATTCTTTAGCAAACTTCCTGAAGCAGCTGCGCGAGGACTGCAGCCAAAACACTTTAGCCATAACCACCTTAAAGGGATGTGCCGGAGTTGTTGGGGCCTTGGGTTTAAAACCATCCGTTTGCAATTCCTTCCGTCTTTAAGAGTAAAGTGTGATAGCTGCCATGGAAACCGGCTAAATCCCCTCAGTTTGAAAGTTACCTACAAAGGGAAAAGCTTAGGCCAGCTACTGAAACTTACCGTTGAAGATTCTCTAAGCTTTCTCCCTCCCATTCCAAAGCTTCAGAAAATTTTGGAGACCCTTATCAGTGTTGGATTAGGTTACCTCACATTGGGACAAGAGATTCAATCTTTGTCGGGAGGCGAAGCAGGACGCATACGACTTGGAAAAGAGCTTTCAAAACGAGCAACAGGAAAAACGCTCTATCTATTTGATGAACCAACAATCGGTCTTCATAACGACGATATTGCTAAACTCATTCCCATTTTCCACACTCTTGTCGATAAAGGAAATACTGTCATCATCGTTGAACATAATCTAGATATCCTAAAGGCCGCTGATCATATTATCGACCTAGGGCCTGGCCCCGGAGAGAGTGGCGGACGAGTGGTTGCTACTGGCACCCCAGAGGAGATCAGGAAAACAAGAGCTTCCTATACAGGAAAATACCTTGTATGATAGAATTGTTGGCGTTTAGTAAATAAGATTTGCGCCAAAATTTTGGTGGAACTCTTATTTACTAAACGCTTAGCCGGGGAACTTTTGGAATGATGCGGTCCGAACCAGGTCAGGACAGGAATGTAGCAGCCTTTAGGATTTAAGTTATGCCAGGAGCACTCTCCGGCTTTTTTGTGGATACTAACTCACCCAATTTCAAATTACGGGTTGGATGCTACAAAGTTCGCGTATAAGCGAACTAGTTTGTTAGCATCCCCAATCATGTTCGACAATTATGCACAAGCGAATGGGCTAGTTTATGAAAAATCATTCTAGAAATCGTGTCACTCCTATAATGAATTTCTTTCGAAATTATCTAGAAAAGCTTTTCCAGGATGTTCCATGTTGATAGTCGTAGACTGATTCTAAATAAAATTCAAACACTTATTATATCGACAAGACTGCGCTGAGTATACCCCTTGAAAATTCTCGAAGTTTCCTGGACTCTTTTCTCTTCCTCATATGGACAAGAATCGAGAGCACTCGGCACTACGGCTATCGTATTAGATTCTGCAAAGGATTTCTCATAATTGGAAAAGTTGGGCTTCGAAAAGTGCAAAAAGCAAACTTTCTGCACTTTCGAATTTTTAGATAGCAAATACCAATCTCAAATGTTTAAACTTTTGTAGTTTGAACTAAATTCTCAGCAGGTAGTAATGATTTTATCTTCTCAACTACTTTTTGGTTAAACTCTTCTTGGGTTTTTACCTGAGATCCAAACTCCTTAGAGATTTCCTTTAAGACTGATTCAATTAGATTGCTTACTTCATCTTGCCCCCTGTATATTATTTTTACGGTTCCCTCAGAGGAGGCTTGGTTAGCCTCTGATAAATGCTTAAAAGCATCCTTTGCATACCCTCTGATAGTCAAAGCGGTGGTTTTCTGATCGGTAATATATGATTTATTAGATCCGGAGACAACATCAACGGATATTTCCCTTGCTCCTAATTCCTGAACCAAGGTGTTTAGTTGATTATCTTGAGAAATTGATGAAATGGACATAAAACCTCCAAAAAGATTTGGTTTGATTATTGATAACTCTAAGAGAGTTTAACAAAAAAAATAAAAAATACAATCTTTTTTAAATCCCTGACTCTTCATCAAGAAAGCAGGTGAGGAAAAGTTTGATGGTGAAAGAATCGGATATGAATTTAAGAGAAAGGGTCAGGAATGCCTCTAACTGTCAGAACAACTTCCTCTGCAAAGAGTGAAAGAGATCATATGATTAAATTGATTAACAATATTCGTAAATTGTCGAATATGGAAAAATTGTAAGTAAGATAGAGGACACAAGTCACTCAAAAATAACCATCGCTAGACAATATGAGAGGGCGTCGCTTGGATGCAAAGCAAATTTAGGAGATTGTCCATTCGCGAGAAACATCGGACAAAGTACTGGGATGAGTTTATGGTGTTTGATCTTGCATAGATGTGGATTGAACGATTAAATTCTTTGGGGTACTTATAGAGAATAGGTTCATGAAAAAATCCCTCACAAAATTTTCAAAAGATCGTATCGTTGCCTCTATAAATATAGCTTGTGGGAGAAATTTCATTTTGATACATTTCGATATTTAATACTTGGAAAGTAAATGCAAAAAACCTATTTGTGGATAGTTCTCTTACTTGGAAACTGTGTGAGTGCTTGTGGTGCTGTGCAAGGTGCCTACTACCAACACTTCTCTGTCGATTTTGACTATGTTTTGATGCGACGTGCTAATTCCCAAAACAAACATTTGGCTGCTGCAGCTGGAGGCCCTCAAGGAATTCCTGTCTCATGGACACCTATCGACTGCCGAAAGGAAGAGGGGAAACCAATGGTCGAGACGAAAGACCTCGTCCATGATA
This sequence comes from uncultured Chlamydia sp., assembly GCA_946127115.1. GTDB lineage: Bacteria > Chlamydiota > Chlamydiia > Chlamydiales > Simkaniaceae > Neptunichlamydia. The sequence goes on from CAMGYI010000001.1 coordinate 594,659, forward strand.
TGCACTTCAACTCAGGATTTTCAGTTGCCGCAAAGATCTACCCAAGCATTTACTCTACCTGGGAAGCTCGCTACTTGGGAGGGTTCGCTTGGAGCGGTCAAAAAATTAGAAATTGCCCTAAGAACCTGAATATCGATGGAAATATTACCCAATCTACGATTGATTATCACTTTGCGAGCCGAGTAAAGGCAGTTTATCTCTCAAAAATGTACACTTATGAGCTCAATTACTGGCAACATATAACCCCTCGCTACACTGACTACTTCTCTGTTTCCTGGATTCTAGGACTTCGCTACTTTGATATCGATGAAAAGCTTAAAATGTATTTTACCAAACCTTTTGATGGGGTTTCTCAAACAAGTCGCTACCGTATCCGGACAGAAAATACCTTATTTGGACTTCAACTAGGTGGAGACATCGAGTACAACCCCTACCACTTTTTGACGTGGGGTCTCGTCGTGAAGTTTGGAGGTCTCTTTAATCGCGATAAACAAAGAACTCTGATGCTTGATAATGGCAATACCACCGTTTATCGCAATATCGATAAAAGCGGTTCTAACTTCGCCTACTTCGCGCAAGTGTTTCCCTTCATTGAACTCAGACCAACAAAACACTTTTTCTTTCTCTTCAACTATCAGGTCCTTTGCGTTGAAGCTATTGCAATTGCTAGTAGCAACTTGACCTTTCATGGTACAGGTAATATCCTTAATCACGGAGGCCACATTCTCTACCATGGTGCAACCGGCGCCATCCAGTTCAACTTTTGAGGGAAAATACGCAGTCTGGAGTATTATCTAGGGTCAAAAACGGCTTCGTACTTCTTAAGAGCGACTCGAAGGGCACTCTCACCATCGATTCCTTCCTGCTGCGCTTGGATCACAAGATCAAGGAATTGATCACCAATCGCGATTTCAGCAGATGCTTTCTGCTCTTTTTTGGGAAATGAAAGCTTGGTGCGAATAATCTTGGAAACGATTTTTTGAGCGCGAGCAAGGGCTCCAAGCGTTTTAGGAATTCCCTCAAGGGGGTGCTTTCTTTCTTTTTTCTCTTCAGCCTTTGCCTTTTCCCAGTGGTAGACGACCTCATCAATATTTTTAACCTCGACATCTCCAAAAACATGGGGATGGCGATGCACAAGCTTCTCACTCGCGGTGGTGATAATATCTTTAAGGGAAAACCGGCTGGTCTTTTCTCCAAGCCTAGCATAGAAAACAACGTGGAAGAGAACATCTCCTAGTTCTTCAATCATCCCCTTGGCATCATCATCATCAACAGCTTCCAGCAACTCGTGAACTTCTTCAAGAATGTGAGGACGGAGTGATTGAAATGTCTGCTCCCAGTCCCAGGGGCACCCATCGGGACCTTGAAGGATATCGGCAATTTCTACAAGGTCATCAAATTCTTCCATAACTGCGCAGAAGGGTACATGTCCCGTACAATTTTTTCAATAACGCAGTGCAAAATAATAAAATGAGATATATAATTGAAGACATGGAACGCCATTTTACCGCCTCAGTTTACATCCTGCACGAAGAAAGGGTTCTTCTCCTTTTTCACCCAAAATTGCAAAAATGGCTCCCTCCTGGAGGACATATTGAAAAAAATGAATCTCCACCCGAAGCAGCAAGACGAGAAGTGATGGAAGAAACAGGACTTGAAATTTCTTTTACCAAACAGGAAAACCTCTGGGTCAAATGCTGGAATGCCTCATCTTTTGAGCGCCCCTACATGTGTCTTGTTGAAGAGATACCCCAGCACAAAGAAACTCCTGCCCATCAACACCTCGATCTGATTTATTTAGCCAGCCCCTTAGGAGATCCTACACCAAGCTCCCCTGATCCCATCCAGTACTTTTCTTTAGAAGAGATCGAAGCAATGAAACGTGATGAAGAAATCTTTGGAGAAACTCAGGAAACGATTCGTTCTCTTCTAAAAGTGGAGACTTTCAATGTCTAAAAAAGCTTTCTTTATCGCGGCAACAGGGCAACATGTCGGAAAAACCACAACCTGTCTTGGCCTAGTTTCAGGGCTATTAAAGAAACATAAAAATGTGGGTTTTATCAAGCCGATTGGACAGGAACACGTTGAAATTGAAACAGGCGTTTATGTCGATAAGGACGTGCTTCTGTTTAAAGACCATTTTCATCTAAAACAAGATGAAGCCGCGATGAGTCCGGTCCTTTTTCCACGAGGGTTTACCCGTGATTTCCTCGATGGAAAAGTCGAAGAAAAGGATCTGCAATCAAGAATTGAAGAAAGTTACAAAGCAATATCTAAGTCTAGCGAAGCAATTGTCATTGAAGGAACAGGACATGTTGGTGTTGGATCAATTGTCAATTTCAGCAATGCCCGTGTTGCATCCCTTCTAGAACTTCCCATGATTCTCGTTGCCTCTGGTGGCCTTGGCTCCGCATTCGATGCCCTCGCCGTTAATAAAGCCCTTTGCGACGCCGAAGGAGTGCGCATTGCTGGAATTATCTTAAACCGTGTGCATGATGATAAACGAGATATGGTCCTTACCTATATGGAAAAAGCCCTTGCCCATTGGAACATCCCCATCCTCGGTTGCATCCCCTTTGACCCTTTTCTAAGTAACCCAACGATGCAAGACTACGAATCCCTTTTCAATGCCACCCTACTCACCGGAGAAGACCACCATATGCGCCACTTTCGCCACATGCGACTTGTAGCCACCTCCCTCAAGAATTATCGGGAACTGATTCTTCCAAATCAGCTCATTATTACCCCTTCGAATCGCGAAGATATTATTCTATCCACTCTAACCAAACACTGGGACGTTAAAATCGCCAATCCTCAGGAAGATCTATCTGTAGGAATCATCCTCACTGGTGACACACCCCCTAGAAAAACTATCCTTGAAGTGCTCAGAAAAGCCAACATCCCCATGCTCTATGCTCCCGTCAGTTCCTACCGCGCCATGGAGATGATTACCTCATACACTGTTAAGATCCGCACGGAAGACAAAGAGAAAATCAACGAAGCTGTCGAAATCGTTGAATCCCACATCGATTTCAACCTTCTTCTCTCCACCATTTAATTAGGGGTAATACTATTTATTAAGGATTCTGCTGAGTTAGGGCCTTTGAGACAAGCACCGGTTTTACAGGTTCGGAGGGCTGGACATCGTTTAATGAAAGTCTTGCCGTAAGGACAGGTCCCTTGGAAAGCCTGGTGGATATTCTGTGGTGGTTTGTAAACTGTAGCATTGGACGGACCAAAGAAGCTAAAAGTTGGAACACCGGTTGTAGCCGCAAGATGAAGCGCGCTTGAGTCGACAGTATAAATAGCGTCCATATGTGACATAAAATTCTGCCAAAGAGGGAGGCGCATCCTTGGAAGAACACTGCTAAAAGAGGGAAATTGTGTATGCAGTGCTAGGGCTTCTTGCTCTTCTTTAGGACTTCCCCAAGCAATGTAAAAGTAAGTTTCTTTCCTTTGAGAAAGTTCTTTGAGAAGCTCGATCCAGGTAGGAAGGGAAAGCTTCTTGTTTTCCCAGTGAGATCCTGGACAGATCATCATACGGTACTTCCCCTTTAACTTTGAGCGTAGCCAAGTCGATTCTTTTTGTGTAATGGATAGAGTCAAAGAGACTTTAATAGGATGAGGCTTTAGGGAAAAGTGTTGCTGTGGAATAGAGAGATATTGGAGGGAGATAGGATCCTTTCCATTCAGAGGATACCTGTGATTTAGAAACAGAGCATTTGGCCACTCTGGAGCGGATTTAAATGTGGTTCCCACCTTTTCTTTTGCTCGGATGCATTTTGTGATGAGCGCTGACTTAATATTTCCCTGCAAGTCAAAGAGGAGGTCATAGTTTTTGTAACGCAGAGTTTTTATCGCCAAGCAAATGGCGCTTCGATGTTTTATGAGATTTTTTCTCCATGTACGCATCTCAATAGGAATCACGGTATGAATATCGGGATGAGCCTCTAGAATCTCTCTGAAGGAGTTTTCAACAACCCAATCAATTTCCGTTTCAGGATACTTTCCCTTAAGAAAAGAAACAACGGGAAGCGTTTGAATAATGTCACCAAGAGAGGATGTTTTAACAAGAAGAACTTTCATTTTTTTCAGAGATCAAATAATTTAGCTTCAAAAATATACAGACATAGTACAAGATATTTCATAAAAAATGATAGCCTAAATCCCCTTTTGAGGCTATACCTAGGAAGGGAATCCAAAAATGTTTTTTTACGCGAGGATGAATGAAACAACAAGACGTTATTTTTTCGAATAAACACCCTCGCGAAATGTATCTCCTTGCCCTCATAGAAATGTGCCAACGTTTCGCTTATTGGGGAATTGGAAACCTCCTTGTTCTTTTCCTCGTAAAACATTTTTTATACTCGACGCCAAAAGCAACACATCTTTTCGGTGCGTACACAGGGATCGCTTTTACACTCCCCATTCTGGGGGGATGGATTGCAGACAAGTGGAACTACCAAAGTCCTGTACTCCTCGGAACGCTTTTAACTGCTGTAGGATGTTTTTTGCTGGCAACCTTGAGCGAGATGCTCCTTCTTCCAGCGCTCACTCTTCTTGCGTTTGGAGGAGGCCTTTTTACCCCTGCTGTTTACTCTCTTTTAGGGAGTATCTATGCGAAAAAACCTCACATTCGTGAGGGAGGATTTTCTATTTACTATGCTTCTGTCAACATTGGGGTCTTTTTTGCTATGATCGTCCTTGGCTATCTGCAAACAATAAATTGGAGCCTCGTCTTTATCTTATGTGGGTGCGTTCAAATGCTTGGTGTTATCCCCTATTTTTCGGTGATTGGAAAATTAAAAAATATTGATGTTCCTTCCCATTATTTCGTCTCAAAAAAAGACGACCCGAATCATTTTCCCCTCAAAAAACATGAAAAAGACCGCATCTACGTCATATTAATCATGACACTCCTGTCGATTCTTTTTTGGATGGCCTATAACCAAGCTGGTTCTTCAATGACCCTATTCGCTCTTAATTTTACCGACAGGCAGTTTGGTGGGTTTACAATTCCAACCCCTTGGGTTACCTCAACTGAAACTTTCTTCCTCCTTATTTTCGCCTTCCCATTGGCCTACCTTTATCTCTTTTTGCGCCGCATCAAGTCGAGCGCAAGCCCTCCAATGAAAACTGCCTTCAGCCTATTCTTCATGGGACTATGCTTCCTTGTGATGCAGCGAGCAGCAGCCCACATCCCCAAAGGCGTTGATCACGCTCTTGTAAGCCCCTTCTACTTAATCTCTTCCTTTGGCCTGATGGCCCTTGCCGAACTTTTTCTTGCCCCTATCGGCCTCTCCCTTGTAACTCATCTCAGCCCCCACCGCTACCGCGGACTCCTTACCGGCGTTTGGTTTGCCTGCATCGGAATTGGCTTCTATTTCGGGGGATATGTTGCCGGCTGGATGACTCAGATCCACCTCTCGACATTTTTCGATATTTTTGTTGTCACTTCCTTTGTTCCTGCTTTCATTCTTGTCCTTTTCAGCAAAAAGCTCGACAATATGCGTCATATCCACTATTTATAAACCTATTCCACAAAATAGAGACTGAAATCTACAAAACACAAGTGGAGAAATGTCCTTTTTTGAATTGGATTAACAGGTTGAAAGAGACTAACACCCGGTGAAAAATTCTCACATGATTGGGTCGTCTGAAACTGGAAAATTTTGGCTCTTGTAAGTCAAGAAATGAAGGAGTACTCCTTAATCACTCACAACCACATGAAAATTAAATCCAAAAAACTAATCAGTAGAGCTATACCCTCATAAATTGCTAAATTTTCTTCAAAAAACTAATTTATGAAAAGGGGGCATTTTTATCCAAGGCTCTTCACTTTAACAAATTAAAATAGACATAGATGACCCATGAGACGTTAAAGCTTAAGCTTGATTTCAGATCAATGTTGAAAGAGTGTGGGCAAAGATGATGTTACCTGCACTTTTTTTTTTGTTTTTGGATGGATAAACGAAAGACGATAGGCGTGGAGACAAAGACGATTGATGTCCTCAGGAAATGACACATTGCGCCCATATTGTAGATCTCCAAGGATGGGATGTCCCATTCCTGCCATGTGGATACGGAGTTGATGAGTACGTCCTGTTTCGGGATGGAGCTCGATAAGAGATTTTCCTTTTCTTTTTTCTAAAATTTTCCAGTGGGTGATTGCTATTTGCCCTTTTGGCGCAGATCCGTAGAGAGTCTGCCCATGAAAGGTCCCCTTTTTCGATAGACGGTTATCTATAGTTCCTTGGTCTTTTCGAAGATCTCCTTTGATGAGAGCAATGTATGTTTTTCTTGATTCTCGTTTTTTGAAAAGCGCTTCAAGAGCTTTTTTCATAGGGAGGGTACGAGCCATAAGAAGGACTCCAGATGTTCCTTTATCGAGTCTGTGGACAAGATGATGCCCTTGTTGCGGGGCAGTTGTCACACCTGAGGGTTTATTGAAGAGGGTAAGGAATGAATCTTGCATAGAGAATCGAAAGAGCCTCTTTCTTGAGAACTTTGGGAAGGCGAAAAGTAACTTTATCGCCTTCTCTAAGCTTTGTGGAAGCAAAACGTTCGAGCTTGCCATTGAGACAGCATCCCCCACTTTCAAGAGCTCTCTTGACTTCCCTTCCAGAAACGTCCGTTTTTTCCTTCAAAAAGGCGAGAAGAGAACTTTCTTTTTTCACTCGATACATTCAAGAAGCTCTATGAGAAGGCGTACCCCAGCTCCGGTTGCTTGAGAAAGGTGGTAATCACGCGCACTATCTAAAAAGGCGGTTCCCGCAATATCGAGATGGATCCACGGGATTTTCTTCTGGATAAACTCTTGGAGAAAGATCGCCGCAGTCACCGATCCAGCCATACGTTTACCAGAGGCATTTTTAATGTCTGCAATACTTGATTCTAGCAATATCTTATACTCAGCGTCAAGGGGCATCCGCCACACTTTTTCTCCACTGGTCTCCCCTGCTTTTTCGCAAAGCTTAGCAAGTTTATCATTATTGGAAAACATCCCGGAGCGTTGATCACCCAAAGCAATGACAATAGCGCCCGTAAGGGTTGCCATATCGATGATACGATCGGGCTGAAAATGTTTTTGTCCATAGGAAAGGGCGTCAGCAAGGATGAGACGCCCTTCCGCATCGGTATTTGTGATCTCTACGGTTTTTCCTGCATGGGAGAGGTAGACATCTCCAGGCTTGTAGCTATGGGCATCAATTGCATTTTCTGTCGTAGGAACGACAACAGCAATATTTGCCTTAAGTTTTATGCTTGCAGCAGCTTGGATAAGCCCGAGTGCAGCAGCAGCTCCACCCATATCGGCACGCATGTCTTCAATAAAGTTCGTCGGTTTTAAGTTGAGCCCTCCCGTATCGAAGGTCACTCCTTTTCCTACAACCATCGTAAGATCATCGGAGCGAGGAGCTCCCCGATACTCAACCATGACAAGAGCAGGATCCATCCGAGAACCATTGCCCACAGCAAGAAGGAGACCCATCTTCTCTTTTTCAAGCTGTTTCTTAGTCAAAATCGTTGCTTTAACGGAGGTAAAATGTTTCGCAAGGCTGCGAGCTTCCGCCCCAAGGGTTTGCGGTGTCACATCTAAGGCATTTCGATTGATGAGATTCCTCGCCAAGTTTACACCGGTTAAGATCCCCATTGTCTTTCTACAAATTGCTGCATCACGTGCTCCAACAAGAACCCCTTTTTTGAGATGAAAGGATTTCTTATTGGCCTTGGATTTCCACTCATCAAAAACATAGGAAGTGAGGGCAACCCCTTCGGAGACGGCACGTGTCACGTCATGAATATCTAGTTTGTCGCACTCAGGCAAGACAAAGTTAACATGAGTCCAGGCCTTACCCCGGCACCGCTTCATCGCCGCTCCATAGGCTTTTCTAAGCCCTTCCATGGACAAACTCCTTGCCGCACCGAGACCTAAAAGAAGAAGGCGCTTTTCGGTCTTTCCTGAAAGATAAGCAAGCATCGTAGCTCCCTCTTTTCCAGTAAAATCCCCCGCTTTAAGGATAGGGGCAATGCTCCCTTTTAGATCGGGAATATTAACAGCAGGATCCGCCCCCTTTTTCGTTTCGAAAAAGGGAACGACAATTAGGTCTGCCTTGGGCCGTTTAGAGACACTTGCGTTAACGGTAAGTTGCATTAAAACGGTATTTCGTCCTCACTAAATCCTGCAGGCTGTTGCTGTTGCTGTTCGCCTTGTCCTTGCTGCATCTGTCCACCAGAATCTCCGCTTGGCTGAGAGTGGGAGCTCTGTTGTTGCTGACTTTCTTGGCGATCACTCTTTCCAAAAGGAGGGAAAGAAATATTATGAGCCACAAGATTAAGAGAGATTTGAGGTTGCCCCTCTTTATTATTATAAATTTCTGGTTTGAGCATCTCACCACTGACAACAATTGCACTTCCTTTTTTGAAGTAGGGCATAATTTTGTCAAATTGCTCTCCCCAAATAGTGACACGCCACCAAAAGGTTTCGTCTTTCCCGCCACGTCTCTGGTTAGCAGCCACACGCAGTGTGGTCACTTTTTGCCCCCCAGAAGTAAAACGGACTTCGGGATCTGCCCCGAGATGTCCCATAATAATCATCTGATTCATTTGAATGCTCCTCGCATATATCGCTTAAACTCCCAGTATAGCGAATCTTCCAAAAAACCCCAAGAATTTCATAACAATCTTTTTTCAGCAGAAAATGGAACATTATCTTACTTAGAGCCCGTTTAGAACTAAGCTCCCAATTTGATTGGCTGCGACTTTTCCAAATCGAGCTTCTTCATCATCCTTCCCTACTGAAGAAGCTGGGTTAGGGGGTGGCGATACAAAGCCAGCTATTATTGAGCCGAGCCAATCATGTACCGAAAATGAAAGACTAGGAAAAAATCTTGAGAGGAAGCGGAATGGGTATAAGCTTCTTAAGTAAGAAGAGAAGCATTCTCAACTAATTTATAGAAAATAGATAATTATCTATAATAATTAATTTAATTTAATTTAATTTAATTTAATTTTTTGTTAATATATTAGTATAGATAGGTATTTAATAAAAAATTAAAGTAGGTTTTATATGTCTTTACCTGTAAATAACTAGATGGCTAAGAAATTCTGAATGTACTTTTGATATTCCTAGACCAGATCATTGCTCGACAATACCTCTCTTGTATATGCAAGTTAGAAAGAATTTTTTTTCAACAACCCGTGAAAACCGTTTAATACATTATTCCGTAGACACAGAAAGTGTAGAGACGGTAAAAAGTAAGGTTTTAAATTTAAGTGAAGCAATAGAAAAAATCAAAGTAAGCGAAGCAATTGCATCCTTGGATAAGGAAATTCCCAAACAAAAACTTCTCGACACCTGTTTTAAAAACCTTTTAAAGTCGTATCTTTATCTGGAATTTTTATCAACAATTCACTCTTCTGAACATCAAGGATTTCTGGAAAATTGTTCAGAGTCTGTAATTATGCATGATTATAATATCCCTACTTTAACTCGTATGTATGAACAAGTTGATTCAATCAGCTTAAAAGATATGGATTGTAATGTAACCCAACTTTTTTTCTCCCTGAGAGAGCGATTAATGGGTAAGAACATGAAAATTTATAAAATATCTGAAGCAGGAGTGGAAGCATATCAGCAGAGCCATCTACAAAGTACCCTCACTAAGAGAAAGATTCAAAAACAACGAAAATCCTATTCAGAAAGACATGAAAAATTGAAGAATATTACAGATAGATTGAATGATCCTGATTATTTATTATATTTATCGAAAAATTTAATAATTGAGGCCGATTCATCAGATTCTAGAAAATATGAAGAGTTAGACTTTAAGTACCAAGAGCATAAATCAATAAAAGCAATGGATGAACTCCTTGCTGATGAATGTAAACAAAAAAGTAAGCAAAAGCAATTGCCCCCTCTTGTTTCCTCTAGCAAAAAGAGTCGAAAAAAGAAAGGACACCTATCCAGAGACACCCAAAGACCGATTAAAACTGCGGATAGAAAAGAAAGCATGCCTCAAACATCTAACTTTCAATTATCTGAAAAAGAACTCAATCCCTCTCACTGTTTAATCAAACAAAAAACAATTAAAGTTCATCCAAGAGTGAGGCGTTGGGCGAATGTCAACCAAGACAGTATCAAGAATATTCGCGATTGGAGCTATGAATCTAATCAATTTGTATACAATTATTCCAATCACGAAAATCCAGAGTTTTTGATTGCTACTCATGATCTTTCTAATATTTCTAGGGTATTAGAATCCAATTTATCAGAAAAATACGGAACCCCTTATAGATTTGTAGATAAAAGAAATATAGAAAGACACGGAATAGCGTATATAGCAAGCATGGTGCATAATGATACACGTTATGATGGAACTATATTTGCTGGCATCGGGGAGGCCGACAATATTTTATATCATGCACACTTCCTTCCTATGGTAGATCCGAAAACTGCAGAAATAGATCATCCAACTAAGCATTTCATCCAGCAATTAAGAAAACAGATTAAGTCTATAGAATGCAATAGACCGAAAGATGTGGAAAATGAAGGAGAATTTCACATCACAGGAAAGATTACTCTTCAAGAGGAGAATGCACAAAACAAGCAAATTTTAGAGATGGAGACTAATCATGCTCGATTTTTCCTAACTCCTAGGTAGTGTATGTATTCCGTTATTGATATCGTGAAAAAACTCCAAGCAGAAAAACTGGCAGTCTCTCTCGCATAAGAGAAAAAAAATAAACTTTCTTAAAATATTTGGACAAAAAACATCTAGAATGTCATAGAGGAATTCAAGTACTAAAATGGAAAATAATTATGTCAGGCCTCTCCTTCCCCAATGATGAATTGAACCAAGCAGACTCTTCCTCTCTTGATAGAGACAATGAAAAGCCTTCGTTGCTTCACCCCATTGACGAAGCCGATGACTTCTACGATCCTTTTTCAGACCTTAGTTTATTTCTCTCTAGGAAAATTAAGGGTGAAATTAATGAGTCTGGCTCTCTTTTAAAATGGTCTGGAAAGATTGAATCCAATCTTTTGGCAAAAATTCTTCCTGAATTTAGGAAAAAGTTCCCAAACTATCGACTTGGAGCCTCTGCCCTTAAAAAGGTTTGGGAAAAAGTTGGATATTACTATGAAAAAATCCAAGGACAAAAAGAAGCTCTAGAGAATAACGGAAAGCTTAATCTAAAGTATATGATTCGAGAAAATCTGAAAAAAAGCCTTCCATCTGAGCATCTCCCCCCCTATACGATTGCAAAACAAATAGCAACAAAACTTTCAGAATGTATTGCCACCCTTGAAGGTACCCGCCCGGAAATTGATCAGCTTACGAAGGTTATCTGGTCCGTTCAAAAACATCTTCTCAGAGATTTGAGCCTCCTTCAGACAAAAAGCCCTTATGATGAGTATGATAAGGTTGATAAACTCATCGTTAAAACACAGCTTGAAATCATCGCAAAAGGGGAGAACCTCGATCCCTATATGCTCAAACAGGAAATTTTCAAAAAGCTGAAAGCCTATTTTGAGATTAAGACCCTAGCAAAGGAAAACCAACTTACCTCTACTCTTTCTATGATTCTTGCCGAAAAGTTGCAATACAGCTCTCTCATTGCTTGCCACTTTTCACTCAAAGAACAAAAGACAATAGAATCCTTTATCCGCCAACAAATTGAAATGGGGAAATGCAATTCTCTTCTAACGAGTGATGAACATCGCCTGGAACTTATTCAACGGATCCTTGCTCTTTATACAATAGCTGAAGGGCTTCCAAAAAATATGAGTGAAGAATCCGTGCGAGCTTCTATTCGCCACGTAAAACAATGTGCACAAGATAAAACGGGGATTATATCTCCAAATATGGACCAGGTTCTCTTTGTATTTATTAATGCAGAAATGCATTTAATGGATGAAGAAAAAATTCTAGATTCCTCAGTGGAAGATGCCATTGTCGAAGCTTATTGGAAGGGAATATCTCTTCCTTTACTATCCTCATCTCAGATTGAGCAGTTCGAACTCCTAATTTGGAAAACGATTGAGGAAGAGGGAAACCTTCTATCTTACACATCACCCGATGCACTCCCTATTCTCGAACAAGAGCTCGGGAATGTACTCATCGACAATCCGAAACAATCCTTCAAAATGATTATCAGTAGTGCCTTGCAGTTCTTCAAGAAGGTCATTGCAACTCCCTACAAAGAGGATACAGTCAAAGAGAAGGTCGATACTTGGGTGGCTCAAAATGACATGTTAATCCGAACAATTCATTTTAATCCCAACTCTCCTTTATTGGCTCTCATTGAAAAGAAATGGAAGACACTTCATCTCGATGAACTCACTGTCGATCATGAGCGGTTTATTCAGGATGTGATGGAGGATTCCCTAAAGCTCTACCCCCTCCTTTCTTCCTTTGAAGAGGAACTTAAAGGACGTCTTTGGATCCTCTATAAATATCACTGGTATCATGTCCTTACTGATGGACAATCTTCAACCTACGAAAGGTTTCTTCTCTGGCACAAAACCCTGCTTAAGCGTCACCATCCCGAGTGGACAAAAGAAAGGCTGAATAGCTCCCTTAGCAAGCTTTCGAATCAATTGATTCCGCTTGCACCTTTCGAAAGAGCAGAATAAGTCCATATATAATCATTGGAATAGACAAGACTTGCCCCATAGTAAGCCAATAATTTTTAAGCAAAAGACTCTGCTCTTCTTTGACAAATTCTACAAGAAAACGAAATCCAAAGATCACCACAAAGAAGGTTCCAGAAAGTCGTCCTGCTGGATAGAGAAGACGGGAGTAAAATCGCCAAAATCCTAAAAAGGAGAGGAAGTAAAACACTGCTTCGTAAAGTTGCGCTGGATGGCGGGGAGCAGGAATACTCCCATCAATGGGATGGCCAAAAACAACTGCCCAAGGAACGGTTGCTAACGTCCCCAGAACCTCTTGATTGACAAAGTTACCAAGTCGAATGAAAGTCCCCACAAGAAGCGCCGGCACAACAAGCATATCGATAATTCGGGTGATTGAGAGGAAAGAAAAACTCTTTCGAACCCTAAAGAAAAAAAAGACGATTCCAAGAAGGATCCCGACAACTCCCCCATGGCTGGCAAGACCACCTTCCCACGTCTTCATGATTTCCATCGGATGGAGAAAATAGTCACTCCACTTCTCGTAGAACAGAATGTGACCAAGCCTTGCTCCTACTACAGTCGCAATAATAACATACACTGTCAGCTTTTCAGAAAAAGCTAAAGATTTTTTCTTTAACTCCTCTTCCGGCCAGTCGGTGCAAGTACGGAGATATTGTTTAAACAGGGCATGCAAAAGGTAAAACCCTACAAAAAACCCTAAGGCAAATAGGATCCCATACCAAGCAATCAAACGATTAATTCCTGGAATAACAAACGGGGTGGGATTCGGATCCCAGTAAAACCAATTTTGCATTGAACCTACCAGAGTATTTGGTGCATAATCATACCTATCAAAAGGATAAAAGTCATTTGGGATTAAAAATTAAAATATTTTCTCCAGGAAAAACGAAGGAACCTTGGCTGCAAAGGGCTCTTGCTGAATATGAAAAAAGGCTTACAGGTGCAGTTGCGATTGAATGGGATCAACAAAACCTCCCTATGAAAGGCCACTTTATCTGTTTAGATCCAAATGGAATACAATCAACCTCACCCGATTTTTCAGGTTTTCTCCATAGGGAATTTGAAAAGCAGGGCTCACGCCTTACTTTCGTCATTGGCGGCCCTACTGGACTTCCATTAAACATCTTAAAAAAGGCTTCCCACTCCATCAGCCTTTCAAAGATGACCTTCACCCATCAGCACACCCGCCTTCTTCTGCTGGAACAGATTTACAGAGCCTTTCAGATCCACAAGGGAACTTATTACCATAAATAGTTTTAAGCCATCTCTAGAGGTGACTTAAAAGCGGCTCGAAAATAAAGCATTGCTCCATTAATAAGCGCAGTCCCAACAGTAAAATCAACAAACCCCTTAACATCTATAGGAATAGGAAGAAATTTAAGAGAAATCCCCATAAAAGTCATTCCTCCAATGAGACATAGATACCCCCTAGAATACATTGCCGTAATAGGAATAGGAGAAGGAAAGGAGTGGATACGTTTGACAACCCGATTAACTGCTTTCTTCATGACTATGCGTCCTTTGAAAAATCCGAGGACCAAGCCAACTGAAACCAAAATAATAGCGGATTTTTCAGGGTTTTTAACAAAGCAATCAATCTGCATTAAGAGAGAAAAACCTTGAAGTGTTCCCCCTAGATGAGCACTCCCCGCCACAACCAGATAACTAAGTCCTTTTGAAAGGAGAAGAATCCCAATAGCGAGCCAGAGAAGTCCAGAGAAAATAATAGCACTACGATAACCGAGCCTCATAAAAATCCTTTGAAAAAAGTCTTTGGTTAGTATAAGAATAGAGAAGTCTATAAATATTATCAAACGCCCGATTGTTTTGGGACATACATAATAGTTCAACGGAGCCTTTTCAAATGAATATTTCTCTAGCTTTTGTCAGAATTTTCTTCACGATTATTTCGATCTTTTTTATGACAACATACATGCTGTCGCGACCCGAAGGCCTTCTGGCAACAAACGCTTTGATCGGTATTTTGATCGGTTCTGTGTTTAGCCTGCTATTGATTGGTTTCGATACCCTCTTCCGAAAGTTTAATCTCCGCTCCTTTAATATCGCAGTCGTAGGACTTTTCATTGGTTATTTGATGGGGCAAGCCCTTGTCTTAATCTTTGATGCAATCTTAGACCTTAGCTCAATCTCCCTTGTCTTGACTCCTCAAGCCCTCGAAATCATTAAGATTGCCCTCTTTCTATTCGGCACCTATCTGGGATCAATTATGACGCTGCGGGCATCTGATGAACTCTATATCAGTATTCCCTTCGTAAAGTTTGCACCTACAGCTCAGAAGAAACGGGACTTGCTGATCGATTCCTCTGTTCTTTCTGACGCTCGAATCATCGATCTTTGTTCAACTGGAATTGTGGATCAGCACCTCGTCATTCCCCGCTTCATTATTAAAGAACTCTATGCCCAAACAGAAACAGGAGATGATATGACAAAGTCAAAAGCTCGTCGCTGTCTTGAGGTAATTAAGAAGATGGAGCAGCTCGACCACCTGGGGCTCCGTTTTAACGATACTGACTTCCCCGAGGTGAAGGATACGACAAGTAAATTGATCCGATTGGCTCGTTTGATTGATGGTAACGTTCTAACTGCTGACATCAGCCGTATCCAAATGGCCTCGATTGAAGGGGTTCAAATCATTAATCTGCACTCTTTATCCAATGCTCTAAAACCTCTCATGGAAACAGGAGAGATGATTAGAATCAAAGTACAGCGTTTCGGAAAAGAGCCTCGCCAAGGAGTCGGGTATCTGGATGATGGAACCATGGTTGTTGTTAATGGTGGAGGAAACTTCATCGGCGAGATCATCAATGCACAAGTTCTTTCAGTAAAACACACCTCTTCAGGTAGAATGATCTTCTGCAATGCATTTGAAGCTGGGCTTGAAGAACAAAACGATGACATTCGCTCTAAGCAAGACGAATACTACGAAGACGATGAGGATGAAGAGAAAGAGTGATTAAAGGTATCGGTAATGATATCCTTGAGATCGATCGAATCAGACAAACGATCGAAAAACACGGAACCCATTTCTACCAAAAGATTTTTACAGAGAAAGAGTTGAAATATTGCCTAGAGCATAAAGACTCTGCAACCCACCTTGCAGGAAGGTTCTCCGCAAAAGAGGCTATCGCCAAAGCCCTCGGTATTGGCTTTGGTAAATCAATCTCTTTTCGTGATATTGAAATCACCAATGACGAACTTGGAAGGCCGGTTGTCGAGTTTTCAAATAGTGTCAATGAAAGCTTCCACTTTCCTCAGATCCTCATTTCAATAAGCCACTGCAAAAAGTACGCAAATGCTGTTGCTTTATGGTTAGAATAGTGAGAACGGAAAGCGATATTCAGCTGTGAAAATGCTGGTATGTTGCAAGAAAGAGTGGGCGTAAACCCGAAAGGAGTATTGCACCCTAAGCGCACCCCAAATTTCAAAGAGATACGTGTAATTGAGCCCAATATCGATCGATCGATGCTGTATCTTAGCATACCCATTAAAATCGTCAATGTTAATGCGGGAGTGATCGCCAAATCCAAAATATCCCTCGGTAAAGAGTTTGAGTTTGTGGCGGAGTTGGAACTTTCCTTCCGCAGAAAGGATAGGGCGAATCCATGGGTACCCCCTATTGGCAATACCGGTCCCAATAAATCCCCAAAAACGCCATAACCATTGATAAGTGCTATCAATTTCCTTGCCAGCAGCAATCCCTAGTTCAAAGTTCCCTTGTGAGTGATAGGGTGAGCTTACATCGCGCATATTGTGGGTAGGAACATAAAAGATTTGCCCACCTATTGTTAAGCTGATCGGATCCCCCACCACATCGTTCCAAAGAAGGTAGCGGAGCTGTGTTCCCACTCTCTGCCCTCCCCAATTGAGTTTATGAGTATGGGAAAAATCGGCTTGGAACTGAAAGTCCCAGTTAGGCCAAAAATTCACCCCGAGATTTAAATCAATCAAATGATCATGAGAGTGATAGCTTGAAGGATTCTCCCCATGGTTAACAGAAGGATAATATCGATAGGAATAGGCAGGGCGAAATTCAAATTCTGCAATAGGTGTCAGATAGGGATCGACGACAAAAGCAAAAAGAGATAAAGGAAAGAGATAAAGAAGAAGCTTCTTCATGGCAATCTATTTGCTGTTAGCCACCGCTCTGCATCAAGCGATGCCATGCACCCCGACCCAGCAGCAGATATAGCTTGGCGGTAAACCTTATCCTGAACATCTCCAGCTGCAAAGATACCCTCAATATTGGTTGCTGTTGAACCCGATCGAACAAGAAGATACCCATGTTCATCAGTCTTAAGCTGACCTTTTAAAAAAGCAGTGTTTGGATTGTGCCCAATCGCAAAGAAGACCCCTGCAGCATCCCGTTTTAATTCCTCTTTTGTGTTAATATTTTGAAGTGTGACCTCTTTAACAACATTACTTCCCTCAACATTTACCAGGACAGTGTTCCAAAGAATTTCAATCTTAGGGTGATCCATCGCATGTTGCGCCATAATCTTCGAAGCACGGAGCTCCTCTCTTCTGTGAATAATGTAAACCCTGCTTCCATATTTCGTAAGGAATATCGCCTCTTCAACAGCAGTATCTCCGCCGCCAACAACATAAAGCTCTTTGTCTCGAAAAATCGGCATTGCCCCATCACAAACAGCGCAAGCAGTAACCCCCCGCTGCCAAAACTCCCCATCCAAAGTCCCGGGAATATCAAGCCGTTTTGCCGTAGCTCCAGTCGCAATGATGATTGAATCAGCAAGGACCGTCGTCTTTCCTCCCTTGATCTTAAAGGGGCGACAGGAAAGCTCTATCTCATCAACATCCTCAGTTAAAACTTGAGTCCCAAAACGCTTGGCCTGGCTTTTCATTGCATCCATGAGCGCAGGGCCCGTAATCCCATCAGGAAATCCGGGGAAATTCTCCACCTCAGTGGTTGTCATAAGCTGACCCCCAGAGGGGCCACTGAAAAAACCTTCATACATTAGGGGCAGCAAATTGGCACGGGCTGCGTAGATAGCTGCTGTAAAACCTGCAGGACCCGATCCGATAATAACTAATTTACTGCGTTTCATAAGCATCCATTCTTCAAAATTCAAACAAAAAAAACAACCCTCAACAAATCTATCCTGTATAATATAATCATTGGGATAGGTTCATCTACCAAAAAAATCGCATGAACAGTAAACTACTGCCCATGATAGTAGGGAGAACATGTGAGAAGTATCCGTCTAAAAGAGATGATCAAATCCCAAAGCGATGGAATCATTCTCAATAAAATCAACTTGACAATACCCTCTGGGAAGTTTTTTGCTCTTTTGGGTCCTAGCGGATGCGGGAAGACAACCCTTCTGAGGCTTATTGCTGGTTTTGAAAGCCCCGATTCTGGAATCATATACCTGGGCAATACCGATATTACTTATATTCCCGTTAACAAGCGAAAAATTAATATTGTCTTTCAAAATTATGCTTTATTTCCTCACCTCAATGTCTTTAATAATGTTGCCTATAGCCTTGTAATTCAAAAGATTTCTAGAAAAGAAGTTGAACATCGGGTCATTAAAATTTTAAAAGCATTTCATCTAGAAAATCATATTTTAAAATTCCCTTCCCAGATATCAGGAGGTCAGCAACAGAGGGTAGCTCTTGCTAGAGCCATTATTAATGAGCCAGAAGTTCTTCTATTAGATGAGCCTCTAGCCGCCCTAGATTTTAAGCTCCGGGAAAAAATGCTCATCGAACTTATCGAGCTCCAAGATAAGCTTAAAACTACCTTTGTATACGTAACCCACGACCAATTCGAAGCCCTCACTGTTGCTGATCAGATGGCAATTATGAACCAAGATGGAGATATCGAACAGATTGGAACACCTCAAGAGATTTATGAGTTCCCAGTTTCAAGTTTCGTTGCCAAATTTGTAGGAACTACCAATATTTTGACTGGAACCCTCCATGGTATCAGCACCGACCCTGAGATAGACATCCTCCACTTAGGGAGGTTTAAGGTCTATATTCCTCAGAAAAAAAAATGGATGTTCGAGGGTTGTAGCGCAGCGCTCAGTATGCGCCCTGAAAAGATCTACATCTCGAAAAAACCTGTTGAGAACTTTACCAATATGATAAAAGGTGAGGTCTCTCAAATCGTCTACCATGGACGTTCAACCCAATACAATGTCATTGTAAACGACAAATTTAAGCTCCAAGTCTTTGAACAGAACGAAGAACACTTTCCCCATGAAGATATCGATTATGATGATAAAGTTTACCTTTACTGGCAAAAAGAAAACGCATTGCTTTTGGAGAGTTAAACGATGTACGCCCTGTTCCAAAGGATTCAACAAAGGACGAAAAAAGAAAGTGCTTTCGCCATCGGCTCTCCAGCTCTAATTTGGCAGGTCATTTTTTTCTATCTGCCTCTGCTTTTAATGATGGTGAGCAGTATTTTTATTTTTTCCGAAGAAGGGGGTATCCAAGGACTCACCCTTAAGAATTTTATTCCTCTTTTTTCCCCCACATATCTAACAGTCATCTTTAGCTCAATCTTCTTGGCTTTTTCAACCTCAGTGCTTTGTCTTGTTATCGCCTACCCACTTGCCTATTTCATTGCATTTAAAGCAGGAAGATACAAAACCCTCATGCTATTTTTTCTGATCGTCCCCTTTTGGACAAACTTTCTTCTGCACGTTTATGCATGGTTTTTTGTCCTTGAACGAGAGGGGTTTCTAAACACTTTATTAAAAAAGATTGGTCTAATCCAAGAACCTATTCACTTCCTAAATTCGATTTTCGCGATTATTTTGATGATGATTTACTGCTACCTCCCTTTCATGGTCCTTCCTATCTTCTCGACGCTCGAAAGATTCGATCGCCATCTTCTAGAAGTATCGGATGATTTAGGGGCTTCATCACTCGAGACCTTTAAGAAGGTGATGCTTCCTATGACCCTCCCCGCTGTAAGAGCAGGATTTTTTCTTGTTTTCATCCCCTCTTTTGGAGAATTCATTATTCCCGAATTAATGGGAGGAGATAAGACATATTTTGTGGGGAATGTAGTCTCACAATATGTTCTAGGAAATGAAACCGGAGGACTTGGGGCTGCCTTTATGATCTTAAGCTGTTTTGCACTGATAGCTGCTGCTATATTCATTTATTTTTCCTTTAGAAAGGTGAGCAAAATGCTCTTAAAGGGACTTCGATGAGCTGGAGGATTCTGGGGAAATTTGGAGGGCTTTCTGCTGTTATTTTTTCCTACCTTTTTCTGTATCTCCCTATCCTCATCTTGATTGTTTTCTCTTTCAATACAAAGAGCTTCCCATCTCCTTGGGATAGCTTCACCTTAAAGTGGTACCAAGAGCTATTTGCCTCCTCTGCATTATGGAACTCCTTTATGAACTCCCTTTTAGTCGCCATTATTTCGACATCCCTAAGCCTCCTTCTAGGAGTATTCTTGATTTTCTTCCGTGCCCAAGGTGGTAAAATTCAGAAAGCGCTTCCTCTTTTCTACGGAAATCTCATCATTCCTGAAACAATACTAGCGATCAGCCTACTCAGCTACTTTACACTGTTTAAAGTAGAACTGGGAATCACTACCCTTATTGTTGCACATACTGTTCTTGGTCTTGGCTTTGTCATACCCATACTCTATACTCGCTTCCTTCAACTTGACCAACACCTCACCGAGGCATCCGAAGCCTTAGGCGCAACCCCTCTCCAAACATTTATCAGAATTACCCTTCCCCTCCTTGGCCCAACTCTTCTCGCTACTGGACTCCTCATCTTCATCCTTTCTTTCGATGACTTTATCCTTTCTTACTTCTGTGCAGGCACTTCAATCCAAACTCTTTCGCTCTTCCTCCTCTCTACCCTCCGCACCGGCGTTTCCCCCATCGTCAACGCTTTATCCACTATTCTCCTTCTCCTCAGCAGCATTCTTGTGATGCTCTTTTTCTCTCCAAAAATCCGCTCTCGCATTCTGTAACCCACATTCCGCAACATGAGTGAGTGAAGAAATGGGTTAGATTTTTTGAATCAAAACGAAGGAAAGACCCTAAAAACTGTTTGCGCTTCTAAACAAAAAAGATGGTGAGAGGGTCGCTGGTCAGGGCTTCCGACTCAAAAAGTGTAAAGTGGTATTTTCTTTTTCTCATTCTCCAATGGAACTCGAGAAAGGAATAAGATTGAATCGTGGCAGATACCAGAAACGATTAGTAATTATCGTAGGTGATGTTTACAAACCTCTTATGATCCATTATTGGCTAACTGTTTGTGACACTAGCTATTGTAAATTCTTTTCCCAGATCGCATTTAAACTGTTCTAGAGATTGGAACGTGTTTTCCCAGATATTTCTTATTTTGAACGTAAGCACGAGGGGTTTTATTTGGGTGTTAATTTGAGCAGAAGAAACCTCTCCACTAGGAACTATATTCCCCTCTTTGAAATGTGATAAGCCATTTTTCCTTCAATATATGGTCCCTGTACAGTGTTATGAAACATCTCAACTAATAGCTCGTTTGTGTTGTTAATATGTTTTAGCCTTAAGTGATAGTCCGGAGTGAGGCTAGGCATTGGGTTGGAACCGACTTTTGTCATAAGTTCTATCTCTTTCTTGATTAATTCCTAAAACTCGGTACAGCGTATAGATGCCTTGCTTTTTTGTCAAGGATTCCGCGAAGGAAAAGTATCGCATGGTTTTACAGATAAATTATACTATTTGTAAAAAATAAAACCATAAATTTAATTGCCGCCATCATGTAATCTGTTTGAGTTTAACAGGAGATGTATGATGCGAGGAAGAAAGGCAACTCAGATAAAAAGGCTTGAGGAATACGATTTTGATAAACCTGATAAAATAGAAAGGCGTTGGAGTTCTTTTTTTATTTTTCTTTTTTTTCACTTGGATTATTTTAGGCTGGGATTGGAATTGAGAAAAAGAAGCATTTCTAACTTCATCATTTTCCTTTAACAAAATTAATTCATATAAGTCCTCGATAAAATCCCTGTCTAAGGAAATTCCTTGACACTCAATATCCCAAAAAGTTTTCTCAAAAATTGCAGAAAGAAGTGGCACACTATACTCTTGCTCTACAAGCAACACACACAGTTAATCAATAGAAATAATCTCAGGAAGAGCGCAGGCCAATGGAATGTTGAGCTTAGAGGCAAGAAGAGCTTTTTCCATGCGTTCCTGGAGAGTTTCTAGAGGGGGGAGAGGAGCAGTAATGCGCGCGAGAACCTCAGCCTTGTCCTGGTAGAAAAGGAGAGAAGTGCTTGCACCGCTTTGGAGAAGGTGAAGATCCCGGTAAAAATAGAAGAGATAGGAAAGAGCTTGTTCTGAGTCAGCGCCTTCGGGAAGTTCGTTTGCAGTAGGAAGATCGCCGCAGAGAAGACGGAAGCCCACATGAAACATCTGCTCAGGAAGAGGATCATTTTCTTTTGAAGCAAGAGTCCTTGCTTTATCAAGACTTCCATGAGAAAGGAGGACAATTTTTCGCGCCTCTTCCAGTTTCTTCTCAGGCATTAGAGCTGCAATGATTTCTTCTTCTGTTAACAAAGAAAAGGGGACGCGAAAACACCGCGAGGTAATCGTAGAAAGAAGGGAATCAGGGCTCGAGGAAATAAGGATGATCGTGGTCAGGCCAAGAGGCTCCTCTAAGGTTTTTAAAAGAGCATTACCACTTGATGGAAGCATACGATCCGCTTCATGGATGATAAAGACCTTTCGATCAGATTCAAAAGGAGGAAGAGTGGTTTCATTGATGAACTGACGGATGGAATGCATCGGGTGCAGATGCGCTTTTCCCTCTGGATAGAGGTGCCGGAGGTCGGCAGGATCCTTCTTTGTTGTCTTAAGAAGTTCTCGAGCAAATACGTGTGCAAACTCCTGTTTCCCTACCCCCTCAGGCCCCTCAAAAAGAAGAGCATAAGGGGTCTTTTCAAGTAGTTTACTCAGGTGTTTTTTTACTTGTGAATTTCCTGGAATCTCTTCTATCTTAGACATAGCTGTGAATCAATCTCTTTCATAGCATCGGTATAAACAGAATCGACATCTTTTGAAGCGTCGATGACACGGAACCGATCAGGTTCATCCTTAGAAAGCGATAGAAAAGCTTCTCGCACTTTTGTGTGAAAATCGAGGTTTTCTTCTTCAAGGCGATCGTAAGTATTTTTTTTCTTTGCACGAGAAAGTCCAACTTTAGGATCAAGGTCTAGATATAAAGTCAGGTTAGGAACCAACCCATCCGTGGCAGCCAAACAGAGCCCTCGGAGAAGGTTTATACTTAGAGACCGGGCAGCGCCCTGATAGGCTAGCGTGGAATCGTTAAACCGATCACAGAGAATAATTTTTCCTTGCTCAAGAGCAGGAAAGATAAGCTCTTGAACGTGCTGAGAGCGGTCAGCAAGATAGAGGAATAATTCACTTTGCCGGCAGATAAGACTTTTTTTTTGATGAAGGAGAAGACTTCGAATTTCTTTCCCCAAGGAAGTTCCACCAGGCTCCAACGTCCGGACTACTGTATGTCCTTTTGCTGTGAGCACGTCGTAAATACGATTAATCAGTGTGGTCTTTCCTCCCCCTTCTCCCCCTTCAAAGGTAATAAAAAGACCTTTATTTCGCTTCTTCACTCTCTTTTTCTTCTTCTTTGAGGTGTTCGATCTTTTGCATTGCAATCAAAGTATCGCTATTTTTTAGGTTCACAACCTTCACTCCTTGAGTAGAGCGCCCCATTACCCGAATATCTTGCATACTTAGGCGCAGAGTATGCCCAGAGCTCGCCATTAAAACAACGCTATCCTTATCACCAACAGAAAGAGCCCCAACTACTTGTCCGTTACGCTTACTAGTAATAATCGAGCGAACTCCTACGCCTCCTCGCTTAGTGTGCCTAAACTGCTTAACGCTAGATCTCTTTCCAAAACCATTTTCGCAAACAACAAGGACAGTTTCATTGCCACGCACCACTTCACAAGAAACAACGTGGTCACTGCTGCTCTTGAGTTTAACACCACGAACTCCTCGAGCCACTCTTCCCATTGTGCGCACTTGATCTTGGTCAAAACGAACTGCCATGCCTTCATAAGTAAAGAGCATGATCTGCTCCTCAAGACAAACAATATGAGCAGCAATCACTTCATCACCATCATCGATATTGATCGCATAAACCCCTTTTCGGCGAGGAGAACTGAAGGACTCTAGAAGCGTTTTTTTTACAACCCCTTGCTTGGTTGCCAGAAGAATCGAAGCATCTTTCTCGTCAAAGCGACGAACACGGAGCTGCGCTGCAATTTGTTCCCCTTCGCTTAATCCTTCAAGAAGGTTAACAAGAGGTTTTCCTTTTGAGCGTCGACCCGATTCAGGAATTTGCCACACCTTGACCCAGTAGACACGACCAAAATTAGTAAAGAACATAATGGTATCGTGGGTTGAGGCAACATAAATATCCTTAATTGTGTCGGTCTCTTTCCTATGATCAAAACCAATCACGCCTTGTCCTCCCCTTCTCTGCTCCTTAAAGGTTCCGATGGGCATTCTTTTGATATAATCATCATTGGAGATGGTCAAGATCACTGGCTCATCGGCAATAAGGTCTTCCATCTGGAACTCTCCCTCTGCAGGAACGATCTGTGTCTTTCTGTCTGTCTTATCAAAAGCTTGTATTTCTTGAAGCTCGTCCTTGATGATTCCCCTTACAAGGGTTTCACTTGCAAGGATAGCGCGGTAGTGGGCAATCTTTGCTTGAAGATCAGCATACTCCTTTTCGATTTTCTCTTTTTCCATCCCTGTCAACTGATAGAGACGAATGTCAAGAACGGCGTTGACTTGGCGATCGGAGAACTCATATTTCTCGATAAGTTTGACCTTGGCCTCATCCCGATTTTGACTTCCTCGGATCATTTTAACAACTTCATCGAGATGCTCTAAGGCTTTAAGATAGCCTTCTAAAATATGTGCGCGCGCTTCGGCCTTGTTGAGTTCAAATCGGGTTCTTGCACGAACGACTTCAATCCGATGGTCAATCCAAGCAGCAATCATCTGCTTGATGTTCATGATACGAGGAAGTCCTTTATCCAAGGCAAGCATATTGCAACCAAAAGTTACTTGCATATCGGTAAACTTGTAGAGTTGGTTGATAATAACATCAGGAATCTCTCCCTTCTTCAGTTCAATCACCACTCGCATTCCATCTTTATCCGATTCGTCTCGAATATCAGAAATTCCGGTGATTTGCCTGTCATTAACAAGGTCAGCAATCCGCTCAACGAGACGAGACTTATTCATATTGTATGGGACTTCATCAATAACAATACGTTGCTTATCTGTGTTTTTGATATCTTCAACATGAAGAGTTCCTCGAAGCATGAGCTTACCACGACCAGTGTGGAAAGCTTCTTTAATGCCTCGGTAACCACAAATCATTCCACCTGTTGGGAAATCAGGCGCAGGCATCACTTCCATAATTTCGTCGATCAAAACTTTAGGATCATCGATCACCATTTCAGTCGCTCTACAGAGTTCTTTCAAGTTGTGGGGAGGGATATTAGTCGCCATCCCAACTGCAATCCCAGAGGATCCATTGCAAAGTAGATTGGGAAATTTTGCAGGGAAAACTGTCGGTTCTTTCTTGGTTTCATCGTAGTTCGGGGCATACTCGACCGTTTCTTTGTCGAGGTCTTCCATAAGAGCCATTGAAGGTTTCGTAAGACGTGCTTCAGTATACCTCATCGCAGCAGGAGGATCACCATCAATAGAGCCGAAGTTTCCTTGTCCCTGCACCATAGTATAGCGCATCACCCAATCTTGTGCCATTCGGACAAGGGTGGGATAGATAACTTGTTCACCATGTGGGTGGTAATCTCCGGAAGTGTCACCACAAATCTTCGCACATTTTCGATGTTTAGCACCCGGACTCAAATTAAGCTGCCGCATCGCAAAAAGGATACGCCGTTGTGAAGGTTTTAGACCATCGCGAACATCTGGAAGAGCACGAGCAATAATGACCGACATAGAGTAACGGAGATAACTCTCCTTCATTTCCTCTTCCACACTCCGTGGGACAATTGTTTCTCCTTCAAGGTAGGACATGATTTCTCCTATTAAATATCTAAGTTTTTAACCGAAAGGGCATGTGATTCAATAAATGCACGGCGCGGCGCAACTTCATCTCCCATGAGCATTGTAAACATGTGATCTGCAGCAACAGCATCAGGCATCGTGACTTGAACAAGCGTCCGATTTGCGGGTTCCATTGTTGTCTCCCAGAGTTGGTCAGCATTCATCTCACCTAGACCCTTATATCGCTGAATCTCAATTCCTTTTCTTCCGTTTTTTCGGAGGAATTCGATAAGTTCTTTCAAGGTGTAAATCGGAGTTTCTTGTCCCCCTTCTTCAACAATATCCAAGAGTTTTCCCTCAGCCTTCACATACTGGTTAAGAGAAAAGCTGTAGTTGGAAAGCCTTTCTCGCAAAGCTTTGAGCTTTCCACCTTCATAGAGCTCAACAAAAGAGAGCGACCTTGGAACAAATTCTTTTACTTCATCGGTTTGCTCCTCTTCAGGGATCGACGCAAGAGTCGTTTTATGCTCAGCGCGCTGATTCTCCTCATTCAATGTTTTCAACTCTACAAACTCATCGTCTGAATAGACAAAGGTATGTTCTTCTTTCAAGATCACATGGAAGCGAGGTAGAAGTCCCTTCTCATTCTGAGCACCTAGGAATTCGCGGAAAGGAATTCCCTTTCGTTCAATCGATGAAATAAGCTGTTCTACTTCTAAAATTCCGTAAAGGAGGGTTTTTACCTCATCCTGCTCCAGACACTGATTATGAGAAGCAAGCCTGAAAGCAATATCACTGGTCCCCAGATTAAGAAGATACTCATCCATTTCTCGTTCGGAATGGATATAACGACTCGTCTTCTTTCGACTTACTCTATAAAGAGGAGGTTGAGCAATGTACACGTAGTGATTTTCAATGAGCGCCGGCATATGGCGGTAAAAGAAGGTCAATAGCAGGGTTCTGATATGGGAGCCATCAACATCAGCATCCGTCATCACAATAATTCGATGATAACGAAGCTTTTCTATGTTGAAGTTATCCTTTCCGATTCCACATCCAAAAGCAGAGATCATCGTCCCTATCTCTGTATTTTGCAAAACCTTCTGAAGACGTGCTTTTTCAACGTTTAGAATCTTACCGCGAATGGGTAGAATTGCTTGAAAACGACGATCTCGTCCTAACTTTGCAGAACCACCGGCTGAGTCACCCTCAACAATATAAATTTCACATTTAGTCGGATCGCTCTCTTGACAGTCACTCAGCTTACCAGGCAAACGACCACTATCTAGTGCTGTTTTCCTGAGTGTTAACTCTCTCGCCTTCTTAGCCGCCTCACGGGCTTGCGCAGCCAAAATAGCTTTATCGACAATTGTTCGCGCAAGGGGAGGGTTTTCATTGAGGAATGCAGTAAATTCTTCTGCAACAAACTGCTGGACAACAGAAGCAACTTCGCTATTCCCAAGTCTTTGCTTGGTCTGTCCTTCAAACTGAGGATTCGCAATCTTTATCGAGAGGACAGTTGTGAGTCCCTCTCGCATATCTTCCCCAGTCACAGAAACTTTTGTGTTTCTGAGGAGATTGTTGTTTTTGATGTATGTATTTAGCGAACGGGTAAGTGCAGCAGAGAAACCCGAAACGTGTGTTCCTCCATACTTTGTTGCAATGTTATTCACATATGAGTAAATCGATTCGGAATAGGTGCCGTTCCATTGCATCGCAATTTCAAATTCAATAGGGCCATCGTGAAGCTCTTTGCCGCCAGTAATATAGATTGGCTTTTCGAAAAGAACGGTTTTGTTCTCATTGAGATATTTCACAAACGAGGAGATTCCCCCCTCATAATTGAAAACTATCTCTTCCTTACCTTCGCCTCTTTCATCACGGAAAAGAATTTGAATACCACGGTTAAGAAAAGCAAGTTCACGAAGACGATTAAGAAGAATTCCATGATCATATTCAATGACAGAAAAAATCTTATCGTCCGGAACAAAATGGACTTTCGTTCCCCGTTTATCTGTCTCTCCTCCCATTTTTAAAGGCTGAGAAACCTTCCCACGGGAAAACTCGATGCTATAGGAATTTCCATCCTTAAAAACTTCCACATGTAAAAGTTTGGATAGGGCATTGACACAACTGACACCTACACCATGTAGACCACCAGAAACCTTATAGGTGTTCTTATCGAACTTACCCCCCGCATGCAGGATGGTCATGACCACTTCGACAGCAGAAACCTCTCTACCCTGTTTCTTCGATTCCTTCTCATGATTTCCAACAGGAATCCCTCGACCATTATCTTCGACAGTAACAGAATTGTCCTCGTGCACAATAACTTGAATAAGAGAGCAGTAACCAGCCACGGCTTCATCAATACAGTTATCCACTACCTCGTAGACCAATTGGTGCAACCCATTTGTAGCCGTATCACCAATATACATTCCTGGGCGTTCTCTAACCGCTTGAAGACCTTCAAGGACCGTGATCGAGCTAGCAGTATAATCCTGCTGGCGAGGATCTTTATCTTTTGTCATTGTCATAATTTCCTATTCGTTTTTATCCTATCCTAAAAAAGATGTCTCGAAAAGTAATTTTCGGAAATCTCTTTCGAAATGCCGCCACAAGACGAGGTTTTTCGTGCTCAATGAGCAAACTATTAAGAGTAGAATTTTTTACTTGCACCCTGAGCACCCCTTCCTTAAAGCTAACTGCTCGGGACATTTTACAGATTCTCTTCCCCACAATCTCAGGCCACGCACTTAGTATTTGCTCTGGCTTATCACTTAATTTCTCAGAAAGATCGAACAAAATCCCTGGGAGCAACTCCTTGATCTGCCTGCCTGTCGGTGCAGTTCCATCATAATTTCTAGGTATCCGTTTTTTCATCCACCGTCGCACCAGTCACTTTTTTGCACTATAGGAAACCTGGTTCAAAAGTGCAAGCAAATTATAACAGAAACCGCGATATAAATAGACTCTAAAATCACAAAGTTTTCCTTGATCCAAACTGTTTTATTTACCACTCTGAAATCTTTAACGCGAGTGACCTACGAAAAGTCTTTTGTTGTCCATTTTGAAAAGCCATTGCCTTCCTTTTAATGCTACATTCATAGGGAGATCAAGGATCTCTACCTCTCCAAGCAAGGGTTTTGAATAAAAATTATTTCTTTGCAGAAAGAGCGTGGCTTCATATTGTTTTAGAAACCATTTTTCTCTTCTCTGTTATACAACCAATCAAATTTTTAATTTGATTGGTTGTCATGTAAGTTCAAGGGAATTATTGTGAGATCTAGAAATATAGGTACTGGTAGGTTCGCAGTGGGGGCAAACTTTATAAAATCAAGAGAATAAGGAGGAAGATATTCCAAAGTATGGCCTGCGACTTTTCTTGAATAGATTTGCTTTTATAAAAGGAGGGTTACCAAAGCTGACGCAATATAGAATCGAGTCGTAAAATCTTATCACCTTTAAAGAGTCCTTTAGTCTATTTTTATTTTTTTTTAATTTGGTATTTCAACTGTACCAAACCACTTGGATAAGATTGTGAAGAGATCAAATGACATATGAACTCTTGGCCTATTTCTCTAAAAAGAGTTATTCCTGAACCAAGAATAAGGGGAATTACGGACAGAGTAATGCAGTCTACCATTTTCAGCTCTAAAAATTGCGAAATCGTTACTCCACCATCTATCCATATATGTTGAATTCCATCTGAATGAAGTTGAGAGATTAATTGGGTCAAATCTCCCTGGAAGAGCTCGGCTTCCTCTCTAACAGTTTTTAAGCTCTTACTCAGGACAACAATTCTTTTCCCTTTGTATGGCCAGTCTAGAACACTAGCAGCCACTTCGTAGGTATTTCTCCCAAGAATCACTGCATCAATGCTATTGAGTAGTTTTTGGAATCCATAATCTTCATCGAATCCGCTTACTCGATCAAGCCAATCAATGTTACCATCTTTGCGGGCAATGTATCCATCGATGCTTGTTGCAATGTAGATAGAGATTTTTGGTCGATCTATATCTTTGGGATCACCGTCACAAAAATCAGGTTTTTCAATTGGCATTTCTTCATTCCATATTGGACGTTATAAAATACATTCTACACTCTAAAGGTGTTTACCACAACGTAAAATCGATTGAGACAAGAAGTCGTTGTAAAGAGTTGTCTCTCTATAGAAGAAGAGCCCATCCTTACAGTAAGATAAATCTAGAGCCCTGAATAAAGAAGCGGGCCCGACAATGAAGCAAAGGTTGAAAATCTGGGAAAGAAACTGCAAGGTTGAAGTCCTCCTGACAGCCATGCGATCAGGTAAGCGCTAGATAATGAGTATGGCAAAGATATCTGAATCTACGTTTGAAGGATCGTGATAAGTTGACAAGCGGAAATGGCTAATACGCTTGAGCCAAAATGATAATAGGAGTGAGTAAGAAGGCTTCGATTTCCTTTTCGCACTGTTCGTAAACTCCTCGGTCTACAGTAGGTGCCTAACCTCATGTACTTGTTGCAAAAAAACTTGGAAATCTCATAGTGTTCCCATGGAAAAGCATAGGTAAGCATCTCGTAAGAGATGCCAAGGCGCTGTGAGTCTGAGATGTTGGAAAAAGCAGATGTCGTTTTGTAACGAAGCAAATATGGGCTGAAATATTGCCTGATACGAAAGTATGCCCAGGTCCAACGGGTGCTTCTTTGTAAGAGAGATTGAAGAACTTTTGAAATAAAAGAATTTGCAAATAACGACGCTTCATCAAGTAGTTGGTGCACCTTTAGCAGAAGACTTAAACTGGGAAACCATTGAATTCCACGTACAAAAGCTTCAATTGCGTATTGCAAAGGCTGTAAAATCTGGACGCTTCCGCAAAGCCAAGGCTTTGCAATGGATTCTGACACGTTCATTTTATGCTAAATTATTAGTGGTCAAAAGATTCCCCAAAACAAGGGTAAAAACACTTCTAGAGTAGATCGCATTATCTGGAAAACCTCTCGTCAAAAGATGCAAGCTGTGAAGACTCTAAAGAGAAGAGGGTATTGATCTCTTCCTCTTAGACGTATTCACATTCCCAAAAAGAATGGGTAGTATCTTGTGGTTTTATCCTTGTTTTTTTCAAAGCGGATTGATAGTGTTGGGTTCTTAAGTGGAGTTTCTGTGAATCAAGTAGCTGAAGAGTCTAGGGAAGATGTTTGGAAGATGTTTGATCAGATCTCATCGAGATATGATCTGATCAATCATCTGTTTTCTTTTGGAATTGATGTATATTGGCGTCGACAGCTGATCCGTCATTTGCCTAAAGGAAAGGATATCCGCCTTCTTGATTTGGCAACAGGTACTGGAAACCAACTGATCGCTATTGTTAAAAAATCCAAACAGGTTAACACTGCTCTGGGACTTGACATGTCTTTGGAAATGATTCGAAGAGGTCAGCGGAAAATTATCGACAAACCCTACGCGCATCAGGTTACCTTAATGGAAGGGGATGCAACAGCAATTAACCTGCTAGAGGAAACGGTTGAATGTGTCACAATGTCGTTTGGCATTCGCAACGTTGCAGATGTCGATAAATGCTTAGAGGAATGTTTTCGCGTTCTAACACCCTATGGTCGAGTAATGATTTTAGAATTTTCTCTCCCTAGAAATCGGATCATTCGGGGGCTTCATCTCTTATATTTGCGTCATGTTCTTCCTAACCTTGCCGGATGGATTTCCAGAAATCAAAAAGCCTACCGCTACTTGAACAATACTGTCGAATCCTTTCCCTATGGAGAAGCCTTTTGTGATAAAATCAAAAAGGCAGGATTCTACCGTGTTAAGGCCTACCCCTTAACTTTTGGCATTGCAACCCTGTACATTGGAGAAAAGCTTCCGTGCGGCACCGACTTGTAACCCCACCTTCTAAAATCCTTAAAGCCTTGTCGAATACTCCCTTCCGCCCGAAGCCGTTTATCTTAAACGGAAAAACCATTCCTCATATGCGCCTTGAAGTTCCGTTTCCGGTTAATGACCTTTTCGCATGGCTTAAAGCACAAACTCTTTATCCAAAAGTCTATTTTGAAACCCCTCAGGAAGGAGTTATAGCAGGGATTGGAAGCGCGGTCAAGATTGATCATCTTCCCCACTTTGGTGGCAAAGCCGGCCCCCGATTTTTCGGTGGAAGAGATTTTATGAAACGGAAGAGGAAAACTTGGAAAGAATTTCCAGGGTGCACTTACTTTCTACCCTTAGTTCAAGTAGAAAAACGGAACACAGAAACCTATCTTTGTATTAACCGTGTCTCCGAAACCCTCGATCTTTCTTTAGAAACTGAAACTCCATTGGTTGATTCTCGCGCATTGGGATCCCGTTCTGACTCCTCTTCTTATCCTGTATGGGAACGAGAAGTCAATGCAATTTTAAAGGGAATTCGACAAGGAGACTCTCTAAAGGTCGTCCTTGCAAGGTGCACGAAAATCGAAACTGAAGAAAAGGTTTCTGCATACTCTATTCTGAGAGCACTTCAAGGGAAAAACCGTTTTGCCTTCCAGTTTTCAAAAGGACAAACATTTATTGGAAATTCTCCTGAAACACTCTACCGCAGAGTGGGTAATCGAATCGAAAGTGCTGCAATTGCGGGAACCCGCGCCCGAGGTAAAACCCTTGAGGAGAATGCCAAGCTAAAAGATACTCTATTAAATTGTCCTAAAGAAAGGCACGAATTGCAAGTCGTACGAGACATAATTGTTTCCACTTTAGCCCCTCTTTGTCAGTCTTTGCAGATCGACAGCTGTAAAGTCCTGCAAACTCCCAATGTCCAGCACCTCCACCACCACATTGAAGGCGTTTTAAAAGAGGGTTTTTCTGATGAGTCACTAGTAAATGCTCTGCACCCCACTCCAGCGGTTGGCGGGTTTCCTAAAGAAACAGCTCTTACGGAAATTGGAATAAGAGAAGCTTTTGATCGGGGCTGGTATGCCGCTCCTATCGGCTATATCTCACCAAATCAATCACATCACCTCGTTGCTATTCGCTCAGCACTTATTGAAGAAAGCACCATCCGGATTTTTGCTGGAACCGGACTAGTTAATGGATCTACTCCTCTAGGAGAGTGGAACGAGCTCGAGCATAAAATATCTCAATATATGGGGATTTTATGAAAAATGATACAGGCACCCTTAACGAACTCTGGACACGACTCATTATCAAAGAACTCATTCACCATGGAACCAGATCTTTTTGCATCAGTCCAGGTGCTCGATCAACTCCCTTAACTATTGCTGCAGCTACCCACCCTCTTTCTGAAACCTTTGTCCACTATGATGAGAGAGGAATGGCCTACCATGCTCTTGGTTATGCCAAAGGAAGCGGACAACCTGTCGCTTTGATTGTAACATCTGGGACGGCTGTTGGAAATCTCCTTCCTGCTATTATGGAAGCCCATCACGATCATGTTCCTCTCATCGTCTTGTCAGCTGATCGTCCCCCAGAACTCCGTGACTGCGGGGCTAACCAAACAACCGATCAAGTGAAGATTTTTTCAAACTTTGTTAAATGGCAAGGAGACCTTCCCTGTCCCGACAGCAAAATTCCCCAAACTTATGTTGGAACAACGATTGCTCAAGCGATGAGCCACTGTCTAAGTGCCCCAAAGGGCCCCGTTCACCTCAACTGTATGTTCCGCAAACCCTTTCTTGACCTTGAAGGTTCTGCTCTTGTTTCATCGCACCTTTCAAGCCGCTCTGTCCATTCAGCTGAAACAACTCTTTTTCTTGGGAAAACAGTTCTTAATGAAACCTCCTTAGAACGTATTGCTGATGAGCTTTCTGAGTATGAAAAGGGGCTGATCTTAATCAGTGGAAATACCCATTTCAAAGATGTGGAACAAGTTTACAGTTTGTCGCGCGCGCTGCAATGGCCTATCTTTCCTGATATTTTCTCCTCCATTCGCAGCTCTGGGTGTGGGTACGGTGTTATCCCTCATTACGATCTAATCCTAAAGGCCATTGGTGCTCATGAAGATTATGCTCCAGAGGCGATTTTGCAATTCGGAGATCGTTTTGTTTCCAGCAAACTAACCGATTGGATCGCCTCAAAAAAGCCAAAAGTTTACTGCCACATCTCTCCCCATAGGGACCGAAAGGACCCTATCCACTCAGTGACTCATAGGGTTTCCTCTGACCTTAACCATTTCATCGAGCACTTTCCTCGCTATTTTTCTGGGCGTTCTCCTTCAAAATGGTTTGAGACATGGAAAGAACTCAACCAACTTATAAAAAAGGGGATCAAAAGCTATTTTGTTGAAAATAACGGTTTTTCTGAACCTCTCCTTTTTCACTCCTTGAAAGACACTATCCCTTCAAGAGCCGCTCTTTTCTTTTCCAATAGCATGAACGTCAGAAATGGCGACGCATTCTTTGCTCCTGAAGAGTCTGTCGGACCTATTTTTGGAAACCGAGGACTTTCAGGGATCGATGGAAATATTGCTACGGTTGCAGGAATTGCTAGAGGGAGCGGAAAACCTGTGATCGCATTTGTGGGAGATCTTGCTTTCTTACATGACCTTAACTCGCTCGCCCAGCTCAAAGATCTCCCAGTAAAACTCATTATTATAAATAACAACGGCGGAGATATTTTCAATTTTCTTCCCACCGGGGAAGAGAAAAAACTGTTCACTACTCCTCAAAATTACCTTCTAAAACACGCCGCTCCACTGTTCGATCTCCTCTATGAAAACCCCCAAACACCCGATGACCTAGTAGACCTTTTAAACGAACCTGATCCTCTTATTATTGAAGTTAACACACTTCAAGGGCAAAACCTTGCGATCCACAGGGATCTCCTTTCAAACCTACAGGAGATTTCTTCTCGCGTAACTCCGGCTATCTCATGCTAATTTTTCTCCATGGTTTTTTAGGAGTGAAGGAAGACTGGGACGCAATCACCGAGCATTTGGATATGCCTTACCACTGCCTTACGCTACCGGGACACAGAGCTCTCTCTCTAGATCTTAATGATTTTGAAGATGAGATCGGGAGTAATGTCACTCTAGTAGGGTATTCTATGGGGGGGCGTCTTGCGATGCACTACGCAAAAAAGTATCCCCATCGGGTAAAGAAACTCATCCTTTTATCAGCAAATCCTGGAGAAGAAGGAGAAAAGCGCCTTCTGCAAGATGAAAAATGGGCTCGCCTTCTAGAAGATGAAGGAATGGATCGATTTTTAGATCAGTGGTATAAACAATCTCTATTTGCAGGCCTTCATGTCAATCGAAAAAGAAGACGTCATGATCCATTGATGCTTGCGAAAGTGATCAGAAAGTTTAGCCCAGCTCGCCTTCCCAATTTATGGCCAGAACTAGAGAGTTTTTCCTGTCCTTTGATGTTTTTATTTGGAGAAAATGATATAAAATATCGCTCGATTGGTGAGAGATTACAGAAGAAATTTCCCGTGACTTGGATCCCCAAAAGTGGGCATGCCATCCATTTAGAAAACCCCAAAAGATGTGCTAGACACATTATAGAGGCATTATGAACAGTGTGGTTGAAAATAAATTAAACTGGCAAGTCGCTGGAGAATATACCGACATTTTATTTCACAAAATGGGTGGGATTGCAAAAATTACGATCAATCGACCTCGGATTCACAACGCATTTCGTCCACTTACTGTTCAAGAAATGGGAGGCGCCCTAGAAAATGCTCGAAATGATCAGGAGATTGGGGTGATTATTTTGACGGGCGCAGGCGAAAAGGCTTTCTGTTCGGGTGGGGATCAATCAATACGAGGAGAAGCAGGATACAACGATGAAAAAGGGGTTTACCGCCTAAATGTTCTCGATTTTCAGAGACAAATCCGAACCTGTCCTAAACCAGTTGTAGCCATGGTTGCAGGCTACGCCATTGGAGGAGGTCATGTCCTCCACGTGGTGTGCGATCTCACAATTGCTGCTGACAATGCGATCTTTGGTCAGACAGGACCGAAAGTAGGATCATTTGACGGAGGCCTTGGAGCAAGTTACTTAGCTCGGATCGTTGGACAGAAGAAGGCGCGGGAAATTTGGTATCTCTGCAAGCAGTATAATGCCAAAGAGGCCTTGGAAATGGGGCTGGTAAATACTGTCGTCCCTCTAAAAGATCTCGAGAAAAAAACGATAGAATGG
This sequence comes from uncultured Chlamydia sp., assembly GCA_946127115.1. Classification (GTDB taxonomy): domain Bacteria; phylum Chlamydiota; class Chlamydiia; order Chlamydiales; family Simkaniaceae; genus Neptunichlamydia. The sequence goes on from CAMGYI010000001.1 coordinate 630,500, forward strand.
TGCGAGAAAATGCTAGAACACTCGCCTCTTGCTCTGCGCTGTTTGAAGTCTGGTCTAAATGCCGATTGCGATGGAGAAATGGGACTGCAGGAGCTCGCTGGAAACGCGACTCTCCTCTACTATATGTCTGAAGAAGCTCAAGAGGGGCACAACGCCTTCTTAGAAAAAAGAAAGCCAGACTTTTCAAGGTTTCCTAAGCGTCCATGAAGATGTGGATAGAGGGGGCTCGCCCTAAAACGCTTATTGCTTCTTTGTCACCCGTTTTGATTGGAAGTGTGATTGCTTTTAAATTAGGTAGGCTCCACTGGGGGATCTTTCTTTCCTGCGTTATTTTTTCTCTTGCAGTGCAGGTTGGAACCAATTTTACCAATGATTACATTGATTTTTTAAAAGGCGCAGACACCAAAGAACGGAAGGGACCGCGTCGACTGGTGCAAGCCGGACTCGTATCTCCTGAAAAAATGCGCAGTGTAACCTTTGGGGTGTTTAGTATGGCAGCGCTTGTTGGCCTCTACCTGATGTGGATAGGTGGCTGGCAGATCGGGGTCTTAGCCCTAATGGCTATTCTCTTAGGATACCTCTATACTGGAGGCCCTTATCCACTAGGTTATCTAGGTCTCGGTGATTTGTTTGTTCTAGTCTTTTTTGGCCCAGTAGCCGTTGCTGGAGTGGTCTATTTGCAAACAGGAGTTCTGAGTCCTGTGGCTATTTTGGCGGGCTTTCCTCCAGGTCTTTTGTCAACAGCGATTTTAGCAATGAACAATCTGCGAGATCGCGAGCAAGACCAAAAAGTGGGAAAGAAAACCCTTCCAGTCCGCTTTGGACTAAGTTTTGGAAAGTGGGAGCTTGCTCTCTGTTTGATTGGTGCAGCTCTGATTCCTCTCTTTCAACAGAGTTACCTCCCTTCAATTGCAACTCTTGCTCTAGGAACACCTTTAATTAGAAGCGTCTTTAAAGAAGAAAAGGCTGAGACGATGGCCCCTCTATTCCCAAAAGTGGTCCGACTCCAAACAATGTATACACTCTTTTTTTGCGTAGGGTGGGTGCTTTGAAACGGACCCTTTACCATTATTCCCGCCCATTTCAAGGAAATCTACGCGCCGGAATTTTGATCCGTCTTGAATCGGAAAAAGGACAGATTGGATGGGGAGAAGTTGCACCTTTGCCAGGATTTAGTAAGGAAACTCTTGAAGAAGCATTAGAGGATTTAGTTGAAGGAAATGACTCCGATTATCCCTCCGTTCAGTGGGGACATGCAGCGGCAATGCTCGATCTAATGAACCCAATAGAAGTTGAGTCGATCCCTGTCCGCAAGCTCAGACAAGACAAAATAAAAATAGGCCATCTTTCTTTAGTAGAGGCGATTCAAAAAATCGAAACATTAAAGCCTGTTGGAGTTGATATGAATCAGAAGTGGCCTTTAGAGGATGCCCTTATCCTAGCAGATCACTTTCCCCACCTTGATTATTTTGAAGAGCCTCTTAAAAAAGGCGAGGACCACACACAGTTTCCTCATCCAGTTGCCTTGGATGAATCACTGAGGCAAAACGATATCTCTACTTATCCAAACGTGAAGCTACATGTTATCAAACCCACTTTGCATGGTTATCCTCTTCCAAAAATGGTAAAAGGGGTCGATTTTATTCTAAGCAGCAGTTATGAGAGTGAAATAGGGATTTACCAAATCGCAAAGCTCGCTTTCCGGTTGAAGATTCCGCTAAAACCGATGGGGCTTGGAACATGCCATCTTTTCGAAAAACCTCTCTTTGAAGAGAAGCCTCAAATACAAAATGGTCGGCTCTATTTTCCGAGAACATGGAGCTTAAAAATGGATAAGGTTCAGGTCATCCTAGATGAATGTGTTTGAATGTCCTTTCTCGCTTCATGCCAGAAAGTCTCCTAAAGAATGGGCTCTCGTTTCTTCTGAGAAAAAATGGAATTATCTCAACTGTGAGATTTTCATCGAAGGGTGCGTTTCGATACTAAAGAAGGAAGGAGTCAAATCCGGCGATCCTGTCGCACTAATTCCAACCAAATCCTTCCCAACTCCCCTCCTTTTTTTTGCTCTATTTAGAATTGGAGCCATTGCTTGTCCAATCAATACCTATTATCCTTTAGAAACCCTCTCTAAACAGCTCGATGAACTTCGTGCCCTTTTTATACTCTACCCCAATGATGAGGAGCTCCCCAAACTTAAACAAATTAAGATTCCCTTTTCTAAGCTAACAATAAAAGGAAAAAAAGGGGGGCAATCTTTCCTAGATAAAAATGCCCTCTCAACGTATCTCTTTACTTCTGGAACAACCTCGAAACCCAAAATTGCCTGCCATTCTCTTGGAAACCACTATTATAGTGCCCTTGGATCCAACGCTTATCTCCCGATAAGAAAAGGAGATCGATATCAACTTTCTCTTCCCCTCTACCATATTGCTGGAATCGCCCTCCTATTTCGAACATTCATGGCTGGAGGAAGTGTCGCCCTATCCGGAGAGGTTAACAGCATTACGCACACTTCGATGATACCAACGCAGCTCTATCGTCTGCTGAAAAAGAACTCCCTTCCCAATTATCATCACGTACTCCTTGGAGGAGCGGCTATTCCTCCATCGCTCTATTACAAAGCGGTGGCTAAAGGACTTATGGTTCACCCCACTTATGGAATGACCGAAATGAGCTCTCAAATAGCTACTCACTTTGGAGAAGGTCCTTTTTCTTTAGGGCATCCCCTGCCCTACCGAGAGATGAAAATCTCGAACCTGGGCGAAATTTGGGTAAAAGGAAAAACACTTTTTCAAGGATATCTTCAAGGAGATGGTTCTCTCTCTCTTCCCCTGAATGAGGAAGGGTACTTTTCAACCTCGGATTTAGGTACCTATTCCCCAAACTCCGGACTTCAAGTATCAGGAAGAAAAGATCGTCTCTTTATTAGCGGAGGAGAAAATATCCAGCCTGAGGAAATTGAGAAAATTCTTAAGAATATCGAGGGAATTACCTATGCACGAGTTGTCCCAACCCCCGATGAAGAATTTGGGCTTCTCCCTACCGCATGTATTGAAAGCGAAAGATCAATAAAAGAAGAAGATCTTATAAGTTACCTTAGCTCATTCCTTCCAAAATTTAAACTCCCCGTAGCCTTTCTTGATGCTTCTGGTAAGAATCGGACGCATAAGCAATAGCGCTATTGCAAGTAGTTATACCATTTTCACAAAACAAAATCATAAAATAGTCCATGATTTTGTTTTATGAAAATGGTATTATTAGTGTTTTTAACTCTTTTGGGATGGGGATTGTTTCTCTCTTATTTGGACAATAGACAGCATGAACAATAGAGGTTGTTCCCACCTTATGGTCTTGTTTGAATATGTCTGCTGAATGGGTAATAGAGGTTGTCCCTACCCTTGGAAAAGAAAGGTGAACTTCTATTTGATCTCCAAGAGTGAGCGGAGCGAAAAAATCTCCTTCGGTATGGACGATTGGAAGTAAAAATTGATTTTTACGAACCATCTCTCCAAATGAAAACCCTTGGATTAATAAAAATTCTTCAAACGCTTCAAGCGCTATCTGAAACTGATTTGCAAAATAAAGGACTCCAGTTGCATCGGTATCTTGAACCCGTATGGTACGACGATAAATAAACATGATTAAATTTTACGTTAAGAATAACTTTTTTTAAACCCTTTATGTTGAGGTGATCAATTAAAATTCGAATCATGCGAATGGAGTTGAAATCTATCTTTTAACGAATCGTCCCATTGTCGAAAATAGTCTCCTCTCCTATAATCACCCTTTCATCCCTTAAATTAGGCATATATGGCAAAGATCGAGCATATTAAAGAAACCTCTAGTTTTGAACTTCCTCCCCAAAAAACTGAAAACCTCGGAACCCCTATTGAAGATCTTAAAAATAAGGACTATTCTGCGCTCACTACGATTCTGCTTCAAAAGGGGGAATTCCATCTCCTTCATGGAGATAAAGGAGGCTTTGCCTATTTTGATATGGCTGCAAAGCTAGACCCCTCAAATAGTGAACTATTTTTAAAACAAGGACTGTCTCTTTTTGAATTTGGAAGTCATGACGGGAACGATGAGGGTCTCACTCTTGCTAGTAAACGCTTTAAAAGAGCTACAACCCTTAATCCCAATTGTTTTGAAGCGTGGCATCTATGGGGGAACACTCTCTTTTTTCTTGGAAACCGTAAAAACGAACCCAGCTACTTTGCTAATGCCCTAAAGAAATATGAGAAAGCAATCTGTCTCTCCGACGGGCAGCCCTCAGATGTTCTTGCTGATCTCTTTTGGGATTTTGGGGATATTTGGGGAAAGCTTGCACAAAAATCGGAAGAGATCACTGACCTTCATTACGCGATCAAAGCTTATGAAAGAGCAACAATTTACCAAGAAGACCTTCCTTCTGAATTCTGGATTAACTTTGGAAATGTCACCATGCTTATGGGAGGGAAAACGAATGATTCCCGTTTCTATGTCAAATCAATCAACGCTTATAAAAACGCTGTGTCGATTAGTATTTCCTTGCCAAACGGATGGTTCATGCTTGGAAAAGCACTTAAAGCTCTCTACAGTGCCTCTCATGATGAGGACCATTTCTCCCAGTCAAACGAGTGTTTCTCTACTGCAGTTCAACTCTCAGGAAAAAACGGTGCGATTTGGCTTGAATGGGCACATCTACTGCTTGAATCAGGGACCGCTTTTAATGACGAAAAAAAACTCCGCGCAGCTATTGATAAGTGCACCCAAGCCCACCGATGTGCAAAGAAAAACCCTTATATAGTGACCACTTGGACCTGTGCTTTGGCTCAGCTTGGAAACATGACCGAACGGCTAGAATATATCCATGAAGCACTTAATAAAATTGAACCCCTTATAGACAAGCTCAATGACCCAGAAGTTTTCTATGCCCGTGGAATGTGCTATTCCTCCCTTGGAAGATACTACAAGGATATCGACTATCACTACCAAGCTATAGAAACCTTTCAAGAAGGGCTAAGCATTGATCGTTCTCATGATCACTTGTGGGCAGCGATTGCCCAAAGTAGCTTTGATTCTTCTCTTTTAGACAATGATGAAAAGAGTTATGAGCGCTCCTTGCACTTTTTTGAAAGAGCCATGGGGTTAAAGAAAACCAGTACGATTCATAGTCATTATGCGATGTGTCTCCTCAAATATGGAGCTTTGATCCTTGACCAAGCCACAATAGAACTTGCTGTTTCCCACTTTGAAAAAGCCATTACCTTGCAGAAAAATGCCACCTACCTCCATCCCGACTGGATGTGCTACTACGCATCTGCCCTTGATCAACTTGCAGGGTTTATCGAAAGCGATAGCCACTACGTTAAAGCTCTTGATATTCTCAACCATATCCTGATACTTCGTCCAGAGTTTCCTCGTATTCATTACCGCCTAGCCCTCACTTATAGTCATTATGCCGAGCTTGTTAACGAACCAGATGTCTTTATGCGAGCAATCCACCATTATCGAATTGCAAATCAAAAAGAAAAAGAAAACGATCAAGTGATTCTCGATTGGGCATTAACCCTCATTAATCTTGGTGACCTCCTCGAAAATGACGTTGAATCAGATCAATACTTTCGCGAGGCTGAATATAAAATGATTCAAGCCGCTAAGCTTGGAAACGTCCATGCCTACTACGCTCTTGCTTGCCTCTACTCTCTGATCGGCGACCTCAAAAACTCTTTCCGCTTTTTGCAAAAAGCAAAAACTTTCGATGCCCTCCCCTTTCTTGAGGATCTCATCAAGGATGACTGGCTCGAAAATCTTAGGGAAACCGAGGCTTTTACTCAGTTCATCAACGATCTGCAACCACATTCTCAAGAATAAGGAAATCATAGCAAGTTAGCGGGTGCACATACTAAATTATCGGGGCTTACCACTTTCACACCCAATCCTTACTTGCTTTTATGAAATGAAGCATTATCCATCATAACCAGAATGCTTTTATAGGGAAGTTTTCCTTCTTTTTTTGCAGACCTTGGGGTGATTGATACAACTATTAGGTTATGGTGTTTTTTTTCAGATCCCGAAATATTCACTTCGTTTCAAAAGTTAGAATTATCAACCTTTAGGCAAACACTCTCATTGAATATAATCTGTGCCTCTGGGCAGCTTCCTAAACGAATAACTGAACAACAAGAGCCGTATGGAATCGAGAGATCCACGTATGGGACGGGGTGGGGGCCTAGAGCTGATCCTCTAGCATACCCGACATGGGGCTTAAAGAAGAAGGGTTTAGGGCGTATTTCGATAATATTTTTGACAAATAATTGTTTTAATTTGTATGCTTGCTCAAGTTTTTATTTTAAGAAAGGAGCTGTTACGTGTCTTTACAGGCTATTTATACTGGACAATTAGGTTACACACTCTCTAATAGCACACAGCCGTTCATATCTCAGTGGACGCTTTCTAGTGGTTGTGGTGGGGTACATGTGAACTCTGATCGGATAATCACCATTCCAAAATCCCCGGCTTATGTTGTTGGTGAGCAGATCCTCGCTTCGTTAGTCAAGATTTGCTCTAAATTTTTTGAGGAGTTTTCTCATCTTACTTTCAGCACTGCTTCAGTACCTGGAAGAATTTACAGCTATCTTCCCACAATCACACTCCTTCCTGGAGTAGCTGCAGAAGAGGTACAGGCAACTTCTTGCTACCAAAAAATTCTGAGCAAACATCCTAACTTAACCCCTTCTGTTAAACAAGTGGTAGAAACAATTTGTGAAAATACACTCACAAGTTTTGAAATTGACAGTATGACCATCAATGATGATGCAGCAAAAGCAATCGGAGAGGCTTTGAGCCAAAACACTCGATTAAATTCCCTAAAAATTAGATGGAGTTCTAAGACATTTGGCAGTATTTCTGAAATCAGTTCTTTCTTGTCCGGGTTGCGAAGAAATACTTCGTTAAAAACACTTGAATTTTCGGGAGGAGAAATGAATTCTGCGTCGATTGATACCTTATTCAGCAATTTACCCTGTTTAAACTTAAATAGTATTCGTATGAGTCTTTCTATGTTCTCTAAGATAACAGTACCCGATGTTCAAGTGCTTGTAAACAAGCTAAAAAAAGGACCCTTCCCCTTGAAAGCTATCATTTTTGACTATGACCACCTTGAAAGTTCACATCTTAAAGTATTGGCTGAGGCTTTGAAAACAAACACGTGTCTTACAAATGTCTCATTTCCTGATAATGAATCTGATAGCGACCTTGCTCAAGGGGTTGAAGCAATTTTTAAAGCTGCAGAAGAAGGTAAAACGCTTGCGTCTTTTGGCATTACAGTCAGTCAAAGTCTTGGATCTATAAATAGCACTCTTATTATAAACAGTATACGAACAAATAAATGCTTCATTCAGTTTAATTTCGAGGACACTAACATCCCCCAAGAGCTTCTTAATAAAATGGCTGCAATTATGAGAGGACGAAAGCCATGTACTCCTGATCCTAAGTGCGAAGCAACGGTATTAGATACTTGCTTTCTTCCCGCCACTCCATTTTATCCAAGATCTTCAAATAATCTGTAATATCCAAGACTTGACCTGACGAACGCTTTTTATCTGACACCTTCAAATTCAGAAGTTTTCACTTCTTTAGGCATTGTTTCCGCAGTCTTAATTTCTATTTTGTCCTGACAGAAAAATTTGTTTTCTCCAATCATTTTCTATTGAGCCAAATGTTTGGCCTCAACAAAAGTTTGGGAGGTGTTTTCCCGTAACAATACTTTCCACTGTGAATACACTCACCATTATGCTCCTCCAGCTATTTCAGGGCTTTCGCATGATAATCTAATCACTGAAATTAATAACACAGGAGTAGATCGTTGCTTTGCATTAAATAGAGGGGGGCAGTGGTATTGTCTTGCACTCTGGGGAAAAAAGCTTTGAGTTGTTTTTGATCTGTTGCGGCGATGAAGGCTTTTCGAAAATAGACAGAGTGGGTAGGAAAGAGAGAGGTGTTGAGAGAAAACCAGAGGATGTTTGGAGCGGAAAAAAGCTGTTTTCCCAAACTATCGAATAAATGTTCTTTAAGTGAGCAGAAAGTTTCTTCTCCGGGTCCTGGGGCAATCAAAATCTGATCGACTTTCACCCATTTTTTTCTAAAATAACGTGTGTTTTTTCTCAAGTAAAACTAAGCCCCATCCTCAAGCTCTTTAAGACAAAAAGGGCCATTGAAAACGCACCGACCAACCCAGCTTAAGTCTGTTTTGGCAATGCTTGAAGGAATGGGAAGAAAAAGGGGATGGGCTAGTCGCTCTAAAAAATCGGGGACGTGCTGGTTTAGAGTGATGAGAAGCGTGCGGGAATTTTTTACTTGAATTCCCACATTTCAAAAGGGCAAAACAAAGATTTTGGGGAAACGAAAAAAAGATTTTTTCCGAATCCAGGGAGTAGGTTGCTAATTTTTCTCCTTGGGTTCGCGCCGACTAAGAGCTCTTACTCTTAGCTGGCACTGGGCTTCCTTCGGGAAGCCCTTTTTTATTTCTAAACGCCGATTGTAAAATGCTTCTTTAGTTTAAATCAAATGATTTCTCTACTATCCAATGCGAATAAAAATTCTTCAAGTTGATGGGGCCCATCTATCAAAAAGTATACGAGGATGGGGTATGAGCTGCGAAATTATGGATTGTAATAATTGAGTGATTGAGTCCTTTGTGATTAATTAAAGGAGGTGATTTCTAAAAATCCTATTTTTGCAGCATATCGAGTATTGAGCTTTATTAATTTTCTTTTTTTTGGTATGATCGGCATTTATCAAAAATCAAGGTTTGTCCGGTTATGAATAAACGTTTCCTCCTCTTTGTCATCTCAATGTCTGTGATTTTATTCTTTGTGAATCAATACTTTACTTCAAAAAAACAGGAAGAATACGATGCACACCAGAAAAAGCAACAGGTGATGACTGAGGAGAAAAAGTTTGATCATGAAATCAATGTCAAAAAAAGAACGGCCTCCATTGAGGATCTTCCTCTTCTTCGAGCCTTTACTAATATCAGTGAAACGCAGTCTCTGATTTGGGTTGTTGCTTGTGGCAACGGATCATTTCTTTCAACTTCCTGGGGGGAAGGAAAATGGGCCGATGTGATCTACGTAAATGGAAAAGCAGCCCGTTTGGTCGAAACCGAAGACCATCTTGCTCTTTATAGCGCGAGTGGACAACCTGAAATCAATTCAATATACCTTCCTCAGATAGGAATGCATGATGTTCAGGTAGTTTCAATGTCTGATGACTTAAGCCCTTTGATTATCCTAGGAGAATATGATGAAGGTCAACTATTTTTTTCCTCGTATCTTCCTCAAACAAATGGAATTATCCTTTATAATTCGGAAGGAACCTACTTGCCTGTTGGAATATATGAAAAGCGTTCCGGTTCTTTTTCTCCACTTTCAAAACTCAGCCACTTCTCTAAACTGGTCAACTATCGAATGGAAACATTTCCTAAAGAGTCGTTAAGTCAACAAGAATATTTCGTTTTAGAGAATGATACAATGCAAGTCGTCTTCTCCAATTTAGGAGGGGCAATTGCTGAGATCAACCTTCCGTTTAAAGGCGAGAACAATAACACAAGCATCGTATTGCCGATAGGTTTCGATCGCACAATCGATAAAAGTTACCCAAGCAATGGAATGTTCCCTAACCACTCTTATCATGTGGTGGATCCGTCCGGACAGACGATCGTAAAAGCTCCTGTTTTAGGAGGTTATTACCCTTTATTGCGAAGAGGAATTGAAAAAGACAGTGGGTATCCCCCTCACTCTCTTCCACCACAATACTATGCATTTAACACAATTTCTGAAGATCCTGAAACCTCTCACATGCTGTATAAGCTCCTCCGTTTTGATGATAAAATGATTCAGTTCGAAGCAAGTTTTCCAAATAGAAGAATTATTAAGACTTACACCTTCCCCGAAGAAGGAAATGATGCCCCTTACTGCTTAAACGTCTCTGTAAGGGTTGAGGGGGATTCTAGAGGACTTTGGATCGGATCGGGGGTACCTGAGGTTGAACTTATTTCCGGAAGCCCTGCTCCGATCATTAAGTACAGTACGGTTCGAAATAATAAACAGGTTGTAGAGAAGCTGTCTCTTCCAAAAACATCAACAACAATGAGCTCATTTCAACCTGATTGGATAGCAAATACTAATGGCTATTTTACGTTGATTATGGACCCTTTAACAGAAGTAGGAATGGGTTTCCAAGCCAATAATGTTCCTGGGAACATGGATCCCTCAAGAATTGTAGTTATCGATTCAGTCCATGATCTCTATCCTGCAAACAAATATCCAGGGTATGAGGTGCATATTCCTCTCAAACGCTCGTCGCAGCCAATGAACTTTCGCCTATACGCGGGACCGATTGAGAAGCAGGTATTGCAGAAAGTAGACGACACCTACACAGACCCTGTTACAGGATATAATCCCAACTACACGCAAGCACGCAGCTTTCATGGATGGTTCTCCTTCATTTCTGAGCCCTTTGCAAAATTTCTATACTTCATTATGAGCTTCTTTCACTCAGTCACTGGATCCTGGGGATTTTCGATCATCTTACTGACGGTCGTCCTTAGAATCATGATGTATCCATTAAATGCATGGTCGATTAAGTCAACGTTGAAGATGCAGAAATTAGGACCAAAGCTTGAGAAAATGAAGGAAGCGCAGAAAAAGTCCAAAAATCCAAAGCAAGCTCAAATGGAGATGATGGCCTTTTACAAGGAGCATAAGATCAATCCTTTTGGAGGTTGTCTCCCTCTCATTATTCAGATGCCGTTCCTATTTGGAATGTTTGATCTCCTAAAGTCTGTTTTCTCTCTTAGAGGAGCTAGCTTTATCCCTGGATGGATCGACAACTTAACAGCTCCTGATGTGGTGTTTTCATGGGGATATCCCATTCCGTTCATTGGAACCTCGCTGCACGCTCTCCCTATTCTCCTTGGAGTGGTTATGTTCTTCCAGCAGAAGCTGGGACAATCTCAAAACAAAAAGAAAGATCAGCTTTCTGACCAACAGCAGCAACAGCAGAAAATGGGAATGATCATGACTCTTATTTTTCCCCTTCTTTTTTACAAGTTTCCATCTGGACTGAACCTTTACTGGCTTTCTTCAATGGTGCTGCAGATTGTGCAACAATGGTACATGTCGCAACGGAAGCTAAAGCCCAATAAAAATTCGAGAGAGATCCTCGTGAAGCCAAAAAAAAAATGACGCGCTTTAAGTAAATGAATCAGTGGAGTAATCTCCTAAAGCAGCTCGATAGAGAGTTAGGAACAGATACGGTTGACAAATGGCTCCGTACACTCAAAGTGATAAAGTTTGATGCCGGAAATATTTTTCTAGATGCTGCTGACTCTTTTCAAATCAATTGGTTTAAGGAGTATGTTTCTCATCTCCTCCCCCGCAAATTTTTAATGGGAAGTGGAGGGCCCATTAAGGTTCATTTTTCAATTAGAGGGAAATCCTATAATGCGAAAGAAAATGAAATGCGAAAGAAAGAAGCCCTTTTCGCACCTAACTCTCTTGAACCTCATGCAACTTTTGACGATTTCATCCCCCCATCTGAAGAGAATCTTGCATACAACATTATTAAAGAGCTCTTTAATGGAAAGCTTGCTTTTGGAAGCTATAATCCAGTTTACATTTATGGATCAAAGGGGAGTGGCAAATCTCACCTTTTAATGGCTGCAACTCAAGCTTTTCGCGAGATAGGGAAAAAATGCTGTTATATCCGTGCTGACACCTTCACAGAGCATGTCATTCGTGCTTTTCGTTCGGCCTCACTTCAAGAGTTTCGAAATACTTACCGCGATATTGAGGTTCTTATTATTGATGATGTTCATCTTTTTTCACGGAAAGTCGCAACGCAAGAGGAATTATTCCACACATTTAACCGCCTTCATACGACAGGTTTCCAAATTATTCTAGGATCAAATGTTGCCCCCAGACTTCTAGAGGAGATAGAAGAGCGATTAATAAGTCGCTTCGAATGGGGAATTGCTCTTTCGATACCCCCCCCTAGTGAAGTTATGAAAAAAGAAATTTTAAAAAAACGAGCTGATGCGCTCACTCTTCCGATTAATCCCCCTTTGGTCGAATTCCTTCTGCACTCGTTTAAAAACCTCCACTCTCTTATTCAAGCACTAGAGGCTCTAGCTCTCCGCCTCTCCCATGCGAATACCCCACCAGACTTAGAAATTGCCATGTATCACCTCAAAGATCTGGTAGAAAAGGAAAGCGAAACCCTTCTCACCCCCGAGAAAATTCTAAAGATTGTTGCCAATAGCTTTGGAATCAAAATAGAGGACATTCTAGGCAAAGGACAGACCAAAGAGCGGTCTCTTCCTAGACAGATCGCCATGTATCTTTGCCGAAAACAGCTGAATATGCCCTTTCTAAAGATTGGGCGTCTATTTTCTCGAGATCACTCAACAGTCATAACAAGCGTAAAACGGGTAAAGATGGGAATCGAAAAGAAAGAGGAAGGATTTCTCCTTCCTCTTTCAGATATAGAGCGAATACTCTCTAAATCTTGATAAAGCGATCGCCTGGTTTAGGCTCGTTATCATCCTTACCGACCGGTTTCTGCGGATGACCACCGGGAGTCATTGGCCCACCTCCAGGAATGCCTGTTGCACCCGGATCACGCCCTTCAAGGATATTTTTGGCTCTCTCTCGCCATTTTTCAACCGACTCCACAAAGAGAGGAGCAAATCTTCGAAGCGACGAAGCATCGGCACCAGATCCCATTTCAAGAACGCAATGCATCAAGATCAATTCTTCCTTGACGGCTACACCAACACCACCACCAGCCATCTGGCCACCAAGCATCGAACCTTCAAGAAGAGCTTCGTAAAGTTTTAACTTAGAGGCATCATCCTTTGGAAGACCATCCAGAATTGGAGAGTAGAGATAGAGACGATCAGAATTCGGCTCGTAGGTAAGGTGAAGCGAAAATGTATTATCGATTCCCAGAATACAGGTGTGATTTTCATCAAAGGCTAGTTCTTTTAAGTTTAGCTCTTTACCAAACTCATTGAGATTTGCCTCAGCGTTTTGCAGTGACATTTAGTGTCTCCTCCTTAATAAATTCTTATATAGTTCCTTGAAGGGATTTTTTCAGGTTCGGATAAAAAGTGCAACAAAAAACAACTTTCGGTCTCATAATACTCTGAGGCCCCATGAAAGGCAATAGTCTTCTACCTTTCTGGTCAAAAATCTTGCATATAGCTAAAAAGAGAATATGACACTATCCCACTATTATAAACCTCCTCTTTTTATTAAGTTTTTTTCTGGAGCTTTTTGGACCTCTTTTTATCCTACTTTACTAGTGAAGATTTCAGAAAGATCCAAAAAATTGCAAAAAAAATATACTATTTCTAATAGTGGGGTAGTCTCATGGTAGCCCTAGGAGTAACAAAATCGGGCAAAGAGACAACCTTTGCTCTCTATTCGAAACATGCAACACAGGTCTGTTTGCATCTTTATGAACTGGAGGGAGACGACCCATTCCATGTAGTCGATCTAAAGCGAGAGGGAGACCTCTGGGAAATTACCCTTGAAAACCTTCCTAAAACCTATGAATATACCTATCGATGCGATGGACCTTATAAACCTGAGGAGGGACACCTTTTCAATAAGGAGATGAATCTTGTCGATCCTTATGCAACGCTTCTAAACCAATCATCTGCTTGGAATGACCGAAAAAAATCTCCCCGAGCAGTTATCACTCCCCAGGAAACGTTTGATTGGCAGGGAGATTCCCGCCCAATGATTCCACTGGAGGAAATGATCCTCTACGAGCTTCATGTACGCGGCTTCACTCAGGATCCTAGTAGTCGTGTTGAAAAGCCTGGAACATTTTTAGGAATTATTGAGAAAATCCCCTACCTAAAAGACCTTGGAGTCAACGCTGTAGAGCTCCTTCCTATCCACACTTTTAACGAAAATGAAAATCAGAAAACAAAGCCTAAATCAGGAGAAAAACTCCTAAACTACTGGGGTTACTCCACAGCAAACTTCTTCACTCCTATGCGTCCCTATGGATCTCAAAAGGAACTAAAGACCCTGGTCAGGGCACTTCACTGTGCAGGGATTGAGGTGATCATGGACGTGGTCTACAATCATACCAATGAAGGCTCATTTCCGGAATGCTATTATTCGTTCCGAGGCATTGACAATGCTTCATATTACATCCTCGATGAGAATGGGTACCATAATTATTCTGGATGTGGAAACACATTTAACTGCAATCACCCAGCAGTAGCCCAGCTTATCGTCGACTCTCTCCGTCATTTTGTCACCGAATATCACATTGACGGATTCCGTTTTGATTTGGCTCCAATTCTAACACGTGGACAGGATGGAAAACCTCTAGAACACCCCCCAGTACTTGAAAGAATCAACCGAGATCCGATATTAGGACCAACAAAACTCATTGCCGAACCGTGGGATGCCGCGGGTCTTTACCAAGTTGGAGGTTTTCCCTCCTATCGTTTTGGAGAATGGAACGACAAGTACCGGGACGATGTGCGCCATTTTATTAGAGGTGATAAAAACCTTGATAGCGTAAAAAAAAGGATCTTAGGCTCTCCAGATATTTATACTGTCCCCTTAAAGAGTTATAATTTTATTACCATCCACGACGGCTTCACCCTTCAAGATCTTGTTTCATACGAGGAAAAACATAACGAGGAAAATGGTGAGGAAAACCAAGATGGTTCTGATCACAATATCTCGTGGAATTGTGGTGTGGAAGGTCCTACAGATGCACCTGAAGTTCTTTCTCTAAGAACTCGACAAATGAAGAATTTTTTTCTGATTCTGATGGTTTCTCAGGGAGTTCCGATGCTCCTTATGGGGGACGAATATGGTCACTCTAAACTAGGGAACAATAACACCTGGTGTCAAGACAATGCTTTAAACCACTTTCAGTGGGAATGTGTTGGAATTCAGACATTTCTTTCTAAACTCATTAGATTTCGAAAATCCCATCTTAAAAAAGTAGAAAAATCCGAATGGTTAGACCTTCCTTTTCTCTCTCTTATTATCAATGATTCAATATTGGTGGCATTCAACCCTTCCAATGAAACTCTCACATGGTTCCTCCCAAAAGGAGATTGGAAACGGCTTTTAGACACACACGGAGAAGAGGGGGAACACTCTCATGAATATACACTTCATCCCTTTAGCAGTGTTCTCCTCATTGCCACATAAACCTGCATCGGCTATCCTCATATTTTTACACCAACGGAGTCCCTGTGATGTTAAAACGGTTTGGAATTAGTTTAACCCTTTGCCTTATCCTCTTTGGGTGTTCTTCAAATGGTAATTACGATCAAGTGACTCGTTTCCATGATGATGGGCGTGCCAAACCTGTTGTTGCATTTATCCCGGTATTTGATCGCTCAAATGCTCAAGTAGGTTGGAGTCTCTCCGATGAATTTACCGACCAACTTCGTGGACGTCTCCACAAACAGAACAGCTTTTACCTCAATACTCCCGATGAAATTAATCAGATTGTTGCCAATTTGAGCGCTGAAGATAATCCCTTTAGCACAAATACTGACTGGATTAAGGATGCTTTTGATCATCATGAGTTTGTAGTTTTTGCAGAGCTTGTTGAACACGATATTCACTTAAAACCCCTTAAGGGAAATTTTGTTGATAAGATTACCCCCTCTTCTGAACTTTCACTATCCATGCGGGTTCGCGTCTTTGATTTGCGAGGCTCTCATCCTGAAGTTATTTTGCAGGAGTTTGTCCATCAAAATTATTTGATTCCTAAACCTTCGAACCTCAATAATCCAAATCCTGAGAAATGGAAGAAAGTGACATTTATCGTCTCTCCCATGGGACTTGCTCATACGCAGTTTAGCAAAGAGATAATCAAGCGAATCGAGAATTATATCCTCCTCTCCAAGAGCCAATGAACCTGCCTCGTACTACCCTGGAGTGCTACCCATTTTGATCATATCGTCAGAGACAAGGAAAAAATGGGCCTAGAAAAATTAGCTAGAAGGGTGAAGTAACAAAAACAATGCAGGATGGGTTCATGAATCACCTAACATCGGGGTTCTTTCTAGGAATAATTGGAGCTGTTTTTTTGTGGGTGGCAGCACGCTTCCACTTTTTTCGCGTCAAAACATTACCAAGAGATGCAGCAGACCTCCGCTATCCAGTCATTGGAGTTATCGGGTACCTTCTCCTTTTTTTTATTGTTGCTCCATTCAGCATCCGCATGATGGGAAAACACCTGCAAGATCTTGCAGAGCATTCCCCAGCCTTGCTTATGACCCTTCTTCAAATCATCTCCATTTCTTGGGTCGTTGCCTATCTTTTCTTTCTCTCGCTTTTGCAAAATAAAGCCACCCTTTATGCAATGTGGATCCATCCAAACCGGAGTCGGTTTTCTTGTATCATTGAAGATTTTGGGTTAGGAATCTTAACATGGCTTATTGCCTTTCCTATTGTTGGTGCAGTGAGTCAAATTATGGAATTTATTACTTTTGTTTTGACAGGGCTATCACCAGTTGACCAGATTGCTGTCCGTTACTTAAAAGTGGCAAAAGAGTCCCCTGTTCTTTTGTCAATCGCTCTCTTTGCAATATTGGTCGCTGCTCCAGTTATTGAAGAGTTTGTATTCAGAGGGTTTTTATATACCTACCTTCGCAAAAGGTTTAAGATGGTTAAAGCAATAACCATTTCTGCTCTTATCTTCTCGCTGTTTCACTTTTCTCCTGATCAAGGAGGAGGCAATATCTCCCTACTATCCTCCCTCTTTGCTCTAGCTTTATTTCTAGGTTTTCTCTACGAAAGGCAACGCTCTCTTATTGCTCCAATCGCTTTACACATGACATTCAATTCAATAAGTGTTATCCGTATACTTTTGGTTGCAACTTAAGTGGAATGTGGTATGCGCGCTGTGTTACAAGGTCTTTTTCTGGCCCTCATCACTCTAGGAGCACCCTTTCGAGCCTACTCTATTAATGAGGAGCTAGCAGAAAGCATTAATCACACTGGAATGTTCCTCTACTATATTACAGACAAGTCTCAAAATACCGTGATATCCCCCTTGGCAATTAGTACTTCTCTCTTGATGACCTACATGGGTGCTAAAGGAAATACCGCTCACCAAATCGCGATGGGTCTTCATTTAACTATCCCGCAAAAGGAAGTTCCTTTTGCTTACTTATCCCTGGTCAATCAGCTGGCTGGGGGCAGGGCTAAGATCCAGATTGATGCAACCATGTGGATCGATGAAAAATCTAATGTGTTAGGCTCTTATAAATCGCTTATTTCGAAAAAATTTGATGGGTCTATCCATAGTGTTAACTTTCTCAAGCCTCTAATTGCCGCAAAAAGCATGAATAAGTGGATATATGAAAAATCGGATGGAAAGATCGCAAGATTTATTGATCCATCCATTCTTTCTAGTTCAACTCAACTGATTCTCATCAATAGCCTCTTTTTAAAAGGCTCATGGGGAAACCCTTTTCCCACTCAAAACACAGAGCAGCAGCCATTCCTAAAAAAGGATGGAAGTTCTGTTTCTTGCAGAATGATGCACCAGTCTTCTGAGCTTTACTACTTTGAAAATGATGATTCACAAATTGTTGCCCTTCCGATTGAAAATCTTAACTCGCATCTTGCTTTTGTCATCTTTCTCCCAAAAAAGAACCTTAGCGATCTCTACAACTTTTACTACTCCCAAGATGAGAAAAAACCTGAAGGATTTATCTCCTATCTCCAACACCTTAAAAAAGCCTATGTCAACATCTCAATCCCGAAGTTTATTGTTTCACAGAAACTAAATCTAATTCCTCTTTATCGGTCGTTAGGAATTAATGAAGCACTCTCAACTAGAGCTGATTTCTCCGGAATTGATGGGACGAAGAATTTAATGATTAGCGAAGCCTTTCAGCAAAATGTCCTATCGATTGATGAAGGGGGGATTTTTGCAACAGCAGCGACTGCTTCATCCCTTAGTTTAAACTCTTCTAGAAATGGTAATGCCGCTCAATTTGTTGCCAACCACCCCTTTCTATATGCCGTTTATGACTTCGATACCAAACTCCTCCTCTTTCTTGGAGAATGTCAAGACCCTTCTCAAACAGGAATTACTAAAGTAACTGGAGGAAAATCACCTTGAATAGTTATGTCTTTCCACTATCCTGTTATGGACTTACTGATATCGGCCATGTCCGCACAAACAACGAAGATGTATTTCTTAATCTCCATGAATATGGTTTTTTTGCCCTTGCCGATGGAATGGGAGGGCACAATGCTGGAGAAGTCGCAGCAAAAGAAGCTGTCCGTTTTGTCTGTGCTTCAATTGAAGAGCTCTTTGTTTCCGCAGAACGAGAATGGAATATCTTTGATCTCTCCTCTTTTAATAAGCTCTGTATTGAGAATGCCAATAGCTGGGTTCATCACCTTGGCAAAAAGAAAAGAGATTGCTCAGGGATGGGAACCACCCTTTGTACCCTTCTTTTTTACGAACATTCTCTTATTTACGCTCACGTAGGAGATAGTCGTATCTATCGCTTCCGAGAAGGACTTCTTGATCAGCTGACCCTTGACCATTCCCTCACAAATCAAATGATTAAAAAAGGACAAGTATCAAAAGAAAAATCTCAAACTCTCCCCTACAAAAATATTTTAACCCGAGCGATTGGAACTCAGATGGATGTGGAGGCAGAAATCCATATTGCCCTAGTAAACCCTCATGATATATACTTGATGTGCAGTGACGGTCTCACCGATCAAGTCTCGGATGATGAAATCGCTGAGATTTTAAAGAATGCAAAAGATATTAAGAGTGCAACCACACAACTAGTTAAAAGAGCCAAAGAACAAGGGGGGCTCGATAACGTAACTGTGGTGATTGTAAAAACAGATGAAGAGAATTTACCTCGATAATAACGCTACAACAAAAATCGATCCTCTAGTCGTTGATGCGATGATCAAAGAACTTACCGCACCCCCTAGAAATCCCTCAAGCATTCATCACTTTGGACAGGAGGGCAGAAAAGTACTGTCTGACTGTCGTTCCCAGATTGCTTCCTTTTTAGATGTGAAGTCTAGCGAAATCCTCTTTACTTCAGGGGGAACAGAGGGAATGAATCTTCTGATCCGGGGCGCATTAGATAGTCCCAAGACTCACATCATCGGATCTTCTATTGATCATTCGTGTGTGTATAGCACATTAATAGACCTTGAAGCAAGGGGGGCTGATGTAACTTTCCTCCCAGTTGACACCTATGGAGCTCCTCATCCTGAGGACCTACAAAAAGCTCTTCGTCCCTATACAAAACTCATTGTTCTTACAGCAGCCAATAGTGAGACAGGAATCAAAACCGACCTTGAAAAAATGGCTGCCATTGCCCGATCAGCGCAGGTTCCACTGGTCATCGATGGCGTCTCATTCATCGGAAAGGAACCACTTAATATTCCTGTTGGAATCTCTGCAATCGCCTTTTCTGCTCATAAATTCCATGGTCCAAAAGGGGTGGGGTATGTTTTTGTTCGCTCAGGCTTCAAACTATTTCCCCTCATTACAGGGGGGGGGCAAGAAAAGAGAATTCGAAGTGGAACCGAAAATCTTCCAGGAATCGTCGGTATGACCCGCGCTCTTACTCTAATCGATGAAGATAAAAATGCTGCTACCCTTACCTCTCTTCGTGAATTCTTTGAATCAGAAATACTTTCAGCTCTTCCAGAAGTAGAAATCAATGGAGAGGGCCCCCGCATTTCAAATACTTCGAACCTTTTTTTCCCTGGAGTTGATGGAGAATCTCTTTTAATTGCACTTGACATGCCGAATAGGCTGAACATACCTAAAATTGCCGCTTCCCATGCCTCTGCCTGCACATCTGGCGCTTTAAAACCTTCTCGCGTACTTCTCAAAATGGGTTACTCCCGTGAACGTGCCTCCTCCTCACTTCGTTTCTCCTTTTCCCGCTTTAATACCTTAGAAGAAGTCAAGCAAGCTGCTGAAGTGATCATCTCACTCGTACGCAAAGTCCGCTCTACAATACTATCCTAATACCATGCCAAAAAATAAAGTTAGGAAACTGAACTAATAAGAATGGTGCGGCCTGCAATAAATGAGGTTTCCTCGACAGAAAGCTCAAAAGAGCCTATTCGCACAGAATCACTAAGATCAGGGCGACGCCCAAGAAAAAGCTCCATAAGATCTTCAAGAGTTGCCCCATCTTCCTTAATAGGAAGGTCAATATGAAGCCATTTGTTAATATCAGCAAGAGCAGTGCCACCTGGAAAAGATCGATCAACAAGAATTTTTCTCTGCTCAGGAATATACTCTCCAAATGAAATCCAATCATCGCGGTGTCCAAAGATTTCATCCACGACAGCATCGAGAGTAAGGCTTCCTATAGCCTCCCCTTTTTCATTAAGAACTATGGCAAGGCTCTGATTATTTTGTCGAAACTCTTTCATGATTTCAAGTACCGAGTTGGCCTCTGTGATAAACCATGGAGAGCGACAGTAGGCGCGCAGACGCACATCATCTCCATGACGGAGAAGATCCCGTGGGTAGGCAACAGCAACGATGTTCTTCAAGCTTTTATGATAGACTGGGATGAATGGAAAAGGTTGGTGATCAAGAAGCTGCTTAATATCTCCAATCGTTTGCTCTGAAGGGATGCACTTCATCTCTTCAATAGGGTCCATAAGATCTTTTGCCGTCTTATTTTTTAATGAAAAGATATTCATTAAGACTGGGTCAAACTCTTTTGATGGGGCATCATCTCTTTCCTCAATAGCCTTCTGAAGCTCTTCTCGCGATAAATAGAGACCAGAACGACTCTTTACTCCAAAAAGGAAATTGATGAAGCAACAAATGAGATCAAGAATAAAGACGATGGGACGAAGAATATAAGAAGTTAGGTGCAGAATAGGGATTCCCAACATACACACATTTTCAGCATAGCGACGAGCCGCAAACATCGGAGCAAGTTCAGCAAAAATAAGGACAATAAAAATTTGGGTGATCGGTGCCCAGTCGGGACTGAGTTCAAGTGAAACATAAAAACGACGCGCACACTCAGAGCCAAATTGCATTGCAGTGTTTACCCCTATAAGAGTGGTACCAAAGAGCCTCGTAGGATTATTAAGGAGCTTACTAAGCCATTTTGCCCGTCTATTTCCCTGACTTACATAAAATTGGAGGCGGACCCGATTAAAAGAAACAGCTGCCATTTCAAGCATCGAGTAAAATCCTTGGATAATCAGAGAAAGAGCAATAAGAAGGAGAAAAAAGGTCCAATTAGCCATCTTTTTTTCTTTTAAAAGGTTTAAGGTGACGGATATAGACACGTCGAACACGATTGTTGTCTGAAGCTAGGACGTGGAAAAGGAAACCATGGCACTCGATTTTGGTTCCACTTTTCGGGATATCTCCAAGCCGTTCCGTAAGCCATCCCCCAATTGTCGCCATATTATTTAGGCTTTCTAGATGATAGTCAAAAATTTCCTCAAATTCGAGCAACTCAAGCTTACCACTGGCAATAATAATATCAGGAGAAGCTTTTGTATAGTGGCTCTTCTCATCCCGTCGATCGGCAATCTGTCCAATGACAGTTTCCACAAGATCTTCAAGGGTAATAAGCCCTGAAACCGACCCGTATTCATTAACAACCATGACCATAGTTTCTTGCAACTTGTAAAAATGCTCAAGAAGCGCCCGGCTAAGCATTGATTCAGGGACATAATTTGGCTTTCTTAAAAATGGAATGATGTCATGACTTGACTTTAAGTGTTTACGATGGAGAAAGAAACTCCCACTTGTCATGATTCCTAAAACATTTTCAATCGATCCATTGCACACTGGAATGCATGTACATTCTTCATCAACAAAGAGGCGAAGAAGGGCTGAAAGGGGGTCGTTGATGTTAAAAAACAAAACCTCATTACGAGGGCACATCAGTTCCTTTACAAGATCTTCTTCTAAGTTGAGATATCCTCGGACAAGTTTTGCTTCCTCACCGCTCACCGCTCCTGTTTGTTGAGAGCTGCGTAGAGCAATTTTCAACTCTTCAATTTCAATATCCTTTTCCTTTCGAAGATAAAAGAAAAAGAACTTTGAAATTCCTGTTGTGATAAATGTAATTGTATCGCGAAGTGGTTTTAAAAAAACCTCAACCACTCGAATAACAGGGGATGCACGGTAAGCAATCCAGCTATTTTTTGGATACGCGATCGATTTAGGAATGACTTCTCCAAAAATAAGCGTTAGTGCAAGTGGCACACCAACAGTTAACACCCAACTAGAAAAGGTCTCAAAAATCCCAGACACCACGTTTTGAACTAGGATGTTCATCACTACATTCAGCATTAAAATAGTGACAAGAAGCTTTCTGGGTTCGGAGAGAAGACGAGCAATGAGGCGCCCACGTGGGTCCTCCCCCAGGCGAAAGGCTCGTACCTTCATCGAGGAGAGGGAAAAAAGTGCTGTTTCTGAAGCAGAGAGAGACCCAGATATAAAGATTAAGATAACAAGAACCGCAATGAGAATCAGCAACGTCACTGAAATACCACTTTTAGTTCTCCCTCAGCCGCCACACCAAGCTTTTCCTTCAGAATAAGCTCAACAAAATCGGGATCATTTTGACTGTTTATTCGAAGTAGAAGCTCTTTCTCTCTCTCCATTTCATCCATTTTTCCCCTATTGAAGGTATCTATCCTTCCCTGAAGTGTAGCAACTAATCGATTTTTCTTGTGAATCGCTTGGATATAAACTGCCCCTGCCATTAAAATGAAGGCAATTACCCACCAATTCTTGGGTAAACTAAAATGTAATTTCATACCGATGGAACAGTGATTCCTCTTTGCTTCATGTACTTACCCGCACGATCAGCATAGGAAACTTCACATACTTGTTTTGCTTCAAAAAAAAGAACCTGCGCAATCCCTTCGTTCGAATAAATTTTTGCTGGCAGTGGAGTAGTATTAGAAATCTCAATCGTCACATGTCCTTCCCATTCTGGTTCAAATGGGGTAACATTGACAATGATTCCGCAACGAGCATAGGTTGATTTTCCCAAACAAACAGTGAGACAATTCCTAGGAATACGGAAATACTCTATGGTGGAGGCTAAAGCAAAAGAATTCGGTGGAATAACGCAATGGTCCCCTTCGATATCAACAAAAGCATCCTCTGTGAATTTTTTTGGATCAACAATTGGGTTGTGAACATTGGTGAACACCTTAAAGCGATTGCTCACCCGAACATCATATCCGTAGCTTGAAAGACCATAGCTGACGATCTTATGATTTTCGATGCTCCTAACCTGGGAATCAACAAATGGTTCAATCATTCCTTCTTCGAGAGCCATTTTTCTAATCCACTTATCTGCTTTTAAACTCATTTAATCACCTATTTTCAAAAGGAACGTCCTTAGTGTGCTTGATCTAATAGTTCCAGACAAACAGAAACACCATGGGCTGGACCTTTTTTTAACTTCTGCACTTTAGATATAGCGCTTGAATTCCTTTTTTGCTACTATTTTCTTATATGGTATAGCATCTTAGGAAACGCAGAATTATGACAAAACCACCATTTGTACAGTCGTCTTGGGAAAAGCGAGACCAGAAACTTGAGCTAAAACTGCGCCCGGGATCGTTAGGTGAGTTTATTGGGCAATCTGCAGTGCGGGAAAAATTAGATGTCTTTGTGGGCGCCGCAAAGAAAAGGGGCGAGGCTCTGGGTCACTCTTTATTCTATGGCCCTCCAGGACTCGGTAAGACCACCCTGGGTCATATTATTGCAGAAGAGATGGGGACCGATTTAATTGTTGCCTCAGGCCCATTAATTGACAAGCCTGCCGATTTAGCAGGGATCCTTACCAACTTAAAGGAAGGAGATGTTCTCTTTATTGATGAAGTCCACCGCCTTAACCGAATTGTAGAAGAATACCTTTATCCCGCAATGGAAGACTTTTCTCTCGATCTGATGCTTGATTCGGGACCCCAAGCTCGGAGTGTTCAGGTGAAGCTGAACCCTTTTACTTTGATAGGAGCCACAACTCGCATGGGCCTTTTGAGCGCTCCACTACGATCCCGCTTCGGATTTACTTGCCGACTCGCTTATTATCCTTCCGAGATCGTGGCAGATATTCTTTCCCGTTCCTCCTCGATTCTCGGTGTTGACATCAACGAGGAGTCGATTTTTGAAATCGCCAAACGAGCTAGAGGAACGCCGCGCATTGCAAACAACCTCCTGAAGTGGGTTCGTGACTATTCTCAGATGAGAACTGATAGCAAACTAGACAAGATCTCAACACGAACTGCTTTAGAAATGCTAGATATCGATTTCCGCGGGCTCGATGAAATGGACAAGAGAATACTTGAACACATCATCGATCACCACGAGGGAGGCCCTGTGGGCATCGGAACTATTGCCACTGCATTAGGAGAAGAAGCTTCCTCTCTAGAGGAAGTTAATGAGCCCTTTCTCATCATGCAAGGCTTTATTCGTCGTACGCAACGGGGAAGAGAAGTGACCAAGCTCGCCTACCAACATCTTGGTCGCATGCCTGAGGCTAATCAATTTTCTGGAGAACCGCTCGATGAAAATTAAGCACCTTTTACTCTTTATTTTGATTCCTCTCTTTGCCTTTTGCAGAGAGAGAGTGAAAATACCTGAAAATGAAACAGGAAAACCTGCAACAATCAAAGTCTTATTGGAAAGAGATTCCGATGGAATCCTGCTTGAAGCACGAGGCCCTTTTGTTATCTACAATCCAGAAAATGGGAAAAAAATAGGCTCCGGACGCCGTGGCAAAAGGTTTTACCTCTATCCTCATGAAGAGGGGATCAAATGGGGAGAAAACTTTCTAGGAATCTTTCAACTGCAAGTTGTTCCTACAAGTGCCGATACCACTTTCTTAGTGGATGGCGTGCAATACCGAGGGGCAATTGAAATCTACCATATCGAGGGAAAACTCAGCGTTATTAATGAAGTCGACGTGGAAAGCTATGTGAAAACCACCCTGACAGAAGCGCTTAATGGAGGCAATTTCCCTCCTAATGTAATGGATTCGATCGCAATTATTTCTCGAACCGATACCTATTATAAAGCTCTCATGAATTACGATGCTTTTTGGCATGTGCTCGCAAAAGAAGTAAACTATTATGGCGCAGGGCTCACCCTGCAAAATTTGGATGTTGATAAGGCGGTCGATAATACTCGCTACCTTGTCATGACTTATGATCAGCAACCTTTTCCAGGAAGTTGGACTGAAAATTCTGGAGGAAAGACCGCTAGCTATGCCTCTATCTTTAGAAAAAGCACTCCTACTCCAAGCGGTGTAGAAACTCCTTTTGCTACGAAATGCCGCACCGATACTCATTGGGCGTTGACCATCAACACCCAGGAGCTTGCGAAAGTTGTAAAAACCAACCGTGTGACAGGAATTGATCTTTTTGTCGATCACTTTTCTGGGAAAATCTATGCCGCACGACTGCACGATGGAACCCATCAAGAGGACGTCGATTTTATGGCGCTGCAAACAGCTCTTGGAAGCGATAAACTCAAAAGCAACGACTTTTCTGTATGCATCAGGGGGAATATTGCTGTGTTTGAGGGATATGGAAAAGGGCCAGGTGTTGGTTTATGCCTCTATAGTGCAAAGCAGATGGCTGAACGGGGCGACGATGCACCTGAAATTCTTTCTGAGTTCTTTCCAGGGACAACGATTGAGAAAATGCGTGCCTATCCTGAAACAATCGTTTCGGTACATAAAAGCTCTTTTATTTCTCCCAAACAAAAGCAAGCAGCGAAGAAGAAATATAAACTACTGCACTAGGAGATCTATATGGTAAAACCCCTGATTGCAAAGAATAAAGCTAAAGCCCTCTCGACTTCACTCTTGCTCGTTGGAGTTGCTATTATGTTCTTCCTCGATAATTGGTGGCCTGCCGTCATGATTGTTATCGGCATCCCTCTATCTCTAAAGCAATTCCTCACAGGACGCCTCAACGATGCAGCCATTAGCCTTTTTGTCTTTGTAGGCTTCTTTATCATTGCCCAATTTAATATCTCATGGAAAGTCCTCGTTCCTATCTTCTTTATTATGGCTGCAGTCTATGTACTCTGCAAAGAGTGGGTGAACACCTCCACAGGTAAAGATGAGGATGAAGAATCGGACGATATTGAGAAAAAAAAATAGAGGATGCATGTACAACAGCTTCTAAGCGACTTATTGCTTATTAATACCTATATTAGACCATAATTAAATAGTTGCAAGATCAAGATGAATTGGCTATGTTTGTTTAGTTTATAATATAAAATTATTTTAAATTAACAGGGTAATTCCAGATAAATAGAGATTTGAACTTTTCCCAGAAGTTCCCCCCCAAGATAAAGAAACTGAGAACAAAGGCTAGATCAGCCCCCATAAGAATAAAATGTCTGAGATGCTCATCTGCAGGAAGGAACTGCGCCCCATAGGCGTTGAAATATAGTGGTGTAGGACTCGCAAAGAAGATCACAAGACCAAAGTAGTATCGGAATTTTGAGACTGGCTCGTACTTCCGTCTCTTAAAAAAACATTTGTATAGCTTCTGCTTATAATAGCTGAGGGTTTCCTTTCCTAAGAAAAGAACAGCCAGAAAAATCATCACCTCAGGCCCACCAATCGTTAGAAACCCCACAAGAATTGCTGCAAGAGTTGGTTGAAGCCCCATAAAGGGGATCGCAAAACCAAAAGCTGGGAGACCCAAGCTAAAAATTAGACAGGTCATTCCAATATAGTACTTCCAGCCTTTATGAATTTTTAAAACTTTCATAAGGATAGAGGATTGGGCTTAAAATAGTTAATTCCGATCGCCGCACGTACTTCCTGAAGGGTCCGAGATGCCGTTTCATTGGCCCTTTCGGTTCCTTTCTTAAGCATATCCATGACTGCATTTTCATCTTCTTCGAACTGAGCTCGCCTTGAACGGATAGGCTCGAGAAACTCTAAGAGAACTTCTAGAAGATATTTTTTGACAGCCCCGTCTCCAAGCCCGCCTCTTTCATAGTGAGCTTTTAACCCATGGATTTTATCAAGATCGGTGCCGAAAGCATCAAGATAGCTAAATACGGGGTTCCCTTTAACTTTCCCTGGATCTTCGATCTGAATGTGATTAGGATCGGTGTACATCTTTTTGACTTTCTTGGAAACCTGATCCGGAGTATCTGAAAGGTAAATGGCATTATTGAGTGATTTTCCCATTTTTGCTTGTCCATCAGTTCCTGGCAATCGAGCAATCTTGGGAATTTGTGCCTTTGCTTCGACTAAGACGGTGGTATTATAAGTGCGATTAAAGGCGCGGACAACTTCATTTGTCTGTTCAATCATTGGCTTTTGATCTTCTCCAACTGGAACAAGATCCGCTTTAAAAGCAGTGATATCCGCAGCCTGCGAAATAGGGTAAGTCATAAACCCAGCGGGAACACTTTCTCCAAACCCTTTTTGAACAATTTCTTGTTTTACAGTCGGATTATGTTTGAGGCGATTCCAAGTAACTAAGTTAAGATAATACATTGTGAGTTCAGAAAGCGCGGGAATAAGAGACTGGATAAAAATCGTGGTCTTTGCAGGATCAATCCCAACTGCAAGATAATCTAAAACGACTTGCAAAACACTTTCACGCACTTTTTCGGGATTTTTGGCATGATCGGTCAAAGCTTGGAGGTCAGCGATCATTACATACTGATTACAACTCTTCTGAAGCTCGATGCGAGCTCGCAACGATCCCACAAAATGCCCCAAGTGAAGGGGTCCAGTAGGACGGTCTCCCGTCAGAATAGTGTGCCTTTTTGTCATAAGATTCAGTGTATCATGATTTTTTCTTTGGAGAAAGTAGAAAAATTTTGCTCTTGTACAAAAAAGAGACGTTTTCTAAATGAGCTAAACATCAAGCAAGAGTCATGAGCCATAACAGCGGTGAGTATCCATCAATTTAGTGAATTGACTATTTTCTTCCAACAAATGCTGTTCTACTATGAGTCAAAGAAAAAGCAGAAAGTACGTGGTATTAAAGATGGACGCAAAGGGATATTGCAAAAGATGAAGGAACCGTTTTTTTATCTTGTTTTATCCAAAGGTTTACCCTACCTACGATCTGGCTGCTATGTTTTTTCAATCCGACCGAAGCCAGCCTTTTCGCTGAGCAAAATATTCTTTCTTATTTTTAGAAAAGGTCTTGGATCATAGAAGATAAAATGCCATTATTGTATGCAGATCTCTGGAATTTTCATTTGAGACTAAAAGCAATCTATGAAAATTGTGAAGGCTAACTGTTATATCTTTTATTACGCAACAAGTCTAATCTAGAGAAATGGAACGAGAAGAAAAACCGAAAGATAGCAATGAAATCCCCGTATATGAATACCCTTTTCAGATTGGGAGATACACCATCCTGAAATTGATTGGAATGGGAGGGATGGGAGAGGTCTTTCTTGCCGATGACCCTATCTGTGGTCGTCAAGTTGCTCTCAAAAGAATTGTGCCTAAGCGAAAGGATAAAGAATCGGCATGTAATCGATTCAAAAAAGAGGTGCGGATTGCAGCGCAGCTAGCGCATCCAACCATTGTTCCAATCTATGACCTTCATGAAGATGAGAATAATCTCTACTATACGATGCCCTATCTTCAGGGTGAAACGCTTCGAATGATCCTTATTAAAACACGGATTGCCAATGAAAACGGTCTCCCTCCTCACATCATGGGAGGATCGATTCCCTCTTTAATGCTGGCCTTCCTCAATGTTTGTCAGGCGATAGAACACACTCACTCAAAAGGGTTCCTTCACCGCGATCTAAAGCCTGAAAATATCATCGTTGGAGAGTATAACGAAGTCACCATTCTTGACTGGGGAGTTGCTACCGAAATTGTCAATGTAGAAGAAATAGAAGATGAAGAAGGCGATACTCCAGAAAAAGACCAATCCAACATCCGAGCTGCAGCTGGAACAATCGACTATATGTCCCCTGAGCGGGCTTTCCGTCAACCTGCAACGATTAAGAGTGATATCTATTCTCTTGGGATTATTCTTCATTTTATGCTGACATTGCAAGTTCCCTATAGACGTCCCCGCGAACTCAAAGAATGGAGGCAACAACTTCGTGGCTGCGGGTTTGAGCCTCCTATCGACCCTCAAGAAGTTGCTCCTTTTCGAGAAATTACACAACAACTCACTCGAATTACCCTCAAGTGCCTCCACCCCGATCCCAAGCAGCGTTATGACTCGGTAAAAGAAATTATCACGGAAATGCAGCGCTATATCCAAGGGCGTCCAGACTGGGTCCCCATGCAGCAACTTGATATCAACCGAGCCACAGACTGGGAATTCCAAGAAAGTGTCATGTTAACCAAACAAATGGCAATTTCCCGTTACGCAGGACTGATGGAATGGGTCTTGATCATGCTTTCAAAAGAGTCTTACTCCGGAAACATCCAAGTCCAGGCCCTTGTCCTCCCACTAGAAAATAGTGGAGGCATTGGTATCATGCTGTGTATCCCAAGCGATAGCCGTCGAGAAAGCCTGCAAAAGGGATTTCTCATATGGATTGGTTCAAAGGAAACTCCAGGATGTAAACTTTTTCGTGACAATGTTGAAGTCACCCGTGTTGATGACATTTTCTTGGAACCCGGAGAATCTTATAATATTGCTGTGGAACGTCAAGATAGCATCGTTCGACTCCTCATTAACGACGTGCAAAAGATGGTCTATATGAGCCATACACCTCTTGTAGGGGGGCATTTTGGGATTGTTTCAAAAGATGTTGAGTTTGAAATCTCCCCAATTCAGCTCTCCTCAGGAAGTCAAAACGTTCTTGTTAATTGCCTCGCTGTCCCCGATGCCTTTCTTTTGAATAAAGATTTCAATCGAGCAATTACTGAGTACCGACGGATTGCAAGCTCGTTTAGAGGGCGTCCCGAGGGAAGAGAGGCTGTGTTCCGTGCGGGATATGCGTTGATTAAGCAAGCCCAAGATAACAAGAACAAGTCGAAAGATTATTTTCAAAAAGCCCTCGACGAATTCGAAACCCTTCATCAAACCCCAGGGGCTCCGATTGAATACCTCGGAAAATCCCTTGTCTATCAGGCCGAAAATAATCTGGAGGAAGAGCTTAAATGTTTAGAGCTCGGAGTGAGAAAATTTCCCAAGCACCCACTCCGCTATGTCTTAGATGAACACATCCTTTTTCGCCTACATGAGACGGCGCAAAAAGATCGGATTGGAGCTTACGCATATACTCTGCTGGCTCTCCGTCACATCCCAAAGATCTACAACCTAAAAGAAACTGACCGCCTCACCAGAAACCTTACAGTGAGTTGGGAAGACCTCCCCTTTATCGTTATCCCCGCAAATTTCTCGAACGAAAACGAAAAACACCTCCAACTCTCCATTCAACTCTCCTTTTGGTTAGCACGCCCCAATATTCTCTATGAGCTTGTTCAAGCTATTCCCAAAAAATACAAGCATCGAGAAATCCTTCTTCAAAATGGCCTCTTGGCACTTTTTGAGCTTCGCTATCCTAAACTCATCGACTTTATCCTCTCCGTAAAGTACCGCAATGAAAATTTTGGCCCCTTAAAGGAATTGTTTGAAATAGCGATTGACGAAGGAACAACCCTTACTCAAAAACTCGATCGTCTCCTAACTAAGGGAAGTGATCAGCTCGTTACAGCCCTTTTCAATCAAGGTCTCACAATTAAGGAAGCTCCAAAACTTCTTCCTTATTTTGATAAGACTCCGAAGTTTAATGTTCAGCACATCTCAGCTCTTCTCCTATCAGGAAAGAACCGGGAGGCTGGAAAACTTCTCAAAGGAAAACCTATAAACGACCAGTCTTCGATTTACTTTATGTTAAAAGGATGCCACCTAGCTCAATCAAAAGGAGAAGATATCGCACTCAAACACTTCGCCCCACTACTAGAGGCAACTTTTCCCTCTACCCCTTCACTCCTTGCACACTTCCTCAAAGGACATATCGATACCAAAGGACTTTGGTTTAGTCAATCATTCCTCTGGGAGAAATTGCAGCTTTATCGTCAACTTTCACTTTACTATACGTGTCTCAACAAACCCCGCAAAGCAGCTCAATATGAGGCTTTCATCGACAAAGAGTTTAGCAGAGCTGCCATTCCCCTCAACTTTATTTAACCCTTAAATAGATCTATCTTCATCGAATCAGCTGGAACATCACTTTGGATAGAAGAATTGAAAGTTAAACAGCCATATCACTCACTTACTTAGGATCAAGAACTCCTACCCCACGCACCAATTCTGTTTAAATTTTTCTTCGACTCAAAGATAATACTTTGCAATCGTCTCTGGAAAAGAACTAAAATCATGGGTGAGAATAGTGTCTTTTTTGAGAAAATGGGTAGCCAATTGCGGAATATTTCTATATAATTGCCCCCTGATGGATGATAAGCTTCCGAAAACGTATAGCCCCGACTTAGTTGAAGAAAAATGGTACTACTTTTGGGAAAAAGAAGGGTTCTTTCATGCTGATCCCCTTTCTGATAAGAAGCCCTATTGCGTTGTGATGCCTCCTCCCAACGTGACCGGAGTGCTTCACATGGGGCATGCCCTCATTAATTCGCTCCAAGACGTGATGATTCGTTGGAAAAGGATGCTCGGATACGAATCATGCTGGGTCCCAGGTCTAGATCATGCTGGAATTTCAACGCAAACGGTCGTTGAAAAAGACCTCATTGCTAAGACAGGAAAAAGACGCTCTGACTTCGATCGAGAGGAGTTTTTAGGACATGTCTGGAAATGGAAAGAAAAGTCAGAGCAGCGGATCATTGACCAGCTAAAAAAGCTGGGCTGCTCGTGTGATTGGATGCGAAAGCGATTCACCATGGATAAAGATGCTAATCTTGCTGTCCGCACGCTCTTTAAAAAGATGTTTGACGAAGGACTGATTTATCGAGGCAACTATCTCGTGAATTGGGATCCTGTAACCGAGACTGCCATCGCTGATGACGAAGTCGAGTATGAAGAGAAAGAGACCAAGCTGTGGCATTTTCGCTATCCCCTCGAGGATGGCAGTGGAGAGTTAATAATTGCCACCACACGTCCTGAAACAATGCTAGGAGACGTGGCTGTTGCTGTCTCTCCAAAAGATAAACGCTATCAATCACTTGTTGGGAAAAATGTGATTCTACCGATTGTTGGCCGAAAACTTCCTATTGTTGCTGACAACTACGTCGATGCCAAATTTGGCACTGGAGTGGTTAAAATTACCCCTGCACATGACCTCAATGACTGGGATCTGGGGAAGAGACACAACCTTCCTTTGATTAACATTTTAAATCCCGATGGAACCCTCAATGAGAATGGACTAGAGTATGAGGGACTCTCGATGGAAGAAGCTCGTCTCCACATCGTAAGGCGAATGGAAAAGCTCGGCTACCTGGATAAGATCGTTCCTTACACTCATAGAGTTGGTGTCTCGTACCGTTCAAAGGCAATTATTGAACCATTCCTATCAAAACAGTGGTTCATCAAAATGGACCCATTTAAGGAAAAACTGAGCGATGCTGTAAAATCTGGAAAAGTCAAAATCATTCCCAAAAACTGGGAAAACACCTATTTTCATTGGATTAACAATCTTCGCGACTGGTGTATTTCAAGGCAGCTTTGGTGGGGACATCGTATTCCTATCTGGTATCACGAGTCTGGAAAAATACTTTGCTATGAGAAGGAAGGAAAGCCCCCTGAAGTTGAAAAAGATCCTAAGGGATGGCACCAAGATCCCGATGTTTTAGATACATGGTTTTCGTCATCTCTTTGGCCCTTTAGCTCTCTTGGCTGGCCCCACAAGACAAATGAGCTGAAAAAATTCTATCCCAACACAACGCTGATTACAGGACATGACATTCTTTTTTTCTGGGTGGCCCGGATGATCATGATGGGAGAATATGTCACCGGAAAAGTCCCTTTTTCTGAGACCTCTCTACAAGGGCTTATTTTTGGAAAGTCCTTCTGGAAAGAAAACAAAAATGGCGGGATCACCTACCTTTTGGAAAAAGAGGCCAAAACGGAAAAAAATGTCCTCTCTAAATGGGAAAAGATGTCAAAATCAAAGGGAAATGTGATTGACCCGATTGAGATTATTGACACTTATGGAGCAGATGCAATGCGGATGGCACTTGCTGCAAGCGCCACTCATTCCCCTCAAATCGATCTCGATCGCCGTCGTTTCGAGGAGTTTAAGAATTTCACGAATAAGGTGTGGAATGGTTCGCGCTTTGTCCTAATGAATCTTAACCTTTCTTCTGAAGATTTTGAAAAAGGGTTAGGTCCGCTGACATTGGATGATGAATGGATCCTTTCAATTTTAAACCGTACTATTGAAGAAATGAATACCCACCTCAAAGGATACCACTTCGATCGAGCAGCGATGCGATCCTATAGCTTCTTCTGGAATGAATTTTGCGCATACTATGTGGAAATGGCCAAGCCAACCCTTTTTGGAAAGGGTGGAGACACCATCAACAAGCAACGGGTATTAATAATTGTCCTGCTTGCTTCTATCCGTTTAATGCATCCAATTACCCCCTTTATTACCGAGGAAATCTTTCAAAAATTAAAAGAACATTTTCCTCATCTCAAAGAATCAAAAGCTGACCCCTATACAGCGGAGGCAATTAAAGCCTTGAAATCTCCAGCTTGTATCAACGCTCCCTATCCAAAAGTCATTGATAAAAAGGCGATTAATCCAGAAATTGAAATGTCCTTTGCTTTTCTCAATGAAATTGTCTACGCCATCCGCAATATTCGGGCTGAGATGCAACTCCCTCCATCAGCTGCAACCGATGTGATCTTAGAAGGAGAAACTCAGGATATCGAACCTCACAGCGCAATTATTTCTTCTTTAGTCCACGTCAGTGCGCTCTCCTTTAATCCGATAGAAAGACCTTTAGGATTCGCCTCTTCAGCTCTTGTAAGAGAGATAAAAATCACCATTCCTCTTCCAAGTAAGCTTATTGAAAGAGAAAGGGATCGTCTCAAAAAAGAGCAAGAAAAACTGAAAAGACAAATTACTTCCCTTGAAAAGCAACTTTCAAACCCCAATTTTGTCGAGAGAGCCCCACCAGAGCTTGTCGAAAAAATAAAAGCATCTCTTAAAGAAACACACGAAAAATTAAATACTTCAGAGATTAAATTATCAGACCTCTAATACATTTTTCTATTGAAAATCAGTAGTTGATTAGCGCTCTGGCGTCTTATCATGAGCCAAATTATTTAACGCAAATTCGATTTCGAAATATCACATAATTAGACACTCAAATGGAAGTCTCCCGATGTTAATAGACAGTTTTTTCTCTTGTAAAGAGTAGGCTGTTAGTACATCATGAAAAAGAAATGCAAAAATGACTGTGCGGATTCTTAGAACAAGAAAACCTTAGACACCTTGGGCTCCCATTAGATAGAGAAGATGATTGCTAAAAAACCCTTAATGCTATTCCTCAATAAGGAGGTGTTATGAAAACACTTTTGAAGTTTCTAACTATTTGTGTTTACATAGTTTCTTCTAGCACTTATGCCATTAATAAAGAAGAAGTTATGAATTACACCGTTAGTCACAAGTATCAAGCAAAGAGTTGCGATTACAGAATCAAGTTTTTAGTTCTGCATTACACTGTCGGTGACTTTGAAAGATCGCTAGAAGAATTAACCCGGGGACCCGTTAGCTCGCACTATTTAGTTCCTCAAACAAAAACCGGCTATGAAAACGTCGCTTTTCAATTGGTTGATGAATCTCTACGAGCTTGGACTGAAGGCGTTAGTTTTTGGGGAAAAAGAACCAACATCAATGATACTGCAATTGGAATTGAAATTGTGAATGGCAGTTATAAAGAGGAAAAAGGGGAAAAGCAATTTTTCCCTTACACAGAGGAACAGATAGAAATTATTATTGGCCTCTGTAAAGATATTATAGACCGTTACAAAATAGAGCCTACAAAGGTCCTAGGTCATGGCGATGTTGCTCCGGGACGAAAAGTCGACCCAGGACCTCTATTTCCCTGGGAAAGGTTATACAAAGCAGGCATTGGAGCATGGCCTGATTCTGAAGACATCGAAGCATTTAAAAAAGAATTACCCGAAGCATTCGATATTCAAGCAGTACAGAAAGACTTAGCAAAATACGGGTATGATGTAAATACAGACGGAGATTTCTCGGATAAAACTCAAAATGTACTAAGTGCTTTTCAGATGCATTTTCGTCCGTCAAACTACGATGGAATAATTGACAAAGAAACAGTAGCGATCTTAAAATCTCTACTCAAAAAATACTATAATATCAATTACCCGCTTACGAATACTCATCTAAAGTCCCGCGGGCTAATTCCAAACTCTCTAGCAAAGTGACTTTTTTCCTTAATCAAACCAAAGACTAAACAGTAAGAACTATCACAAAAAAAGAAATCGTTAAAACCATATCTCATAGAAATGGGATGGATTTCAAAGATGTGAAGATAATTATTGAAGAGTTTTTAGCCTAAGTTAGCTCCAATCTAGAAGTAGGAAACCGCTTCGAGCTTAGAGATTTTGGAATCTTTGAAGTTATCCAGAGAAAAGCCAAGGTCGTTAGGAACCCCAAATCTCCTGAAACCACCATCCCTATTCCCTCTAAGAAAGCGGTCAAATTCCCTTTGGATAGGGAAAATGAGGTTATCCGTCTCCGATTAGGAAGCAATCTTTCTTAGTGGAACAAAATACGCCAATAAATTAAAAAGGTGTACGAGGTGCTAACAAATGGAAAGTTACCAAATTGAGATAGGTGAAGAAACAAAAGAAACAAAGTCAATCAGTGTTATGCTTAACGGACAACCCTTCGCAACAGCAACGTATTATAAGGGCAAGATGAATTCAGAAATCCGAATATCTGAAACAGCAGATAGAAAAAGCTTCCAACTGGACCATGAATTTGTGAAAATGAACAAAAAACTCAAGAGTCTGCTATTTCGGTTTCATGAAGAAGATCGTAGGAAAACCTTTAGGTAAAGGTCTTATGTGTAAATACCAAAACTTAATCTGATATTTGTGATAAATTGAACAAAAAATCACAAACCAACAAATTAGGCTTATTAGAGCTAGCCAAGGCTGTTCCCCCGTTTGGTGAAAAAGTTTGGATGGTAATGAACAAAATCTTTTCCAAATTTCTCATCCAGGAACATCTCAATCAGACCAAATATAACTCTCTTTCACTAAAGTCCAATAAAATGATTTGCAAGTTTTAGTTCTATTGCTATTTGTTAAGGTAGAGCAAGAACTAGTAGAAAAGAAGGACATGTTCTAACTATTTTTGGCAGCGAGTTTCTGCAATTTTTAGATACGAATAGAGAGCAAGATCATACTCTTGATCAGCTAGAGATTCGATCATTACCTTATGGTAATTGAGGTTTTTTCCTTGTGGAACTCTTTCATCTAACCGGGTTTCCATATGGGAAAGCTCCTTTTCAATATCCCTCTTATGAAGGAGGTAGGAAGTGTCGTACCGATAGTGCTCATCATCAACTGAACACTTTACTAATCGACCAAGGGATGAAACAGCATCACCGATTCCTTCCTTGGTCTCACTTCCAATTTTGAAGGAGGCAATGAATTTTTTCGCAAGATCAGCAATTTCTGGATTAGGATCCTTTTCATACTGGCGAAGGCGACCGATAAATACACTGTAGGCTCCCGCAATTTTTTCCTCGTCGATAATGCGAGATTCCTCACTCAAAATTTCAAAGACATCCCCTGTAAAACTGCAAAGATCTTGAGCTCTAGCTCTTTCTTCCATTTCACCTGCAAAGGCAAGGGCTCCAAGGGCTAAAAAAGCCAATAACCATTTTTTTATCATTTCTGATCCTTATTTTCTTCCGATTATAACCAATCAGGAATAGTGAATCAAGAGGGGTGATTGGTGATTAATTTTTTATTTAAATATCATGTCTCTACGAAATTAAGTAAATCATCTCTAGAAGGGATAATCACTTGACTTCTGGTCTCGGTGGATATATTCGTGGCTTTTAAGAGTTAGCATGGAAATTAAATAGCGTATGGAAAAGCATTACAATGTCATTGTCATCGGATCGGGAGGAACAACAAAACTCGTGACTCCCGTTGCCAAACTTGGCAAGAAGGTTGCCATCATCGAGAAAGGTCCCCTTGGTGGAACTTGTCTCAATAGGGGGTGCATTCCCTCAAAAATGCTTATCCATACTGCTCAGCTCGCTTCGCTGATTAGAGATGCAAAACGATTTGAGATCAACTTCAAGGGGAATTTCGATGTTGACTTTGAGCATTTGGTGAAGCGAGTCTGCAGTACTATTGATGAAGAATCAAAAACTATTGCTCCCCTTTACGAAAATAATCCGAATATTGATTACTACCCCCATGAGGGACATTTTGTTGATAAAATGACAGTTGAAGCGGGGGGGGTTCGGCTTACGAGTGATAAGATTATCCTTGGAGTAGGAGCCCGCGCAGCAATTCCAAAAATTCCAGGTCTCGATAAAGTCCCCTACATGACCTACCAAGAGGCTCTCCGCAACACCAAAAAACCAAAAAAATTGATTGTAATTGGAGGAGGATTTATCGCCACAGAGCTTGGATATTTCTACTCGGCGCTCGGCGTTGAAACAGAGTTTCTAGTGAGAAGTATTTTACTTCGCTCTGAAGACGATGATGTAAGGGAAACTTTTCAGGAGGCTTTTTCTAAACAGGTGAAGCTCCGCATAGGGTGCGATTTTCAAGAAGCAATCTATGAGAATGGTCTCATAACAGTGAGCTATAAAGATAATGCAGGAACTCTTCATAAAGCTGAAGGTGATGCACTTATTGTTGCAACGGGAATTAAGTCTTGGAGCGATTCCCTAAACTTAGAAAAGACCGATATTAAGGTTGATGAAAAGGGATTTGTGAAGGTCGACAAATACCTTCAAACCACACAGAAAAATGTCTATGCTTTAGGAGACTGTGTGGGGAATTTTCTCTTCCGTCACTCAGCCAATTTCGAGGGAGAATACTTATTTCAAGCACTTTTTTACGAGAAGACGCCCCAACCGATCACTTATAAGGGAGTTCCTCACGCTGTATTCTCTTCTCCGGAGATCGCTGGTGTTGGGAAAACGGAGCGCGAACTCAAAGAAGCAAAAATCCCCTATATCGTTGGAAAAAACACTTATGCCGCGAGCGCACGCGGAATGGCCCTCCTTCCTGAAACCGGCTTTGTCAAGCTCCTCTTCGAAAAACATACTTTAAAACTCCTTGGGGCTCATATTATTGGTGAGGAGGCTTCCAACATGGTTCACATGCTAATTCTAGCAATCCAAATGGATGCCACCCTCCACGATCTACTTGAAATGATTTATATTCATCCAGCTCTTCCCGAGATCGTTAGAAACGCTGCTCGAAACGCTCACTTAGCGTTTTCCTTAGATTCTGATGAGACTCTCGTGCCCAATTCTCAATAGCATTATTCCCCGAATAGCGGTTCATGATATCCTTAAAAAATTTATTTGCTTTAACGCATGTCTCAGCAATTTCCTTTTTCTCTTCATCTCTCTCTAGGGCAGGGTGATCAAAGCTACTTGAAATCCCACTAGATAATTCTACATCCATCAATCCACTCCTTCAATTATTAAGACCGTAGGGCGGCCTATTGCCTGTCATAATATGACAAAAGCTATTTATTATTAAGATGTAAAAAATATTTTAATCAAATGCTTTGTATAGCTTCTTAGCGCATTTACAGAGCCTCTACAGAGGAGATCTGTTTTTTAGAAAATGTAGGCAATTACAACTGAGAATGGGAATAGCTCATTTGGGCCTGTTGCGAACCGGAGGAGTTTTTAGGAAAGATAAACAAAATAACCCCAAGAAAATGGGAAGGCTTTGTAAACGAGTCGCACTGATAAAGGCTCCAATTAGGTGTTTGAGTAATCAGGATGGTGACTCATCACTATTAGAATTGTCACCAAATATATAGCAACATATGGACCAAGGACCATCTCGGATATCAGCCAAAAAGAGGTCACGCCAAAGGTTAGGGGTTTTGCATTCATCTCTCTTAAGAGTTAGCATACTACAGAATTAAGTGGAAGACTTCTAACCCAACTACAAAGAACGAATAGGCGATCAAAAGAGAAAGAATTCCTTTATTCTCAAGCCAGGCCAAATCAGCTTTGAGTTTCCAGGTGTATTTCCCTACCCAAAGAATACCTATTGGAAGAAGACCATTGAGAAAAGCCTCCCCGAATCCTCCCGCTATTCCAAGGGCTGTCGTAAATATTCCTGGGTTCAGAGTGGCTAAAATAAGGGGAGGAATAAAAGTAAGAAGTGTCAAGAGAATACGTCTCCATCCTTTCCTTCTTACGATATTGAATCCATCTCCTAAAAAATCGACCATCGAAAAAGCAACTCCTAAAGTGGATGTCACGATCGCAAAAAAAGCAAAAAACCGTCCGATTTGGGAAAACCTCTCTTCTCCGGTTACTGAAGAAAATGCTGCTGTTATCGGCGTCCCTTCTCCCAATGTTTTTGCTATTCCCTCTTGGGGAATAGCTCCAATGATAAGCCATTGCCACACAATATAAACAACCAAGGGCAAAAATGATCCCCAAAATACTGCCATTCGGAGTGCGCGCTTATCGCGTTTCAGATAGGTGCAAAGCGAGGGGATCACGTTGTGAAACCCAAAGGCACTGAAAAGAACGGGCATTGCCATCAACATGGCAGGCCATTTCGTATAGATCAAGCGGGGCATTTTAACTTCAGAACTCCCACTCCCAATCAGAGCAAACCAAGCAGCAATCATAGCAATGCTCATGATGATATTCACCCTATCAATAGACCTAGGACCAATTGCAACTACCGCGCCAAAAACCAACCCAAAAAGGGTGAACATCTTCCAGCCGCTTACGACCAAACCAAGCGCTGAAACCGCCTCAGCAAGAAGAGGACTCCCCGCCGCAAAATAGGCAATCATTAAGCAGTAGTAGAGAAAAATGAACATGCCTCCAGAGAATAAACGACCCCCTTTCCCAAAGAAGCGCCCTGCAATCGAGAGAACATTGCTCCCATCAGGCATCCATAGAGTGACCTCCAAAAAAAGGAGACCGGTGCAGTACATAAAAAACCACACAATAAAGGTTGCTACAATCCCAGGAATAAACCCTGAGACACCTGTGACAAGAGGAATGCCGAGCATTCCCGCTCCAATCATTGTTCCAGCGATAAGAAAAGTGCCGCTGACCACTCTTAATATATTTGTTTTCATAGAATCCTTCCTAAATTATTGATGAATACAAGAGACCGGTTGCCTTTAATGGCAATGATGGAAGGAAGGATGATAAGCTCGGTAAAAGGAATTCATCATGCCACGATATTATAAGAAGTATGAGACAGGTGTCAAGTTGAAAATACAAATCAAAGTTATTCCTGTATTGGGGAAGAATTTTAATGAGCGGGCCTTTGTCCCGCTCAAGCATGCTTATGAAAAATCCCCTTCCTTGATTGAGGATTTTGAGACTCAGACCTGATTTTTCTCTGACATTCACTATAAGAATTAAGTCCATTATCACAGAACAGGATCATCTCATTAAGTAAGTTCTATTTTTAAGTTGTAAACCTCTTTTTCCAACCCCATGAAATAACTATGTGGATGAAGAAACCGCCTCACCTAAGGACAGAAAGTCGCAAATTCCGCCTCAGTATTTAAGCGAACATCAGCCAGCTTCGGCGAACCATATACTTTTTTTCCTTTTGAAAACTAGGACTGAGTAAATCGCGCCCTTTTTTACCTTTTTTAACGGAGAAACGTCTTGAGGAATTGATTAGGTCGATCAGCTAGCAAACTTCTAGAGCTCCTTTTTCAAAACCGTAAAGCATATCCGCAGTTGTTCTGAAATTTTCAGCTCATTAACCCGTTTCCCTTTTTTATTTTGAATCGCTCTGAAAACTTATAAACCCCACCAAGAGCAGGTTGATCCTTTGCTGTTCCTAACACCCTCAGAGGTCAACCCTTGCCCCTTAGAGGGCCCCATCGATTTCTTTGAGCTCGACGAAGATCAAACTCAACCGTTTTTCCCTTCTGCTGCTTCGTAAATTCTTGAGGCTTTTGCAGTCCTGCAGCAATCGCATAATTACCTTCAAAGGGACGACGACGAAGGAGCAGTAAAAATGAAGCCTGACGCTCCATCATCCCCAGCTTCCAATACCCATATGCCATTGTGAGTTCGTAAAGGTCTGTGAAAAGAGTAAGGAAGATTTATAAATCATGCTCTTGACTCAGATGATTGGTATTTAATCCCTTGTTGACCTAAAATTTCCTTTTTGCGAATTTCCAATTTGTCAATCTCCTCTTGATACCGTGCAGCAATTTCTCGGCTCGTATCAGCTTCATTCCAGTAGCGACGTGCGTCGAGCAAGTTATGAGACTGAAACTGGAGGCGATCTCCTTGGTTTTGTGCCCAAGAAGCATTGGAAAGTTCTTTGTTTCTAAGGTCAGTCAACTTAACGACCGCTTGATCGATTGTTTCCACTTCTTGTTTCCAATTTTCCGATGGCTGTTCTTTTACAAGAGCTAGTACCTCCTCTATAAGAACAAGGCCCTTTTTGTTTAACTGAGGAAGAGTCCCATGTGCCATTCCAAACATCGATAACCCCAACACAATCCAAAATTTCATCCCATCTCCATATACGATTCTTTCCCTCTATATTTACCCGATCCTTTAATTGAAGAAAAGACCTAGTGATTACACCTATCTATCTTTTAAATGGCTAACTTGACGCTGGAGCTCTTGGAATGCTGTAGCGCCACAACGACCGAGCATCCATGCCACAGTCCTTTAGGACTCTTAGAAGTTTCAGACACAATATTTGACAATATCTCAAATTACTTGGCACTTTCAGCCAAAGAATTGTAGCAAGTATTCCCCTCGAAGAGAAAATCTTGAATGGTATGAAGTTTTTCGGTGAGATCAGTTTTTTTCTGGAACAATTTTTCAAGACGCTGCTGAATCATTTCATTTCTTTTTTGGAGATCGCACTGTGGTTTGAGTCTAATGGATTGAGCTTGTTCTTGAAGCTGAATCTCTTCTAGTTCGCAGAGTTTCTTCCTGTAATCAGGATCAAGCAGTAATTGTGTCTTACCTTCCATATAATACTTACGAGAATTCAGAACAACTCGATAAGAGTCTACGAATAGTGGAATTAGATCTTCAATAGAGATCTCTTTGGGATTCAAAAATATTTTATTTACTTCTAATTCGAATTGAAGGGACCTCATTTTATTAAAAATACCAAAAATTTTCTCATTAAGAACGTCGGCTTTTTGACTTAAAGATCTAACGGCAGCATGGTATGTTTTTAGATCTGCTTGGATTTTATCTGTCATGGAAAAATAAGCTCGAGTTGAGGATATGACATATTTTTTGCATTTTACAAGAAACGAATCTGTTGGTTTATAAGGACATTCTCCAAGGAGAAGAGGAGAGACTTTGCGGATTGTGATTAGTGACTGCTGAGCAATATCTATGAGTGAACCCTCTGGAAATAGACCAACCGCGTAGTCATGTTCTTTGCTATCAAATTCAGAAAATAGTTGGGCTATTTCACTAAACTTTGGATCAATTAAAAACTCTGTTTGGGGGCTAATCATTAGCTTTAGATGATTCTCAAACCATATCCTCCTCTTAATAAGCTGTGGATGAGAATAACATCGATCGAGCTGTTTGTGGAGTTGCTGAAGATTGGTAACAGGTTGCTCTGTATGGAAGAATTGTGGAAAAATTTCTAGAATCTTCTCCATTGTCCTTTTCCTGTTCTGAGAGAGAAGATAAAAAAACCATTCTTTCCTGAAGGCATACCATTTCAGTGGGGCTTCTTAACAATCGCCCAAGAAAGTAAAAGAAACTTTTTGCTAGTTTTATGATTCGCCAATCACTCTCTTGATAGCATTTCTCACCAATGAAATTTGGATCAATTTTTCGAAGGCGTGCGATTGTAGATTCTAGAGTTTCACCTTGGATTGCATTGCAATATGATTCGTAAGTTTCTCTATAGAACTCAAATTTCTCCAAAATATCTGTCTGATTATTAGCTAGTAAGGTTTTATCATTATTTACTTCATGAATGACAAAAAGAAGTTCGCTTTCAGAAGAGGTGACAAACTTCTCTATTCCATATATATCGTTAACTATTTTTTTTAAATTATCGCGCGCTTCTGAAAGCTGATTAAGTGCAATAACTTCGGAACTGAGTTCCGCATGGGAATGGGAATTAAACTTTTTAATTGATTCAATCATAATATTATAAAACCAATAATATTTATATTATTATAACATAAACTTAACTATAATATAATGTTATTAATGCATTATTACAAACAGCTGAATATCAGTTCAATAAATGCATAAATTTAATATACAGGGCTTTTTTTTTGCCACCTTCAGACAAGTTTATTTTTTATCTATTTATTGCACTTCATGGTTGAAAGAGCCATCTTTTAACTGTCTTTGATTTAAGAAAAAATTCTCATATCTTTTTTCACGCCACCACAAGCAAACTCTTCGCTATCTGTTGCGAATAATTTTCTATTTCATTCAGGATATTTGTAATATGGTTGACCTCCCAATTTTCATTTGATGCGCTATTTCTAAAAGCCCTACTCCTTGTTGATGCAGCTCTTTGAGCTTTTTTCGATTTACAACAAAATGTCTACGTCCAAATTTCATTCCCCTAGATTTAGCTTCAATACGCCCTTCATTCGTTCTTTCCAGTATCCTTTGACGCCCTGCTTAAGCAACTGCTAAAGGAATTGTTACAATCACTTTTCCCATCGCTTCCTCGGTAGTAATACCATACATCCAGAAAACGAATTTCTAGCCCTTTCATCAAACTCCTTAATGAGGTGGATCACGGCCAAGTCGATCCAACTTTTTCACCAAGCTCACATCTCTCTTCCTCTATTTTAATTCGCAGAAGATGTAACCCATCTCGATTAGCAGTTATTCCACTAGGCTTATCCGTTCGAAATAATCGAATTTAAAAATCAAGCGATTGTTGGTTGAACAAATATAGAAGGCTCAGCAAGAATTATGAAATCTTACCAAACAGTAGCGAGGTTTGGGTTAAAAAGCGATGATTAGCGGTATGGTTCACAGTCTTGAACCAGGATGAGAACTTTTGAGACATCCTCTAGCAAGATGAAACTACAACCACGCTCCTTATATTTGCATCGCTGCTGATTCCTAACATGGCTATTCTTAAATTAAGTGATTCCCCCTTACATTTTTTACAACAATGCATCTTAATATCCTCATAGAAAGAATGAGAATCCCATAAAACATCCTTTACGCAAACACTCTATAAAATTTTTCATATGACCATTCAAATAGATCGCCAGTATTGCCAAAATCAGTTATGATGGCCGTATGAAATATATCCTTTTTTGTTTTGTTTTTGTGGTTCATTCCCACTTTGCCTTTAGTTTTAGCTTAAAAGACAGGTTCTTAGAAGCTGAAGAAGGAACCTATATTATCACCGAACAAAACCGACTTGTTTCGC
The DNA here is from genome assembly GCA_946127115.1 of uncultured Chlamydia sp. Taxonomy (GTDB): domain Bacteria; phylum Chlamydiota; class Chlamydiia; order Chlamydiales; family Simkaniaceae; genus Neptunichlamydia. The sequence goes on from CAMGYI010000001.1 coordinate 675,112, forward strand.
TCTTGCACCTTCATACAAAAGGAGAAAAGTGCCTCTTGTTTGAGGAAATTAGTATTCCCCAACACCAAGTCAAAAAAATGAAGTGGGATGAGTGGGTGAATAGAGGGGCTCCTGGACATACCTCATGGATCCTATATGAAGTTGATCTCGAAAGCGAATCTGTTACCGAATGTTACTCAATGACTCGCAGGGCCTGGGTTCCAACCGATGAAATGACAGCCTTCTTAATCCCTTTAATGACTTTGAAACTTACCTACCTTTCCGAGGAAGAGCGGATGCAAACAGGCCCCACTCCCAAACCTGGAACAATCCAAAACCAGCCTTGGGGACCCCCTCAGGTCATCGAAGGAAAGAAAATCAAAGGGGCTGAATATGATGTTTATACTGCTAAATGGCCCGTTGATCAAACAGATCTTTCTGGGAAACCAATAGTTCTCTATTTCGATAAAGAGCGAAAAAACTTTCCCTTTCCTTACTGGCTGCAGGTTAGAGATGGAATGGTAAAGTTTAGAATCCGTGCCCTCGATTCAGGAAGAGGAATCGTTTCCCCAGCATGCGATATTCCCCGTCGCAGACCAACCTTCATTTCAGGCATCCACAAAGAAGATGGAGAACTGCAGCTATCGCTTAACTGTCCAACATACTTTGATACACTGAGGCTCTATGCAATTGATATAACAGAAAACCCTCGCCTCACCCACGTGGTCCCATGCAATGAGAAAAGAAATGGCGAGTCTCTCACTCTCTCAATCGATCAGAATAAGATCGATGCCCTTTTCACTTCTGGCCACGAATACTTATGGATTGTTTCTTCAGAAATGCCTGAAATGGCTATCGAATCGCCACACTCTTATACTCAATAGAGCTGAAGTTCTTTAATAACCTCGAAACTATTAGCCCCCTTTCTTTCTTCAATTGCTTCAATAAAATAGCGCCATCCACTGCTGGAGTTTTTGTTCGGAGAATAATGTCTTGAAACCAAATTTTCACATCCTCGGATGAAATACCCTCAGGCAATATCTCTGTTACTTTTTCTTGGAATTTTTTAAATTTTTCTTGAAACACAGGATCTGATTCTGGATGCGCTGATCTATAGGAAGTCCAGGACAACCCACAACGCTTGAGCATATCACAAACACCTTCTAAGTGCATAATCTGCTTGGTAACGAAACTTTTCTTCTTTTTTAAGTAATAGTTTTTTCTTTTTAGGGTATCGAAAATCCCACTAATGGGTATATTTTCTATAGGGTAGGATCGAATTGTACCATACTTTTTTCCTCGAATCCCAAAGAGTAGGTATTAATGGACCTTAAACCGGCTGAGATTTTTGAGAGCAACCAAGGAATATCAATTGGAAGCTGGCTACACAGTAGTTCCAAGCAATAGAAAAAATAAAAGATCTACTCTTTTCATAACGACCTAATCGCATGGATTTCAGATGCAACAAATGCAATCTGTTCGAAATACTCCATAGAACTTTGTTCAGAGTCCTTGGGAGGAGCATCTTTATCCAGATCCATCACATGCTTGTTTGCAAGTCGCACTGCATCATTGACTAAATCCTCTAGACGATCATGCACATAAGGAGAAACTCCTTGAATATCCTTCATTATGATTTCCACAGTATCGCTCCAATCATAAAGGTCGATTATAATAGGAGGATCTTTCAACTGCTCTCCAAGTTGGAAAAGGAGCAATTGAAGCTTTTCCTTGGAAGCCTCATCTTCCGGCATTTTATCCACTATATTACCTCTATTATTGGTAAATACTATAAGCAATACAATTATTGCACTATCAACCTATCTCTGAAATCGATTTTTATGAACATAAAAATAAGATTCAAAAATAATAAAATGAACTTGAGAAAATGAATCCTCTTTCTCTCTATGAATAATTTTATTAACCACTAACAAATAGCATGTTATAAAATATCAATAATTTCTTTATGAAAATTTTACTTTACATTTATCGAAAAAATGTGATCCTCGTGCAGAAACAGTTATGAACAAGTTTTCCACATAAACCTATCCCGTATACATTTATGTTTTGATGCGTTAGACTTTGTTCTATGAAAATGTATCGCTTAAAGAAATCTCTTCATATCTTCCACCATATCTTGAAACTTTACCGACGAAAACGAAAGGTCCTATCAGAAACTCACCGAGTAGAAATCGTCCTTACCTTGAATGGACTCCAAGAACAAATTCTTGAGAAGGATCGAGCCCAGGCTTCTGAAATGGCCCACAAAGCAGAAGAGTTCACCACCCTTCATCTCAAGAAAGGCCCTTGGGAGCGTGTGCGAGACTTTATTGTTGGATTGGGTCTCGCTCTTTTGATTGCAGTACTCATTCGAACTATATGGTTTGAACTATATGAGATACCGACCGGATCAATGCGACCAACCCTCAAGGAAGGAGATCGCCTTGTTGTCTCAAAGACTACATATGGTATTAATATCCCATTGAAGCGAGGACACTTCCTTTTTGATCCTAACCTAGTGCTCAGGAATGGAACGGTCGTCTTCACTGGAGCTGGAATGGATATCCATGACGTGGATACCCTTTATTTCTATATCTTTCCCGGAAAAAAACAGTTTGTAAAACGTCTCATAGGAAAACCTGGAGATATCCTCTATTTTTATGGGGGTAAAATATACGGAGTCGACAAAAATGGAAAGGATATCTCAAAGGATTTAAATCCTGAATTCTTAAGCAAAATCGATCATGTCCCCTATATCTACTTGAATGGAAAAACGATTCTTCCTGAAAAAGCAAAGGGCGGGATATATACTCCAATCACTCTGAAACAAATGAACACAGCCATTGCGAGACTCTCATTAGGATCTACCAACAAAGTCATTGGGGAAATGCTTCCCCCTTTCAAAGAATCAGTCGAGGATTATTACGAGCTTTGGGGCTTTAGCGATTATGGGGTTGCCCGCCTGCTAACCGATCGCGAGGTTGAGAAATATACAACCACCCCCTTAAGTCAGTTGGGAAAAGCCGCTCTCTACATGGAAATCATCCATCATCCGACGGTCAAGCATCCTAAAATCGAGAAGGATCCCATAGGACGGTTGGTGCCCAGCGTAGGTACAACATCCTCTGTAATTCCTCTAACACAGGACCATCTAAATAGCTTGATAAGCAACCTCTACACCGCTCGCTTTATCGTAAAGAATGGGTACGCTTATAGATATGGATCAAAGCTAAGCCAAGCAAGCCCCAAACTCCCAGGCATCCCAAATGGAACCTATGAGTTTTATTATGGAAAGGGGTATCAGGTTCACTTTGGGGGGATTACAACAGAGCTTTCAAAGGACCACCCTCTCTATCAATTTACACCAGAGCGGATCCAACTTCTTTATAACTTAGGGATTGAGTGGATGATGTTCTATGCTCCTTATACGAAGGATCAGTATCTTCTCCCATCTCGATATGTTTACTACCGAGACGGAAACCTCTTTGCGATGGGAGGCATTATGATTAAGAAGAATGATCCTACCTTATTAAAGTTTATTCAACAAGAATATCTCAGACAAGAAGCATCCCCTAATTATCGTCCTCACATCCCTTTTGATGACCCTGGGCCTCCCCTTACAAGTGAAGGAGAAATTGATACTGCTCTTATTCAACAAAAAGGCATTGTGATTCCCGTAAACCGATATATGGCGCTAGGAGATAACTACGCAATGAGTGCAGACAGCCGCGATTTCGGGTTCGTTCCTCAAGAAAATATTCGAGGAGCTCCTGATTATATCTTCTGGCCCCCTGGCTCTAGAATTGGAGCAGTCTTACAAGCTGATTATCCTTTCTTTAATTCCCCCCGTTTTGTCGTTTGGGTCCTTGCTTTTGTCGGCTTTGGCATCTATTATATTGTTCACCGTAATCGGAATAAACTCCCTCAAAAAATCGAATGAATACACCTACAAAAGCAACTAAGTCGCGCAGCTTTTCAACGCGCTTTGCTTTTATCTGGATGCAAATTGCGACTGAGCCTTTCATCGCTTTTTATACCCTCCTTTTATTTATATTGCGGAAAGATCTAGGGGCCACCCCTCTCCAGATTTCAGTTTTAGCAACCCTTCGTCCTGTCCTCTCAGTTTTATCCTTTTATTGGAGTTCGAATCTACTAAGAGAGAGGAACAAACTTCTCTCTAATTTCATGGGAGCATGGGTTCTCTCATTTATCCCCTTTCTCTGCTTACCCTTTATTAACAATGTCTGGTTTGTCATCTTGTGTGCAGGGATCTATCAACTATTTTCAAGAGCCTGCATCCCTTCAAAAATAGAAATCCTCAAGCTCAATCTTGAGAAAGAGCCTCGCGAAAAATTTTTTTCCCACTTGTATATTCTCGGGTTTATAGAAAGTATTGGCTTAGGTCTTTTTGTAGGAAAACTGCTCGATATCTACAAAGGATCTTGGCAACTCCTATTTGCTCTTGCAGCAATCCTCTCCTTAACTAGTACTTTCATTCAAATGCGCATTCCCCTTCCCCAAAACCTAAAACAAGATGTCAACGTCCTACCTATTTCCTCAAATCGCCTCTTACAGCCGATAAAAGATTCGATCCATCTTATGCGTTCTCGCCCTGACTTTGCCCGCTTCCAGTGGGGATTTATGCTAGGGGGATTTGCGCTGATGTTTATGACTCCGGCTATTCATATTTACTATGCCGATACCCTCAATCTTACCCATGATAATTTAGCGATTGCCCGTTATATTTGGATGGGGATTGGGGTTGTTTCTACCTCATTTTTATGGAGGCATGGAATGAGCCGTATCTCTTTAAATCGCCTTACAGCATTAATTATCCTTGGATTTAGCCTTTTTCCGTTTATCCTCCTTTTCGCTACAACCAACATCTTTTGGGTGAATATTGCCTTTCTGTTCTATGGAATTGCCCAGGCAGGTAGTAACCTTATTTGGCACCTTTCCGGGACTCTTTTTGCTGTCAATGAGGACAGCTCAAAATTTTCAAGTGTGAATATTCTTATGGTTGGACTCCGAGGCCTTGTTGCCCCCGTTCTTGGTGGTATCTGCTGCAGTTTTCTTTCCTCCTTAACGATTCTTGGAATCGGAATCGTTATTGGTTTGATAGGAGTTTTTTATATGCTACGCCCGGCTCCAGAAGTTCTACCTTCCCGGCATTCCCATCAAGTGCATAGCGACAATTAAGAGGCAAGGTCACTTGATCCCCAATATGTCCTGAAGGAAATCCTAAGATTACGGGGTAGGGGGCATCATAAAAATAGTCTCTACAAATCTTTTCAACTGTCCATCCATCTTCCATATCAGGCTCACAATTCTTCCATGATGCTAAAATCAAACCTTCCAGGTTATCTACCATCCCCGTTTGCCTTAATTGATTGAGCATACGATCGATGCGATAGACTTTTTCCCCCACATCTTCAAGAATAAGGATTTTCCCTGCTGTGTCAAGCTGCCACTGTGTCCCAATATGAGCAGAAATAAGTGAAAGATTTCCCCCTACAAGAACCCCTTCTCCCTTTCCCCCTACAATCGTTTTACATGCTAAAGGGTTTTCATAAATACCAGTTTTTCCTTCACTAATGATGTTCCATATTCCCTGCTCCAAAATCTTTGTCTTTTTTGTTGGATCAAATGTCCACTTTGCGACGGGACCTAAAAACGTGATAAGCCCTGCCTTCTGAATCAAAGCCATATGAAGAGCTGTAATATCACTCATCCCAATGAAGATTTTGGGGTGATCCCGAATATAGTCATAATCTAAAAGATCTAAAATCCGTCCTGATCCATAGCCCCCACGAATACACCAAATTGCTTTAACTTCTGGGGCTTTCCAAGCCTCCATTAAAGCTCGCGCTCGCTCCTTATCTGTTCCAGCCAAATATCCAAACCTCTCCTCAAAGTTAGAGGGCAGTTTTACTTGAAACCCACGCTTCTTCAAAGCTGTAGATGTCTCGTCGAAACCGTCGCACTAAGAAGCCGGAGCCACAAGCGCAATGGTATCCCCCATTCCTAAAGGTTCTCCTTGAACTGGAATCATTTTTTTCCTCCTTTAAATTCAAAGTCATGATCGAAAAAAGCTAAGATTGCCTCATAATAGGCATTTGCCACATCAATCACTCTTTGGGGACAAGGAATTCCGTCTACCACTTCATCATTCCTTGATAAGTTAATGAGCTCCTTTTCATTATTCTGAATAAGCGTCTCTCCATAGCATATGGGGCTTTTAATCAATCGAGTGATGCAAAGGTTTCTACTAAATACTCCATTAGCTTCCAATAGACTATTATGAACAGGGGATGTGAAAGGAAAAACCTTTAGATGCTTAGAAAACATATCCACAAGCATGTGAGCAAGCTGCATGGAACCTTCAAGATCTTGGGTACAGATTAAACGCAAAAAATGAAAGCGATCTTCAGAAGAAGCTAGCTCATTATTGCAAAATGCCCCCGGAATAAAAATAAGATTGAAATTGCGATCCGTCGGTTCAATCGTTTCTTTACACCCAACTGTATTATAATGAATCGCAATTGTAAGGTCCGGTTGATACTCATTGATAAGTCTCGCCCTTTCTCTCAAATCCAAGCGGTTGTAATGGCGCCTAAAAATCGTTGAAAGAGCTACCCCTTTTTCCCAGTACTCAGGACGCTTTTTGAGCCAATCAAAAAAATTCTCAGGATAAACTCCTTCACCAACCTTTGTTCGAGTTAAAAAAACTGAGGCTCCTTGCCCTTCAAGCATTTTCTTCAGATGCATGGCTGTCAAAAAGGATAAGGTCCCTTCATCAAAATTCACAGAGAGCCCTTCATGTTCCACCTCGATATACCGCTCCTCTAGCCTTGCCCACTTTCCACCAAAGTGGCCTGGGTCTATGGCAATCCTTGCAGAGCTTATTGGCTTAACAAGATTAAATTGGGGGTTTGGAAGGTTTTTATCTCCGAAATCAAGACGGTATTCGATAACTCCTTCTTTTTTATTCTCTAGAGATGAAAAAATAACAAGCGCATCCTCTTGAATTTCAAAGTAATTCTCTATTTCTTTCGAATACTGAAGGTAGCAGGAAATTTTATGGGTAACATACTCTTTTGATAGTCTTTCTTGAAAGGGATCGAATTCTGCAAAATCATAGCAGAAGCAATTCACTGTAAACAGAAGCAGAAGCAGCGGCCATTTCATTGTTTTTCAAGCGAAATCACAGCCCGCTCTCCATTTAAATCCCACTCTTCCCCTTGCGTTGCTTCAAACTTCACTTCAGAAGCTAAAATCTCGCCAATAATATAATTGCGGTACTCCTCAAAACACTTTCTTACGTGAGAAGTGGTATCGATCACCATTTTTACACGATCGGTCACCTCGAACTGCATATTGCGCCTTTGCGTGTTGACTTTGTTCACAATTTCGCGGGCTAAGCCTTCAAGCCTAAGAGCATCGTCCAGAGTCGTATCAAGCGCAATTATCATAGCCCCTTCTGTCGCAGCGACAGATCCCTCCTTAACCTTCCGATCAATGATGATATCCTCTGAGGTAATAGAAAATTTTTCCCCATCAAGATCAAGTTCATAACTCCCCCCATCGAGTGCACTTGGCTCAAGAACAAGAATCGCTGCTTGCACTTTCTTCATTAGATGTCCAGCACGCCGCCCCAGTGTCTTAAAGTTAGGTTTGATTGAAATCTCAACAAACTTCTTTTCATCGCTGTGATATTCAACAGCTCCTACATTGAGTTCATCCAAAATTAGATTCTCTTGGCCTTTAAGAAGTTTAATCACCCGAGGGTCACTAGAAATTAAGTGAACCTTTGGCAGAGGTTGACGCACTTTCAATTTGTGCTCTTTTCTCAAAGCGTGCCCCACACTAACAGCCGATTGCACTGAAGCCATCTCTTCTTCAAGAACCTCGTTGCGCCATGTTGCATCATAGCTCGGGAAATCGCAAAGATGGACAGAAATCGGGTCTTCTTTTGTTCGAAGGTTCTGATAAATTGCGTCACTAATAAAGGGAATAAACGGCGCTGCCACTTTTGACAACTGAAACACCACCGTATAAAGAGTCTGAAATGCTTCCGCTCGGTCATCTGTCTCCTCATTAGACCAGAATCGCCCCCGATTCCTCCGGATATACCAGTTGGTAAGCTCTTCGATAAAATCAACAAATGGATCGACAGCCTGACTGAGTGAGTAAACATCCATCCCTTTTTCAACATCCAAAATCAATTTCTGCAACTTTGAAAGGATCCATCTGTCGATATCACACTTAGGCTTCAATCCATCTGGTTTCCACTTATAGATATTTGCATACGTCGCTAAAAACACATAAGAGTTCCATAGAGGAATCAAAAACTGGCGAAGCACCAATTCCACCCCTCTCTCAGCAAAACGAATATCCTCTCCCTGAACTACAGGGCTATGGAGCATATAGAGGCGCGCTGCATCAGCGCCATATTTATTTATCACAAGCTCTGGATCGGGATAATTCCTCAGCCGCTTCGACATCTTCGCCCCATCCTCGGCTAAGATAATCCCGTTCACAATCACATTTTTAAATGCAGGCTTATCAAATAATGCTGTCGATAAGATATTGAGCGTGTAAAACCACGCCCGCGTCTGGTCAAGCCCTTCAGCAATGAAGTCCGAGGGAAAGGCATCGAGAGTCTCTTTTTCATTCTCGAAGGGATAATGATTCTGTGCATAGGGCATCGATCCTGACTCAAACCAACAATCAAATACTTCGCTTACTCTCGTAAAAACTTTCCCGTTTTCTTCAAAAGTCAATGTATCGATGTGATGACGATGAAGATCTTTGACCGTTTTACCTGTCCGTTTTTCGAGCTCTTCAACGCTACTGATAATAATGATATCTCCATCCTGACTTCTCCATAGAGGAATTGGCGTTCCCCAATAACGATTCCGACTAATCGCCCAGTCCCGAGCATTTTCAAGCCATTTTCCAAAACGACCATGTTTCAAGTGCGTTGGAACCCAATGGATATGCTCATTATTCCGCACGATCTTATCTTTGATCTTTTCAACCGCAACAAACCATGTACTTACAGCCTTATAAATCAGAGGCGTGTCAGAACGCCAACAGAAGGGGTAACTGTGACGGATCGTTCCTTGATGAAAAAGACGTCCCTTCTCTTTGATTTTTTTGATCAATCCTTTATCAGCATCTTTCACAAACTTCCCTTCAAATTCAGGAAGTTCAGCAGTAAATTTTCCATTCTGATCAACAGGACAAACAAGACCAATACCTGCATTTTTACAGGCAAAAAAGTCAACCTCACCAAACGCTGGTGAAGAGTGAACAATCCCCGTTCCTGCATCTTCAGTGATTGAATCTTCACCAATCACTGAAAAGCTACTTGAGCCCGCTTCCTTGACAAAGTAATCAAACATCGGCTGATAACGCTTTCCGATAAGAGCCTTCCCTTTGAAAGTATCGATGATTTCATAACCATCCTTGAAATAGGTTTCTATGCGCCCTTTCCCCAAGATGTAAAATTTTCCATCCTTTTGAACTTTAACATAATCAAGTTCCCTCCCCACCATAACCGCTAAATTCGAAGGAAGAGTCCAAGGGGTTGTTGTCCATATCAACAGAGACGTTTCTGGATCATCAATTAATGGAAAGCTAACCGTAATCGATGGATCGTCCACGTCCTGATAATTCAAATTTGCTTCGAAATTAGAGAGGGGAGTTCCAAGCTGTGCTGAGAAGGGCATCACTTTATACCCTTCATAAACAAGTCCTTGCTTCCATAGTTCCCCAAAAACCCACCAAACAGTCTCCATAAACGTAAGATTCATCGTCATATAAGTCTTGTCAAAATCAACCCATCGACCCATCCGGTTGACTGTTTTCTTCCATTCTTTTGAATAACGCATCACGATACTGCGACACTCTTCATTGAATTTTGCGATTCCAAATTGTTCAATATCTGCCGCTCCAGAAAGCTCCAGAGCTTTTTCTATTTCCATTTCAACAGGAAGGCCGTGAGTGTCCCATCCAAAACGACGGGGCACTCGGTATCCTTTCATCGTCTTATAACGGGGAACCACATCTTTAATCGTCCCGGCAAGCAGATGTCCATAATGAGGGAGCCCCGTTGCAAACGGAGGACCATCATACATAGAAAACAGAGGAGCATCTTTGCGCCTATCTATTGACTTCTTGAAGACTTTTTCCTTATCCCAAAGAGCCTGTATCCGTTCTTCTCTTTCTGGAAAACTTTCCTTGCGATTTTCAAACATAATCAACCTTATCTACAAATAGGGAAGTTTACGATTCCCCTGTATAATAATCAATACTTGTCTCAATACATCCAACCTGTTAACATTGAGGTGCCTTGAACTCAAATATTTGATGGTCAGGGTGTTGCGTCGTAAACCCCATTTGTGTTATAATTCAACTGGGGGTGCATTGGTTTCGACTTAGAAGCAAAGTACCGATGGCATGCAGAGGATTCGGTTGGCCTCTTAAAAAAGCCGAGACGACATAACTGTCAAAAAATCAAATGTTGTAAGCATTGCTTCTCACGCTGGTTTTACTAGCGAAGTTGCGACTGCTGCGGCTGCTGCTTAAGACCTAACCCGTCTTTGTAGCCGACCCTCTAAGATTGGACCAGGGATCTTGGAAAGGTCGTCATAGATCTTGGTATGAGCACTGCCACTTGACTTCCAGAGGTAGTGTTTTCGAGATTAAAGGAAGTGTGCAGGCCTCTAGTGGGGTTCCTTGCAGCAAGGCTTGCACTATAAATTAAGGGACTAAGCATGTAGGCATCGTTATAGAGTTTACTAAGGACGAGAGTTCGAATCTCTCCACCTCCAATTAACTTTAAGGCTTTACTTTTCGGAGTGAAGCCTTTTATTTCCTTTCGACAGGAATTTTAGAATCTCCTTGAGATCTTTAATCACCTTCTCTATTTTACCATAGAGAAGGGCGACTCAGTTTATCTGTCACCCAATACTCTGCCTCAGGAGTCTTTGTTTTGGTGAAAGATATAGGCTCCCTTACACAAGTATTCCATGATGTGGTAGATATCAATGATGGTTACTAACTACGGTAAATATATTTTGATCAACTCGCGCAATTTATGTTCTCCGTCTACAAGCGCTACACTGGGCTTTTTCTTTTCTGAATCTCTTTTAAGAGCTTCTTTCTTTAGCCCCAAAAAACCAGCTTCCTTACTCTCTAATATGGCCTGGAGCACTTTTTTGGGAGATGGAGCTGCTTTCCCTCTCGAGCCCCTTTGGACAAAAAATCCTCGAGGTTTCTCTTGTTAGGAACACCCTTATATACTCCTACGAAGGTAGACATCCTTTTTCTTCCCAAGTTTTTTGTTTTTTTTAATACCATCGGACTTTTTTCTCCGTTCTCGACCTCATGCAGCTGCTGATTTTGATCTTCTCCTTGGATATAGGACAAAACTTGTTCGAATTGCACCCGTGCTTGTGTTAATAAGTTGGTCCATAATATTTCGTTGTAATATTATTTTTTGCTAAAAAACTTATACTCGGAGTATTTTTTACGATTATGTTATGCGCTTTCATGTGGTTTAACATGATGACAGAGAATTCGAATCTCTCCACCTCCATAATAAAAACCGGGTTTTATCCGGTTTTTTTATTCGAAAAAGAGATTTGAATTGAATAAAACCCCCTGTTATTTAACAATTTCGCCAAATATTCTTTATTTTCTTGGAAATATGAGGTTTCAGTGCGACTATTTGTCCTAGTGCTCTTTCTTTTTATACGCCCCTTGTTAGCAACCTATGTTGTGGTATTGGGTGAAGAAAGTCTCGACAAAAAGCACAGGCTGCAACTCTTTAACTTGTTACTTCGTGGCGAACCTCCACGCGTATATTACGAATCAACTTTAACTAACATCGAGATCGAATGTCAAAGAATTAGCCCTTCTATACACATAGAGTGGATCCCCCCGGCTCTTTGGCAACTTGCCGCTTTACATTCTTTTTTCCTTGACCATGACATTCAAAAAGGAATTTTGAAGTGTTCAGGAGTTGGGTGGCAACCAATTTCATACGATGAAATGCTTCATTTGCATTTACCTTTTGCCACTAGCCTCGAAGAAGTCGTTGGGGTTTTTGATAGACAAACCCTTTATATACCAGAGCTTTGTGATCTATTTTTCAAAGTCAATCAAGCAATAGCTTCTCTTTACAAGCGTTCCGGCGGTTCTAACTTAGAAATGATACGCCAAGCAATATCCGAGCTTCCCCCATTCGGCGAATGGGAGGCTAGGGGTTTTCCCTTCTGGAAGTCTCCATGGATCTATAACCCTCAATCAGCAGAAATTTTCTATAATGCTTTGACAAATGAAGATTTTTTTTCAAAACTCGTGGAGATTGAATGTATTGCAAACAAAAAGGGAGAATGGGTGCTTTATCGAGGATACAGTGGACCCGGCTATCCCAACACCCTTGAGGGAGGAAGAACAAATAGCCATGCTCTCTCATTTGGCTCAACTCTTCTTGGCGGCGTTTTTTTCTCTCTAGAAGCCTGTGCTTTAACATATTCAATGCCAGACCCCACCTCCCCCCATAGCTTCTTAGCCCTAAGGGTCACTCCTCAAGAATTCGATGAAGTATTTCGAGCTGGTCCCCTCCACCCTTTTGTTCAAATGATTGTAGATGGAGAGATGTTTCATGCACATACGAAACTAGGGACAGACAAATTAAAATCGTTTAATGAGCAACCCACTAATGGTTACTTCATGAAGTGCAACAAAAACTGCGTTGACCCAGTAGGCTATATCATGTCTCTCAGAAAAACGCCTAGAGATCTACAGGCGATTTTTCATTCTCTTTGTGAAAAGTCAGGCCATATTTTTTAGAAAGGGATGCAAAATTTAAAAAAGACTTTAGGTGTATTTCTTAACAAATTCTGACTCGAGCATTATTTCACCAACTCCCCTACCTTTGGCGTCAATATTGTGACCATTTACCTCTTCGACTAAACGAATATTCTTAACTTTAACCCCAATCCTAAGGATTAAAGAAGTTGCTTTTGCATCAGGATACTTTTCTATCTATCTTCAAATGGGCATCTCTTAAAATTAATCAGACGATAGAAATATTAAAGCACATCCATCCCTATTTAACGCCTTTAGGGCTAAAATGATTAGAAACCCAAAGACACGTTTGCTTCCAAGCGTTTTGATCTTGTGAGATAAATTCTTGTGTATATTTGATAAGATTATTTATTTGCTTGTAATCATCAAGTGCAATCGATTTTGGTAAATGAAAGTCTATCTTCTTGTACCTATCCCCAAGTAATTTAGCACAGGCTTGACCGGAAGACTGCTCCTCAACATCCAGAAGCAAATTTAAAAGAGGTAAAGCACTATTTTGTTGAGAACCCGTTGCTAACCATTTGATATAGCCCCAATCTTCATCCCCTGCTATGAACTTTTCATTATACCCAGTCCCAATCGAAAGTAAGACAAATTCTCTTAAATCACTTTCTTGAGGATCGTACGCAAACATCACCGCAGCTAAAGAGTCCCATGCCCCCGTCAACATGCCCATCCTTTGAAGAGAAGTAAATAGGGGCTGCTGTTGTTTCCAAAAGAGCATCAACAACCGAGATATTTCCTCTGCCGGGTTCGAGGTTTTCTTGAAAATCTAATTTCCATCTATTGGTTTGAGGGTCATCTAAATTAACAGTCGGAATCACGACTTTCTTCGGAAGGTCTCGAACTAAAATATCTTCGCTTAACCTGCATTTTCTAAGTAGTTTTTTTAAATCGTTTTGGAGTTTTTTTTGGTTATATTTTGGATGAAATAAAGAGATGAAACTTGAACTAGGATCAGAAAAAACATCAGAACTCATTTTTTCATAGTCTTCCAAGAGCTCATCAATACTGAACCCACATGCGAGAAAAACAGCAATCACAGCTCCTGTTGAAGTGCCCGAATATACATCAATATCTTTATGAAATTGGATACCAGTATCTTTCTCTAACTTTCGAAGCAATTCGAGAGAGCAGACTCCTCGAACCCCTCCTCCATCAAATGTTAAAATTCGAGTCTCTTTTCCATAGGTATAAAATGAAGTCGAGCAAAAAGCTGCAAGCAAAAATGGGTAGATAAGCTTCCGAAACATATAATTTTCTCCTTTATGAAAGAAAGTACGTTCTAGATAAAACATCTGCAGTTAACCATAAACTTTCTTTAAATGCAAAATTGGGACCACGATAGTTTCAACTAGAAACGGGACAACCTCCAATTTTTAGATGGTGTCTTCTTGTATCGACTGCAAAAAATCTGTTAAAAATTTGTAGAGTACTTATCCTAGTTTGTCAGATGCTACGTGATAATCGGGATCTTCTAATACATTGGTCTCGACCATATCCCCTGCTCTACCTAAGAGCTCCTTGCATTCTGGGCTGAGATGACGAAGGTGCAAGTTTTTACCCAGAGCCATATAGCGTTCGGTAATAAATTGTATGGCTTCAATCGCCGAGTGATCAGTTACCCGCGCATGCATAAAGTCAATAATCACTTCTTTCGGGTCGCCTTTTATCTCAAACAAGGTTTTGAATTGCGATACAGAGCCAAAAAACAGTGGTCCATGCAGCATATATTCTTTTGCACCCTTGGTATTGATTTTCTTCTCGGCATAAATATTTTTTGCAGTATCCCACGCGAAAACTAATGCAGCAATAATCACCCCCATGACAACCGCAACGGCCAAATTGGTAAAAACCGTGACCAAAGTCACCAAGGCTATAATAAAAGCGTCGTGCTTAGGGATTTTACGAATAAATTTAAACGTTGTCCATTCAAAGGTTGCAATCACCACCATAAACATCACACCTACAAGAGCTGCCAAAGGAATTAGCTTAATGACTGGCCAAAGGAAAATAATAAAAACAAAGAGCGTGATCCCAGCAACAATTCCTGAAAATCTACCACGCCCCCCTGAATTAATATTAATCATGCTCTGCCCCAGCATTGCGCAACCGCCCATTCCCTTACAGAAACCAGAAACAACATTGCCAAGACCTTGAGCGATACACTCCTTGTTGGCTCGACCCCTGGTATAGGTCATTTCATCAATAAGTGACAAAGTCATTAACGACTCAGAAATTCCAATAATACACAGTGTAATGGCATAGGGAATGATGACCGCAAAAGCATTGAAACTCAGTGGAATCTTTAGCCAAGCAACAGTCGGGAATGCTGCAGAGACTTGCTCTCCTCCCATCATATCATCAACCACACGAGTATCTAAGTTAAAAAGATGTACCAGTGTTGAAACAAGAACAATTGCAACTAGGGCAGACGGTACTTTCTTGGTAAATTTTGGTAAAAAATGGGTAACCGCCATAGCAACAATGATTAGCCCAATCATTAAGTACAAAGGATTCCCTGTTAACCAAACTGTCTCGCCATCTCCGGTGACTTTAAACTGCTCTAACTGCGCCAAGAAAATAACAATTGCTAAACCATTCACAAAACCTACCATCACAGGTTTAGGCAAAATACGAATGAGTTTACCAAGACGGAATACACCCACTAATATCTGAAAAATACCTGTTAGCACCACAGTTGCAAATAGATATTCAACTCCATATTGGATGACTAAAGAGACAATAACCACTGCCATCGCACCCGTTGCACCCGAAATCATTCCGGGCCGACCACCGAATATCGCAGTAATAATGCACATAAAAAATGCTGAAAATAATCCCACCAATGGGTCAAGATGGGCCACCAGTGCAAATGCAATTGATTCAGGAATGAGAGCCAAGGCAACGGTAAGCCCGGAGAAAAAATCAATATTCCATTTCCCCTCAAAAGGCATGAGGAATTTCTTAACACTTTGTATCATTGGCGTCCAAGCTGAGGGTTTATACATAAAAATAGGACGGTCATGCTATACAAAATCACAATTCCATGGAAGGGGATAGTTTTGTAAATCATTTATTTTGAACGATCGAGTTTCTGCCACAACTTGTAAATAGCAAGGGCTTCATCATCTGGATGATGTTTCTACGCGATTTTCGAGAATTTCCAATTTCCTTTATAAGAAATTTAGAAAAGTCAAGCACTTCCGATTATCCACATAAATACAATCTTCTCTGGACTGCATCAGTCCGTGGCAGCGAGCTGCATCAGGCAAAGATGGACAAGATTTTCTCTTATGTAAGCGCTCATGCAATGGGAATATCCACGGATTTGATATTTTCCATGGACACTCACATCCTATAGCCCCTCCCTTTTTTCTTTGAAAACCTTCCAGATTAGATACCAACTGCTTAGTTGTTACTACAAAACCACCTTGACATAAAAGGAAATTCGACTCATGATTTCTCGAAATATTAAACGGGATTAATTATGACTGAAAACATTTCAGAATGTTGCTTATCGGGTTTGCCCACTATTTCAGATCAGCTGGAGATACAAGGAGATTACCTTAAAGAAGCCGTAAAGGCATCAACGTTTAGCTCTCAATATTTTCGGAGTATGGCAAAGTTTTTTCGAGACCGTTTTTATTTACCTTTAAACGTGGGGCCCATAAATTCATTTTTTTTAGATAGCGGAGCCTACGCATCTCAGTTTGTTGAAATGCTAAAAGGAAACAATTCCAATCTGGATCCTACGTTTCCCAATCTTCCTCAAATGATTGATCACTTTATTGTTCGGGATATTCCAGTAAAAGTTAAATTAGAGACCGGAGCATGTACTTTCCAAACGCGAGTGATAGAATCCAAGGAGGA
This sequence comes from uncultured Chlamydia sp., assembly GCA_946127115.1. Taxonomy (GTDB): domain Bacteria; phylum Chlamydiota; class Chlamydiia; order Chlamydiales; family Simkaniaceae; genus Neptunichlamydia. The sequence goes on from CAMGYI010000001.1 coordinate 691,846, forward strand.
GGTTGAGGGGAAAAAACTGCGCTTTATCCTATTTGCTTTTTATGATCATCAGGATGAAGAAGGAAACCCTTGGAACCCCCTTACCACGGACGAACTTAGTAGCGCCCCCTTAGAAGTTCTCAGAGCTTTTGGGCAAAAGGTAACAGTCCACTCCATGATGACATTCTCATTAGGAAGCTTCATTTTGGATGGCCTAAAGAGTGTTGCAGAAAAAGATGTAGATCTGATTCCTAAAACTCTCATCTTAAACCGAGGATTAGCCTCGATTTGGAAAGCCGCGACCCAGCTCTATCCTTTTCCAATCAGCTACTTCCTTTACAAAGCTGTGTATTTCTTAGGCCTAAATGCAAACCCTGAACTAGAGACTTTGGGCTTTTTTAAGCGAATGCAATCCCAGAACCCCCAGTCTATGGAAGGAAGAAAAGTAGTGGTATTAGAAGCCAAACACGATCGATATTTTTCAGGAAATGGAGCTTTGGATTCCAACTTCCGAGAGAGTCTTGCAACAACAGGAGTCGAGGCTTATCAGGCCTCCTTTTTTATTCCAATGGTTGATGAACAAGCGCATCATTCGCTTCGAATGGACTTTCTGATCAACAACAAAAGCTCAGGAACAGTCTCAGCAGATTTTTTGCCTACAAAAGAAAATGAGAGCCTACCATTTAGTTTGGTACAAAATCTCATGTCTAAAACAGATGAAAAGAATTATCATACTATTTTCATCACTGGGGGGAACAAAGACTCTCTTGATTCCGTTTCTTATCTTCAAGTAGCCCCCCTAATGTCAGCTTTTATTGATTTGAAATCTCAAGAGAAGCTCTTCTAGAAAGAAGAAGGAGAAAGATATGTATGGATGCAAACTCCTATAAGAAAATAAGAGTTGGTCCATAGAGGACAACATGCCGTTATTTATGTGCAGGTCTTTGGAATTTCCATTTAAGTCAAAGGTGAGTCACAAAAATTGAGGGGGACTAACTGGTTCATCTTTTATTACACAACAAATCTGTTCAAATTTTACCCAGGAATCATATATATTGCAGAATAATTTGATCATGTCAGTTATGGTTGACCTCCTTGTAAATTGCTAAATTTTCTTCAAAAAAAACAATTTACGAAAAGGGGGCGTTTTTATCCAAGGTTTTTCACTTTAACAACCTGATAGTTTGTGGTTTCAAAATCGAATTCACGTTATTCTACTAAAACTGCTCTAGCAGGAGCGCCATCGGAACCCGCAATCTTTATCGGAAGACAGTAAAGTGTGTAGGTTCCTGGAGGAACCTCTGTGAGATTAGTTCCCTCAAGGATAACCACTTCTGCCTTGAGAAGGATTTGATGGGTGGCAACAAGACTGTTAAACGGGGCTACGCTGAGGTAATCCACCCCAATGAGCTTGACTCCTCGTTCCACAAGATATTCTGCACCATCGGCGCTGATCGCAATGTAATCCTCGATAAACTCGGTCGCTCCATTTGACCATTGCTCTGAATTTCGGGTTTTGACTAGGAGGCGCTCTGTATTTGGAGGAATCTGTATTCCTTCCAAGACCTTTTTTGTAATGAGTTCAACATCCAATGCTTCGATAACAACAGCCTTGCCTATCAATACTTCTAAAGGTAATTTCTCGACTGGGTACCCATCTTTTAGAAAATGACAGGGAGCATCTACATGAGTACCTGCATGAGCACTCATCTTGATTGCTGTAACATTGGCCATCTCTCCCTCATTTATCTCAAGAAGTTTTTTGAACTCAGTCTCTCTATCTCCAGGCCATATCGGAATAGCTTCTGATAAAGTCAAAGAAATATCATATATCTTCATGAGTTTTAAAATAGTGCAGAAGTAAATATTAGTTCAATCATTCCTTTTTTCAAAAACCTTTCAGAAGAAATTAACATTTACATATCTATTAACCAGTCAAATATGATAGACTGATAGAAATTTCAAAATTAAGTTGGTTGGAAAATGGTATTCGATAATTTAGATCTTCATCCTAAAATTCTTGAGGCAGTTGCTGCTGCGGGATATTCTGAACCAACAGAGGTTCAAAAAGCGGTTATCCCTATGGTCAAGAAAGGAGTAGACATCCGAGCTTCAGCACAGACGGGAACGGGGAAAACAGCTGCCTTTTTGTTGCCTGCTATCAACCACTTGGTTACCTCCCCTTCACAAGGTGGCAAGGGACCTCGAGTTCTGATCCTCGTTCCTACACGAGAGCTTGCAATGCAAATTGAAACACAAGCCAAAAAATACACCAAGTACCTCCCTCATGTCAAAGCGGTTTCTGTTGTTGGAGGCGTCCCCTACCACAAACAAGCGCCAAAACTTAGACGTTCGTTAGACATTCTTATTGCAACGCCTGGAAGATTGATTGACTTCATCCATCAAAAGAAAATTGAATTCCCCCGACTCGAAATACTCATCCTTGATGAAGCTGACCGAATGCTCGATATGGGTTTTGTAAAACCTGTAGAGGATATCGCTTCGAAAACCCCATCTGATCGCCAAACTCTAATGTTTTCTGCGACAATGCAAGGAAGTATCATCAAGCTATCGAAAAAACTCTTGACTGACCCTAAAGAAATCACAATTACTTCTCAGCATGAGAAACATGAAAATATTGAGCAAAAAGTGCATTTTGTGGATGACTTGCACCACAAAAATCGCATTCTTGATCACATTCTAAGTCAGGATGAAGTAAAAAATGCTATCGTCTTTACTTCAACAAAACGCCACGCTGGCCAGCTTGTTGATGATTTGCGCGATAAAGGATTTCCTACAGGTGCTCTTCATGGTGATATGAATCAGAGACAACGAACACGAACCATCGCACAGCTTCGGAACGGATCGATTTGTATCCTCGTTGCAACTGACGTCGCCTCTCGAGGAATCGATGTCCAAGCAATCTCCCACGTTATTAACTTCGATATTCCTGAGAATGCAGAAGATTACGTCCACCGCATCGGACGCACAGGACGCGCCGGAGCTAAGGGAACAGCGCTGACTCTAGTCGCTGGACGCGATGCATACATGATGAAACAGATCGAAAAATTCACCGGGCAACAGATTGATAGTGAAGTAATCCCAGGCTTAGAGCCCGATCCAACAAAAATTTCTTCAAACGCCCCACCACGAAGATCTCGCAATAACAGATCTAAGCACAAGACACATTCATTTCGTGGCTCTGGAAAACCTATTTCTACTCGAAGTGATAAGAAAACCAATTCATCTTGGGGTGACAAAAAACCTGGTTCTTCCCGTAGCAGCAAAAAGCCTGGCTCTTCCTGGAACGACAGGAAGTCCCGAAGCAAAGTTCGTCCTTCTAGAAATGACAACCAAGGCTTCAAATCTAAAAGGACTACCCAAAAAAAGAGCCGCCCTCAGGGTAGATAACAACTTCTTTTAGAGGGTTTGGTGCTAGTGGAGTTTCAGGGTGCGGTAGGCATCGTCGATCTGATCGAGAGAGGCGATGCAACAACTGAGGTCTTTAAGAAGACCTGTAGAGATATCGTAAACCCACCCGTGAATTGTGAGTGATCTTCCTTTAGCCCAGGCATTTTGAACAATGGTGGTGTGGCAAACATTCATCACCTGTGTCAAAACATTAAACTCAACAAGGCGCCCATATCTTTTCTCTTTATCTTGAATTTGATCAAGGACTTCTTTCTCACGGAAATAGACATCTCGAATATTGCGAAGCCAATTATCAACAAGCCCGAACTGAGCATTTTCCATAGAAGCAGCAACCCCTCCACATCCATAGTGGCCACAGACAATGACATGCTCAATTCCAAGATTTTCAACGCCATATTCTAAAACAGAAAGACAATTGATATCAGTGTGTGGAAAAACATTTGCTACATTGCGATGAACAAAGACTTCTCCAGGTTCTAACTCAATCATTTCGTTAGCTGGGATGCGGCTGTCTGAACACCCAATCCAGAAATACTTTGGAGTTTGTCCATTCACGTGTCTTTTAAAAACATTGGGGTCCTCTTTCCTCTTCCTCTCGGACCATATACGATTATTCTCAAATAATTGGTGCAGCTCTCTCATAGGCCCATTGTAGAGGCTCAGCTTGATTTATTTCTATAACGTTAATCCAAACAAAGCTTGTTAAACTGTAGGCCAGAGAATGGAGCAATATTTTTCTTGGATTTTTAAGAGCCTATATTATACTCCTTTGAAGAGAGGGGTTTGCGTGTCATCGACCCCATTAATCCACCCTAAGTTTCAGAAGGCTCGCTGCTATTGGAACACTTGCAGCTAGGTTGTCAATTTAGCAATTAGAACTATCTTACTAGTAATCACTACTTACCACATATTCTGGCCACTTTAAATGGTTTTCCTTAGAGAAAAACCAAATGACAAACTAAAAGCCGTCTATAGAATCAAGTCTATAAGTTCTAAGAAACAGTCGTAAAAGGAAGAGCTACGGAGAGAATCATCACAACAATAAGAGAAAAGATAAACATCTTTCGGGCCCAGCGCGCATCATTTTTTGCAGAAAAGCCCTTGAGAGCAAGAATGAGCCAACAAATCCCTAAGAAAGCCATAATGATCATGAAGGTAATCGTGGTGTAGCCACAAAGAGTCATAAGAGCTGTAGCCATGATGAATGCGAGAAGGTACGCGATCATATGAATTTTTGTCTTTTGAACCCCCTTGACGCAAGGAAAAACGGGAATTGAGGCTTTAGTATAATCACTGAGACGATAAATGGCGATGGCAAAAAAGTGAGGCATTTGCCACATGGCGATAATGGCAAAGAGAATGAATGCTCCGAGGTCGAGAGTATGAGTCACGGTGGTATAACCAACAACTGGTGGAATGGCTCCCGCAATACTTCCGATGAGGATACCATAGGTCGTTTGATACTTTGATAATGAGTAAACAATCACGTAGAAGAAAAACCCCGTTAGGGCAACATAGGTTGTCAATGGATTGGTCCCTACGGCAAGGATGAATGTGCCTAGAAAGCCGAGAGAGACACCAAAAAGAAGCGCTTTTCGATGAGGAATAACCCCACGAGCTAAGGCTCGGTACTTGGTACGGCTCATCTTTGCATCGTGATTGCGATCAATATAGTTATTGAAGACACAAGCAGATGCAATGATAAGCGCAAGCCCTTGCATCATAGATAAAAAAATCCCTAAATCGAATTGTCCTCTTGCTGCTAAAGCATACCCTCCAGCTGTAGTCAGTAAATTTCCCAGGATGATCCCAGGTTTCGTTAGCAAAAGATAGTGTTTTAACGTCAGAGGCTTTCTTAATGTTTTTTCCATTTTACCCTAAGTTCATGTTTTTTTGCTCATCATGTCTGCGGCTGCGTAAGCCAACTGGCTCCTGTGGATACAACGTTAATGCCCCATGCTGGGCATAGCATTGTAGTTTAAATTGCTCATAATCCATAGCGTTCCTCCAATGAGGATAAACATTAGCACGACCCCAAAAATAAACATTATTAGATTCCAGCGCGGCCTTTCCTCAAGACCAAGGTGGAGGAAAAAAACCAACTGAATTAATGCTAAAGCGCATCCAATCACAACTATGGATATCACTAGAAGTTCATGCTTTAAATGGTACTGTGCCACAATCCTATAGGCAGCAAACACCAATACAAGAGATATAATAAACCCAATCCATAGGGGTTTAAAACTTAGATTCCATCCATGATGCTCATCAATCATACGATTCCCATTAAGTAAACAATTGTATAAATAAACAGCCAAATGATGTTGAGAAATTGCCAAAACATCTTAAGGCAAGTGAGGCGCAACACAGAGCGTGCTGTAATTCCAAAGCGGAAGACTGGAATGAGAAGAACAATCACCCACAGAAGAGCAAAAACCAGATGGAGAACAAAGATTCCCACAAGAGAGAAAAACACCGATGCAAAAGCATTCTTCTCCCACCCACTCCCCGCAGCAATAAATTGGGAGAATTCGTGAAGTTCCATCCACAAAAAGACAATTCCTAACACAAAAGAAATGAGGAAAAAAGTGATTGATCCACCTTTCTTCCTTCTGTGGGTATAGACTCCAGCAATCCCAATTGCAAAAGTGCTGATCAAGAAAATAAAGGTTTGAATTGTCGTATAGTCTAAGTTAAATAACTGCTTCTGAGTTGGCCCTCCAAAATGATTCCCTCCTAAAACGGCATAAGCTGCAAAGATAGTGGCAAACAGCATGAAATCCGTTAATAAGTAGAGCCAAAACCCAAAGACTGTTTTGGAGTAGTTGTCATTGTGAGTGTCCGGACTCACCTCGTGCAAATTCATGTAGCACGACTCCTTGTTTCAATTTGCTCTACTTCCTCGGCCTTAACATAGTAATCGGTCTCCTTTACAAAGAGGCGAGCAATGAGAGTAATCACAATACCTAGGAAGCAAAGCGCTGCTAGCCAGAAGATATGCCAGACAAGAGCAAACCCCATGACACAACTCAAAATACCAATATTGACACCCACCATCGAATTTTTTGGCATGTGGATATCTTCGTATTTCTTTTTGACACCATACTTCTTAGACTTTTTCATTTCCCAAAATGCATCTCTAGAATGCACTTCGGGTATGTGAGCAAAATTGTAGAAAGGAGGGGGAGACGCTGTAGACCACTCTAAGTTCCTTCCATTCCAAGAATCACCTGTTATGTCTCTATGCTCACTGCGTTGTTTAATACTCTTGTACAATTGAGCAGCCTGGAATAGAACCCCAACTAAAATGAGAAGGACTCCAATCAAAGCCACGATAAAGAGAGGTTGCCACCCATTTCCAGCCGGATAATGGTTCATCCGGCGCGTTGCACCCATAAACCCTAGAAGATAAAGGGGGAAGAAGGCAATAATAAATCCAATGAACCAAAACCAAAACGCATATTTTCCCAACTTTTCATTAAGCTTAAAACCAGTAAACTTAGGAAACCAATAAGAATATCCTGAGAAAAACCCAAAAAGAACCCCACCGATAATCACTGAGTGAAAGTGAGCGATTAGAAAGAGACTATTATGCACTTGGAAATCAATCCCCGGTATTGCCATCATTACCCCTGTCATCCCACCCGTGACAAAGATAAAAATAAATCCCATGAACCATAACATTGGGGTTGTGAAGGTGACTTTTCCTCGATACATTGTAAAAATCCAGTTGAAAATTTTCACTCCCGTAGGAATCGCAATAACCATTGTCATAATTCCGAAAAAAGCATTCACATTCGCCCCAGCACCCATTGTGAAAAAGTGATGCAACCAAACAATGAAGGAAAGGAATGTAATCACAGCAATGGCCCAAACCATTGACGTATAACCAAAGAGTTTTTTGTGAGAGAACACAGGTACAACCTCCGAGAAAATTCCAAAAGCAGGTAGGACCAGGATATAGACTTCCGGGTGTCCCCATGCCCATATCAAATTGATATACATCATGGGACTGCCGCCGTAATCGGCTGTGAAAATTTTTGTATCCAATAGGCGATCCGTTGAAAGCATTCCAATGGTTCCTGTTAAAATAGGAAATGCAAACACCACAAGGATCATTGTAGCAAATGTTGCCCAAACAAAAACCGGCATCCGCATCAGTTTCATTCCGGGACAACGCATCTTCAGAATTGTTACTAAAAAATTGATTCCTGACAAAAGGGAACCTGCCCCCGATATCTGTATGCTCCAAAGCCAATAGTCAACCCCAACTCCCGGGTTATATTTAAGACCAGCAAGAGGTGGATATGCTGTCCACCCCGTCCCAGCAAAAACTCCGATTACAAGCGAGATAAAGATATAGAGTCCTCCAGCTGTAAAGAGCCAAAAACTAATTGAGTTGAGAAGCGGAAAAGCTACGTCGCGAGCTCCGATTTGAAGCGGTAGTACAAGGTTAATGATTCCAAAAGTCACTCCCATCCCCACAAAAAAGATCATAGTTACCCCATGGGCTGTAAAAAGCTGCTGGAAGTGTTCTGCTCCGAGATATCCCATACAATCTCCAGATGCAGCAGCCTGCTGTGCTCTCATCATTAAAGCATCAACAAGTCCTTTTGCCAGCTGGATCCCCGAAAAGGCGAGATACATGATTCCAATTTTCTTATGATCAACAGAAGTCAACCACTCCTTCCAAAGCCATTTCCACTTTTTAAAATAAGTGAGAAGAATAACAACTATGAGAGCACCACCAACAATTGATACATCGGCAGCATATTCAATCCAATCGTGCTCCAAAGACTGTTCTCCAAGTCTCCCAAATAAACTCATCTGCTATTTCCTTCCGGCATATATTGCATTAATATTTGATCAAAAAGATGGTTTTCGACCTTGCCATAGACCTCTACGGAACTATACTCACTCGGCTCAACCAAATGTCTGTACGCTCCCCAAGTGAGCTCTTTTCCAGAACCCTTGACCTGCTCCACCCAACTGTGAAAGTCATGCTCGGTGCTTGATACTGCTCTAAAAATCATACCTGCAAAACCTTTTCCACTGATGTTTGCTGAACGACCTTCGAACTCTCCAGGTTCATTTGCAAGTAAGTGAATAGTCGTGCGCATCGCTGGCATTGCATAGATCTGTCCACCGAGTTGAGGGATCCAAAATGAATTCATCGGTGCGTCAGCGGTGATGACAAAGTTAACTGGTGTCTTCTCAGGAAATTGCACATAATTTACTGTTGCAATCCCTTGCTTAGGATAAATAAATAACCACTTCCAATTGAGAGCCACAGCTTGGATTTCTACTGGATCCCTTCCATTTTCAATAGGCTTAAATGGGTTAAGCTCATGACTGGTTTTCCATGTGATCACAGCAAGAATAATAATGATCACAACAGGAACCCCCCACCAGCAACATTCTGCAATGTTATTATGCTCCCAGTCAGGAGTATGCTTTGAACCTCTCCCTTCCCGATATTTCCAACCAATAACAACGGCTAGAACCAGAACAGGGATCACCACAATGAGCATCAACAAAGAACAGGTAATAATCAACTCCCTCTCTTTCATACCGATTAGCCCTTTCGGTTCTAAAACAGGAATATTATGGGTACTGACAAAAAGCCCAGTCAAAGCCACGACAGCAATAATCAGGAGAGTGATAATAATGAATTTAAAAGCTCTTTTCATACCAAGGTATTCTAAAAAAAATTGCATTAAATTTTGCTTCTACGATATAACGTGCATCTTGTCTACAATAAAAGATTGTGCGTATGAAGATAGCTATCAGTTCCGATGAGTTCCGCCCCGTCGTTGATCAGCTAATTAGTGAGATCGAATCACGTGGACATCATGTGGTCTATTTTGGACCTCGAAAGGAAAACGAGAACCAAGATTGGACTACGGTCACGCAGAAGGCGATTCAAGAAATTCAGGAAGGAATCGCTGATGAAGGAATCGTCTTGTGCTGGACAGGGACAGGTTGCACCATTCTTGCCAATAAATTCCCAGGAATCCGCGCCGCCCTTTGCATCGACGGAGAAACAGCTAAAGGGGCACGCATTTACAATCACGCCAATGTTCTAGCTCTAAGCTTGCGTCTTATCTCTCCTGAAAAGCTCCGAGAGATTCTCGATAAGTGGCTTTCGACTCCCTTTAGTACTGATGCCTGGAATCTATCTCAAATCAAAGAGCTCGAAACAGTTGAAAAGAGAAACAGATAAAGGGATTCTATTCTGTTGAAACTGTTCAGTTTTTGCAAACATGGGTAGATCAGCTTCATGAAGTTGCGATCGATTGGCTTACTCTTGAGACAGAAGCCGGAGACCCTGTGATTTCTCACCTAATAATCGATCAATCGAAGGAAATCACCGTGAGCCCTAATTTATCAAAACAAACAAAATGATCCTAAAAAACCCCTCTTTTACTTTGCCATACCGACAAAGACGTGCAGCAAATAATATAAGTTTTTCAATTCTTCTGAATTTCTCAATATTGTATAATGATGCGAAACATAGGATATCAAATGACACTAACACAAATTATTTCACAAGAATCAAGAGATCTAATCATCCAAGCAGGAGCGATTATTATTTCCCTACTAGTTGGAGGAATTTTCTCCCTTGTCTCTCAAAAACTTTTACATTTTAATTCCACAAAGCTCCATTCCATCTTTTTTCAATCTAAATTCCCGGTATTTTTATTCGCGTTCATCGCCCAATGCATCCTACTTCCTATCACCTCTTTTCTTTTAGGATCCACCTCACATCTTATCCAACTTACTCTCTTTATCCAGGCCACACTCATGATCACCTCTCTTTTAAAAGCCTGTTTTAAAAGTCCGTATATCCGTTTTTTCGGAGGAGTAACCGCCTGGCTATTCACAATATTTCAATCCTTCGGTCTCTTGGCTCCCTCGATTACCTACCTGCAGTCTGTGAGCTTTCAACTGGGCTCTGTTACAATCTCACTTTTAGGAATGCTTAAAGCATTATTCTCCACGAGTTTTTTAATCTATGGAGCTACTGCCTTTTCTAATTATCTTGCTAAGAATTTAAAGCAGAAAAAGCATCTTCAGCCCTCGATGCAACTTCTTATCTCTAAAATAATCAAGACTCTTCTTATCATCTTTTCGGTGTTTATTGGCTTATCCCTGTTGGGGATTGACCTTTCAGTGTTTTCTATCTTTGCAGGAGCAATCGGTGTAGGCGTGGCCTTTAGCCTTCAAAATATTTTCTCAAATTATTTTAGCGGATTTATTATCCTGATGGACCGCTCTATCAAACCCGGAGATGTCATTAGCCTGGAGGATGGAAAAACTTCTGGAGTCATCCACAAGCTTAACGCACGCTATGTATCTGTAAGAACACGTGAAGGAAAGGAGCATTTAATCCCCAATCAGCTTATTATTTCAAATAAGCTTGAAAACTGGTCCTACAGCGACCCTTATATCCGATTAGAAATCTTTTTTAAAATCTCTTTCGATTCTGATCTCCCTCTTACAGAACAACTTCTCGTTTCAATTGCAAAGAAAACAGATCGCGTAAAGAAAGATCCTCCCCCTTATGTGCGTTTTTGCTCACTTACTGATAATGCAGTGGAGTTAAAAGTACGTGTTTGGGTAGAAGACCCAGAAAATGGGACAAGCGGAATCAAAAGCAATATTATTATTGAAGCATGGAAAGCATTCAAGGAGCACAACATCCGGGTTCCCTATCCTCCAAGAGAAATCCATTCCAAACACCCTAGCCTTCCTTTGGAAGATGTTGTAGAGCTTCAAAGTTAGCGGAATCCATTTCTTCTGGATCGAGTGAGAAACTATTTGTTGCACTTGCATGGTTGAGAGGACGGAAGAATAACACCGATTGCAAAGAATAAAGCCTTAAATTGGCTTGAAGATCTTTCCGTCAAAGCAATCATTTTTCATTATAAAACGCCCCCATATGAAGCAAAAAATTAGGTAAAAACATCCCATAACCTCTTGATGCATAAAATATATTATGGTACACTGCTTCCACCATGAGAAGCTATGTATGCATCACAAAAGCAAATAACGACTTCGAAACAAAGCTCAAGGATACCAATAATGAATCAAATTCTGCTTAACATAATAATTATTGCAGCACTCACAATTACCATCACATCATGCTCAAAGAAGAAATCAAAAAAAATAGAATCTCTGTTAATAAGTTATATTCAAAATTCCCCAAGCTATCTGGAAATCTCTTCAGAAAAAAAGAATCTTTTTCAAGAAGCTAAAACTTTGAAACCTGAAGAAGAAGCGAATCTTGAAACGCTTGCTCGCACTCAAATCAAAATCTCCAATGTCTTTGCAGAAAAACTGCCTGCTTTGATCAAGCAAGAGCGCGAGGTGACCCTTGGCCTCATCCACTCTTGGGGAGAAAAAAAAGTTCAAAATATTACCCGAGAGGTTGAAACCGATACCCTTCAGGAACTCCTTGCCACAGCAATCCAAGCGAATCGCGCGGCATGTGAACGCTTTCACAACTTTGGACGCTTAGCAAGTGAGCTCAACCAGATGGGAAAACAAACACAAGCCCTTATAGAAGAAGGCAACGTTGAGAAACTCAAAGAGTTTCAAGAAAAATTTAACCACCTTGGCGATCTCTTCAAGGAAGAACAAGTTTGGCTACGTGCCCATCCCCCGCTTGACAATAAAGAAGCTGTAATTACGGCTTTTAAAAAAGAACACCAAGCCTCTAAGTATTTAGAAGATGCGATTCATTTATATCATTTAAACTATAATTAACATTCTAACTTAATTGTAGTTTATGTTATTATCTCCGGCCAAGTTGAAGAGGTTTTTATGGTCGAAGCAATTAATGAAGAATCTGCTATACCAATGGTAGATTTTGATGATCGGAAAGAAAAAGAAGATCCACTCGTTACTTTTTTCAGAAAGTATGCCTTAACCAGTACGTACGAGTTCTCTACTACTGGTAGAAAGTATACCTATGGACCAGCAACCCTCTTTGATATGGTCAATTATGCACTATCAGAGAAGACAATCGCCGCTAAAGTAGTTGCGAAGCTTCAAGAGTTAGGACTCACCCAATATGAAAAGAAACTGGGTGAAGGTGCCTTTGGAGTGGTGCTAAAAATTCACGGGGAAAGCAAAAGAGATATCGCCCTCAAGCTTGAAAAAAGACCGATCCCAATTGCCAATAAAGACAAAGAACTCTTTGGAGATGCCCTTGGCTTGAAGCTCCCCTCAGGTCAACATTTAGGAACAGCTACCGGACTATTAACTTATCATCAAGGTAAAGTCCATTACATTGAAAACTACGACCCCAAAATGCATTCCAAACACCTTCTTGTAGGAGTCTTCTCAAAAGCTATTAATGGGATTCCTCTATGGAACCGTGTGAGGGCGCTTGCTCCACTAAATTCAGAGGCTGTTAAAGGATATGGAAAACGGCTTGCGGAGGCTCTTCACGCACTCCATGCAAACGGATATATTCACAACGATCTCCATAAAGGAAATATCCTTGTAAAGAATGCAAAAGAAGGAAAAGATCCCTATCGACTGCAGCTCCTTGACTTTGGCCTCGCAACAAAAGGCAACCCAGAGGGGGTCAAAAACGAATGGAGATCATTTGCCCATCTACTGGCTTCCATTGGTTCAAAGCAAAAACTATCACAAAGCCCAAAGTTCAGCGACCTTTTATATAATCCAGAAAGAGGACTCCTTATCGGAAATCTCCCCTACTCTGGAAATGAGATCGTGAATCACCCATTTTTCGTTTAAAGAACTTTAGCAGCAATTGCTGCAAGCTGGGATCTTTCTGTTTTCTCAAACATGATGTGACCATAAATCGATTCCTTCTTAAAACGACTTACCACGTAGGTAAGGGCGTTTGAGTCTCTATCAAGATAAGGGTTATCGATCTGTGTGGGGTCTCCCGTAAGAATTACCTTGGTTCCTTTACCAGCCCTTGAGACTATTGTTTTCACCTCGTGAGGGGTCAGATTTTGCGCTTCGTCAATAATAATATAGGTATGAGAAAGAGAGCGCCCGCGTATAAAGGTGACCGCTTCCATCTCAATCTTTTCACTTTCCATGATCCATTGCTTTGTATCTGATGCATTCCCCGAGCCTGAAGTTGACTCGCAGATATACTCGAGGTTGTCATAAATTGGCTGCATCCAGTGATACATCTTTTCTTCTTTTGTTCCCGGAAGATATCCAATGTCTTTTCCAAGAGGCATGATAGGCCTTGATATAAGAATCCGTCTATAAACCCCTTCATCAAAGGTTTTGCGAAGGCCAACCGTGAGAGCCATCAAGGTTTTTCCTGTTCCTGCCTGCCCGATCATTGTAATCAACTTGATATCGTCATTCATAAGCATGTCCATGGCACACTCTTGCTCATCATTGAGAGGTTTTATCCCCCATACCTCCTTAGTCTGTCCTTTTACCTGTTCAATCCACTTCTTTTTTTGATTGTAAACCCCCATGGCTGTCGACTTTTCAGGACAATGAAAGCGAACGTATTCATTTGCAATCATCTCTTCTCTCGGCAGTTTAGCAAATCCCTTTGTCATAAAACTGTCAATCTCTTCCTTAGGAAGTTCAACCTTTCTAAAGCCCCGGTAGAGATTATCAAAAGACTCCTTTAGGCTCTCATAATTCTGAGCCTTAATACCAATTGATTCTGCTTTAATCCTTAAAACAAAATCTTTTGAGATCATGATGACTACTTCTCGTCCCATCTGCTTCAATTTATATGCGCAGAAAAGAATACGGTGTTTATTGCTATCTAGTGGAAGAGGAAACCCTTCCTTTTGAACTGATTTGTCTTCAACAAAAACAAAGAATATAGCTCCATTTTCTAACTTAATTCCCTTAAATATATCCCCTTTAATCTCATCAATAAAGCGAATCACTTGCCGCGCATTTTTTCCCAGTTCGTCGCTGAATCGTTTCATCTTATCTAATTCTTCTAACACCACTAGAGGCATTACAACATCGTTGCCCTCAAATCTCTGAATTGCTTCCGGATCATGCAGTAAAACGTTCGTATCCAGGACAAAAGTCTTGCTTACCATAAGCTTACTCCTTTTCAATCATTTATTACTCAGTATATTGCAATACTTATAAACCTCCTTAAATTTTATTCCCTCCCTTCTTTATAATCGAATTTTTATTCCTGCCAAGGAAATCCTATCAAGAAACGTTTTTAAAAATGAAAGTAGTTGAGCCAAACTACCTTATGATTTCAAAAGCCATTGAAAGCTCCATCAGATAGAAGCATACCCTAAAATAATATTTTATAAGTGTCTTAAATAAAAAATATTATAAATTAATTCAGCAGTTAACTTCAATGAGTGCTATCTTTTCTATTGACTGAGAATAGGCTGATCTGTAGAATAGAGGTAGGTTCTATCTAATAAATCGTCTGTAAAGGAGGATGATATGAAAAAAATCAACCGTAAAATTTTGAGCATCCCTCCTTACATCTCCACGTCATGGAAGAATATCAATACGCTCCATATGAAAGAGATTGAAGGAAAACAGGTCCTGATTATCGTTCTTCATAATGGGACCCTAATCGAGATCCCTAGGCTCGAAGAAAAACTCATTGAACAAATCTTTGATGCCCACTCTCAGTATGTAGATCATGAGCTAAAAGAACCTCAAGTCGAGTCCCTCAAAAGTTTTGGGCAAACTACTGATAATAAAGAAAATGATGTTTCTTTTTCCTTTGGAATCCCTTTTCAGATGAGTGGAGCAGAAGGGGCTGAAAACATTAGCTCATTTCTTCAACATAACCCTGATCAAGCAAACGCCCCAAAAATGCCACCAGATGTCATTGAAAAAATCACATCAATCACCAAAGCTCTAGGAATGGATATGGAACAAATGAATATTCCTAAAGCAGAGCCCCACTGTAATTGCCCTTACTGCCAAATCGCAAAGGTCATCCAGGGCGAGTCAAAGGATTCTCCGAGAGAAGAGGTCGAAGAGGAGATCACTGAAGATGACTTGCGTTTCCGCGATTGGGATATCAAGCAAGAAGGAGATAATCTCTATATCGTTTCCAATCCCTTAAATGCGAATGAACACTACCAAGTCTTCTTGGGTAATCCTGTGGGGTGTACTTGCGGCGAAAAAAACTGCGAACACGTTCGCACGGTTCTTAACAGTTAATCCTGTGATAGGTTCATTAACTTTATCCTGGCCATTTAAGTAGTCGTTCTCTAGAATGAGAAAACAGAACACTTTTCTTATTAGGAGTACGAATTATGTCTAAAGCTTGTGCTTTATTGCTGCTGTTGTTAGGAGCTTTTTCGGCTCCTGCGTTTTCAGATGCAGCCCCTCCACTTGATAAGTCAATTACATCAATTGGCGCAACCTCCCCACATTCGGGTTCAACATTCAAAGCCTTCACTGGAAAAATTATTGGAAGCAACGTTCGGATGAGAACTTCCTCTGATCTAGATAGCCACATTATTACCGAACTTAGCAAGGACGAATATGTTGTTGTGACTGGGGGAAAAGGAGATTTCTACGCAGTAGAAGCCCCAGCAGATCTAAAGGCATATATCTTCCGCGGATTTATCATTGATGATATTGTTGAAGGCGACCGTGTCAATATTCGCCTGTTTCCTGATCGTGATGCCCCCATTATTGGACACTACAGCACCGGGCATCCCATTGATGGAAGCATTTGCGGTGATAATAATAAATGGATGGAGATCAATGCCCCTGAAGGTATTCCGTTTTTCGTTGCTAAGGAATATATTGAGTATGCTGGAAAACCCGAGCTTAAAATTGTTCAAGACAAGCGAAAAGTAGCAGTTGCTCAGCTTTTAGAATCAACAAATCTTCTCAGCCAGGCTGAAATGCGTAAGACTTTTCGAGAGATCGATGTCGAGCGTGTGACTCACAATTATAGCACCATCGTTAACGACTACAGCGACTTCCCAACATTTGTCGCTTCAGCAAAGAAAGAACTTCATGCAATCCAGGAAGAATATCTGCACCGCAAAATTTCTTTCCTAGAAGCGAGGACATCAAACATGAGCAGAAGCCAAGGAGTTTCTGATAACCTCTACGAAGTTGCCCACCGCTCAGAAGATGTTCTTTCTCCAACAGATCGGATGAAGATCTGGGAACCCATTGAAGAGGCCATGTATTTGAGTTGGTCATCCATGCACCATGCCAAAACAATAGACGATTTCTACGCGGACCAAAAGATGAAGAGCAAGACGATTTCGGGAATTTTGGAATCATACAAAGAACCTGTTAAAAACAAGCCAGGTAATTTTGTCATAAAAGACCGAGATATCACTGTGGCATATGTTTATAGTACGCACGTTAATCTCGAAGATTTTGTTGGAAAACGAGTCAATTTGATTGTCTCTTCTAGACCCAGTAACAACTTCGCGTTCCCTGCGTATTACGTTCTCGAAGTTGAATAAGAAGGACGTTCATTCCTCCTTCTCGGCCTATCCCCCTACTTCCTTTGAGATGAGAGAATGGGCCATTTCCGTTTTGGGAGCCGATACCCTGAAAGGAAAACTATGGGCTCCTAAAAAACTTACAGATTTTCGACCCGGGTCTCCTGTGGAATGGAATGAGCCAACTCGCCCAACTCATCTCCGTTTTCAAAAGGAAAAAAGGGGGGGGAAACTCCCTCCCTTCCATGACCACCATAAACCAGATAATCGAGCAGCATGTCTTCACCGTTTTGCCGGACACGAGCTTCTTGCTGTTGAGATTATGGCTTATGCCCTACTAAAATTTCCTGATGCTCCCAGCCATTTTCGCATGGGGCTTGCTCACACTTTGAAAGAGGAGCAGGAACATGTCCGCCTATACCTTTTGCAATTGAACCGGCTGGGTGTCGCTTTTGGAGACCTTCCCCTCTATCGCCACTTCTGGTGTCATACCCCCTATCTAAACTCCCCAATCAAATATGTTTCGGTAATGAGTTTGACCTTCGAAATGGCCAATCTTGATTTTGCCCCAATGTATGGAAAATCTTTTGAAAAAAATGGAGACAAAGAATCTGGGGCACTCATGGCACAGATCTTGAAAGATGAAATTGCTCATGTCTCGTTTGGTTGGAGGTGGTTTCAAAAATTTAAATCCCCTCACCTAAGTGATTGGGATGCTTGGAAGGAAGCACAAAGCCCTCTTCTCATACCAAAAAGAGCGCGAGGTTTTGTGATTCATGAAAAACATCGAGAACAAGCTGGTATCTCACCGGAATGGATCGAAAACTTGAAATCTCTCTAACTTCTTGTTATACTATCTCCTATGATTCAACTATTAGCTATTATTCTTTATTTTTTATTAGTCTTGAGTGTCGGTATTTTTTCATATAAAAAGCAAACAAACACCTCAGAATTCTTAATGGGAAACCGTTTGCTTGGTACGTGGCTCACAGCGCTTGCTGCTCATGCAAGTGACATGAGCAACTGGCTTTTCATGGGTTACCCTGCCATCATCTTCGTTGGCGGTCTTTTCAACGCATGGGTAGCCATAGGCCTTTCTTTTTGTATGTTCCTCAATTGGCAGTGGATTGCTCCCAAGCTCCGTGTCCTCACTGAAAAGATGGGAAATCTCACCCTTCCAAGCTTTTTCGAATCGAGACTGAATGATCACAGCGGAAAGATTCGTCTCTTTTCAGCAGGAATTTGTTTCTTGTTTTATACAATTTATATCGCAGCCGGCCTTGTCGGATTAGGAGCTCTATCTGAAAGCCTCTTTGGAATCCAATACTCCCTCGGAATCATCATTGGGATTGGGATTGTCATTACATACGTCCTGGTAGGTGGATTCACCACTTTAGCATGGCTAGATCTTTTTCAAGGGTTTTTTCTTCTCGGAGTCATCCTAGTGGTTCCCTTCTTAACCTTAAGCAAGGTAGTAGGGTTTTCTGCGATTGGACAGGTTCTTGCTGATAAACCTTCCCTCCTCCCTTCATTAAAGGGGTTGACCCTTCTTCAAATTGTTTCAATGGCATTGGGATGGGGACTCGGATACTTTGGGCAACCTCATATCCTCACAAAATTCATGGGGATCCGTGATGTCTCAAAAATGAAGCAATCAAAGCGGATAGGAATGTCATGGATGGTCCTTTCTTTATGTGCTGCTACATTTGTCGGTCTCGTTGCCGTCCCTTTCTTTTCCAATGGGATCTACGACCCTGAGATGATATTCATTGAAATGGTTAAGGAAAACTTCTCTCCCTTTGTGATTGGCTTTATCCTCTGCGCAGTTATTGCTGCAATCGTCAATGTCATGAGTTCCCAGCTCCTTGTTATTTCTTCGATCCTTTCTGAAGACTTTTATAAAAGGATACTCTGCAGAAAGGCTAGCGAGAAAAAGCTCCTAAAAGTCTCTCGATTAGGGATCCTTGCCGTCGCATTTCTGGCCTTCATCATTGCTTTTATTCGACCTGGATCCATTTTCGAGCTTGTACTCTACGCATGGTCAGGTCTAGGCGCTGTCTTTGGCCCTCTTCTAATTTATATGCTCTACTCAAAACGGATCACCAAACTGGGTGCCTGGATCGGGATGCTTTCAGGAGGCCTTATCTCAGCTATATGGCCACTTATTAATCCCTTTTTACCCGTACCGATCGAACCCCTTCTACCAGCATTTATTATTAGCTTTGGATTAAACTGGGGAATTTCCTACAAAACCTCTCCAAAAAAACCCATGCAAGAAGGCACGGTCTAACAAGTAAACGTGATTCGTAGACAAAGACTATTTGATTTTGGCTGCCGTATCAAGAGGTATCTTCATATCAGACGCTTGTATTTCGCGCGGGATGCGATCGATTCCTTCCAGAGTCTCTAACTCTACCGAATGAGCTGCCGCACCCATCTCTTGAAATTTTCTAGCAGAGACTAAAACGCGCGACTCAAGGGACCCCACAGCCTTATTGTAAGCATCCACAGAACTCGCTAAAGTTCGACCAACCTTGCTCCAGTGCTCGCTCATATCAGTGATCCGTTTGTAGAGCTCATGACCAAGCATGCTGACCTCTTTAGCGTGGAGAGACAGCTTCTCTTGCTTCCAACCATACGCAATAGCGCGAAGAAGACCAATCAATGTTGTCGGCGTTGCAATCACCACACCCTGCTCAACCCCCACCTCGATTAATGAGGGATCATACTCCAGTGCCGAGCTAAAGAAGTTGTCGGAAGGAATAAAAAGGACCACAAATTCGGGAGTTGGCTGAAAACTTTGCCAATAGGCTTTTTTCCCAAGAGCCATCACATGTTGTCGCACCTGCCGCGCATGATGTCTAAATTTATCTTCTTTGACATTTTGATCCTCAGCCTGAATCGCTTCTAAATATGCCTCGCAAGGGGTCTTTGAGTCCACAATCACCTGCTTATCTCCTGGAAGTTTTACGATGAGATCAGGACGCACTTGCCCGGATTCTCTCGTCTCCTGCTCATAAAAATCGCAATGGTTCACCATTCCCGCGAGCTCAACAACCCTCTTGAGTTGCATCTCCCCCCATCGTCCTCTAACGATCGGCGCCCGAAGAGCCTTTACCAAAGTAGCCGTCTCCTTCCTAAGATCTTTTTCTGACTCAGTCATCATTCTCAGCTGAACCTTCAAAGATTCTTGCTCCCCCTTCCTCTCTTTTTCAATCGCCTGCATCCCCTTATCGAGTTTACTTAGCGACTCCTGAACCGGTTTTAAAACATGCTCAATCGATTCTTGCCTCTTTTCTAAATCTCCCTTCGCCTTCTCCTGAAACTTCCCCAGTGTCTCCTTAGCCAGCTGCAAAAATGAAGAGTTACTCTTTTCAAGTGCTTCACTCGATAGCGCTTTAAATGCCAGAGACATCTTTTCCTGCGCCCCTTCGGTATCCTTAGAGGTCTCTTCGCGAGCTTTTAAATAAATATTTTCTTCTTTTAACTTTTGCCACTTCAAATAAAATAACACAGACAAGATCGCCGGAATGACCGCAATTAAATATCCCATAGCCCTATTTAAGCTTATAGAATGATAAATCTCCAGAAAGCTTTATCTTTCATCGCTCGCATTCCGGTGTTTTCCCCATACAACTCATTTGAGAAAATGACAATAAACTTGTTAAGATTTAAATCTTTAGGGATTTCCAATAAAGTTTTAAATCGCAACAAGTCTAATGTCTTTCTTTACTATTGCCTCTCTACATCTTTGAAGGACGAATGTTTTACCACGTTAGGGTGGATGAAGATTGATACTCGGTCACGCGAGTTTCAAAAAAGTTCTTCTCCTTTCCAAGGTCGATGGTTTCACTCATCCAGGGGAAAGGATTTTTGGAGTTATACTGGGTTTTGAGTCCAATACGCTCTAGGCGGCGGTCAGCGATGTATTGTGCATACTCGCGGAACATCGGCGTGGTGAGGCCCAGAATTCCTTTAGGAAGACACTCTTCTGCGTAATGGATTTCAAGTTCTACAGCTTCGCGGATTCTTCCTATCGTATAGTCTTGAAAGTCAGGAGACCAAAGCTCGGGGTTTTCTTCTTTAATTCCATTGATCAGATCGATTCCAAAGTTTAAGTGGATCGTCTCATCGCGCAAGATATATTGGAACTGCTCACCGATTCCAGTCATCTTATTTTGGCGATGAAGGGAGAGAATCATCGCAAAACCGCTGTAAAAGAAGATCCCCTCCATAATAATGTAGAATCCAATGAGGTTTTCAAGAAACTTCTGCGCTCCCTCTAGAGTCGAAGTATCGAAGTTGCCTGCGAGAACCTCTTCGGTAAGTTTCATCTCAAATTTGTCTTTATCATGGATCGCCTTGATCTCATTGTACATATTAAAAACCTCGCCTTCATCGAGGTTAAGTGATTCAACAATATAGTGAAAAGTGTGAGTATGGATCGCCTCCTCAAAGGCTTGACGCAATAGATACTGGCGGCACTCAGGATTTGTGATATACTTATAGATTGCAAGGGTAATATTGTTTGCCACAAGACTTTCAGCGGTACTAAAAAACCCGAGGTTTCTCATAATAAGAAGGCGTTCTGCATCAGATAGCTGATTTGACTTCCAAATCTCGATATCTTTCCCCATGGGGACCTCTGTTGGCATCCAGTGGTTGGCACACCCATTGAGGTAGTGTTCCCACGCCCAGTCGTATTTTAGGGGCATGAGTTGGTTTACATCAACAGTCGTGCAGTTGATGAGCCGTTTCTCAGCAGCTTTTTTTCTTATATTTTTTTGCATCATTATTCTCCTTATTATTGACAGCTTTCACAACCTTCTTCGAAATTGCATACCGGAACTGCGGGCTCTACATCTCGATCCAACTTTATCCTAGCAGAAGGGGATTCACTCTTCATCCACCGGGGCTGGAGGCCACGTTTATTAATATCGAGTGTTGACTTTTCAATCTGTGTTGCTCCAAGTGTACGGCAGTAATAAGTTGTTTTTACCCCTTTCTTCCATGCGAACAGATACATGTTATGAAGCTTTTTCCCACTTGGCTCTGCCAAATAGAGGTTGAGCGACTGCGCTTGGTCAATCCACTTTTGGCGACGGGATCCACACTCGATAATCCACTCAGGATCAATTTCAAAAGAAGTAAGAAACTTCTTCTTCAACTCTTTGGGGATCCGTCCGATTTCAAGAACCGATCCATCAAAGTATTTAAGATCATCGACCATCTCATCATCCCAGATGTTAAGTTCCTTGAGTTTATTTACAAGATAGAAATTAGAGAAGGTAAACTCTCCTGAGAGATTTGATTTTGCATAAAGGTTCTTATAGTTGGGCTCAATGGATGGGGTGATTCCTGCAATATTTGCAATTGTTGCTGTAGGGGCGATTGCCATCACATTGCTATGGCGCATTCCATGTTTGCGGATTGACTCTCGTACCTTATCCCAGTCCATTGAAGACGAACGATCCATTTCCACCTTTTCATCTCGTTCCTTTTCTAAAAGATCTATCGTGTCAATTGGGAGAAGTCCTCGTTCCCACTTTGATCCTTTGTAACTTGGATAAGGGTTCCTTTCTTTCGCTAGTTCACTAGAATAGAGGAGCGCGTAGTAAGAGATCATCTCCATGCTACGATCAGCAAATTCTACCGCTTCATGGCTAGCATAGCTAAAGCTTAAAATATTGAGGGCATCTTGGAACCCCATAAGGCCCAATCCAATTGCTCGGTGAGCCATATTGGCATTTTTAGTTTCAGGAATCGGGTAAAAGTTAACATCAATGACATTATCAAGCATCCGAATTGCTGTTCGGATTGTTTTCGCAAGCTTTTGCTCATCAATTCCCTTTTCAGTCACGTGCTCAGCCAGGTTAATCGAACCAAGGTTACAGACAGCTGTCTCTTCTTTTGATGTATTGAGAAGAATCTCTGTGCAAAGATTTGAGCTGTGGACAACGCCAACATGATCTTGTGGAGAGCGGATATTCGCAGGATCTTTGAAGGTAATCCATGGATGTCCTGTTTCAAAAAGCATGCTCAACATGTTTCGCCAAAGCTGGAGGGCTTCAACTCGCTTCCAAAGAAGGATTTTTCCTTCATCAACCATTTTTTCATACTCAATATACCGTTTTTCAAACGCTTGTCCGTATAGATCATGAAGATCACTCACCTCATTAGGGCTGAAGAGGGTCCACGTTCCATTCTCCTTAACCCGTTTCATAAAGAGATCGGGGATCCAGTTTGCGGTGTTCATGTCATGGGTACGGCGCCGTTCATCTCCAGTATTTTTTCGAAGTTCAATGAAGTCCTCAATATCGATATGCCAGGTTTCAAGATAGGCACACATCGCCCCTTTTCGCTTTCCACCTTGGTTGACAGCTACAGCGGTGTCGTTTGCTACCTTAAGGAAAGGGATAATCCCCTGACTTTGTCCATTGGTTCCTTTAATACGTGCTCCTGTTCCTCGAACGTTGGACCAGTCGTTTCCGAGTCCTCCCGCCCACTTTGAGAGTTGTGCATCATCAGAAATGGTTTTAAAAATATGTTCTAGATCGTCCATAATTGTGGAAAGGTAGCAAGAACTGAGTTGAGAATGGGTTGTTCCTGAGTTAAACAGAGTAGGAGTTGCTGACAAATAATCATGTTTTGAGAGAGTGGTGTAGAACTCGAGTGTTTGTTTGGTTTTGTCTTTTTCGTTAATCGCAAGCCCCATAGCAACACGCATCCAGAAAATTTGGGGGGTTTCTAGGCGGCGCTTGTTCTCGTGGATGAAATAGCGGTCATAGAGGGTCTGCAATCCCAAATATTGAAATTTGTCATCTCGCTCTAGCTTCAGTGCCTTTCCAAGAGCATCAAGATCGAACTTGGCAAGCTCAGGAGAGATCTGGTCAAGTTCGATGCCGTGGGCAATATATTCTTTAAAGTAAGCAAGATGTTTCTTCTCTAAGTCATGATCGAGAGTGTCTGTTTCGAGTGTTTCTCGATAGAGTTTATCAAGAAGAAGACGCGCTGCAACTTTGGAAAAGAGCGGATCTTTTTCGATTTTAGCTTTGGTTGACATGATGAGTGCTTGGTCCACTTCCTCTTCTTTAATTCCTTCATAGAAATTGAGGATGGCACTCTCTAAAAGCTCTTCTGACTTTGCAATTTTTTCAAAGCCACGACATGCATGATCGAGGCGATCTAGGAGCTCTGTTTCGGTAATGGATTTTTTCTCACCATCCTGTGTATGAAACTCAAACTTTCTTTCACCATCTTTTGCTTTGCGGCGCTTTTTTTTCTTTGACGGAGGTGTTGCACCAGTTTGTTGTCCTTTCTCTGCACGGTAAAGGATATAGTCCTTTGCCGCTTGGAAGTAACCAGCTCCCATGAGAGCTTCTTCAACAAGGTTTTGAATATTGTGAATATGAAGATCTTCTGTTTTTGCTAGGTGAGCAGCAGCCCCTACAACCTGTTGGGAAAGGGTGTTTACAATCGAGATGATATTATCGGGAGTTTGCCCTTCAATCTGGTTTAACCGTCTAAAAATCTTTTCAATCGAGGCAGCAATCTTGATCGGGTTAAAGCGCACAGGGGTCTCACTATCACGGCGAATCACCTGTATATTGCGAGGGTCATCAGCTCTTAAATCTTTGTGGTGGTCCCTATAGATGATGTAATCACGAGCAACATCATGTTGACCGTTCTTCATCAGAGTGATTTCGACAAGATCTTGGATCCCTTCAACGGTTAGAGAGACATTTTTCGATGCGAGCTCAAAAAGCTGAGCCATTACTTGATGGGTGACTTGTTTAGCAACTTCATTAAGATCATTCGCGAGGGGAACTTCTTTATCGATCTTTTTTGTATCGCGAAGCGCCCATTCAATAGCTTTAAAGATCCTCTCCTTTCGAAAGGGGACAATCGTTCCATTTCTTTTAACGACAGTGAAAGTGCTTTCACCAGCTGCAATGCTTCCTTCAATAATTTCTTTTTTGACGGAACTGAGCATTTCTTTAGAACTATTTCGAGCTTTAGACTCTGATTTTACCATATTAACACCTCGATTTTGGAACAAGATTCCTAATAATTTAGATTTTCAGTAAATTAACCACTTCTACAACATCTAGTACTCTCCATCCCCTTTAACACACTATATATTGTAATCTGAATCTAGAAGTCTACAAAAAAATTACGCAAAAAGCAAAAAAAATTTCCGAAAATTTTCAACGCAAAGAAGACAAGCGAATTATGAATTTCCGGAACTAAGGTTTTTTAAGATTTTTTCCAAGTATGGGAATATTTGCAACAGTGATTGTCACCGGAAACTCCGGCGGCTGACTCTATTAGACCATGAAAAACTAAAAAACCAATCATCGTTTTTTGATCCTCACTGCCAAATAATGGTGACAACAGTGCTGGTGTCTAATGTTTTTAACTTTGGGGTGCTTGCGGCCAATCAAGGATATGATGAAAAAATCCAAGAGTACCACAAAAATTATTTAATTAAGGATTATAAACCGACCTTTTTTGTCGGGAGAGGAAAAAAACCTCTTTTATTGGTATCATAATAATCTATCCCTCCAGATCTCAAATCATAAAACCAACCATGCAAATGAACTCGCTTATCTTTAAGTAGTTCTCTCAAAATAGGGTATTGTGATATGTGATAGAGCTGCCCAACTATTGAAAATTTTTCGAATAGAAAAAGGCCCTCCCCTTTAGTTAATGGGTTTTCTTGATGCTTTTTTAGAAAAGCCTTGAATAATCCATCATCTATAGAAAGCCATCGTTTTAAGCCTGGAAATTCTAATATGTTAGCCCTAGAGTAAATCGTGTCTATTGCACCACAATCAGAATGGCCCATTACAATAATGTCTTTAATTCCTAAATTGTTAATTGCGTATTCGACTGAGGCCAGTACAGAAGCCTGTAGTTGAGTTGAATCACTGGTATAAGGGGGAGCAAGATTACCAGGGTTTCTTACGATAAAAAGCTGGCCAGGATCAGTAGAAAAAAGATGATCGAGAACAATTCTTGAGTCAGAGCAAGTGATTATGATTGCTCCGGGCTTTTGACCATTATCAACTAGATTTAAGAACTCTTTCTCATAAAGATGATAATAGTGTGTTTTAAATTCTTCGTGTCCATTTATTAAGTCAGATAAGAAATTGTTTTCTTTTTTGTAATCAACAGTAGTTTTCACATTCCTTTTCGGAGTGAGCATAGATGAAAATTGAGTAAAATACAATCCAATGAATATACCTATGGTAAGGGTAATAATTAATAAAAATATTTTAACTTTCATACGTTTTCCTCTTTTATACAGGCATGATAGATAATAGATTATTTTGCAATAATTGAAAATTCAGTCAATTTTTTTCGTGCTGATTTTTTTGAAGACTGTTTAACAAGATTCTTCTCTACTGACTCTACTGACAATTTTTTACATTTTAGTTAGGTGGTTTTTGAATCGCCAAAAACTATTTATTTTGGTAGGATAGCGACATGAAACAATTTTATCTTTTACCTAATATTATTACTGCATTCGGCTTGTCGTGCGGTCTATTTGTCATTTTTAAGACAAACATGACAGAGCCAGGAGTTGGGACTTACGAGTTAATTTATTCATCAGCTCTTCTTCTCTTGCTCGCTGCGTTTGCAGATCTATTAGATGGTGCGGTGGCTCGAATCATCCGTGCAGAAAGTGAATTTGGTTCGATGTTTGATTCTTTAGCTGACGCCATTTCCTTCGGGGTTGCGCCATCGGTCCTATTCCTAAAAAGCCTCTCACTTGAGCCGGCAACAAGTCTCTCCTTTTTTGCAGTTGTAGGAGCGATGCTCTATACGATTTGTGGAGTTCTCCGCCTCGTCCGCTTTAATGTAAAAACACATGAGCTTAAGACGGACAAAGAGGCTAGTAACGCTTATAAAAAGAATTTTACTGGACTTCCCATTCCCGGCTCTGCAGCAGGGGCGATTTCGGTGAATCTTTTCCTCCATTCTACATTTGCAAAAGAGTGGTTTAATATGTCCTATGCTGTGCGAGCGGTTTCCTTAATATGCGTCATGGTTCTTCTTGGATACCTCATGGTGAGTAAATGGAAGTTCCCTAGCCTTAAAAGCCTTCACTTTCGGGTTCCCTCCTTCCATCTCATTCTTTTTACCGTCCTGATTGCTATTTTTATCTTCTTTGGAATCTTCTACTTCCTGCCCGTTGTACTAGTCGTGTGTTCCATAGGTTATATCCTTATCGGATGTGTGCTCACTCTGATTCGTCTTATCGCCGGAAAAAAGGCAAAAAAACTCGTCGATTTCGAGATTGACGATGACAAGGATTAGACTTGTCCAAAAAACAGGGGAACGTTATTGTTCCTGAAATTTCCAAAAATTTGAAAACAATAATGCGAGAAAATCAGTTATGATCATGCTTTATTTATATCAACCGTTAATTTTGTTTATTTTTTTAACTTCGAGTGTGCTGGGAGAATTAATTTCAACTTTTTACGGTGAAGTAAATATTGAGGAACCTGTGCTCATAGACTTATTTAATTCTAATGCTTTCCAAAGGCTAAAATCCATTCATCAATACGGAGTTTCTTACTACACGACGCACAAGGAAGAATACACACGCTTTGATCACTCTCTTGGAGTTTGGCATATCCTTAGGGAAAAGGGCTCCTCTCTTGAAGAACAAATAGCCGGAGCTTTGCATGATATATCACATACTGCGTTTTCTCATGTTGGAGATTGGGTTTTCCCCCAAGAAAGTTACGACGAATCTTATCAAGATGTAATTTTTGAAAAGTATCTAGAAATATCTGGAATTGAAAAAATATTGAATAAATATGGTTATACTAAAGAACAAATCAACCCACGTACAAATGGTTTTAACATGCTGGAGCAAGCTTTACCTAATTTGTGTGCTGATCGAATTGATTATAATATTCAAGGTGCATATTTTCAGAAATTCTTAACAAAAAAGGAAGCTATAGATTTATTCAAAGATTTGATTTTTATAGATGGAAAATGGGTAATTAGAAAAAAAGAATTAGCTACTAAATTAATGCTCTTTTCTATTTTTATGACAAAGGATTGCTGGGGAAACCCTGGAAATTACTTTGCTTCTCTTTTTCTTTCAGAAGCAATTAAACGTGGAGTTGAAACAGACCTTATCTCTTGGAATGAATTTCACCTTGGGATTGATGACGATATCTGGTATAAGCTGCAGAACTCAAAAGACTCTTTAGTTAAGGAGAAGCTGCCCATGATTTACCAACCAAACCAGTATTTTTACCTAACAAACTCATCTGATGCAGAATTTTTTGTTCCTTTTAAATGTAGAGCCATAAATCCCTATATTCTAGAAAGTGATGGTGTTGTTGTCCTTCTAACTTCAATTAGTCCAACTATTGAGAAACTTTATCAAAGTATATGCGAACAGGCACGTGTTGGATGGCCTATAAGGTTTCTACAACATTCCGCGTCTTTTTTACTTAAAGGAAGCGGACAAAAAAGTATCAAAACACCCCTTCAAAATTTTGTTGAGGTTGAACATTTGGCTCAGGAGAAGATAGAAATCAATCCTGAGGAAATAATATCTAAAAAAGTGACACCTTCTAAATTTAAAGGTGTCAGATAAAAAGTGCCTGTCAGGTCAAGTCTTGGCTATTACACTTCTACAGCAAGAGAAGTTGTGGAATACGTAAAACACCAATTTGATATTGCGTACTCAGAGTCTGCGGTGATATTGCTTCTGCACTAGGTTAGGATTTGTCTATAAAAAACCAAAGCTCGTTCCCGGGAAAGCTGTGCTCAAGAAATTTTGAAGCAAATATAATGCGTTTTGAGTATGATGGTGGGAATGGAAAACACAGCATCAAAAAAAGTTGGCAATCAACACCGCGATTATGTTTACACTAAAGTTCTTCCTCTAGAAGAACTTCAAATGGTACTCTATGAGCTGAAGCATGAGCCTACCGGTGCAAGGGTGGTTCATTTAGAGGCTAACGACCCAGAAAATCTTTTTTGTTTATCACTCCAAACGCTTCCGCATGACTCAACCGGCGTTGCCCATATTTTAGAACACACAGTGTTATGTGGTTCAAAGAAATTCCCCGTAAAAGATCCATTTTTCTCCATGGTCCGCCGTAGCCTGAATACCTTTATGAATGCAATGACAGGAGCCGATTTTACCTGCTATCCCGCTGCTTCTCAGGTAGAGAAAGACTTCTACAACCTTCTTGAAGTTTATCTTGATGCCGTCTTTTATCCCGAGCTTAAGGAGATGAGTTTTTTACAAGAAGGACACAGACTCGAGCTCGATCCCAATCTCGTTTACAAAGGAGTGGTCTACAATGAAATGAAAGGAAGCCTCTCCAACCCTGAAACAAGACTCTGGCATGAGCTGACAAAATATTTAACTCCTGATTTGACCTACGCGTTTAATTCAGGCGGAAACCCAGAAGAGATTCCTAATTTGACTTGGAAACAGCTCAAAGAATTCCATGCGACTTATTACCACCCTAGCCGCTGCATCTTCTTCTTCTATGGTAACCTTTCCCTTGAAAATCACTTGGATTTTGTTGAAAAAAACGCTCTTAAGGGGGTAAAAAAACTTCCCCTTCTTAAAAAAATACCCAAGCAAAAGCGGTTCAAGAAACCTGAAACCCGAGAGGGGAAATACCCCGGAGAAAGTGGACAGCAGTTCGTATCATTTTCCTGGCTCACCTGCCCGATAGACAATCAGGAAGACGCACTCGCACTCGCACTCATTGACTCAATCTTAATGGAAACCGACGCCTCTCCTCTAAAATATGAGCTTCTAAAATCTAAGCTCTGCACCCAAGCCGATGGATACCTCGATACCGACATGAGCGAAATCCCCTACATCATTATTTGTCGTGGTTGCGATGAAGGAAACGCAGAAAATCTTAAACAAATCCTTCTTGGTACACTAAAAAACCTGAAGATCAAACCAGAGCAAATTGAAGCAGCAATTCATCAGCTAGAATTTTCTCGATTAGAGATCACGGGAGACCACGGCCCCTTTGGACTGACTCTCTTTATGCGCTCCATTCTTGCAATGCAACATGGATGCCCTGCTGAAAATGCTTTAACGGTTTATAGTCAATTTAAAAAACTGCGTCTTCTAGTGAAAGATCCAAACTTCCTTTCAGGGATTATCCAGAAATATTTCCTCGATAACCCCCACTTTTTAACCCATATTTTCTCTCCCGACAACACCTTGGAAAAGTGTGAAGAAAAAGAAGAGAAAACCCGTCTCAAAACAATCGAAAAAAGGCTCACCAAAAAAGACCGAGATGCAATCAAAAAGCAGACCAAAGCTCTAGAGAAATACCAAGAAAAAATAGAATCACAATCTCTCGATTGCCTTCCTAAAATCGATATGAAAGACATCCCTAAAGATGTCACAGACTTCCATCTCGAACATGAGCAAATCGAGCAACTTACTGTCTTCCACCATGAGTGCTTTACCAACCATATTGTTTATGCACGGATTCTTTTTGATCTTCCCCAGATCTCATATGAGGACCTCCCCTACCTTCAACTATTAATCTCCATTCTTCCCGAACTTGGAGCAGGGGGAAGAAGCTACCATGCTAACCTCGACTATATCAACTTATACCTGGGAGACTTCGGAGCATCTTTAAGTCTCTATCCACAGATCAACGATCCAAATCACCTAAGACCTGCCTTCGGATTTAAGGGAAAGGTCCTCAATCGAAATTTATCGAAGTTGTTTTCACTCTTCTCAGATGTCTGCATGACCTCCGATTTGAAAGATAAAGGCCGGATCAAAGACCTGATTCTCCAGATTCACACTTCCTTAGAGAATCATCTTACTAGAAATGCCATGACTTATGCCATTCAACGCTCAGGCAGAATATTCTCTTTAACACCCTTTATCAATGATTCACTAAGTGGCCTTACCTATTTTCGATTTATTAGAAAAATTGCTAAAAACCTCGATAAGAATCTCCCCCATCTTATTGAGAAGTTTTTGCAACTAAAGGCAAGTTTATTTCACTTTATGACCCCTCACCTAGTCCTTAGTTGTGATAAAGATCAGTACAGAATGTTATCCAAAGAAAAATTTTTCAATCTCTCGAGTCTCCCTTCAAAACCCTTTACCACTTGGGAAGGGTATTCGCTCCCCAGCTCCGGAGCATCCGAGGCTCACACCATCTCATCACCCGTAGCATTTTCTTCTTTAGGTGTGGGAACAATCACCCACTCCCCAGTCTTGTCGGTATCTACCAACCTTATGGAAAACACCTTTCTCCATAAAAAACTACGGGAACAAGGAGGAGCCTATGGAGGTGGTGCGAATTATAATCCCCTAACAGGAAGCTACTACCTCTATTCATACCGTGACCCTCACATCTCCTCAACATTTGAGACCTTTCTCGAAGGGATGACCCAAATTACCAAGGGGAAATTCACTCAGCGAGATCTTAATGAAGCAAAGCTCGGAATTCTTCAGGATGCTGACGCTCCCGTCTCCCCCGGTAGCCGAGCGAGTGTTGCCTATTCTTACTTCCGTGAAGGACAAACCAAGCAAACCCGAAAAGAGTTTCGCGATCATCTCTTAAGCGTCACTAGAGAAGATGTGAAAGAAACTGTCAATGAAAGGCTCGATCCTTCAAGTGGTATCAAGGCCACGTTTGCAGGTGTTACCCTTTTACAAAATGAAAATCCCGGCCTAAAAATCGAACCTATTTAGGGTTTTCTAAAAAACACCCTTTGAGGTAAGCTTGGGTATTAATTAGGAGTACAGGAATGCGTCGTTTTTTATCTGGGATTGTTTTTATTATTTGTTTGCTTGCTACACAAGTTGAAGGAAAAGAAGCGGGAGCAAGCGACTCCATAGCTTACGGTAAGCGTTATACAGGTTATAAAAATACCCCAGGAAAAACCTTTTCGCAGCCTTTTATTGATGTCGCCAAAGAGTGTACTCCTTCCGTAGTCTTTATCAGGGCAGAAGGTGGAATGGATAGCAGTTCTAACCAGATGTTCAATGATGACTTCTTCAATCACTTTTTTGGTGGTCCTCCAAGACGCCCTCAGAAACCTCAGATAAACCAAGGATCGGGATTCATCATCTCAAAAGATGGGCATATCATGACCAACCTCCATGTTGTGAGAGGAGCCAAGAAGCTAACTGTAACCCTTCAAGATGGCACAAACCGTCAAGTATCAGCAACTTACATCGGTGGAGATAACCATACCGACATTGCGGTCATTAAGATTGACAACGAATATGGAAATAATTACCCCTTTTTGGAATTGGGAAACTCGGACAACTTAGAAGTTGGCGAATGGGTTGTTGCCATTGGAAACCCCTTCTCTTTAGAGGCGAGTGTTTCTGCTGGGATCATCAGCGCAAAAGGACGCCAAGGACTTCAAATTACCGACTACGAAGATTTTATTCAGACCGATGCGGCCATTAATCCAGGAAACTCTGGGGGACCCTTAATTGACCTTGATAAAAAAGTTGTGGGGATGAACACCGCAATTGTTTCCCAGTCGGGAGGTTATATGGGAATTGGTTTTGCAATCCCGAGTAACATTTTAATGAATATCAAAGAACAGCTTGTTGAAAATGGTATAGTCACTCGCGGGTTCCTAGGAGTCTCACTGCAACCCATTGACAGCGACCTTGCTGAAGCTTTTGGAACAAGCACCACTCAAGGAGCACTCGTTGTCGATGTTGTTGAAGGATCTCCTGCTGAAAAGGCAGGTCTCAAACAGGGAGACATCATCACAAAAATGAATGGAATGTCTGTGAAAGGGCCAGGACAATTACGCAACGATGTCGTTCTCCTTCCTCCAGGAACAAAGGTTACCCTTACCATCAATCGCGATGGAAAAACAATGAGTCTGCCAGCAACGTTGGGAACCTTCGGAGCGAATACCTTAGTGTCTAGTACAACCGCTTCACAGCATCTTGGATTCTCTGTTGATAACCTCACCAATCAAAACATTCAACAGTACAAATTCAACCAAGAAGACAAAGGAGTTATTGTTGTTACGGTTGAGGCAGGAACACCTGCCGATCGTGCAGGAATCAAACCAGGATTCCTCGTGATAGCTGTGAACCATCAGAAGATCACCACTGTCACTGAGTTTAACGAATCTCTCCAGAACGTGAAATCGGGAGAGAGAATTCTTCTTCTTGTCCGTCAAGGGCAAGTCATGAAATTCTACACCCTTAAGGCGCAGTAGTCGTTTGTATAAGGAAAATCGTGAGACCCTGAAGGAGCTGCGCAAAACGCTGCTGCGAAAGAGGGTCTCCATTGAAATCAAGCCAAGTTGAATTAATCTCCAGTTGAAAAGCTTCAACCTTATGGTGATAAGCCCATTTTGTAATGGTTAGATTTCTCGATGCCGAAAATGCGTTTGAAGAAAAGTTCGTGAGTCCTTCCTCGCGGAGGCAAGCTGTAATCTTATTGAGTGTACGTCTTTGGCAGGAAAGACCATGGAGTGTCCCATAATCAATATCAAAAGGACGAGACTGGTGAGCACGGTGCAAATCAATAATGAGTTTTGGTCTTATTTCATTAATAAGAGTGCTTAAAGCTCTTTTATAAGCATTCTGATCGTCATTATTCGGATCGCAGGGAGGTTCTCCCGATGTATAGATCACCGTAGCATCTGTCAAACGATGAAGAAGAACGGCGAGCTCCCCTGTTCCCTGATCGGCATATTTCCCATTCTTCCTAGAGACAGGAAATGCATGGGGAGCCGATAGAACCACCAGTCTCTTTCCCCTAAGAACCGTTACCCAACCATCACCCTTTAACTTAAGACCCTGAGCCTCCATAATGTGTCGAGGCTTTACCAAAGTCTCTTTATGAAGAGTCTCTTTGGAACAGGTCGTCATGATTAGTAATGATGCAACAACAAACAAGCGCATGCCAGGACATCTTGACATAACCGCCTGATAGAGTTCAAGAAACTTAGAAAGCGTATTTCATGTTCAACTCTCCACTCCAAAAGATGTAGGTGTTCTCTGGAAGGCCCAAAGATGTTCCTGAAGACGTTCTTGCTATTGACCGACCGTCTTGCCAAATCTCGAAATGAGGAACCAGTGTAATACTTAAGTTCTTCACGTAAGCATCTAAATGAAAAATCAAGGGAAGTTCAGCAACAAAGTTTTTAAACTGCCGACGAATCTTCCATCGAGCGTTATCAGGTGGTGAAATCGTGACTGTTGGAAAAACCTGGGCCATCCAAATAACGTTAAGACCCAAAGAAGAATAGGAGGTTAGTTTAAACTCCTTGAGAACTCCTACTGGGATGTAGAAGTGATTGTAGTAGAGAGTAATCGAACTAAGACCATTTAAACCTATGCTATGCTGCAAGCGGCGATATCCAAACCCAGAAAAAAATGTCACTAGTACATTAGATCTATAGACTTGAAGGGTATACCCAAGCCTTTCTTGAACATTGAAATCCTGCAACTTTCTCTTTCCATTCGAAGCGTGAAGGTGTCCATATCTCCAGTCAAATGTAAATCCTCCGTAAAAGAAATCTGGACGCTGGTATTCATATGCTGCCTGAGCTCCACCCATATTTCCTGAAAATGCGGGGTTAGCATTTGGTTTCAAATAAGCTCGAGTGTATTCCCCACCCAAAGTGAAGTGATGGGGCGAAGATCCACATTTATCCCTTTGTGAATACAATCGAGAATCCGAAGTTTCGGTTTTCTCCATGTCTCCCTGGGAGGACGGGTTCGAGTTGTGCGTATTGTAAAGGTGTTTGGGGCTTCCCACAGCAATGCGCTCTGAAACTACAGTGCTATGACCGAAAACGGTCACCGTTAATAGGGAAGCCATGAGGGTAAAGATATGCTTCTTCATAAACCGCGCCTTCTTAAAATTTTCCTAGTACTTTAATCTTGCTTTAAGCTATGCATATATCTCAACAAATTTTTTGAAGGAGTCGCTTTGTGAAACGTTTTGTTGTAGTCACCGGTTTGTTCTGCTTGGGATTTTCATTTCTACCGGCGAATAATGACACATTTTCTAAGACACGATTGAATGATTTCTCGGATGAGTTTACCCTCGAACAAAAAAACACACTGAATCAAGCTGGATTAACGTCCTCTGCTAACGAAAATTCCTCGACAATAACCCCGACTTCTTCTCCTATTCCTCCCGCACCTATTGCTGGAATGTTGCCTGTTGTGATCACCAACACTACAGGTCTTCCAGCTGATCAGGTTTATGTTATCCTTGCAGGTCAACAAGTCGCAGCAGGAACACAGTTTTTTTTCGCGTTGACTCCTGACACTGGTGTTTTATCCCCTATTACTGCAACGTCAACGACGTATTCTCCTGATTACTCGTATCTTCTTTCTAATTTCCCAACATCAACAACTAGGACAAATGATTACCTGGCCTATATTCCTAGTTTAAACGGCGCAAGATTCTACTTCTCAATCAAACACCCCATCTACCTTCAGTCGGATACACCAAACGCCATTCAAGCTCCGAATTATTTTGCCTTTTACGACCCTAATTATAGCAACTTGTTTGAATCGATTGAGATCACCTTCATCCCTTCAGGAGGAGGGGCTCCACCTGCTATTCCATGGACAGCTTCTGTAAATACAACAGAGGTGGATGCTTTCTCCCTTCCTATTCGAATTGGTTACTTTTCTTTTGACCCATCAAATCCAAATGCTGTTATCCCAATGACTCAAGATCCAAATGCTCTTCCTTCTGGGTTTGGTGTCGGCGGCCTTTCTGGCTCAACGACCCGAGGAGGTGTATTGACTTCAGTAATTACTGGATTGCAGTCTGGGGATCTAAGCGGCTCCAGTGTTTGGTCTAGATTAGCCGTTCCATTTTATTCCGATCCCTATGCCGGCACTGGCTTGCAGACCTATTTGCGCATTCTCTCTCCTAAACAGGGGTTAGGGAATAATGCTGCTCCAGTAAATCCTGGTGGATTAACAAACCAACATATTGGCAGTGTTAACGGCACCGGAACAACGACCTTCAGAAATTATAATTATCCCCCTTTCCCCTTAGACTATTTTACGGGCGGCTATAACGCCCCTGTTTCGTTTTCTAACAGCCTTTTCAGTGCATACATCGGTGCTACAAACTTGTATCTATCGACTGGAGGAACCACTCCGACAGTCTACCAAGGGGTGACGACTGGATCAGCTGGCAGCTACACACTCACTTTTACAGGCATCTCAGGTCCCAACACTGGCGCTGTAAATACGCTCTTGCAAACCAACCTGAATACCTTTCATATGTATTCAGGAAGCCAGGCTCTAACCGGTGCGGGTCCGGAGGGAACCAACATAGGCTTCTACTTTGGAGATTCATTTACAGTTGGAGTATTGCCCAGCGCAATCGGGACCGTTATGGCAACCCCTATTAATATTACGGACGCCAACCCAGGAGGCTGGGAAGATACTAACATCAGTAATTACTATCTGCCGGCTAACGCAGCTGTAACTGGTGGACCATGGTATAGTTTGTATGTCAAAGAGCTTCATAAAGTAGCTGTTCGAAACTCTTCAACGACTTTCCTCAATAATTATGGACTGTGTTATGCCTACGACTTTGATGATTCCTTGGGAATTAGCGGAACAATCACCCCAGTAATCACAACTCAGGACTCCTTGAATCCCTATCTCGGAATTACGCTAGGAGCAATTGACACACCGATTCCCGACCCCTATTCCGACACCAATTCCTATGATGTCACATTTAATGTAATAGCACCAAGCACCCTTTCCTATCAGCAAGGGAACGGACCCGTTACTCCCGTAACCTCGGGTGTTCCAATCAACAGCCTGGTTTCCAATAGTTCAAACCCATTGAGAATTTTCTATACAAATGCACAAGGATCAAGCGAGTTTATTGTATATTTGTATTATCAATTCCTCGTACCACAGTCCAAATACTCTGCACCAGAGATCAGTGTGATTAATTCAACAGCAATTACTCCCAACAATGCTACCCCCACTGCATTTGTAATTGACCTGCTTCCTTAAAAAGTTTGCTTTTCAGAGGCAGGATAACTTTTGGAAAGCCGGGTCATTGCGGATAGGATCAAAGACTTCTTTGGAGAGAATCGGCGTTAGATCGTCAATCCCTCCCTTATGTGCGGTTTTAAGCCAGCCGATAGCGGGTTCAACCTTAGCAAGAGCAGCGCACGCTTCGGCACTTGAAAGGGCGATGTATGGATCAGGAAGAAGCTGATAGGAAGGTCCTGCAAGCTCAACGACTAATGGATAGTCTTTTACTTCATATGCAGCGCGGTGGAGATGGATTTGCGACTCAGCGTTGAGATGTTTTTGAATTGGTTTTAGAAGACCGTAGACAGATTGATAATCGTGCTTTTTTGCTTTTAAGGCAGCTAGATGCTGCGTTGCAAGATTGAATATCATTCCCTGCTTGGATTTTTGTCGTACTTCTTCGAGCTTTGGTATCGCTTCTTCTCTCTGCTCTCTTATCAAAAGGTCCTCAATTTCTTTTAGATCTCTTGTAAGATCTTCTCTTCGGTCACTTTCAGTCACTACTCTGGACTTGCGGTAAGCATCAAAATTTTGGAATGCAAAAAGGAAGAAGATCGCCCCAACCAAGAAATACCCGATGAAGAAAAAGACCAGCGCACACAAAGCGGATAAAAGCAACCCAATAAAAATCGCATACTTCAACCCCTTAGCTCCACAGATCGACTCAAGAAGTACGCGGAGGAGTTGTCCTCCATCTAGAGGCATAACAGGAAGTAGATTCACGACAGTCCAAAAAAGGTTAACCCAGGTGAAGATCTTTACGGTGTACAACAGATAAGGATTCTCAACAACGCCAGTGGATAATATAAACAAGAAAAGAAGAAAGAGAATAAATCCAAACAGAGGACCATTGAGAACAACTAAAAATTCGCGCCACCCCGTGAGTTGTTTCCCTTCTGGAATTGTTAATCCTCCAAAAGCAATAAGCTGTATCCGAGGCTGCTGCCCAAAATAGCGCGAGGTAAGGGCGTGGCCATATTCATGAACAAGAATCGAGATAAAGATCACCCCAATCCAAATGAGCGTCAAGATAAAAGGGTTCCCACTTCCTGAACTGTTAATAAAGCCGATAAGCCCAGCTGTCACCCAGAAAAATGGAGAGATTTTTATTGGTATTTTCATTTCATAGCTTTAAGGATTGTATCCCCAATCTCCGCAGGAGACTCGGCAACATAAACGCCCGCCTCACGCAGGGCTTTCATCTTACCTTCTGCAGTCCCTTTTCCGCCAGAAACAATCGCACCGGCGTGCCCCATTCTTCTTCCAGGAGGTGCTGTGACTCCAGCGATAAATCCCCCAACAGGTTTATTGCAATGCGCTTTGATCCAAGCAGAGGCGGCTTCTTCAGCATTCCCTCCGATTTCACCAAGGAGAAAAATGCCGTGCGTGTCGGGGTCTTTTTCGAATTGTTCTAAAACATCGATAAAGTCTGTTCCATTGAGTGGATCCCCTCCAATCCCGACACAACTCGACTGTCCCAAACCATTTTGGGTCGTTTGCCACACAGCTTCATAGGTTAGTGTTCCCGAGCGGGAAACAATTCCTATTTTTCCTTTTTTATGAATATAACCTGGCATAATTCCAATTTTGCACTCATCGGGGGTGATCACCCCAGGGCAGTTTGGGCCAATAAGCCTGGACGTTTTTGAGTCTCGCATTATGCGAGAGACTTCTAACATGTCTCGTATCGGAATCCCTTCGGTAATACAGACAATGAGGGGGATTCCTGCATCTTCAGCTTCTAGTATCGAGTTCGCTGCAAATGGAGGCGGTACAAAAACTATCGTAGCGTCTGGATTAACCTTTTGCTTTGCCTCGTAGACCGTATCAAAAATCGGAATGTCGAAAATGATCTGCCCCCCTTTCCCAGGAGTCACTCCTCCAACAAACTTCGATCCATAGGCAATACATTGATCGGTGTGGAACTGTCCAGACTTTCCAGTGATTCCCTGGGTGATGACCTTTGTGTCCTTATTGACCATAATCGCCATCTTATTTCTTCCCCTTAAGTGCCGCCACTGCTTTTTCCGCCGCATCGGCCATTCCATTTGCTAAGATAATCTTCAACTCCGATTCTTCAAGAATTTTTCTTCCTTGCTCAACATTTGTCCCCTCTAAACGAATAATCAAAGGCACCTCAATACTAAGCTCTTTTGAAGCAGCAATGATCCCTTCTGCAATCGTTGCGCAGTTCATGATTCCCCCAAAGATATTCACCAAAATTACTTTCACATTGGGATCGGAGAGGATGATCTTAAATCCAGCAGCTACTTTTTCTTTGCCAGCTCCACCACCTACATCTAAAAAGTTAGCTGGTTTCCCACCATAATAATGAATAATATCCATCGTCGACATCGCAAGACCTGCTCCATTGACCATACACCCAATGTTCCCCTCAAGAGAAATGTAGGCCAGGTCGTGTTCCTTGGCTGCGACTTCATTTTCAGAAACTTGCGAAGCATCGTAAAAACTCGAGATTTCCTTCTGTCTAAACAGCGCATTATCATCAACGCTAAGTTTTGCATCGATAGCCCAAATTTTCCCATCCACTGTTTCCACAAGAGGATTGATTTCAAGAAGCGAAGCATCGGTATCGATGAAGGCTTTTGCAAGAGAAGCAGTAGCCCGCATTCCTTTCTTGGCCGTTTCCCCCTTCCAGCCCATAAAATTTGCAAGGCGTAATAGGTGATAAGGTTTTACACTTCCATCCAACCCAATCGGAAGCTTTAAGATTTTTTCCGGCGTCTTCTCTGCCACCTCTTCGATAGCCATCCCTCCTTCGGGAGAGGCTATCAAGATCGGCATTGCATGATCCCGATCAATAATCGCGCCTAAATAGTATTCCTTGGAGATATCAACAGGATTAGTAATGAGCACTTTATGGGCAACAATTCCTTGGGGTCCTGTTTGATTATTCACCATCTTCATACCAATGAGTTTTTTCGCCATTTTGACGATCTCATCTTTGCCTTTGGCGAACTTTACCCCACCCGCTTTTCCTCGGCCGCCGGCATGCACCTGGATCTTCACCACTGCATCTTTAAGTCCCAAATACTGAACCACTTGTTCAGCTTCAGCAGGCGTTGATGCTACCCCAAACTCTGGGATAGGCATTTCGTACTGCCTTAAAATTTCTTTTGCTTGGTATTCGTGGGTGTCCATCTTTGCTGCCTCTAATTCCTATATGTGGTACCCTTGACTTTCGATCAACGAAAAATCTTGAGGCAACATGTTTGGTCTTTTAAAGTCAGGGCTTAATAAGATTCGGAAGGCATTCTCCCGCACCCGCTCGGTGCTTGGAGATCGAATCCGCGACCTTTTTCGTTCCCCCCTTGATGAAGAAACTCTCGAGAAACTTGAACAGATCCTTTATGAAGCCGACCTTGGCAGCACATTAGCTCTTGAGTTTGTCGAGCATGTGAGAAAAAGTAACAACCCGATTCGGACCATGAAAAACCATGCCGAAGAAATTCTCCATAAACCTCCACACGTTCAAGGAAAGAAACCCAAAGGCCCCCTTAAAGTTATCCTTGTTGTTGGTGTTAATGGTTCTGGGAAAACCACCTCCTGCGCAAAACTCGCAAGACTCTACAAACAGGAAGGGAAAAAGGTGATGCTTGCCGCTGGAGACACCTTTCGCGCCGCTGCCATCAAACAGCTCAGCACCTGGGCCAACCGCTTAAACCTCGACTGTATTAAGGGCGTTCAAGGTGGGGATCCCTCGGCCATTATTTTTGATGCCCTTACCGCTGCTAAAGCGCGTGGTCACGACGTTGTTATCGCCGATACCGCTGGCCGCCTCCAATCAAAAACCGATCTCATGAACGAACTCGCCAAAATTAAACGGGTGATTGAAAAAGTTGTCCCCGACGCCCCTCATGAAATCTATCTTATTCTTGACGCTTCCACAGGGCAGAACGCTCTTGATCAAGCCAAAATTTTCAATGCATTCACTCCCCTCACAGGACTCGTCCTTACAAAACTCGATGGATCAGCCAAAGGAGGGATCATCCTCTCAATCTATCACCAAATGAGAATCCCTATCCGCTACATCGGAATCGGTGAAGATGCCGAAGACTTTCTCCCCTTTGTTCCCGAGCCCTACGTTAATGCCCTCTTCGCCTAAGATTAGATCAGTGCAAATCCTGCATCTCAGTTGAAGCTATTTTAATTTGATAACGTTCTTCCTTCTACCTAGGGGGAGCGATATGAAGAAACGCGTTGCAATATCAATTATTCTGTGGAGCATGGTTGTGCTTGCCGCTCAGGACTCGATGATAACTAACACAAAAAAAGCTAAGGCTCTAGATAATAGTTCAAATCCAAGTAAAATCATACACTCCGCAAGTTCAAGCTTTTTTGCTTATTTTTTCAATTTACCACAAACATCAAATTCAATCTTGTCATTTACATTATGCCTTACGCCTCAAAAAAAGTTTGTGGATAAAATATTTGGAATAGCCGATAAAATCCCCAATAAAAGGGAGTCTAGGTAGTATTTACACGGGATGGGGGAAGTTTGCACTAAAGCCTACGTAGGTCTTGTATGAGGATTGACATAGTTTGAAATTTCGACTAGATTTTGATCGGGATCTCGAAGGTAAAGCGATAGAATTCTACCCCTTGCACCAGTCCTTTCGACAGGTCCATCGATAATAT
The DNA here is from genome assembly GCA_946127115.1 of uncultured Chlamydia sp. Lineage (GTDB taxonomy): Bacteria > Chlamydiota > Chlamydiia > Chlamydiales > Simkaniaceae > Neptunichlamydia. Next base: position 733,387 of record CAMGYI010000001.1, read on the forward strand.
CGATTTTATTTTCTCTTATCTCTTTGCATACTTTATTTAAAGGTGTAGCTACAATAAGACAAATATCTGCTGATCCCGGAAGGGGATGGAATGCTTTAGGCTCAAATTCTTTGCCTAATTTATGAAGATTGATCTTTTGCGTTCCACAGAGAACCGCCTTTCTCCCTTCCCCAAAGGTGACTTCAATCATGCCCAGTATAGAACAATAAAACTCAATGCTCTTTTCAATCGATTCCACAGTAAGAACAATATGATCAATACCAACAAAATTCATCGCCTAATACCTCTACATTTCTAATAGACAGTGTCCCTATTTAAAACCAACCAAAAGTTTTTATGTGGAACGTTTTTAAACAAGTGAAGAAAAATAAAGGTGCTACTCTCTCCCTATGATGTTAGAGAAATTCAGTCGACTCAAATGATCGCCAGTAGTCATTCCCTTTTCTATTTCAATGCTCTTTACAGTTATGAGCTACGAGCGCCCACAGTCGCCACTATAAACCTAAATAGAGAGTCACAAAGAGGACTTGGAAAAACCATTTAAGCCCTTTCATGTCCCTTTTCTCATAAAAGGCTTTGTGCTTTAATGATTGGTATGAGCCAAAAAGAATACCTAGCACTAATTGAGGATACCCTATCATACATCCAACAACAGCAACCGAAGATCGAAAGGGTGAAAATAAAGGTAAAACTCCCGTCTCCCCCAAAACTCAAAAAAACTCTTCCCGAATCGGTAGCTAAACCTACTTCTCAATTGGCCCAGCCTTCTCCACCGCTTAAAAAGAAAGAAAATAAGGATGTGTTTTTCGAGTTGGAACTCCCTCCTGTTCCCCTAGCGAACACAAACCATACTGTGCGGAAGATCTTGAAGGAAATTGATCCCGAGCTCTATTTACATGAAAGCATTCCCAGTGACCATAAAGCAAAAAGAATCAAAGAGGCTTGGAAAGAGAAGCGAAATACCCCGGCAATCCCCATCCTTTTTCAGGGACAGAAGTACCGCTCTTTTATTGCCAAAATTGCCAAAGCAATTGACATCCTTTATGGACCGTGCCGTATTGTCGAAATCGAACCCACAAAGAAGTGGGATCTCTTTTTAGAATCCGAAAATCTCAAATTGATTATTGCTCCAGATATCATGATTTTTGGGACGAAAGAGCTTCTTCCTTTCTATCAAGAAAATCCTCAACAAAAATCTCGAAAGCTTGGCAAGGTTCCCCTTCTTCTGCTCCCAGACCTTTCTCTCTACTTCAAGGACCCCTATCTCAAGAGAGCGCTTTGGAATGTAATTAAGTCCACATTAAGCTAGACAGTAAAGCGAATGCGCATGGATTATAATTTTTTTGGTGAGGAATTCTCAAGGCCTGATATAAACCAGAAACCACCTATAATAATACTCTTTCGGAAAAACCCAGTAATCCCTAGGAAGAAAATCCAGCGTAGGATTTAATAAGAGGATATGTATGCAGCTGTTATTTTAGATAAAGGATTGGATTGTCCCCTTGACTATGCCATTGCCGGAAAGATTTCGGTGGGAACAAGAGTTCTTGTTCCCGTGCAAAACTCCCTTAGAAAAGGAACGGTTGTAGCACTAAAAGACGTTACCTCTGTCACCAAAGTGCAGCCAATCAAAAAAATCCTATCTGAAGAGGCCCTAATTGGTCCTGATCTTTTTTTCCTTGCAGATTGGATGAGCAAATACTACTGCACCTCATTACGAAAAGTTTTAAAGGTCCTCCTTCCTGCAACAATTCGAAAAGAAACACAGGAGAAAGAGCAGCTTTTTGTCCGCCGTCTTCTCCCTCCAAAAAAGCTCGCAACACTGACTATCTTATTAAGAGAAAATCACCCTTCGCAGGCAAAGATATTAGACGCACTCATAAAAAGACCCAAGGGGATTCTTTTGACAGAACTATTAGAAGAATCCGGGACTTCTCGGAGTCCGGTGGCAACTCTTGAAAAGAAAGGAATCCTAAAGGTCAATAAATTACAGATCGATCGCTCTCCATTGGAAGACATGGAGTTTTTCCCTACAAAACCAAAGGTACTTAGTGATGAACAGCAAATCGCTCTCGACAGAATCATCAGAAACTTAAAAAGCTTTCAAACCCATCTAATTCATGGTGTAACAGGAAGTGGCAAAACCGAAATCTATCTGCAAGCAATCTCCGAAGCACGCAAACAAGGACTGGGGGTCATTCTTCTCGTTCCTGAAATTGCCCTTACCTCACAAACAATCGAAAGCTTAAAGTCTCGTTTTACCGAAAAAATGGGAATTCTCCATCACCGCTTAAGCGATGGGGAGCGGTTTGATATTTGGCATGGAATCCGCAAAGGAGAAATCCAAATTGTTGTGGGAGCACGCTCTGCAATCTTTAGCCCCATAAAAAACCTGGGAGTTATCATTGTTGATGAGGAGCATGAATCCTCTTATAAACAGACGGACGAAGAGCCTTGCTACCATGCCCGTGATGTGGCAATCATGCGGGGAAAATTCTCAAGCGCAACGGTAGTCTTAGGTAGCGCCACTCCCTCTCTTGAAAGTTACGCAAATGCAAAAGCAGGAAAATACAGCTTGTCAACGCTCATGAAGCGAGCAAAAAATGCCTCCCTTCCTGAGGTCAAAATCATCGATATGAAAACTGAGTATAAAAAATCAGAAGGATTCACCCTCTTTTGTTCCCAGCTCATCGATGCGATTAAACTCCGCCTAGAAAAAGGTGAACAAACTCTTCTCTTTTTAAACAGGCGAGGCTACCACACCTTTCAAATGTGCGCGGGATGCGGGGAAACCATAAAGTGTCCCCACTGCTCAGTCAGCCTAACGTTTCACAAAAAAACGAACCACCTAGCATGCCATTTATGCTCTTATGTTATTGCTCCTCCCCCTACTGAGTGCCCGCTCTGCAAAGAACCAGCAACATTGCACTTCAAGGGAGTTGGAACAGAGCAAGTAGAACGAACACTTCACACACTTTTCCTCGACATCCGAACGCTTAGAATGGATGCTGACACCACCCGCCACAAAGGAAGCCATGACCTCCTTTTTAAACAATTCCGTTCGGGAAAAGCCGATGTCCTTATTGGAACACAAATGATTGCTAAAGGACTTCACTTCCCCGCAGTCACCCTTGTTGGAGTACTGAACTCCGATGGAGCCCTGAACCTTCCTGATTTTCGCTCTGGAGAAAACGTCTTTCAGCTCTTGACACAGGTCTCCGGAAGATCAGGGCGAGACGACCTAAAAGGGGAAGTGATCGTTCAATCCTCTCTGAAAGGACACCCCATTTTCCAGCACGCCTCAAAAGAAGATTACAAAACATTTTTTAATGAAGAGATGGAAGTCCGAAGACTCTTCGCTTTCCCCCCCTTTGCGCGCCTTACCAAGCTGATCTTTTCAGGAAAAAATGAGAGACATGTGAAACAGATTGCCGAGACATTTTATACAATCCTTCTGAAAAAACTCCCTTCAGACTTTACTCTCTATCCCGTTATCCCCTGCGGCTACGCTAAAATCAAGGACAACTTCCGCTTCAAACTGCTTGTCAAGGGGACCAAACCCCTCCTTCTTTCTCACATCCTGATGCAGTTGCGCCTGGAAAGGCAACTACCCCGCTCAATCCGTCTCCTTATCGACGTCGATCCTACCTCCATCTTCTCTTAAGATGAGAAGTATTTCAAATTTTTTAGTCAATTTGCTGGGTGGACTAGCAGCCTAATAGCCACCAAGGAAAAAATCCATTAAATTATTGGGATAGGTTCATGGTTCGTTCTTCATGTTTAGCTCGTTTTAAAAGTCCTTCAATCATCTGGTCTCCTCTATATTTCTCTAAAAAAATGTTATCAGAAAGCTCTATAAAATTTAAATCGCAACAAGTCCATTGCCAAAAAACAAGAAAAACTCTACCCTAACGGAGCAAATTGTTTCTTTAAACAAATGCGTCGAGAAAAATGCCTAATTATGGATATGTACTGATGAATAAAATACTTAAGCCCCTGGTGGCCCTATTATTTTTTCAAGGAGTGACCCTTTTTGCAAACAATGCTTTTTTATCCTCAACTGAGATTGAGACCTATTATCAAGAGGGCTACTTCATTAAACGAGGAGCAATAGACTCTTCCCAATTGGATGAAATATCAGCTCAATATGATACCTCTATTCATTCCATCATTGAAACCCTTTCCCAAGACACCTATCCCACCTCAGAAAGTGTGCAAAAAGTATACCTCGGCGGATCTCAAGTTGTTTTTAAGAAACAAGGAACAGAGGATATCTCGATTCTTCGCATCGTGGGATGTGGCTCTATGGAGCCCCAATTTTTATCTCTATTGCGTTCTGATCAAATGTTAAACACTTTTTTTGCCCTGTTGAATGCCGATACACTTGAACACTTAATCTGCCAAATGCATCCAAAAATTCCAAACGATGGAGTGAGCTTTCCCAAACATTACGACATACAGCATCGAATGAATTTTGATCCTGAATGGGTGGATATTAACAACAATGGGAGCTATGCCATCTGCACCATTGCAATCGATCCCATGACCCCTGAAAATGGTGGTTTATTTGTAGACAGATCGAGTTTTCCTACTAAGCATGGTGAAGAAAAAATCGTCTCAATTGAATTAAATCCTGGTGACATGCTATTCATACACCCAGAATTACTGCATTGGAGCTACGAAAACACCTCTAATAAAAGCCGATACACCCTCCTAACAGGTTTTTGCGTCTTCGGAGCAAATCATCGAAACTATCCTGGGAATTGCACTAATGATATTTTTAATATCGATGGAAGCTCCACCCCCGCCCCATGGAAAGTAGTAGACGATACCAACTTCTAAACAAAACACAAAAGAACCAAGTGCTGGGCTGGGCGTGTAATCAACTACAACGCCCCAGCCCATCCGATCGATTCTGTTGCAAAAATGAACTCTGCATGGAGGAAACGTCTAATCGAATGCTTGTAAATGTTTCCACTTAATCTTGTGTTTCGCGCAAATATGAAAACCAAAAACAAAGATCGGGACCTGTGGTATAGGCAATTACAAGCTCCGTATAAACAGTTTTTTTCGCAAAGAGAAAAAAGAGTACGTTGTCGAGGTGTCTCTAAAAATCAATTTTCCGTATTTATGCAGGAGATCTGCTTTAATCTGAAACGAATCAGAGTACTAGCTCCCCCAAATTTTTATTTTTTCTAGGGAACCGTGTGCTCAAATAAGATTAAATTCTCAAATCATAACACCAAAAAGTACAAGAATTAAGTAAAAAACACATGATTGATGCAAAAAATTGCCTCAATTCCTTGATTTACCAAAAATCAGCTTAGATCAAAACAGTCCCTTTATTTAAATGGTGATAACCATTTGCCATCTTTCCTACTCGGTTTTCTCATGATTGAAAGAGCGTTTTGAAACATAAAAAAATTGCTCGCCTAAATCGCATATCGCCACTATAATTAAAGAGTTTTTTTCTCTAGATATTAGTGAAAATTTCCGTTACTATAGCTCCAAAAACATTCACAGGCTTTATGAACTTTTACATCGAATCCTCAGTCATTGAAAAATACCCAGAATTGAAAGTGGGAGTCCTCATTTTGAAGGGGATTGAAAACAAAGAAAGCATTGAAGAAATTTTTGAACTTATGAACACCACTTTTTCAAAGGTAAAGGCTCACTTTGAAGGAAAAGAACTGACGAAAGACCCTAAGATTTCCGACTGGCGCGAAGCCTATAAAGCATTTGGATACAAACCTTCCTCATATCGATGTTCTGCTGAGGCTCTTTTGCGACGGGTCATTGGCGGCAAAGGACTCCCGAATATCAATCCCGTTGTCAACTTGTATAACCTTATTTCTGTAAAGCATAACCTTCCTTCAGGAGCGGATGATCTAGACTGTATCGATGGTAACATTCGACTTGCGATAGCCAAGGGAGGAGAACCTTTCACCACTCTGGGATCCCGCGAAGAAGCAAAGGCTCAAGAAGGAGAAATCATCTACCGCGATGATGTCGAGGTCCTATGTAAAGCTTGGAACTGGAGAGAATGTGACAAGTCTAAGATCACCGAAGAAAGCAAAAATGTCTCTCTCATCATTGAAGGACTTGAACATACTCGCCCAAAAGAGATTACAAAGGCGTTAAAAGAACTCAGTACGCTCATTCAAAAATATTGCGGTGGAAAGGCAGAACTCTACTATCTCGACAAAGAAATCTCCGAAGTGTGCGACGCCTCGAACATTGAGAATCGCGTGATTGCCGTTGATATTCCTGAACCCGACTATCACTCCCATGAGTCGTTCAAAACACGCAAACAAAAGCTCAAAGAGATTCGCGATATGGGAATAGATCCTTATCCTCATAAGTACGAACCGACCCATCAAATGCGCGCATTGCAAGACAAATATGAAGGATCAGCCATTGGAGATAGTGAAACAGCAGGTGATGGAACAACCGATCTTGTTCGCGTTGCAGGCCGCCTTGTTCTCTTCCGTGCAATGGGGAAAAATGCATTCTGCCAAGTTCAAGATGAGACCGGACGGATCCAAGTCATGTTTAACAAAGACCAGACCGAGGTCATCGGTCTTTCAGATGGAGAGTCTCCACTTAAATTTATTGAAAAAAAACTCGATCTTGGTGACATCATCGGTATCGAAGGACATCTCTTCCGTACCCAGAAAAGAGAGCTGACGATCTTTGCAAAGAAGGCCACCCTCCTGTGCAAAACCCTCCTTCCCCTTCCTGACAAGCATGCTGGTCTCACCGACAAAGGGACCCGCTACCGGAAAAGATGGCTCGATTTGATTACGAATCCTGAAGCGGTTAAGCGGCTAAAAACACGAAGCTTTCTTGTATCAAAAATCCGCCGCTATATGGAAGACCTAGATTTTATAGAAGTCGAAACCCCTGTCCTTCAAAACATTTACGGCGGCGCAGAAGCACGCCCCTTTGTATCCAAGCTCAATGCTCTTCATCAGACAATGTATCTGCGTATTGCCATTGAGATTTCGTTAAAAAAACTCATTGTTGGAGGACTATCTCGCGTTTTTGAAATTGGAAAAGTGTATCGGAATGAAGGAATTGACCGGACTCACAACCCTGAATTTACAATGCTTGAGTCTTACGCGGCCTACTGGGATTATAACAATGTGATGACCATGACTGAAAACCTATTTGCCTACCTAGCAAAAGAGCTATATGGAACGACTAAAATTGGGATGCGCAAGGATAAACAAGGAAACGAACATCTTATCGATCTTAAAACTCCTTGGGAGCGATTATCAATGAAAGATGCCATTAAAAAATATGGAAAAATCGATCCGGATAAACTTTCTGATGATGAGATGAGAGCGAACCTCAAAGGAAAGATCAAAGAGGAAAAACTCAAAACTGCTCCTCGCGGAAAACTCATTGCATCTCTCTTTGAAGAATTTGCAGAACATCACCTGATTCAGCCACATCACATCATCGACCACCCAATCGAGACCACCCCCTTCTGCAAACTGCACCGCAACCTCAAACTCCGAGAAGAAAAGTTTGTCGAACGGTTTGAATCCTTCATTCTAGGCTACGAATTTTGCAATGCTTACTCAGAGCTTAATGACCCTGAGCTCCAGCGGCAGCTCTTAGAAGCTCAAAACAATCTCCGCGAGGGGGGTGATGACGAAGCTAACCCGATGGATGAAGAGTTTGTTGAGGCAGTCTGCCAAGGAATGCCTCCGACCGGAGGACTTGGAATTGGGATTGACCGTCTCACCATGCTCTTTACCGACGCCTTCTCCATCCGCGACGTCGTCTATTTTCCTATGATGCGTCCTGAAGAGTAGCCTGAAAAAGAGCTGTATTTTGTCTACAAATTATTATTGATTTCTTGTAACCTTTGGCCACTTAATTAAGCGTTTATTACAGAAGAAATTTTCCTAGCCTACTGATCAATTCTCAGCCCTCATTAAAAATACTGCTAATTGTAAGTTGGGGAGTTAAAAAATAAGGGAATGCTAATTCTATTTATTAATGCTTAGTTTAGCCAATAATTACACGAGAACCTTCTGGACTATCTTCGATTTGATAACCTTGAGAGTGGATGTAGTCTCTCTGCTTGTCAGCTTCAGACCAGTCTTTGTCAGCACGCGCTGCTTGCCTTTTCTCAAATGCTTCTTGAATATCAGTGGGAATGAAAAAAGTCTCTTCTTTAAAAGGAAGAACGGCAAGAACAGTGTCGAGTTCTTCAAGAAAAGTGAGAACATTTTGGGCTTCGTTGGGAGTGATTTTTGAAGCGTCGATGAAAGCATTGATCGGTTTGATCATGTCAAAGAGGACTGCGAGAGCTGCGGAGATATTAAGATCGTTGCTAAGGGCTTCATTGAAGGATTTTCGGGTCTTTCCGATAAGAATCTTAAGAGATTCTCCTGTGGAGGCATTAACACCGCGGAGACGGCGAATGAACTCGCGCAAACGATTTAAAGTTTGACGAGAGGCTTCAAGCCCCTCAAGTGTGAAGTTGAGTTGGGTTCGATAGTGGGTTGACAGAAGGAGATAGCGCACTTCTGCTCCGGTGTATCCCTTATCAAGAAGATCACGAAGCGTATAAAAATTTCCGAGGCTTTTGGACATTTTTTTTCCATTCACAATAAGATGCTCGGCATGGATCCAATGACGGACAAAATGTTTTCCCGTACACCCTTCAGACTGCGCGATTTCATTTTCATGATGAGGAAAGATATTATCAACACCACCAACATGGATATCGATAGTTTCACCGAGAAGTTTTGTTGCCATCGCAGAGCACTCAACATGCCAACCGGGACGTCCTTTCCCAAAGGGACTCTCCCAAAAAACATCCCCATCTCTTTCCTTGTTATAGGGTTTCCAAAGGACAAAATCAGAAGCTGATTCTTTGTCATACTCGTCATCGAAAATGCGCTCCATGGCTCCCTTTTTAAGAGTGTTGAGGTCGAGGTGGGAAAGACGTCCATAAGAAGGGAATTTTTTAATGCTGTAGTAGACTCCCCCATCTTCCCCTTGATAGGCGTATTCTTTTTCGATTAAGGTTGCAATCATCATAATCATCTCAGAGATATAGTTGGTTGCTGGTGAGTAGATCTCTACACGTTCAACATTCAGAGTCTCGAGATCTTCAAAAAAGGCGTCTTTATATATCTGCGTGTACTCAGCAAGGGAAATGCCTCTTTCCTTTGCAGCAAGGATGGTTTTATCTTCAACATCGGTGAGGTTCATTACCTGTTTTAAAGGAAAACCAAAATACTTAAGGCAGCGGCGGAGAAGGTCTTCAAAGACATAGGTACGAAAGTTTCCAATGTGAGCGTAGTTATAGACAGTAGGGCCACAGGTGTATATTTTGAGAGTATCTTCTCCTCCTAAGAGGGAGATCTCTTCTTTGGTGCGGGTTTCAGTATTAAAGATTCTAAGCATGCATTTCCTCAATCAACTCTTGGATCCTCCTGAGCTGAATTTTTCCAGTACCCGTTATGGGAATTTCATCAATTTTATAGATTGCGGCAAGCTTGATAATCCGCGCAAACCCGCCCTGTCTGAGAATATCGTTAGCTACTTCTTTTTCGAAATCAAAGGTTGTGAAAAGAATGAGTGCTGGCTTATCCCCATCTTTAACACCAACCGCAAGCTGCGGCTCCTCTGCATCCACTTTGATAAGATCATTTTTTAGCGCATAGGCTGTAATAGCCTCTTCGAGTGCCACCAAACTCACCATCTCTCCTCCAATTTTAACAAAGCGCTTGAGACGTCCGCCTAAAATGAGGGATCCATCAGGCTCAACATGCCCAAGGTCACCACTTCGATACCATTGCTTTCCGTCTACTTCTACAAAGGGATTCGGAGCATCTTTGCCGAGGTAACCATTAAAAACATTGGGTCCTCGAATGCAAATCTCTCCTTGTTGATCGCTTGGAATTTTCTCATTCGTTTCGGGATGGATCACACAAAGCTCAACTCCAGGAGCTGGTTGCCCAACACCTACGCGAGGTATTCCTTGCCTATTAATTGTGACTAAGGGAGAACACTCGGTAATTCCATACCCTTCAATCATCTCTTTATTTCCCCCGAGACGTTTCACATATTCAAAGAGTTCAGGTGTAGCTTTTTCAGCACCAGCAATAAATAGTCGGACACTTTTAAGCTGCCGCGGTGTTGCCACCCAAAAGAGATTGCGATAGAAACTAGGGGCACAGCATAGAATGGTAACTTTCCAATGGAAACAGTCCCGGGCCATCCTGTGGCTATCAGTCGGATCAGGAGCATAAAAAACACGTACACCCGCCAAAATAGGAAAAAGCCCTGTCGCCGAAAATCCGAAGGAGTGAAATGGAGGAAGGACGCCATAAAAAATATCATGCTTCCCGATATCCGCACATTTCAAAGCTGCCCGTTCATTACTCAGGATGTTTTTATGAGAAAGAGGAACCGCTTTAGGATAGTTTTCAGTTCCACTTGTAAAGAGAATGACAGCAGGATCGTCTTCCTTGATGTTTTGGAGTGCAAATTTTTTGTAGAGAACCGTTTTATTCCTGCGAGCAAAATAAAGACCTGAAAGTTTATTCCAAATGGAAACCCCCTGCCGAAAATCCTCCAAGAGAACCAAGTTCTCTTCAAGGTTCCCAAGCTCTAAAACATCAACACGCTCTAAAAATCGGCGAGAACTGAGAACCGTTTTGAGTCCCAATAACTCTTTCTCAAAATTGATACTTCTCTCTCCTGCTGTCCAATTAAGCATCACAGGAATCTTTCCAGCAAAAAGGATGCTCAAGATGATGATGTTGCAACCCATCGTTGATGGAAGAAGGACTCCCACATATTTGTCGGGCATTTCTTGAAGTTTTCGCGCTATGACAATGATCCCTAATTTGACTTCTCTGTAATTCATGATTTTACTCATTTCATCACCACAAGCCATCGCTTTTTTCATTCGATCAGCCGTTTCAAGGAAACACTCTGGGATCGTCTTTCCATCAGGAAATTTTACTTTGGGACGAAATGGCTCTTTAGGCCATTCATAATGCTTTAGGTTCGCCGTGTCGATCCTGGGTTTGCTAACACTCCCTTCAACAACGAGAAGAAGAATATCATAAACGGTTTTTAAAGCACCTGGCTGCGTTGTTTCGACATCAAACCTTTGATCAATAAAAGCGTGTATACTTGCCAAGTCCAAAGAATCGAGACCCAGATCTCGAGAAAGATCCAGTTCTTCCTTGATTTCTTTGACCCCTGACAATTTTTTTAACTCTCGATAGAGCTCTCTGCGAATGCGGTCAGGAACATCAAGCTCTTTTTTTTCTTGCAACTTCTTTTCTTCTTTAGTAATGGTGGGCACTATTTTTGAAAAGCAACTATACGAGACCAACCGAAGAGGCTCTGACGTGACGACTACCCCAGATTCAAGGCTATATTTGTTATACCAATTTTCAAGGTACTGGTTGAGTTCAAGACGAGTTCCTCCCCTAGGGAAATCAGCAGGAGCCCGCTCAAACTCTATCGTTACTTTTCGTCTTGGGGTGAAGAAGATCCAATTTTTTAGGATGACCTTTATCCCCTTTCTAAGCCCCTTCCAAAAATCAGGTGACTTCTCGCTAAGCGCACAAGAAAAAGAACTCCCCCATAAACCGTTGGTGCGGACCAAAACAACCTTGGTTTCGGGACAGGACTCTAGTAGGGTATGAATAAAAGAATTCCCCCCAACATTTTCATGTCCTTCTCTCTTTAGATGACCCGAAGGATAGATGAGAAAGTTCTCCCCTTTTTTGATTTCATTTGCGACTTTTCCCAAACACTTTTCCACCTGTCTAATCTTCCAGGAGTTCGCAGAAAGCTCAAAGTTGGGCATAGGAAAAGCACGAATAGTATCCATAAAAAAGCGGGCTCCACGCAGATAATAAAAATGTTCGATCACAAGCGCGCGGGGATGGAATCTTCGGGCTAAGAGACTATAGATCGCGATCGGTTCTATTTCTGCAGGGTGATTTGGAAGAAAAAGGTTCCCCTTTTTTTCCTTCAAAAGATCGAGTCCTTTCACCTCAATTTTATATCTCAGGGAGAGGAGCCTCAATAGTAAATAAGATCCAATCCAAATAAAGAACCTTCGCATTCTGGCCATCATAGCAGGAAGTGGATATAAGTGACTATTATTCAAATTTTTATTTGACAAAGAAAATCATAAGCAGTTGTTTTTAAGTATAATAAAGGATAATTTTGATTTAATATTATTGACAAATAAATGATATGTTGAGAAAATGATATTATAACGTGTTAATATAATTTAGCGAAATTAAAGGCTGATATTATACTCAACGAATTTGAGATAACAGAACCACAGATTTAAAAAAACAGGGAGCCCGAGTCTTTAAGGAACATTAATTTGACACGAAAATACTTTTTTGAATAATCAGTTATGATTATGTTTTAACTAATTAAGGAGCGCTATTATGGAAGTTAATGGACCAGGAAAGACCCCTCGACCAAATACCCTGCCAACCATGCATCATGGTTCAGATCGGGCAAGAGATGTTGGTAAACAAGCGATGGCTAGCAATAAAGGAAATATGGAGTCCCTTGCTACAGAGAAAAGTCTTCATGATTGGCATCCTGCAAACAAAGAAAGCGATTCCGGCACTAAAAAAACCTATGCCGTGAGTACGAAAGTATTTAGATGATTTGGTTAACGCGCCAAGACCACTCTCCGCTTTCCCTTTGCCCTTCTGTTTTAGGGATGCGGAGAGTGACGTTTACACCCAAGATCGCAACACGCGCGCCATCTTCTGACATATCTACAATTTCATACCGTATTTGACCGCTTATCACAAACTCCTTTCCCTCTGTGTCAAGAGAAATCTGAGATTGCACTCCTGAAACTTCTTTCAGCTCCAACTCTCCCACTTCTAGATTCTTCTTTAGTTCCGAGAGTGGTTTCGCGTAGATTTGACTTTTGAGCTGGTTCATAATACGAACAGCAGCCTCTTCTGAAAGCTGATGCGTTTCTCTGAGTTTTTCATAAATTTGCTCAATCGTATAAGGAGAAGAATTCCATAATTCCCACCACCCTACTACTTCATTGCAGAGGTGTCCATCCATGGTCAGCCTATTTTTATCATCGCGCTCAAGCTGAGAAATAATCTGCTCCCTTGACATAGTGCAATTATCTCTGATCATTTCAGCTGAATGAATAGTATACGAGCGCCCACTCAAAGAGTTTAGAATTGCTTTATACTCTCCGATGGTTTGGGCTAGTTTTGGAAGAAAAATCGCAGACTGATGATCACGTTTTTCGGTAACGACACTCTGAACTCTTCCTCGCACTTGAATTGCAAGAATATCTTCTTCCTGAAGCGAGAACAATAGCTCCGCAATACAAAGGGCTGGGTGGATGCGATTTTTGATAGGCTCTGTCCCTTTAAGCTGCAGAGTTGGGGCTTGAACGCTATCCATAATTGCCTGAAGATTTTCAGCAGGAATCTCCTTTCCATGTAACTCGAAAAGATGCATAAGGTCGGTTGTAATGTTCTGCCCTCCGCCTCGATCGAAATCATCTTTGCATCCTGTATTTACGTATTTAATGGGATATTCTGCCTTAAGGTTCTCACGTTGATAGTAATAGAAGAGCATAATAAACATTTGCCATTCAGTCGTCTTTTTATCCTCTGGCAATCCGCCATAAAAATCGAATCGATCTTGATTTACATCGACACGACTTCTAAAGAATCTTTGATGAATGAAGTTACAGATTTCTCTCATTTTTTCTCTGTATTCTCCCTCATTTCTAAGGCGCAAAGGAAGACGATTGAGCCGATGTCCTTCAGCTTGATAGAAGGAATCGATAAGCTTTGTTATTAACTCTTCAAAAGTCTTTGTCCCTTTCTTAAAAAGAGTATTCTCAACTGACTGAAACAGGAGCATCAAATTCTCTTCTTCTTGCTCTAGCTGGACTAGGGTTTGGCATCGAACATCTTCATTTTCTGGAAATCCATCATCTTGAAGGCGTTGATGCGCAGCGTAAAGAACTCGTCCATCCGCCCCTTGAAGAAACTCTCGATAAAGAGGATCAATAATGACGCCTTTAGTGCTGTCATATTTATTAGGCGTTGCGTGGCGGAGATAGTAAACACCATCTTCGATATTTCTGAGTTGTGGAGGATTGATCTTCATATAATGAGACCAGCTCATGGCCCCATAAAGCTTAATCCAATTACAAGCCGAGCAAGCAACTTTCATTTGAGGATCCGCTGCAGCAATCGCTTTATTCCTCTTAACAAAAATCTGGGAAAAATTTTGAAGGGTTACTTGGTCATGAGAATTGATGTGCTGCTTCACAAAGTCTTCTTGAAAAGCCTGGATTCTTGGAGTCATTCGCACCCGCGCTATCGAGCGACAAACCTGCGCCACCTCTTCGCTTTTCTCCTTTGCAAGCATGAGCGCCTCATGAGCATCCACAAACCTTTCATATTGCTCTTTAGCGTCGCTTGAAGATGCGGGGTTAGTTAGGTAATCCAGAACAAGACGCAACTCTTGAGACCCGTGATGATCTGTTAAATCGATTTCTTCTTCCTCTAACAGATGATTATATTCATCCAGAAGGCTTCGAAAAAGCATGAGCCGCATCAAGATTCCATTTTCCCCAAAGAGATGCTCATTAAAAACACCAATTTCTGGCAGGCATGGACGGTTTACCAAAACAAAATCAGAGGGGTTTACCTCTTCTGAAGGCTGAAATATCGATTGCAGTAATTCTAAGGAAACAAGATCCATTTGACCTGGCGGCCCTAAAGAATCAGAAAGGGATGAGGACAGCATGTCATTCTCCAGTCCATGTCTGAGCTGACGAAAGGAGCAGAAGCTATCTTCCTGCTCAAATCGATTCCTTTTATCGTATCGAGAATCCACCAGTTGCCGACGTGGAACCGTCGTGAGTTGTTGAGGTGGAGCAATACTCGCAAGCGTCTCTCTTTCTTGCTTAGGAATTTTAAGCACGCGCACGAGTCTATCATGAGCCACTAAGTATTGGCTTACAGCTCTTGAATCCTTAAGATCTATCTGGATAGTGATTTGCGTTCCTCCAAGGAAAATATCTTGCTTGAGAAACCAGACATCGCCATCTCGCAGCGCGCCCATTATCCTCTGGTGAGACATCCTCAAAGCATCCAACATCTGATTTGCAGAGAGAATAGAAAGTTTTCTTCTTGACCCTTGTTTTTTTAACCGAACAAGTGGAAATACTTGGTCATGATCTTTAAGTGCTCCATGAATACATCGGTCAATTGCGATCTGAGGAACTTGCCCCGCCCGCCTGTTGAAGGGCGCAAAGAGATCCATCCGCTCAGCAAAACCTGAAATTGCAGATGGATCGCTGAGATCAAGACGTGTAATGATGTGTTGCTCTCCAAGAGAACTAGCTTGCGCTAGAGACCGCGTATTAATCTCCCGCAGCGGATTCACTCTCGCCTGGTGAGGAATCCTCGCAAGAACAGTTTGGTTATCTTCGACGGGGAGTAGAAGGTCGATTCGAGGGTTTTGTCCGGATTGTTTTGTGAGGAAGGTTGCAGTCATCCCAGAAAAAAGGTAAATTGATAAAACTGAGTAAACTAGAGCCGCTCCTTGATTTTCAAGGAGCGTAATTTTGTTTTTAATGCTATTTCGCATTTGCGCATATTCGTTTCGCGTTCGCGCATATTTGATACTCAATCTAGTTATTTCCACCAGGGCAACTGCAACCATGACCGACTGAACCACTTTAAAAACATGAATCTGTTGAAAATGCGCAGAAACGCGAGTTTGAACTTTTTGCATAAACCAACCCCGATTAGCCCGGAATTATATACAAATTATCCATAAAATAAAAATAGAAAATAAATTAAAATATTTGTTATTCACTTATTAAAGTATTTATCACTGAAAGGTAAAGCCTTCTTTCTTCTTCAAAGGTAACATATTCAAGTATCTCATTAATAGGCAGCCATCTACCTTCAACGATCTCTTCTACTTGGAGAATGTAGTTTGGAGTCACCTCAGCGAAGTAAAAACGGACGGTTTTGTCGATAAGGATCCCTTCATTCCAGAATTGGTATTTTTCGACGACATAGGGAACGTCAAGGTAGCGAATGACCTCCATCCCAGTTTCCTCTTTGAGCTCACGTTCAGCAGCCTCCTTTGGAAACTCTCCTTTCTCTCCATGTCCCTTGGGAAAGGACCAGTGCCTTCCATTGAGATGGCGGACAAGAAAGACTTCCCAAGAGCCTGCATGATAAGTAAGGGGAACAATCCCAAAACAATAACTTTTAAGCGGTTTCACAAGAACCAAAGATAACAACAGAGTTGTGTCCACCAAACCCAAAAGAGTTAGAGATTCCCGCTTTGACTTCAAAATCCTCAGCTTTATCCCCAACAATATTGAATCCTTCGAGCTCTTCTTCAAGATCCTTAAGATTGAGATTTGGATGGAGTTTCTTTGTTTGGATTGCTTTGATCGTTGCAATCGCTTCGATTCCTCCAGCAGCCCCTAGGCAATGACCAGTCATTGATTTGGTAGCATTCATCTTCATCTCTTTGACCTGGTCACCAAAGACAGTGCGTATTCCGCGCACTTCACATAAATCACCCACTGGCGTTGCTGTCGCATGAGCATTGATATAGTTAATCTCTTTTTTGTTGATATTGGCATCCTTGATGGCTGTTTCGATACAGCTAGCCACCCCTGCCCCATCTTCGCGTGGACTTGTGATATGATAGGCATCGGTAGAAACCGCGCCACCCAAGTATTCTGCAAGAATCGTTGCTCCACGCTTTTTAGCATGCTCGTACTCTTCAAGGACAATAACACCAGCTCCTTCACCTATAACAAAACCATCACGAGACTTATCCCATGGACGAGAGGCCCCTTCCATGTCATCATTTCTCTCAGAGAGAGCTTTCATCACAATGAATCCAGCAACTCCAATCGGGTTAATTGGAGCCTCACTTCCCCCGCAGACCATAAGATCTGCATCTCCTCGTTCAATGTGTTGTGCTGCAGAAACAATCGAGTAATTTGCAGTTGCGCAAGCGGTCGAAATTGAGTAGGTCGGGCCAGTAAATCCTAGATCTATTGCTAGGAGTCCTCCCCCCATATTAGTGATGATAAAGGGAACAAAGAATGGGGTAATCCGTTTAAATCCTTTGTTAAAAAGTGTCTTATTTCCTTCGAAAAAAATCGACATCCCTCCCATTCCAGAGCCAACAAGAACACCACAACGAGACTTATCAAGTTTTTCAAGCCCTTTACCCATCAAGCCTGCGTTTTCTAAGGCTTTTTTCCCCGCAATCATTGTGTATCGAATAAAGGGATCAGCACGACGCGCCTGTTTTTTATCCATGTAGTCGCCAACTTCAAAATCTTGGACCGACCCTGCAAAACGAGTGGGATAATCTTCGCATGGGAATTGGACGATGGGGGTAATTCCACTTTTCCCCTCCAAAAGACTTCGGTAGAACTGATCGACATCAGTTCCAAAACAGGAGACAACCCCCATTCCTGTCACAACGATGCGGCGCTTTTTACTCACTTTTCACCTTAAGAGGTTAAGTCTAAATCTATCACCTTGCCCTCAGGCCACAGGCGCTCTAACTGATACTTTTTCCGCATATCAGGAAGGAGTAAATGAATCATCAATTGGAAATAATCCAGAACAACCCAATCTCCAACTTGCTGTCCCTCAATACGGACTGGTTTCTCTCCCTTATCTTGCATGATATGTTGAATCTCAGTTGCAAGTGCAGATACATGCCGATCAACGTTTCCATCCGCAATGATAACGTAATCAGTAATCGACGAAATACCCCGTACATCTATAGCGATGATGTTGGTCGATTTTTTGTCGTAAAGCGCCTGCGCGATTTGCTGGATTATATGCAAAAGATCTTTAACCATATGGCGAGGAGTATATAGTATTTTGATGAATGTAGTCTAGCACTTTTCCCTGTACTAAATGTCCACAATATAACTTTTTTTTGAGCCTCCCTCGAATCTCTCTACTGCTTATGTCCATTGCAGGAATTTTGCACATCCCTTGTTCAATTTTCAATTTGATCATTTCCGAAAGTTGATTTAATTTTTTAGTATCAAAACCATGTCTTACTCCTACAAATGGAGGAGCTATCTCAAGAAGCCTATCGATATCTTTCCACTCCCCAAACCCACACGCGGTGTCTTCAGCAACAATCAGATGAAGTCTGCCTTTGACCTCCTGAAGGGTGTCGATCGTAAAGGAAGGAGCAGGGCGCTGAATCTCTTCATCATAGGGATCACAGTTAGGAACATCTTCAAGGGCAAGTTGCAACATATTAAGGCGATGATTTGCAGCTGCCTCAGGAGGAGTTGCTCCCTTTGTTGGAGATACATTTGCAGGGCAAAAAAGGACCTGGTCCAGACCTTGGAGTTCCATAATACGCATGGCCAAATTGAGGTGGCCTATATGAATTGGATCAAAAGTCCCCCCAAAAAAACCGATTTTTTTTAGATAATTTCCCATGAGCGCTCCTTAGAAACTTTGAGAAGTTTTGAGTTAGGATTAACGGCCACAGGACTTCCGGCTAATTCCAGGAACGGAAGATCAAGATCACTATCGGAATAAGCAGTCACCTTTGCAGCGGATGTCTTCAAGCGATGGGTCAGCTGCTCCATACAAACGGCTTTTCCATCTCCAAGAAGAATCGATTCAACACCGCTGAAACTCCCCTTATCCACACTATAGTTCGAAGAATACCACTCATTCACTCCTAAGTACTCAGCAATGGGCCCCACAATAAAAGAAGGACCATTCGACAAGATCACGGTATAATGTCCCTCATGTTGGGCACGGCGCAAACGATTGAAGGTAGGTAAATAGAGAAAGCAATGGAAATCTTTTTTCAAGAACTTAGTCACCTCATCTTGAATGAGTTGGAAAGGTGTTCCCTTTAAAAACTTTTCAAATACTTTCTGGTGCAGTTCGGTCAGGCTTAAATTAAGGAAATAATGACGAATAGAGTAGAGCATCGTCCCCACTAATGAGATAGGACTATAGAATCCTCTCGATATCAAATAGCGATAAAAAAGGAGGCTGGAGTTCGATCGGACCAACGTGTGGTCAAGGTCAAATGCACTGATCTGTTTCAATGGTCGATACTAGACTAGTTTTTCTTCAAGATTTGCGAGCGCTTCCATCTCCTTATCAAGATGGATCTTGGCGCTATCATAAAGCTCACGATAGGCCATCGCCTTTTCAAAGTCAAGATTAGACCCCCCCATTTCTTTTCGATACTCTTCAACCTGCATTTTGATCACTTCAATATGGGACGCTCGTTCTTTATAAAGGTCTTCTAACGCTTCCTCCCCTAAAACACCTTCTTTTTTATCAAAAATAAAGCTGCGGAGGTCTGCAAAATTCCTTTCAAATTTATGAATTTCAACTGCGGAAAGATTCAATGACTCGTAAGATTTTCTCAGTTCTTCTTCCCCTTTTTCTAAGTCTTTAAAGGCATTTTCGCTCTCATTTTTGATCAATTGGATAAGCTTTTCTTTCAGGTCATTAACTTCCTTTAAAGCCGCTGTTCTTTTCTCATTAACTTTAGCTTTTACTTGATCAAGAACTCCACTGCGAGCTTTTTGGATGCGATCTTTCAAAATTTTCACATGATCACGACTTAGCACGGCTCCTTTCATCGCTTCCTGAAGAGCATTTGATTCCCCTAAAACTTTAGACCTCTCTTGGTTTTCTACCTGCTTACAAAAAGCTTCAAAAGCCTCGACTCTTGGAAGGAACTCATCAAAATTCTTCTTTTGTTCTTCATGTCGCTCGCCCATCTCAGCACGCCGCTCAACCTCCTTTTTCTTGATTTTGTCCCACCCTTCACTGAGTACTTTTCGTGATTTTGTGAAGGCTTGGGTATTCAAAGTCAGAACTCTTGCAAATCCCTGGAACATTTTGATTTCATTTCGAATAACATAATAGGGAGCATCATATTTGTCTCCTTTCTCAGGAAAACGTCTCTTTACGAAAGCTTCCACATCTGCAATAAATGCGTCACTAATTGCCTTGACCAACTCTTTCCGTTTAGGAAAAATCTGATCTCCCAGCTTGGAAAGACGCTTAAGGATTTTATTCTTATGGCTTATTCTCATGTCGATCGCCAAGATTTCCTTTCGTAGGGAATCAAGTCGGGAGATTAGGGTCTTTAATAGGAAAAGCTCTTTCTGAGCAGAATGATAATCTCCTTCCTTTATCTCGAGAGCTTCTAATCCTTTTGGGAAAACAACTGGAGCTATCTGCGCCACTAAGCGATCATAATGATCTAAATCAGCTTCTAGAGCTTCGATTGCAAGCTCTACCTGTTCAACAGAGAATGCTGCTTGCTCATCTTTGATCTCTTTTAAACGACGTGCCTCATCCCCAAGCTCAGCATATTCACCCCATAGATGATTCCGTATAATCGGACTCATCTGCTCTTTAAAGAGAGGACCACAGAGTTTTTTGGCATCCCAAAAATCTTTCAGAGTAACTCCATCAGGTTTCGAGAGAACTGATTTCATAAAATCGAGGGCAAGCCGCACCTTATCTTCCATCTTTTTAACAGATTCAAAAGACTCTCGAAATTCTTTGAATTCTTCCGATTCTCCTGAAGGCTTTTTCTCTTTTTCTTTTTTCTCAGTATTTTCTGTTTCCATGACACCTAATAGGGGTTCCGCTCAGGCAAATATAAAGGAAACACTATTTATAGTGAAGACTTAATATCGACTTTCATAGTCCTGAAGGATCATTTCAAGAACTTTTTGATATCCATGAATATCGAGATCAACCCATCTAAAAAGGAGTTCCCTCCTAAACCATGTGAATTGCCTTTTTGCATATCGTCTAGAAGCTTTTTTAAACTCCCAGACGAAATGCTCCCAATCTTCATCGCTTCGAGAAGAATCAATAAATTCAATACACTGCCGGTACCCAATCGCCTGTGATGCAGACAAATTCTCTCGAAATCCCAATTCAAGAAGGCCTTCCACCTCTTTAATAAATCCTTGTGCCATCATCTCATCACAACGCATTTCAATTCTCGAGAAAAGAATATCTTTAGGGAAATAAGTAAACCAGCACCGAAAATCAAAATCCTTAGGACGATTAGGAACATTCCCCTTCGGGAAATCGCTCACCCGCCTCCCCGTCAGAGTCATAATTTCAAGTGCCCGGATAATCTTATGCTTATCGCGGTGGTTGATTGTTTGCCCATATTCTGGATCGATCAGGCAGAGCTTTTCATAAAGAGCTTCAGTCCCGAATTTTTCTATGTCCTCTTCTAGGTTTTGGCGCACCTCAGCTGATGCTGGAGGTCCTTGCGGTGGACCATAGAGAAGCGCATGTAAATAAAAACCAGTTCCTCCTACCACAATAGGAACATGTCCCCTAGATAAAATCTCTCGAATAGCATCTGTTGCCCTTTGGTAAAATTGAACAACATTGAAGGATTCGGCAAGGTCGCAAATATCGATCAAATGATGGGGGAGTTCTAGCCGTTCTTCTAAACTGGCTTTCGCCGTACCAATGTCCATCCCTCGATAAACCTGAACCGAGTCAGCAGAAACAATTTCCCCACCCAAAACCCGCGCCACTTCAATTGATAGGCGGGTTTTCCCACTTGCCGTGGGACCTGAAATCACAATTACACGATTTCTCTGCTGGCCAGAATCAACTTTTCTGTGGGATGGGGCAGGTTGATGAGCAAACTCATCTACGAGATCACTTCTCAATGAACTACTTCTATTTAGTTTGAAAAAGCTTGGAATGCTTCTTGTTCAGTTGGAAAAATCTGGATGATCCTCTCGAACCCTGCCATTTTAATGATTTCCATTACCTCTTCACTGACAGAACAGAGGTGAAATCCACCCGAGACTCCTTTGAGTTTTTTTGTTGTAGACAAAAGAAGCCGCATTCCAGCACTACTCAAATAATTTACCTTGGCAAAATCGATGAGGAGCTTCGTTTTCCCATTTTCTACCTGTTCTACAAGTTTTTTCTCGAGTAAAGGAGCCGACGCAGCATCTAGACGCCCTTCAACGCGAATCAGAGTGATCCCCTGGTCCTCTTCAATCTGTATATTTAATCCAACGGTCATCGAAACAATTCTCTCACTTCCCCCGATGATACCGAGGCTCAACTATTTTGTAAACAGGTCTTGGGGTATTACCAAAGCTAATGCATTAAAATTTATTGGACATTGGGTCATCCTTCTTTAAGAAACAACCTAAGGATGAATAGGATGAGAGAAAAAATTTTGGTTCGATAAGTAAGTCCGCTTAATCATTTATAAGAGCTTGGTAAGAGGTGAAATTGAATTAAATTTCGCTCACAAGTCTGCCCTCTCTGTAATGCCAAATCAGTTTTCTAACGCGCTTTATCACTCCTTCTATAAAGGCATAGCTTGTAGCTCCATAGAAATGCTTTTTCAACCAACCCCAAAACCATTCGAGAAGAAAAACCCCGCAGTTGCACTGCGCAGCTTCAGCATATATAATGCCATGGCATGCAACACTTAAGTAATTCCACCTTATGATCATGAGTTTGATAAGCGCAATAGCTGAACTTCTTGAGTCCTATTCCCTAAAAAATAGCTCAAAACATCACTTCTTATCCACGTGGCAAGCCATGGGGAAAAAGCAAGTTTTAATACGTTAGCCCTGAGGGTATTACTGAATGATTTCTAGGCGAACTTTACGACCAAGACGCGCTGCAACAGTCACCACAATTTGCCGAAGCGCTTTAATGGTCTTCCCTTGTCTTCCTACCAGCCTTGCTACATCGTCGTCGTGTACACGAATTTCAACAACAGAATTTTCTAAACCGTCAAAGATGTCTATTTTTACATCCTCAGGCGTATCAACTAAGTTTCTGATGACATAAGCTACAAATTCTTCCATGAACCTACCCGGTTTTTTTATGCTTCAAGTTAACGATAAACGTTATCATTTGTACAACTTTTAAGCAATTGAAATCCAAAAATTCTTCATATCCAAAATATGACATTATGCGCTTATTATTAATGAGTTAAAATTGGTTTTTTTTTTGAAGAAATATAGTGAAGACTTAAGGTAGAATAAACTCAAGGGGGACCCATGGTTGATAACCACCCAATCCCAGATTCTGAGATGCCTGGAACAACACCAAAGGCAAGCGTTTCAAATGCTCAGAATGAAGCGTTTGGAGATAAGGCCGAAGCCTTTTATTCCTGGTATCAGTCAATCCGTCAGCTAAATTCTCCAACTGAGGGGTATCACGGCCTGCAATACATCATGAATATATCTGAGAAAAGAACTGCAACTAAAGAGGAAGGGACTATTGCTGCCGAAAAACTCAGTCAATTGACGGAAGAGATCGATGGAGGAAATCAAACCCTAGACAAAATTCCTCACGAGGTGGAAAAGATCGTCGACAGCCTCACTAACCACAATGCAAAGAGCCGAGTCGTGATGCAAGCAACTAAGATCCAAATCTCTGTCAATCTTTCTGAATCCGATACATCTGAAGAAGTCCATCAGATGATAAACTCTCTTCTAGGAAGAGTCACAAAAGAAATGCCAAATATTAAGGCTGAAGAAATTAGCCGTATCCTCCAAGACGCTATCGACCATTCAGAATGGATCTCTAAAATTCTTCGACAGAAGGTTCTGTCACTGTTGAAGTAATATAAGCAAAACTAGGAACACGAAGATCAATAATAAAAGAGTCGTTCCCTATTTTCGTGCGGATTTTCTGATAGTTAGCAATCTCCTCGATATAACGTTTGGGAGTAAGCCTGAGGAGATGGGGGCCAAGCGCGATCACTATTTCCCGCTTACCTAGCGACTGTTCTAAACAGTTTGAGACGTCAATTACTGTAGCTTCGTCCTCAAATAACTCGAGAAGATGCGTGGCAATTTCTCTCTTCTCTTCGAAATACCCTTCCCCTAAATAGAGAATTGGAAGACGTTTAGGGGTATAGTAAGGGGTCAAGGGGAACTTAACACCATGTTTATCAAGAGCAAGGTTTTTAACATCGCCGAGGATGAACTGTGGGGTCCTCAAGGTATAGTCAATGTAGAGTGTCTCAGGATTAAGGAAAGAAACAGTTGCCTTTTTAATGCAAGGGTTTTCCAGCAAAATCTTTTCAGCCTCTTCTATCGTAATCGATCGAGAATGGTCTACAGATAGGTTGAGAAGCTCTGCTAAGTAGTCGGTTTTTAAGGCGTCTTTTAAGGGGCCTGTCTGAGCAATGGCCTTGATCGGAACAGAAGAGAATTTCTGCCGCTCAAAGTAAGAGAAGGCAGCATAGATGCCAAAGGTCAAAAAAAGAGCAAAACAAACAAGAAGGGAGGGTTTGAGAAATTTCATGAGAGCGCCTTGATAATCTGAGGCCCAATGGCTGTAATATCGCCTGCACCTATCGTAATAAGAACATCCCCGGGAATCAAAAGTTTTGGCAAGTAGGTTAAAAGCTTGTCTTTGTCTAGAAAGAGAGTATGGTCTCCTCTCATCTCCCGTGCAAGGTTTCTTCCGCTGACACCAGGAATGCGTTTTTCTCCTGCAGGATAAAGATTGGTGATGATTGTAAGATCAGCTTTTTCAAATGCCTTTGTAAACTCAGAAAGGAGATCACATGTTCTTGTATATCTGTGGGGCTGAAAAAGAGCAATAAGGCGTCTTTTCCCCATCCCTTTTTTCATGCTTGTTAAAAGAACTTTGATTTCAGTCGGATGGTGTGCATAATCATCATAGATTGCAATCCGTCCCACCTCTCCAATCTTTTCCTGCCGCCGTTTGACACCCTTAAAAGTTTTGAAAGCACTTCGAATGTCATCTTCGTTAAGACCGAGCTTCAGAGCCATTCCAAACACAACAAGGGCATTGAGAGCGAGAGTCTCACCCATTACAGGAAACTCCACATCGAAATAAGCTTTGCCCTCAAACTCTGCAGAAAAAAAGGTAGATACACTATTTTGCTTGCATGCGGTAAATTTTAGCTTTCCCTCCTTTCCGTAGGAAATTCCTGGAGGAGAGAGTTTTGCAAGAATAGGATCATCGCTGCACCAAAATAAAAGATTGGGGTTTTTCACTCTGGAAATAAAAGTTTGAAACCCCTTTAAGAGTTTTTTCTCGGTTTTCCAGTATTCGAGATGTTCTTTTTCGATATTGGTAATAATGGCTCCTTCCCCTTCGTAATTGAGGAAACTCCCATCACTCTCGTCTGCTTCTAGCACAAAGTACTCTCCTTCCTCATATCCTCCATTTTTTTGGAAATTTTGGAGACCCCCCCCTACAGCATATGTAAGACGCTCTCCTGCAGATATTAATGTCCAAGCCAAGAGAGCAGAGGTACTTGTTTTCCCGTGGGTTCCAGCAACTAAAAGTCCCTTCTTGCCTTTGAGAAGAATTCTTACGAGTTCTGAGCGATGGATTACAAGAAGGTTACGCTTTTTGGCTTCGATAAAAAGGGGGTTATCTCGCGCAATTGCTGAGCTATATACAATGGTTCCTTCCTTCGGCAGCGATTCTGTGACTTCAATCCCCTTCTCACTCAAATGAGGAAGCGCTTTTAAATCAGAGCCCGAAACACGATCCCCCCTCTCAATTAAAAGATGAGCGAGGGCACTCATCCCAATCCCCCCTACACCTAACAAATGAAATCGTTTCGTCATAAGGATTCTAATACTACTGAACAAAGATCTTGCTTACTTTCTTCTTCTTTATAAGCGCGAAGATTTTTCCGCATCTCTTTAAGTTTTTCATGCTCATTTTTCATGAGTCCTAAGATATTGGAAGCTAAAATATCTCCTTTTAGCCCTTTTTCTTCGAGCAAAATGGACCCTTTAACTTCATCAGTAACAAATGCTGCATTTTTCTGTTGATGGTTCTCTGTCCCATAAGGATAGGGAATCAGAATGCTGGGAACTAAAAACTCGATGAATTCGGCAAGGGTTGCCGCTCCTGAGCGCGAGATACTAAGATCTGCAGCAGTCCATGCATACCCCATCTTCTCCTCGAAAATTTTAATACATGCAGGAACGTTCATCTTTACATAGT
The DNA here is from genome assembly GCA_946127115.1 of uncultured Chlamydia sp. Classification (GTDB taxonomy): domain Bacteria; phylum Chlamydiota; class Chlamydiia; order Chlamydiales; family Simkaniaceae; genus Neptunichlamydia. Next base: position 759,465 of record CAMGYI010000001.1, read on the forward strand.
CATCACGGAGCTTCTCTCCCCGTTTTTCATCCCCCACAATATGGATTACTTGAAAGTCTATTTCTTCCGCTACAAGTCGCTGCACTGCTTCACAAAAGAACCGGTTCAGTGCCTGCGCACCTTGCGATCCTCCAAAGACAAGAAGAGTGAATTTCTCTCCTTCAAGACCATAGTAAGCCCGAGCCTCTTTGCAAGTAATCTCTCTTTTCTTTATGAGTGGCATCTGTACACAAACACTCTTTGAATGGAGGCATTCACGAGCATGGGAAAATTGAATCGCTGAAGTCTTTGCCCATTTAGAGCAGTACCGATTCACCTTTCCTGGGAGCACATTACTCTCAAAGATCACAATAGGAACTTTTCTAAGTTTTGCTGCTAAAATAGCTGGGAAAGCGTGAAAACTTCCAAAACTCACAATAACATCGGGGGTTTTTTTCAAAAAAAAGTTGAAACACTTCAAAGTCCCTTGCAAAAGCTTCAGCAATGCCTTTAAAACTTTTAAAGGATGTTTCTTAAAGGGAGTATCACTTTTGATGTCAAGATAGGGGAAAACACCTTTGGTGAAGTAGTGGTTGTGCTTGAGCCCAGCACCCACAAAAATAATCGTCATATCGGGATGTTTTTCAAGCAGTTCGTGAGCAAGTGCCTGCGCAGGAAAAAGATGCCCCCCGGTTCCCCCGGCAGCAATCATTACATTTAGGTGGCCTGTAGTTTCTTCCAATTGGGTTCCTTTTTATTGTGTGTACTCATAACAAGAGCAATCGCAATACAATTCGCTAGAAGAGATGATCCTCCCTGACTAAAAAAGGGAAGATTGGTCCCTTTACTGGGAAGTAGTCCTGAGACAACCCCCAAATTTAGAAATGCTTGAAAAGAGATCAAAAAGGTGATGACACTAGCAACATAAAAACCTCCTCTTGTCCCCGCTTTCATAGCAATATGGAAACCACTATACGCAATGAACAGATAAAGGAGTACTAAAAAAAGAATACCAATAAAACCAAGTTCTTCAGCATAAATTGCCGCAATATAATCACTACGCGCTTCAGGAAGGTAATTAAGTTTTTGCAGACTTTCACCAACTCCTCGACCAAAAAGTTCTCCCGACCCTGTAGCAATCTTTGCTTGATAAGGTTGGTGTCCTTTCCCTAGTAAATCGGATTCTGGGTGGAGATAGACTTGTATCCTATGTTTTACATGGGGCATCTGCAGTGCTGCCACCGTTCCAAGTCCTCCTAAAAAAAGAATGGGAAGAAACCAGTAAAGCCACCTTAAGCGGCAAAGAAAAAAAAGCGCCATCAAAGTGGCCATAATAATGGCAACGGTTCCATTATCTGGTTCTATCAAGATCAAAAAGAGTGGGACAGCAAATCGCAGAATAATCAAGTAAAATCGTTTCCACATCATGCCCATGTTCTCCTCTTTTATATAGAGGTGGATAAAATATAGAGGGGCAACAACTTTCATAAATTCTGAAGGTTGGAAAGAGAACGGACCAAAGAAAATCCATCGATTGGCGCCATTGAGGACCCGACCAATTCCGGGAATAAAGACGAGTACCAAACAAACTGTGAGTCCATAAAAAAGATAAGGAGAAAAATTGAGAAGCTTCCGGTATCCAAAAAAGAATGTTAAAAGAGCCAAAATGATCCCTAGGCAACCATACACGAGCTGCTTAATCAAAGCATGATGAGTGCTCCTATTCAAGCTTCGATCGATCACTTCTGCTGAGGAGGTGTCGAATACCATCAAGATACCAATGGCAAATAGAATTGTTGTAAACGACAAAAGGAAATAAACGCTTTTCATACTTGTATGGGAGACCTACATCATCTATATCAAAATGCATTCAAAAATTAGCTTTGGGAAACGCGCAAACTGTCGAAAATCCAATTTTTGAGTTTATTTTGTTATATCTATTTAATTCTTAATCGATCACCGGGACGCAACCGTTTTGCCTTTTCCTCATCCATATTGTTTAGTCGAAGAAGTTCATCCACCTGTATTCCGTTTTTCTGGGCAATGGTCCAAGGGTTATCTCCCCCTTTCACGACATAAAATTTCCCATCTTCCTTCTTTGTAACAACCTCTTTTTTTGGGGCTTTTTTTTCAGGAAGTCTCAGCTCCTGTCCAATTTGGAGACGGGAGTTAGAAAGACTATTGAGCTTCATAATTGCATCAACACTTATTCCATGTGAGCGAGCAATTTTCTCGAGAACGTCTCCCTTCTCGACAGTGACAACCCGCGGTGGGCTAGAGATGAGAGCTTTTGTCTCTGCTTTAGGTGTGGGAGTCAACACTGGAGGGGGAAGAGCCTCTTCCTTTTTTTCCTCTATTTTCGCCATGGCTGTGTACTGACTAATAACCTGATCGATTTGGTCTCCTATTTGTTTAGCAGGAGGAGCTATGGCAGCAATTTCAGTCTGATAAGCTTCTTTAGGCGAAAGAACAAGATCGTTCCCCTGCTCTTTCTTTAGAAAGCCGATAAAGAGGGTCACAAGGAGCCCTGCATTGATCAACACAGCTACGATAATAATATCTCTTCGATTCATCCTTACTTCCTAACCTCTTTGATAATCTCTTTAAACATCTCGCCCCTCTCTTCATAGTCCTTAAACTGGTCAAAGCTTGCGCACCCCGGGGAAAGAAGAACGGTGTCTCCAGCATAGGCTGCATGTCTTGCTTTATCCACAGCAGCGCGCAAGTTTTTGCAGTGCAGTGTCGGAATAGTGCCTCCTAATTCCTTCTCAATCTGCAAAGCGGTTTCCCCTATCGCAAAGATCCCCTTAACTTTTTGTGTAAATGGCTTTTTCCATTTTTCAAAAGAGTCTCCTTTACTTTGGCCACCAGCGATCAAAAAGAGAGAGCCTTCAATCTGATTAACACCATATATTACTGACTCAATATTTGTCCCTTTGCTATCGTTAATAAAGGTGATTCCCTTAACCATGTCAACAATTTCCATTCGGTGGGGAGGCTTATTAAATGTGATTAATGCAGCATTAAAGTCCTTCCATGTAACATCAAAGATTTTACAAATCTGCCACGCCGCACAAACAGCATAGGGTCCAATCAATTTCCAGTATCTCTTGTTCTTAGTTAGTTGTAAATACGAATCCCTTTCTTCGATAAAGGTTCCTCCCTCTCTAATAAGCTCCTTTAATCGAAGCTTAACTTCTCTATAAGCCTCAAAAGATGGATACCGATCCAGATGATCAGGAGTAATGTTTGTGATCAGCCCCACCTCGAACGCTACAGTTTCCAATGTCTCCAACTGGTATGAACTGAGTTCAACAACTAGGATCTCTTTTGGGTCAGGAGCACAAGCATATTCTGCTAGGCTAGCCCCAACATTCCCAAGAGCTCTCGCAGAAATCCCTAATGCATTCAAAATATGTGTTACTAGCAGAGTCACAGTCGTTTTGCCGTTTGTTCCCGTAATTCCCACCATTTTGTTCTTCAAGACCCGAATCGCAAGCTCAGCTTCTCCTACGACATTTCCCTTCGCCTGCGGGTGACTCTGAGGAATTCCTGAAGATAGAACGACTAAATCAGCCTCTATCTCTTTATCTTCAAGGCAAACAGTAACCCTCTCCATTTTTTGAGGGATACGATCAACTGCATAGACATCATATCCTTGCTTCAATAGAAGCTTTGCAGCTCCTCTTCCACTTTTTCCAAGTCCTATGACAAGTGCTTTCATTGAAACTTTATTGATGCTAAGCCAAAGAGGGCCAAAATTAAACTAATAATCCAAAAACGGACGACAACTTTCGGTTCGGGCCAACCCTTAAATTCAAAGTGATGGTGCAGAGGAGCGCATCGAAAGATCCGTTTTTTATTTCGATGCCGGTAACTGAGCACCTGCAAAATCACCGAGATTGCTTCGATAACAAAAACCCCCCCAACAAGTGCAAGTAAAAATTCTTTTCGCATTAATACTGCCGCAGTGCCTAAAACTCCCCCAAGGGCCAATGAACCAGTATCCCCCATGAATACCTGCGCTGGATATCCATTATACCACAAAAAGCCAAGGCACGCCCCCGCCATTGCGCACATATAGATGGCTATCTCTGAGCTCCCTTCGATATAGGGAATGTTAAGATAACGAGCCATTTCGATATTATTCGAGAGGAATGCAAAAAGAGCAAAAACCGCTGCTACCATTAGGATGCACCCCGAGGCTAAACCATCAAGCCCATCGGTGAGATTCACAGCATTAGAGGACCCTGTCACAACTATGATCGTAATCAAAAAACTTAGAAAAAGCCCCATCCCACTTAAGGCAAAAAGAGCTCCCTTTTTAAAAGGGAAAAAGTATTGTCCATACGCTAGCTGCGATTCAAAAATTTCTCCGCTCAATTTCATATGAGGTGGGACAAACCACTTTCCAAGGTGGATCACTTCAGAAAGTGTCGGCCATAAAAGATAAAGACCCAATAAGGCCGCAAAGAAAACCTGCAAACCAAATTTCTTCCAAGCAGGAAGCCCCTTAGAATTCTTATGCTTCATCTTCAAATAATCATCCACCCCCCCAAGCAGACCGAGCCATACTGTTGAAATGGTGAGAATTAACGTGAAGGGGCTGCGGAGATCCATCCATAAAAGAAGGGCCACCAACATCGAAACAAGTATTAGTATCCCCCCCATTGTTGGGGTCTCTTTCTTCTTTTTGTGGAGCTCTGCAAGCATCGGACAATCTTCCACTCGAATCGACTGTCCTGTCTTTAGTGCATAGAGCATGCTAATGAAGCGAGGTCCCATAAAAATTGTAAGAAGAAGGGTGGTTATTGCCGCTAAAATCATTCGCGTAGAGGAATAAAGAAACACTGCAGGAACTTTCACAGCAACGTTCAGTGATAAATACTGCAGAAAAAGATAAATCACCCGTCAAAACTCCTCGAGCACTGTCCAAAGCTTAAAGGAATTAGATCCTTTTAATAATACCACATCCCCGTCAGCTACTACTTCCTTTAAACGTTTAACAGCCTTCTCTTTTTCTTTAAAGTGTTCAACCGTTTTCCCTCCTTTCTCAAACACATCAACCATTGGGCCGCACTCCTTACCAATACAAATCAAGTGATCTAAAAGAGGAAGGGCATGCTCAGCAACTTCTCGATGACTCGATTCTTCAAAAGCTCCCAGTTCTTTCATAGCTCCTAAGAATCCAATTCTTCTTTTTCCTTTGGGGAGGCTCGAAAGGGCAGCTTTCATAGCTAGTGGCGATGCATTGTACGAATCGTCAACGAATAAAGCGCCCCCCTTTTCCACCTTTTGAAAACGGTGGTCAAAGGGTTCGAGCTTCTTTGCCCCCTCCTCAATTTCCTCTCGAGACATCCCTAAGTGAAGGGCAACACTCGCTGCCGCTAAAAAATTTTCCTGCAGGTGCCGTTCTTCAAAGGGCGCTGTTACTTTACTTAAAGTCACATCAGCTTTGGGATCTTCGCAAGCAAACCACGTCTTTGCAACATTTAGCAGGCGCACTGCCTGGAATGCTTTTGTCTCTAAATGAAAGAACCCTCTCTCTATTTTTTCGGACTTAAAAAGCTCACATTTAGCCTCAGCAATCTCATCAATCCCGCTGAAAAAGGCAGAGTGAGCAATCGAAACCTTTGTTAAAACACCAAGCTGAGGCGGAGCAATTTCTACTAAACGGCTTATCTCCCCCTTTTCGCTCATTCCCATCTCTAAAACAAAAATCTCTTCTTGCCCTTCCCAATTTAACACTGTTAGAGAAAGCCCCACTTGAGAGTTTAGACTCCCAGGATTTTTCATAACCCGAAACTTTTCTGCTAAAAGAGTCGCAAGAAACTCTTTGGTTGTCGTTTTTCCCACGGTTCCGGTAACCCCAATGACCAAAGGACTTTTTTCTCGAAACACCTCTTGAGCCAAATCTTGAAAAGATCGCTTCACATCAGGTACAGGAATTAAAACCAGGCCGAAATCGTTACCTTGGTAGCCACTCGAAACAACCGCAGCAATCGCCCCTTTTTCTGCCGCCTCTTCCAAATAATTGTGACCATCAGTTGTATCTCCACTCAGTGCAAAAAAGAGGGTCCCTTTTTGCACATTGCGGCTATCAAACGAGGCATGAACAACGACTTCATCCCGTTTGATGCACCGACCAAAAAATGCTCCGATTTCTTTGAGTTTTTTTCGCATGACTCCATCAAGGTATCTCACTATGGGGTTATAATTAAAGGACTATTTCTCGTGCAAAAAAAATATTTTGGTTCACTCTATCTATAAGAAAAACCGCTCGGGATATACGGTATGGATGGTTTTGTACAGTTTTTAATGAATGGAAGATCTATTGCGTGGAATACCTAACCATACTAATGAAAAAGCTCCGGGAGAGATCAGATCCCGATGAACACGTTAGGCAATTTATCAATGACTTCATCCCTTTTAGACGATCCTCTTCAACCCACATTTTCATTTTAAATAAGCCTCAAAATACCATCGACTTTACCGAGTGTTTTACAAGGCATACTACTAAAGCAGGTTTTGTCTTTTGCATGATCTACTTGTTAAGGATATCCTAGCTAAAAATGCACGGTGTGAATGTATTAAGAATGAGCAATCCGTCCCACTCATCCAGGATGATAGGAAAATAGAATTCAATAATTTCATGAACGCTTTGCTCACTTAACAACAATAGTTAAGTCTTGCCATCAAAAGAATTGAAAGCCTTTCAAATAGCTTGATCCTCACTAACTCTATTGCTCACTTCCTTCTTACACAAATCTTGAAATATCTGAGAGCATTGGAACGAAAGCCTGCTAACAAATTGTTTATTTAGGGGCAGATATTATTCGAGTAGGAATTGCTTTTTTTAGGATTATCTTGTATCATGACTTCCTCGCGGTGGCATGGCCAAGTGGTAAGGCAGGGGCCTGCAAAGCCTCTATCCCCAGTTCGAATCTGGGTGCCACCTTTTGAAGGAGTAGGGGGGTTAATTTATGCAGCTGATGTTCAGGAGTCTTTCCAGATCCTTTTCCGGGAGGTTCTCCTCGAGGATGACTCCTGGCTATTGACTTCGAAGAAAAACGCCTAAATCTTAAGAGAATCTCCAATGAGTCTCAAGTGCCTAAAAATTTTTACCTCTTCCCGTTCTTTTAAAATCGTTAGGAAAGACTTCTCATGCTTTATGTAGTGTCAACACCGATTGGAAATTTGAAAGATATCACCTTTCGAGCCGTAGAAGTTTTAAAAAGTGTCAATTTGATTTTGGCAGAGGATACCCGAACAAGTGGTGTGCTCTTGCGAGAGTATAGCATTGAAACAAAGATGCTGAGCTTCCATATGTTCAATGAGCGAAAGCGGGAAGAAAAGGTCTTGGAAGAATTGAAAGCTGGGGAAAGAATTGCGCTGATTAGTGATGCGGGAACGCCAGGAATCTGTGATCCTGGGACGCGACTAGTGCGTCGCTGCCGCGAGGAAAGTATAAAGGTTGAAGTCGTTCCGGGTCCTTGCGCGGCCATTGCAGCCCTTAGTCTTTATGGAAGTGAAGAACGTTTTCAATTTGTGGGATTCTTGGAGAAAACGGGAAAGGGCCAGCTTATCGAAATCCTCTACTTTCAAGGACTGACAATTTGTTACGAAACTCCCCATCATTTGATCACAACACTTAAATGGATCAATGAGCTCGCCCCTGAAAAAAAAAATCTTTGTCGCACGGGAGCTCACAAAGCTCTATGAAGAAACCCTTGAAGGAACAGCAAAAAAACTAATCGACCATTTCCAAAAAAAGAAAATTCTAGGAGAATATGTTCTAATCTTTTCAGGGTTTGAGAATCCTTTTGATAAAAAACCTCGTGAATTGACTCGCGAGCTTAAAGAGCGGTTTAGGGTGAGCTCCAAAGAGGCACTCGTGGCCGCAGCTAAACTTTTGAACCGACCAAAACGGGAACTTTATGACGATTTGCATCGAAGTGGCTCTGAAGGCAGAAGCCACTCCACTGATTGAGGCTCTTAAACTAAAGCCCCTCTCTGGAAACCCTCTTTTTCCTATCTACGAAAATGACGAAATCAAATTGATTGTCTCAGGTGTTGGGAAAATCAAGGCTGGCGCCGCCTGCAGTTATTTAGCAGGAATCCACCGAGATGAAGATATCTATGGATGGATCAACGTGGGAGTTGGAGGGTATCGAACTCTCCCTATTGGAACACCGATTCTGGTGAATAAGGTCTTTGATGAAGCCCGGAAGACACAATACTACCCAAGCATTGTTTTTGAATCACCTTGCCAAACCGAAGGGTGTATCACTGTTGAAAACCCAGAGCATTCCTATCCAACAAACAACGTCTATGACATGGAAGCTGCAGGATTCTATGCCATTGCGTCAAAGATTTCCCCTATTGAGATGATTCATCTCTTTAAGGTTATTTCTGACAATGCTTCCCACCCTGCACCGGAAGTGACGAAGAAGCAGATCCATTCTCTCATCTGCAGTCATATTGATCTTGTACGAATTGTAATCGATGAAATGCACACGATGATTGAGGAAATTGCTCCCGAAGACATCCCCTTCCTTGATGAATTTATCCGGCGTTGGCACTTCACAACATACGAAACTTTGCAGCTGAGAAAACTTTTGCAAAGATGGCAGCTTCTCTGCGCTGATCAAATTCTTCTTTCTCAATCTCTTCTCGAGAAAAAAGCTTCAAAAGAGGTCCTTGCCTACCTACGCTCTCATATAGAAAATACCCCATTGAAGCTATGAAGTATCTCTATGTTGAAGAGCCTCTTTTAGATCATCCTAAAACTCGCGCTATTCATAAAAGCACAGGAGCCACACTGATTCCGATTAAACGATATGGCGAAGTCTTTAATCGTCACAAAGGACACTTCCGCCTCCAGAAAAAGCAGAGTGCCCTTATTCTCGCACAGAAGAAGGGCAAGCTTGTCTATGATATTCCCCCAGCCTATACGATTGGAGCAAAACACAACTACTATTTTTCCCACCTCTTAAACTGTCCATATGACTGCCGCTACTGCTTTTTGCAAGGGATGTACCGTTCGGCTCATTACGTTATTTTCCTCAATTATGAGGAATTTGCTCGAGAAATTGAAGAGAAGCTTAGAAATGACAAAACCACTTTTTTTTCTGGCTATGATGGAGATAGCCTAGCTCTTGAATCCTATTCGGGATTCCTTGACTACTTCCTCCCTTTCTTTGCAAAACATCCAACCGCTGAGCTCGAGCTCCGTACAAAAAGTGGAAATATTCAAAAGCTCCTTGAGCAGAAGGTTATTCCTAACGTGGTGATCGCCTACTCTCTAAGCCCCGATCCAATTGCAAAAGCATTTGAACTCAAAGCTCCTTCCCTAAAGCAAAGACTCAAAGCACTCTCCCGATTGCAAGAAAAAGGATGGCAAATCGGCCTCCGCTTCGATCCCCTTATCTACACTGAAAACTATCAGAAGTATTACGCCTCCTTCTTCAAGGAGGTTCTCTCTCTTGTAAAAAATCCCCACTCAATCACCCTTGGAACCTTCCGCCTTCCTCTTTCGAACTTTAAGGAAATGGAGCGAGTCAAACCGAAAGAAGAACTCCTTGCAATTTGCACCCAAAAAGAGGATATGATGGCCTTTGCAAAAGAGGAAGAAATGCTAAGTTTTTGCCGAAAGCAGCTCCCCAAAGAGAGGGTATACGTATGTGCCTAAGAAAAATTCTGATTACAGGAGCCAGTCGGGGGATTGGGAAGGCAACATCTGATCTCCTTTTAGAAGAAGGCCACGAAGTCTGGGGCATCGCCCGTACCATTGAGAGCACTCACCCTCGATTTCATCCCCATGAAATTGATCTATCCGATCTTGAATTCCTTCCAAAAAAGCTTTCTCTATTCACCCATGTTGATACCATTATTTGCAATGTTGGAAAAGGGCTTTTTGGTAACTTAGAAGAGCTTTCCTTCTCGCAAATCCGCTCCATCCTGGATCTTAATTTCCTTAGCCATGCTTACCTGATTAAAGAGCTCCTCCCTCACTTAAAAAAACAAGCTCGTGCCGATATCATCTTCATTGGCTCGGAAGCAGGCCTTGCGGGAAAACGAAAAGGAAGCATCTATTGCGCTTCAAAGTTTGCGATTCGAGGTTTTGCTCAAAGTCTCCGCGAAGAATGCAGCACCTCCTCTGTGCGTGTTTCCCTCATTCAACCTGGAGTGGTCCGCACCTCCTTCTTCGATCCTCTATCTTTTGCACCGGGAGATGACTCCACCCACGCCATCCTGCCAACCGACATCGCAGAAATAATCCGAACTATCTTAGAGATGCGCCCTGAAACTGTTTTAAACGAGATTATACTCTCGCCAAAAAAACTAGTGATTCAAAAGAAATAAAAAGACCGTTAAGCCTGGGAGGGGGGAGGAGCTGCGACCAAAAGCTATTCTACATCCACTTGCAACCTTAAGTATAACATGAATTCGATATTTGAAATAGCGCATAATTAGAAAATTAATTGGAAGTTTCCCGACTTTAATAGATGGTTTTTCTCTTGATGACTATTAAAATTAACTTATCTAACTAGTTTCCAAAATGAAAAACCAAAAAAACTCAGGTTATAAAAAAAGCCGTTATGCCTGGGAGAGAGAAGGAGCATAACGGCCAGGTAAGCCAAAGATCTATAGAAACTATAGATATATTAAGCGCTTAGTATCGCATTGTTCGATTTATCAAGTTCAAGAATTAATTGTGTTAAGCTTTCAGCAGTCTGAAGATCTTTATCAGACTGACCCTCCGTCTCCTTAGCAAGCGATTGGAACTGCTGTTGCGCTGTTTGGTATTGAGTATTGTCAGCTTGCTGCTCACCTTGTTGTTGTTTCTCGATACCGGCTCCAATGTTACCTGCACCTGCAGAGACTCCAGATACTGCAGTTGACGCCATGTTTCGCTTGTCGAAGTTCATTCTAAGTTGAGCTTTAGCATCATCAAGATTTTTCTGCTTCGTAGCTATTTGCTCATTTGCAGCATCTTTTAGTTTAGTAAGCTCCTGCTTATCAACAGTCTCGATCACCTGTTGGTCATTGAGTTCACCTTTCTGGATTTTGGCAGGATCGGCAGCTTTCAGAGACTTTCCGCTTTTTTCAGTCATTTTGTATTCTCCATGCTCAAGTTCAGTGATCATCTCCTTAAGTCGCGTTTGTGCCTTCGCTTTATTCGCATCGACTGCAGATTGATCTGCCTCCTCAGGAGCAGTAACTTCTCCCATCACTTGCATTTCGATGCCGTCTTCAGTTTCTCTCCCAATACTACCACTCCCACTCTCATCGGTTTTGTCGGTAAGTGTTTGAGCTGGATCATTATCGAGATTTTTCACAAAGTCTTGAGAAGCAGTAATCTCATCTTGTTGACCAGCTAAGCCATTTTCTTCCAGCATTCCTTTGAATCCAAGAGCTGTTGTAAGCAACCCACTAACTGCTGAAAAGGCTCCTTGAATCTCAAGTTCTGTCATCTCTCGCTTCCCAAGCTCAATCTGACCGCTTGAGTAGTCGTTTGCAATTGTCGATTCCGTTTGTGATTGCTTTACAAAAGCATCGTTCTTGTATTCATATAGCTTCATTAGAGCACCGATTAAAGCGAGGATCGCTGTTATATTTTTAGCGTTTCCTGATTGAAATCCAACAGGACTTGTGCTAGGTATACCTTGATCTCCTTTTGCTCCTTGAGGAGGAGCTGTTTCTGGTGTATTTGCATTAACATTTGTTGACATAATATTTACCTTTATTAACCTTTTAATCTCTCTTTATTATACTTGTCCTAAAAGTGATCGTATTTCACCTTCCAGACCACCAGCTACTGCTTGATAAACATTTTTATTTATCGCACCTTCCTCCTTAGCCAAGGTTTGAAATTCAGATGTGAGGTGTTGCATTCCACGTGTTAGATCATCGCTTGATACATTAAGTTGATTCATTGATGCCATCAACTCTTGAAGCCTCTCATACATCTCTCCTTGGTCGATTTTGAAAGCGCCGTTCTCAATTGAGGCAGTTCCACCCACCATAAGGGCGCCTTTTTGCATTGAACTTGCAAGCTCAGTGAGCATTGCTGAGTTGCTTTCTAAAGATTCAGCCACTTTAGGGAAAAACTTTTGCACACCTGATGAAATTACATTATCGATACCTGCAGCTCCCTGAGCAGCCAATCCTATTCCGCCAGCACCGGCCAAAACAGCACCAATAATATCAACCATAAGCGCGATCCACTTTGCCCACTTTTCTTTTTCCTTTGGATCTTTGATTGAAGCTTCCGCAATATCAAACCCAAAGTTTGTATCCATAATAGAAGCTCCTACCCCTGAAAGGGCTGAGTAACCAGCTCGTGGTGAGGCCAATAATTTCGCTATTTGTTTAAGGGCACTTGTCATCTTTTCTGTGGTCGACTTTGTGGCAGTAGCAGCAGTATTAGCCGCATTTTCTGCTCCATTAACAGTCTCATCAGCAATTGTTTGACCAGCATTGTCTGCACTTTCTGCAGTTGAGTCTGCAGCTTCCTTTGCAGCATTTACGGCAGCATCTACTACTTCGTCTGCAGCAACATCACCAATGGCCCCAAGAGCACCAACCCCAAGAGAACAAACTGTAACAATTACAATCGTAATAACATCCGCGATGACTTTATCTACAGCTGAATTCCCCAATGATTTAGCAATCGCATTGGTCATATCAGTAAGAGCACCTGACGCTGAAAGAACAAAGAGAACCGTCATAAAAGCTGCTAGGTAGAATTGTCCAGTAAGGGCTGCTGCAACAATCATTACAACCATCACAACCTGGAGCACGGTTTGAAGCTCTGGGTTCTCAATAACCGTCTTCCAAACATCCCCTGCTTTTTTCATATCATCTACACAATTTGCATTGCTCTTACCCTGAATCACATCGACAAGAGCATGGAATGACTCAAAAACAGTTACAGCAAGTGCTTTTACGGTATCAACGACGAGTTTGACCATATCCTGCATGTCTTTACCAAACTGGGTACCCATAAACAATAGGTTAGCTCCTCCAGTCAGATAGGTAAGCACAACATCTACTAGAATCTTTTCAAAGGCTTCCCCGATATTCCCTTCTTTAAAGTCTTTAATAATCGATTTAAATTCGTCTGCAATCCCTTCAAAAACAGATACGGGATCCGTAAAAATTTTGACAATTGCCTTAAAAAGATCTTCAAAAAAACCAAGTAAGCCGCTGTGATGCTCACTGTCGTGAACCTTTTTAAGCTGCTTATCGATCTTAGTTTCTTGCGCCGTCATTTGCATGATATTAGCATTATTCATGAGCTGGTTACGAGAAGTTGATTGCTGGTTATTTGCAACACCCATCTGCATCATAACATTCATGAGAGCCTGCATCTGAACAACAGCGTTACCACCACCATTAATGATCTCAATAGTAATTTGAATGAATTGAATCTGAAGAGTTAAATCAGCAACCCGATTCTTAACCATCTGAGACATATTATTGAGTGCAAGAGAGAACATTCCAGGGGTAGACGCAGCAGTTCCGACTAGTTTCTCAACGTCGCTATTAGCCCCATTTTTAAAATCATTCCAGTCATTTGGATCCCACCATTGGAAGCTAATAAACCTATCCCACCCAGACTCATTTTTCCAGTGCTGTTCGTTGTCCCAAGCATTTTGAGCCTGTGCTGCTTCTGCTGCAGCTTGTTTCCCTTTTGTAGAATCTTTTCCATAAATAGCTTCGAGATCAGCCATTAATTTCTGGAAGTTTGAATTATTCGGATTATCTTGGTAGTTTTTCCAATCTCTAGCAAAATTATCCCACAGTGCTTCTTCTTTTTGAGCTGCTATAAGCTCGTCTTGAAGAACCTGCTGTTCTTGCTGAAGTTCGCTCGCAAGAGTGTTTTGAGCTTTATTTTGAAGAAGTGACATCATTTCAGCAGACTCTGCGATCGCATTTTTTCCAGCTGTTCCAGGAGCCTTAGAGGTGCCTACTCCAGCGGTCGTTTTAGTACTTAATTGCTCTAGATTGAAATCTTGCTTAGATTGTGTTTTTTGTAATTCTTCAGATTCATCTTCAGAGAGGATGAATGAAAGAATTGAATAATCATCAGCCGCCCCTGAGGGTGCCTGAAGGGCACTTAGAAGAGCTGTTGTTGAAACCCCCACCGAAGCTAGATGAGCCGCGCCTTTAGAGGTTGCTCCTTCTGATCGTAGCCCCTGAACTTTTTCGTTCTGATCCTGAGTATTTACTTGTGTTGACATATTAAAACCTTATTACTATTTCTTATTACAATGAGTTTTGCAGCAGGCTGACAATAATCTGCATCAGCTGTGCCATAAGCCCTGCTGCTGTTGTCGCTTGGTTGGCATCGTTACCTTGTGCAGACATTTGTGATGTCTGTTGCTGTGCAGTTGTTTGTACTTGGTTAATTGCATTATCCCATTCTTTTTGAGTGACCTGCATCTTCATTCCCAGTTTCTGAATCTGGTAGGAAATGCTCTTTGAGGTCCATTTCTTGTACCCACCTGTTCCATTAATGTGCCCATTTAAACTCTTAATGATTTTATTTAGGCTGCTGTTCTCTAGGTCATAGAGTGCCATAAGCTTTTCAGAGATCACATTATTTAACCGAGCAGTAGCTGTTTGAGCAGAGTCAATAACCTGCACCCAAGAAACTGATGCTTCAGTAATGTAGTTTGCAACGTGATCAATATTTGCCGTGAATGGTCCGTTTGGATCTGACATATTATTTACTCCTTAGTTTCCAGCACTTTGAGATGCAGTCACAGATGCTTTCTCAACATTTACAACGTTCTGAGCGATATCATGTCCTGTTGCTGTGTACTGTTGGTAGTTTTCGTTCGCGATTTTTGCTTCAGATTGAAGATACGCTGTTTCACTTTGCGCTTGGTTTTGCGCTCCATTAATATCTTGCATAATTGCAGAGTTAGTCGCATTCCCAGTCACCCCTGAAGAGCTAGTACTAGCCATTTTCCACGAATTTTCCCAATAGGTCGCAAGAGTCCCTTTGTTACTTGTATGATCTGTAATGTTTTCAAGCTGACCCTGAATATTTGTTCCCATTGTACCAAATGGATCTCCGATACCGAGTACCTTTGCCGATGCTGCTGTCTTTGCTAAGAATGATGAATAATCATTCATAGCCTTGATTGCCTTCTGAGCATAAGCTTGATCCTCCGCAGTCTTAGTAGTAGGATCAGTGGTTTTATTCGCTCCAACTGATTGGTACTGGTCAGAAATATAGTTAGTCATGTCTAAAGAATACGTTGCAGCCTTCTGACCATTGGCAATATTACCCTGCGTATACTCCAGGTTGTACTTCTGGATAAAAGGCATCAATTTTTGAATAATTTCGTTAAGCGCGATTCCCGCCACGTCATGATTATGAGGATGCTTCGAGTTATCTAGCTCCTTGAGAATATTTGTAAGAAGCTCTTGGTACTCATTACTAAAAGTTGCTTGGCTTGGAATCTTTTCAAATGTAGGCGCCTGTGGTTCAGGTATTGTTGACATAAATTATTACCCCTAATTTATTAATTTATTCGCTTCTTAAAACCAGATGCTTCGAAGCGATCCATATTATTAATAAGAGGTAACGGCAAAAATGAAAGCCTTCTCGAGCAAGCAATAGCGAAAGTTATGGAAATGATGTCCACAAAGAATAACTTCCCTTCTTGCATCCACTATCGAGCAGTGGATATTACCCCGTATTATTTTTATTATATAATTATTTTGGAGCAAAACATTTTTTTGCCCCACTTTACCTAAAACTTGGATACATATGAGAATGGATCCTTATCCAAGATTAAGGTAAAACCTTATTTGGTATTAATGTACGGCTTCAAGATCTGAAGTACTAGGTACTTCTTTAGAGGATGCCTTCTCAAAAATGAGACTGACGATTTAAGGAAACTCCTTTTAGGATCCAAATCTCATAAAGTTGTTCGAGCACTTTTTACACGCTCTTTTATAATGAACGGATCTCTCCTCTAGGTTAATGTTAACACAATTATATTTATAATCAAACTTTTATTAAAAAGAACAACATAACCATGTTAATATAAGTTAATTAATAAATATAATCGAAACTGATAGGATTATTCGAAATAATATATTTACATTATCTTAATAATCCTCTATAATAAGGCTAGCCATGAACAGGCAGTCAATTAGTAATTAATCCTTTTATGTTTATTTTTTAACACTTACTTATCCTATTAATATTTAGTAATATAATAAACAAGAGACTAAATGAAAGACATTACATGTATCAATCATGCGGCTGCGGATACTCTCTTACCTAAGGAGAGTCTACAAGCATCCATTCAAACAATTATAAATAAGTCGCTTAAGAAATTAACGACTGTGAAAGAAGCCTTTAAAAGCGAATCATATATTGAGGCAATTAGCGCCTGGTCAAGCCTTCGCGATAAAGGACTCATCACGAAACTCACCCAATATGCATCGGCTGAATATAAAGACGAATTCAGACCAGTTCAACATGACCTATTTAACATGCTTTCTACTCACGTAGAAAAGCTGATGAACCAGAATCCCACAATGTGTCGGGTAAAGTTCGTAGAAAAATTACTAGAATCTCTCTATTTGACAATATCACAACCATGTTGGGATCAATGATTCATTGTTGTCGACCCAGGACTTTTTTATTAGCTTCTAAAAGTGCCAACAGATACTTCCCATAATCACTGTTAATCAGTGACTTAGCAAGAGACTCGAGTTCTAGATCTCCAATCCACTTATTTTGATAAGCAATTTCTTCAATACATCCCACCTGGATCCCCTGCCGCTCCTGAATTACCTGTATATAGTTAGAGGCTTGGTGAAGAGCCTCAAAGGTCCCTGTATCGAGCCAGGCAAAGCCTCGGTCAAATAGGTGAACTCTCAAAGCACCCTGTTCAAGATAGGACCGGTTGAGGTCGGTAATCTCCAGCTCGCCACGAGCCGAGGAAGTAAGTCTCTTCGCTAAAGAGACCACCTGGCCGTCATAAAAATAGAGCCCCGTGACGGCATAGGAGGAAGGGGCAGGATTAGGCTTCTCAATGAGATCAGATACCCTGTCCCCCTTAAATGTAATCACTCCATAACGCTCAGGATCCTTCACCTGATAGCCAAAGATAACCGCCCCTGATTCAAGTTGACCACAGCTCTTGAGTAGAGAAGACAAATGATCTCCATAAAAGATATTGTCCCCAAGGATGAGAGCCACATTCTCCCCATTAATAAAAGGCTCACCGATGATCAAAGCTTCAGCTATCCCGCGAGGTTCCTTCTGCACAGCATAGGAAAGAGAGAGCCCTAATCGAGATCCGTCCCCAAATAGAGTCTCAAAACGGGGTAAGTCATGAAGTGTAGAGATGATCATGATGTCTCGTATCCCAGCCAGCATTAAAACTGAAAGGGGATAGTAAATCATCGGCTTATCGTAAACAGGGAGAAGTTGTTTACTTGTGGCAAGTGTCAAGGGGTGAAGGCGTGTGCCTAGCCCCCCAGCCAAAATGATCCCTTTCATCTCACATCTCTATTGAATAGATATCGGGAAGGCCCCGATAATATTCTTTGTAGCCCAAACCATACCCAACAACAAATCGATCTTCAATATCAAAAAGAGAAATATCAGGACGATAATTGGTATTATGAGGAACATCTTTGGAAAGCAATACGAGAGATTGGAAAGATGCTGGCTTTTTATCTTGAATTTTTCGAGATAGCTCTGCCAGGGGTTCTCCTGCGTCAAAAATATCATCGACCAAGAGAACATGTTTCCCTTTAATCTCTAAGGAGTCAACATCCATGACTTCTTGTTCCCCCTTAACAATGCTCCCCTCTCCATAGCTTGCAGCTTGGACCGCTTCTAACCGGATGGGAAGATGAGTACGGCGGAGGAGATCACCAACTAGAATAAAAGAACCCTTTAGTATCATCACAATAGTAAGCTCGTCGGTAGAATAATGCTTTTCAAGCATGCGCGCGGTTCTTTCCAGGCGTTCCTCAATTTCTTGAGAGCTAATGAGAAGTTGCAGTTGCAGTTCGTTACCCAGAGGTTGTCTCTTCTGTATGAGTTTTTGATTCATCGTGTACAAAGTTGCATCCTTCCTCAATTAGGGTGTCGATAAACGCTAGGTTATATCCCTTTCCTGATAAGAAGGTGGGGTTATGAAGCATATATTGGTGAAACGGGATAGTAGAATCAACGCCGCCGATATGAAATTCACGAAGAGCCCGTTTCGCAATTTCGATAGCATCGGCGCGGTCTTTTCCCTTGACGATGAGCTTTGCAATCATCGAATCATAAAAAGGAGGAATCCGGTACCCAGAATAACAGGCGCTATCAACACGCACATTAGCTCCACCAGAAGGAATATAATATTCTAAAAGTCCAGGAGACGGTGTGAAATTATTCGCGGGATCCTCGGCATTAATCCGGAATTCAAAGACATGGCCTTTCATCTGAATATTCTTTTGTTTGTATAAGAGCCTTTCTCCCATTGCCATCTTAATCTGTTCTTTCACAAGATCGATTCCCGTCAGTTCTTCCGTCACAGTATGTTCTACTTGAATGCGGGTATTGACCTCCATAAAAAAGAAGTTCTTTTTTTCATCAAGGAGGAACTCAACAGTTCCCACAGTGTGATACTTTGCAGCTTTTACTAAATGTACTGCCGCTTCCCCAATTTTTTTTCGCAAATGTGGAGTCAAAACAGGGCTTGGTGTCTCTTCAATCAGTTTTTGCCTTCTTCTTTGAATGGTGCAATCTCTTTCCCCTAAATGCACATAATTTCCATGTGAGTCACCAAGAATCTGCACTTCAATATGACGGGGATTAAAAATCATTCTTTCTAAATAAATATCGGGATTCCCAAAGGAAACCTCTGCTTCAGCACGAGCTGCTGCAAATTGACGGACAAAATCATCAGAATCTTGAGCAATCCGAATCCCCTTTCCACCACCACCGGCTGTCGCCTTGATGAAGACAGGGAATCCAATTTTCTTGGCTTCTTTAAGAGCCTCGTCAACCGTTTCTACAATTCCATTGGACCCAGGAATAATAGGACAGCGTACGCTCTTTGCAATGCTTTTAGCTTGCGCTTTGTCGCCGAGCATCGCAATCGTCTTTGCCGAAGGGCCAATAAAGGTAATTCCACAACTTTCACAAATCGATGCAAAGTTAGCATTTTCACTCAGGAAACCATACCCTGGATGGATTGCATCGGCACCAGAAATCTCACAAGCCGATAAGATATGGGGAATTTTAAGATAGGATTGGCTCGGAGGCGCATCTCCAATACAAATAGCTTCATCAGCATGGAGTACATGAAGAGCTTCCGCATCGGCTTTGGAATAAACAGCAACCGTTTGAAGACCAAGGTCGTGACACGCTTGAATGATTCGAACCGCTATTTCACCCCTGTTTGCAACTAGAACTTTTTTCATGACTAACTTATGGTAAGAAGTTTCGTTCCAAACTCTACAGGATCAGCATTGACTAAGAAAACTTCTTTTACAATACCACTCTTTCCAGCTTTTACCTCGTTCATCACCTTCATTGCTTCGATGATACAAACGATAGTATCTTCATTCACACTGTCCCCTACCTTGACAAATGGTTCGTCATCTGGGGACGGGGACGCATAGTATGTCCCTACCATTGGAGAGGTTAATGCGTCATTTCCCTTGGACTCAATTTTTTCCGGTTCTTTTGCTGTTTCAGGAAAGACCCTACTCTCCTGAGTATCTAAACGAGGCGCTGCCATCACTGACGCGTGCGTAGAACACGGAGCAACTTCAAAGTCGCTTCCCCTTTCAAGTTCTAGCTCGAAACCACTTTTTTCCTTCAAGATCACTTTCGTCATCCCTTTGTCTTCCATGGCTTCCATAAGCTCTTTAATTTTCTCTAAATCCACAGCCCACTCCAAACAATTAGATTCTCTGTACGAACTCACCAAGATGAGTATCGACTTTAATGATGTCCCCCACTTCAATAAAAAGCGGCACTTCTACTTTTGCTCCTGTCTCTAAAATTCCATACTTACTCGCGCTCGCAACAGAAACCTTGGATTTTATATCTTCAAGCTTTACGACCATCAGTTCTAAAAACTGAGGCAGTTCTATCGAAAAGATCGTCTCTCCATAAAACATTGCTCGTATCTGTATTCCTTCTTTCAGATAGTTGACCTTATCTCCAACAACATCGGTTGCGACAAGAACTTCATCAAGCTCATCAATATCCAAAAACAGGTAGTCTTTCATGTCTAAGTAAAGAAACTCCAATCGTCTCTCACTTAAGTTTACCTCATCGATCTCTTGATCCACTTTAAAGTTTTTCTCAATGACCTCATCAGACATGAGGTCCTTGAGTTTCGTTTTAATAAACGGGACACCCTTTGCAATGGTGACTTTTACACTTGTCTCCACTCGATAGATTTTCCCATCGAGTGATAGTGTCGTTCCAGGTGAAATTTGATTACTTGTAGTCGCCATTTGTGTGTTAACCAACTATTTTAAGGGTTTTTAAAAGGGCTTTCAACTCTTTTAAGTGTAAAATGGTATAATCGACGTCCTTTTTAAATCCAGTATTACCTAATCCGCGTCCCCATCTGATCTGAACAGTTTTGTATCCAAGTGTTTTAGCAGGAGTGAGATCTAGAGATATTCTATCTCCACAAACCAAAGCATTTAGTGGGGAAATTCCCATCTCTTCACTCACTTTGCGGTATATAATTTTTTTCTCTTCTCCACTACAAAAGTAAAGTTTAGTAAAAAATTGAGTTGAAATTCCTGCTCGCTTCATTTTTTCCCGTTGAATCATTTCCTTCCCTTTTGTAACAAGGACCAAAGGATGAGACTTCGAAAGTTCTGAAAGCACCTCAATGGCATCTTCTACGGGTTGTACCGTCTCATCAAAAACAGGTTTTTCATAAACAGCCTCTAACGCAACATCCAGGCAAGACAACGGAGCCTGATTGATTTCAAGAAACTCCATCAAAGCATCCTTTGAGTTGGTATGAAATGTATTGAGACGCAAAAGCTCTTGATAGGAACGAGTAAAATTAGCCATAGACAGCCCCACCCCTTCCATCTCCTTGAGGGCTTTTTTTAGAACTCCGGGAAGGATCGATCCACTTGTATCGATCAATGTATCGTCTAAATCAAAGATGATTAACAATGCTCATAATCTCTTTTGTTACTTGTGTAGAATTATGGCGGATCAGGCTCCGTCTCATGGTGTCACTTTTCCTTTTTTCAGTCAATTCTCCCAAAAGATTTGCTGAAATAATCCGAGGATCATTGATGTCATTTTCTACGAGTTCACCTTCCTTGGCATATCTTTCAATTAATGCCGGATCAGGAGTTTGGTTATTTACTAAGATGTAATCGAAGACATCCTTTCCCAAATAATGGACGATTTCTTTGAGATAATCACTCACTTTATAGCCTGTTGTCTGCCCCTTTCGGTTCATTAAATTGCAGATAAAAACTTTTTTTGCCTGTGATTTTCTTAAAGCTTTGCTCACACCATCAACTAATAAATTAGGAATAATCGAGGTGTGGAGGCCTCCTGGGCCAATTACAACCAAATCAGCATTCATAATTTCAGAAAGCGCATGGGGGTTCAGCTTTGGAAAAGGTTCCAAGTAGATCTTGCTATATCCCTTATCAATTTCGTGGGAGAGATAAATCTCTTTTTCACCTTCCAAGAGTTTTCGGTCGTTTAAGACCATCTTGAGGCGTACCTGGTGCGTTGTCACTGGGATCACTTTTCCTTTGATGTAAAGGATCCGTCCCATCTCTTCGACAGCCCGCTCAAAACTTCCTGTAACCTTTTCAAGCGCAGACAAAATAAGATTCCCTAAACTATGCCCTCCAAGCCCCCCATTTTCAAAGCGGTAGTTCATTAAGCTTCGCATTAATCGTGAAGAGTCCGAAAGCGCGACTAAGCATTGGCGAACATCACCGGGAGGAAGCACCCCTAACTCATCGCGGAGAATTCCAGTACTTCCTCCATCATCCGCCATGGACACAACTGCGCTTAAATCAACAGCATGTTTCTTGAGTCCTCGAAGAACAGTGAAATTCCCTGTTCCCCCTCCCATGACTACAATTTTTTTCACCCGCGAAGCACCTCGATTCTATCTTTCATATCTTTTCCCCCAAACAGATAGGTACCAGCAACCAAGTGATTCGCTCCGGCTTTAGTACATAGTGGCGCAGTCTTGTCATCGACTCCACCATCCACTTGAATATCAAAAGGAGGGAGAATCTCTCCCTCCTCAGGAACCTTGCCCCCTTTCCTTATATCCAATCTGTCACATAGCCCTCTAGTAAACTCCACCTTTTCTAGAACTTCAGGAATAAATGCCTGCCCACCAAAGCCGGGGTGGACAGTCATCAATAAAATCTTGTCACACTTATCGAGATATTTCGGAATGAGCGATTCACTTGTCTCTGGACAAAATGCTAGGCCCGCATGAATATTGCATTTGCGAATGTAATTGAGAGTGTCCTCAACATCTTCAGTCGCCTCAATATGGAAGGTGATACAATCAGCACCATTCTCGATTAACTGTTCGATATAATCGAATGGCTTATAAACCATAATGTGAACGTCTAAATAGATATCGGTTGCGTTGTTAATAGCAACGAGTGCTTTAGGACTCAAGCTTAGGTTTGGAACAAAGTGTCCATCCATAATGTCAAAATGAATAGCATCAGCTCCAGCATCTTCAGCCCGCTTTGCTTCATCGGTGAGGTGACCAAAATCACCAGCAAAAATTGATGGTTCAATATAAATTCCAGACATAACTTCACATTATATGCCTAATCGCCAAATTTTTTCAAAACCCAACTTTCAAGACATCAAGAAAAAATATTTATATTTGTTTCAAACAAGAAACTTATACCGTCCAAAAAACAAAATACAGAATTGCCACAGAGATTTTTATGGAGAACTCGCATTTGGAGATCAAAAGTTTAATTTTTACTGAAAAGATCAAGTTGAATTCACCACTTTATTTTGGGGGAATCTTATTTTATTAAATAGAAACGACAAAACCCGTGTAATGGCGCTCATCATGCTCGAGATCAAGAGTGATGAGAGGAGGAGTAGAAAAATCATGAAGATTGTCGAGTATCTCTTTTTCTCCAACCATAAAAAAATACGACTTTCTCTCTCTAGATAAAAAAGGCATCGAAGAGTGAAGTTTTTCTTGAAAAAGGAGGAAAAGCGTTTTTAACAACTTGGGATCTATGAAGCTTCTTTTTTCCAGAGGGAACAAGGAATGGAAAAAGTTTTCCAGAAGGGTAGGATCATGTCTACCAATCATTTTCTCTAAAGAAGAAAAAACTTCATTTTGCTTTGATATCATCCCCCCATTGTAATCACGGATCTCTCCAAACACCTCTTGCAATTGACTAAGAATCCTTTGGCGTGCCCTATAAAGGTCAATCGAATGGTCTTCTCGAATAAACGAGGAAATAGGAAGCTCTATTTTAAATACAGCAGCCTCCTTTGGATACTTTTTCCGAAGCATCCCGATCTGCTTGATCCGATCAATTTTTGGGCGGAGAGGTGAGGCCATAAGAACATCCTCTACTGGAGGCATTTTGGAGAGGAGAATGCGAGCTAAAATGACAGTAAAAATGAGATAGGTTTCAGCCTGCTTTTCAAAGGATAGAATCACTTGGGGGAGATCGCGAGCGAAACGGAGCTCACGCCCAAGAGTCACAACGTGACGAAGAATCTCTTCTTCATTGCGAGGCATGAAAAGCGATCGTTGAAGGTGTTCGATTTTCCCTTTAAGCGCGCGCGGAAGCCAGAGTCTTAAATCAGCAATTTCCTCCGCTTCAAAACCTCCTGTTTTCTCGATTTCTAAAGTGAGGAGATGGAGGGGTTTTTCTTCCTTTTCCTGGTAATCGCTCTCTGAAACTAAGCGCGCCTCAGGAAGGAGACTTTGAATGGCTTTGATGAGGTGCCCTCTTTTAAAAACCTCATTCTCTCGAAGAATATTCAGTCCCACAGAAACTTCTAGCGCCTCCTTCTCTTCCAAAGGGAATGCAAGTGTGCGTCGCATTATCTTAACAGCAACATGGCGACGCACTGGGCATTTTTCATGGGCTAAGAGCACTTTTTTTCGGATCATATAGAGAGCTGAAAGTGTTTGGGTCACTTCTCGCACAGAGCGAGGACGAAAGTATTGGTCTGAATGCTTGAGAAAAAACTGCTGCATTTCAGAAAACAGATCATAATCAAATAGCTCTGGAAATCGACGGATCACATTTAGAATACGCTCCTGAACAAGCCCCTTTTTTTCATCCATTGAGAACGCTTTCATTTCGAGAATCCTTGCGGCATGGTACGGAGAACAGACGCCAAGTTCTAATTCGTGGATAATCCTTTCGAGTTCGGGAAAATCCTTATCCACATGCACAGTTGCAATAAGGAGCTTTTCATGTGCCGCATCTAGAGAAAAATGGTTAGGGCTTAGATGAGAAACCATTTCAAGGATGAATTTTCCAACATAGGGGCGACGATTAGCTAGAAGATGTAAAGTCACACCCTCTCCTTTTTCAAGCTTCCAGGATGGAACTCCAGTTTCAAGAAGCTCATCAACGAGTTCATCTACTACTTTCATAGGTCAGCTCTTTTTTCGATGCTGTAGAGCCAATCCATGTCCCTGGAAACTCTTTCCACAGCTCCTTCTTGTAAGTTAATACATGTAAGGGCAAACCGTTTTTTGACGCAAGTAAAATGGATCGGCGGTGAACAACAAACTCAGAAAAGCTCATCGCCTGGTCAAACGAAAGCTCCGTATAAAGTTTGGCATTAGGCTCCTTTTTAGGATCTTCAGAATAGATTCCCCTTACATCTTTATAAAACTCCACTTTCTCGGCCTTAAGAGCAGCAGCAAGAGCGACTGCTGAGGTATCACTTCCCCCTCTGCCAAGAGTGGTAATTTCCTTTCTTTCACTTATTCCCTGAAAACCAGCAACAATCACAATCTTTCCTTCAGCTAAATGCTCCTGAATACGAATGGGACGAACATCTTTAATTAGAGCGTCGTTATGCTTACCGCAGGTGATAACTCCCGACTGACTTCCCGTTAAACTAATTGCAGAAACACCTCTTTCTTCTAAGGACATAGCAAGCAAGGACATACTAATTCTTTCCCCAACTGAAATTAGCATATCCATTTCACGTCGAGAGGGCTTTCGAGCAACCTGATGGGCCAGGTGCATGAGCTCATTGGTCATCTCACCCATAGCACTAACTACAACAACAATCCGACCTTGCTTAGTTGCAATGATATCAGCAACATTAACAAAATGTTTGGGAGTTTCTAGAGAGGCACCACCAAATTTCATAACCAAAGTCTTCATTCTTCCGATATTAATAACACCTTAGAAAAGATGTAAATGAAGATTTTTTTTTGAAAAACCTCTAAAGTCATCTGGACTAGAAATTTGATTCTACTAGCAGGAGTCTCTTATCTCGAAGCTAGGGGCGATACAGAGAAGATCAAACTTCTGGATGAGGACGCAGTAAAAAAGAAAATTTTTGAACCGCGAATTGGTATAACACCGGATAACTCCATCTGAACTAGAGGTTGCTTTTTTTAGGAATTATTTGTTATCCTTCTCCTTTTAAGAGGTTCCTCTTGCCGTGAAATATTTTTGGTAAGCGGAAGAAACATCATTAACCCATGGAGAACCCCCCACTAATGTCCAAGGAACTAGAGTACGACTGGAACGAAAGCAAGATTATCGATGACATCGAATTCAAAGATGAAGACGCAAAGCTATTTCAACAACTACTGAATAATAGAGAAGAAAAAGCTGCAGCTGGATCCATCTCATCCATGGAAGTAGGCCAAATTCTTAAAGGGAAAATTGTTGAAATCACTCCAGACTTCGTCGTTGTGGATGTTGGTCTAAAGTCAGAAGGGCTCATTCCTGTGAACGAATTTAATGACCCCAACGAACTCCAATTGGGAAATGATATTGAGGTTCTTCTGGACCGTGCTGAAGGAGAAGATGGACAGATTGTTCTCTCTCGTGAAAAAGCTCGTAGACTACGACAGTGGGAATTCATCCTTGAACATTGTGAAGAAGGATCGATCGTTGAAGGTAAAGTCATCCGCAAAGTGAAGGGTGGGTTGATGGTAGATATTGGAATGGAGGCCTTCCTTCCAGGATCTCAAATCGACAACAAGCGAATCAAAAATATTGATGATTATGTCGATAAGACCTATGACTTCAAGATTCTGAAAATCAATATAGAAAGGAAAAATATCGTCGTTTCTAGACGAGAACTCCTCGAAGAAGAGCGTAACTCTAAGAAAGCAGAGCTCCTTGAAAATATCACGGAAGGAGAAACTCGCAAAGGGTTTGTCAAAAACATCACTGATTTTGGCGTCTTCCTTGATCTTGATGGAATCGACGGCCTTCTTCATATTACAGATATGACCTGGAAGCGGATCAAGCATCCCTCGGAAATGGTTCAGCTTAATGATGTACTAGACGTCATGATCCTCCACATTGACAAAGAAAAAGGGCGAGTTGCTCTTGGTCTGAAGCAGAAAGAGTCAAACCCATGGGAAGAAATCGAAGGACGTTACCCCATTGGAACTAAAGTTAACGGGAAAATCGTCAATCTCGTCCCCTATGGAGCTTTCATTGAGATTGAGCCCGGGATTGAAGGTCTTATTCATGTTTCTGAGATGTCATGGGTAAAAAATGTCACTGATCCTAGCGAAATCGTTACCAAAGGCGATGAGCTCGAGGCAATAGTCCTTTCAGTTCAGAAAAACGAAGGGAAAATTTCTCTTGGAATCAAACAAACAGAGAAAAACCCCTGGGAAAATGTTGATGACAAATACCCTGTTGGGAGTACCGTCAAAGCTGAAATCCGTAATTTAACTAATTATGGAGCCTTTGTTGAGCTTGAGCCAGGTATTGATGGACTGATTCATATTTCAGATCTAAGCTGGATCAAAAAAGTTTCTCACCCTTCTGAAGTCCTGAAGAAAGGGGATACCGTTGAAGCAATTATCCTTTCTGTAGATCAGGAAAGTAAGAAAATTACTCTTGGAATCAAGCAGCTTGGTGACAATCCTTGGCAGTCAATTGAAAAAACTCTCCCAATCGGAACTATCGTAAGGGGAGTCGTCACAAAAGTTACAGCTTTCGGTGCCTTCACTGAACTTGAGAATGGTATCGAAGGTCTCATCCATGTGACTGAACTTTCTGACCAAGCTTTTGGGAAAGTCGAAGAAGTTGTCGCAGTTGGCGACAATGTAACGGCAAAAGTGATTAAGCTTGACCCAGAGCACAAAAAGATTTCACTCTCTGTTAAGGATTATCTTATAGAGACAAATAATGAGAACCGAGACGATATCGTCGTCACAAAGAAGGAAAAAGAGGACGGAGAATAAAGGAGAGGCTTCCTCCTTTACTTTAACAAGGGTAATAAAATAATGAATAAAGATCTAATCGCAATTTTTGAATACCTGGAACGAGAAAAAGGGATTAAAAGAGAAACGATCATTGATGCTATCGAAGAATCCCTTCAAGTAGCTGCACGCAAAAGCTTAAAAGGTGTGGGCCTCGTGTCTGTGGTTATCGACCCAAAGCAAGGAACGATCGATGTTACAGCTGAAAAAGAAGTTGTCGAAAATATCGAATATCCTGAGGAGGAAATCCTCCTTGAGGAGGCAAGAGAACTTGCTCCAGATTGTGAAATGGGAGACTTTATTCAGGTTCCGATTCCTCCTGTAGACTTAGGTCGAATTGCAGCGCAAACGGCGCGCCAAGTTATTGCCCAGAAGCTCCGAAGTGCAGAGCGTGATGTCATCTATGAAGAGTATCGTCACCGTCTTCATGAAATAGTATCAGGAACGGTAAAACGCGTGGTAAGAGGTGCAACCCTTATTGTCGACCTTGGAAAGGTTGAGGCAATCCTCCCTGAACGCTTCTATCCAAAAGTTGAAAAATACCATGTCGGTGATCATATCCAAGCCCTTATTTGGGAGGTGCGCGATACTGAAAATGGAGGCGCCGAAGTAGTTTTAAGTCGTAGTCATCCTGAAATGGTTGAACAACTCTTTAAACAAGAAGTTCCAGAACTTATGGATAAAACAGTCGGAATTAAAAAAATTGTCCGCGAAGCTGGATACCGCACAAAGCTCGCTGTTTACTCGAATGACCCAAGAGTGGATCCGTTAGGAGCCTGCGTTGGTGTGAGAGGAATGCGAGTAAAAAACATCATTCGTGAACTCAATAATGAGAAGATTGACATCGTTATCTTTACTGAAGATACCGTTCAGCTTCTTTATGCACTGCTCCACCCTATAGAGCCAAAGAAGCTTAACTACGACCAAGAGAATGGAAGAATTTCGCTTGTAGTTGAGGATGAGGACTACCCTATCGTCATTGGAAAGCGTGGGATGAATGCCCGCCTCAATGCTGCACTTGTTGGTGCAGAACTTGACGTAAAGAAAATGACCGAGTACCAGGAAGAGCTTTCATTTGAGCGTCAGCAGATTCAACTTGAAGAAAGCCCAGAACTCGACGATGAACTCAATGCAATTGAGGGAATAAATCAATTTGTGATCGATAGCCTTAAAGAAGCAGGTTTCGACACCCCACGCAAAATCCTTAATGTCTCATCAAAAGAACTTTCTAACGAGACAGGAATTAGCGTTGAAATGGCAGATGATCTTATAGATAAGCTGCGTAAAATAAGGACGTAGAGATTGGCAAAAAACTTAAATTTGAAAGTTAAAAATGCCCAACTTGCTAAAGCGCTTAAGCTAAATAAAGCAAAGAAAGACGAAACGGAAGCTTCCAAGAAAAATGAAGAAGACAGGAAGGCTAGGCTTGCTAAGAGAGAGAAAGCTGCTATGCTCGACAAAGAAGCTGCACTAAACAAAGCCAAAGATGCAAAAGAAACGGCTCCTGCTACTCAACTTCCATCAGAGCCAAAGGAGGAAAAAGCAAAAATCTCCTCTCCAATGTATCCCAAAATCAAGAATCCTAAGCCCTCTTCTCAGCCCGTTCCAAAGTCAGAGGGAACCAAGACTGAGAGCGAAGCTAAGAAGGAAAAAGTCGGCGAGAAAACGTCTATTAATGATGTTAAGAAACGAGAAAAGCAAGTTGAATCACCTCCGAAAGAAAAAGGATTTAAAGCTAATTTCGGCCGGAATCCCAGGGAGATCCGAAAAAAGACAGACTCGCGCTTTGATGCGCGTGACCGCCAAGGACTCAGAGTTGGAGAAGAACGAGCCTATCGCCGCCGTCCTCGCCGCTATCGTCCGAAACGAGATGAAGCAGAAATTGTACGACCAAAACAGCTGTTCGTTCGATTGCCAATCTCCGTAAAAGATCTTGCACAAGGGATGAAGCTGAAGACTTCAGAGCTCATTTCAAAGCTCTTCATGCAGGGCGTTGCGATTACCATCAATGATTATCTCGAAGACGAGACTACTATCCAGCTCTTGGGTCATGAGTTTGGGTGCGAGATCAAAATCGACACCAGTGAAGAAGAGCGTCTGCGTATTACTGGAAGTTCGATTCAAGAAGAAATACTTGAAGCTAAACCAGAAGACCTCGAGATCCGCTCTCCAGTTATTGCCTTTATGGGTCATGTAGACCACGGAAAGACAAGTTTAATCGATAGCATTCGAAAGAGTAACACCGCTGGAAGCGAAGCAGGAGCAATCACTCAACACATTGGGGCTTTTAAATGCCGCCGAGAACATGGGGAAATTACGATTCTCGATACCCCCGGCCACGAAGCCTTCACTTTGATGCGACAACGAGGAACAGCCATTACCGATGTGGTCGTTTTAGTCGTTGCTGGAGATGAGGGAATCATGCCACAAACAGATGAGGCAATTCGCTTAGCTAAGGAGTCTAAAGTTCCTCTGGTCATTGCAATAAACAAGTGCGATAAACCTAACTTCGATGCTGACACTGTTTACAGACAACTTGCAGATCGTGAGCTCCTCCCGGAGGCATGGGGTGGGAAAATCATTACGATCAATTGTTCTGCTGAATCTGGAGAAGGAATTCCTACGCTCCTTGAAATGCTTGCCCTTCAAGCGGAAATCCTCGAGTTAAAAGCAAACCCAGGAGCACGTGCTAGAGGAACCGTCATTGAATCTCAAATGCACAAAGGATTTGGGGCAGTTGCGACTGTGCTTGTTCAAAATGGAACGCTAAATTTAGGAGACGCTCTCGTCTTTAATAATCTTTACGCACGAGTGAAAACCATGCATGATGAACACGGAAGAGCGGTGCAAATTGCTGGTCCAGCGACCCCTGTGAAGATTACAGGTCTTTCGGGTGTCCCCGATGCTGGGTGTGAATTTATCGTCGTCTCTGATGAGAAAGAAGCACGGAAACTTTCTGAAGAGCGGGTCTCCGGAGCCAAACGCGAAAAGCTCAAACGAGGACGGGGCGAACTTGAAAACTTCATGATGCGCCACCAAGAACTTGAAATAAAGGAAGTGGTTCCGTTAATTCTTCGTGCCGATGTCCAAGGGTCAGTGGAAGCAATTAAAAATTCTCTTCTTGCGATTCATACCGATAAAGTAGAACTTAACTTCATTAGTGAAGGTGTGGGGGAGATTTCTGAATCTGATGTGGAACTTGCTGCTGCATCCAGCGCAACCATCATTGGCTTTCATACACAGGTAGAAAGCCATGCTGAGGACCTTATCAAGAGAAGCCAAGTCGTGATCAAACGCCGAGACGTGATCTATCAGATCATTGATGATGTCAAAGAGCTGATGCTTGCGTCCCTCGACAAAGTTCGCCACGAGACTGAAAAAGGGACTGCTGAAGTGAAGCAAGTCTTCAAATCATCGCACTTAGGCTCCATTGCAGGTTGTATAATGACCGACGGCACGATTAAAAGAGACTACCATGCAAAACTGCTGCGCGGTGGAGAAGTCATCTTTGAGGGTAGTATTTCCTCTCTAAAGCGAGTCAAAGAAGATGTTAAAGAGGTCAATAAGGGTATAGAGTGTGGAATTCTACTCCACAAATTTAATAACTATCAAGAAGGGGATCAAATTAAAGGGTACGAAATCACCTTTATTCAACAAGAATTATGACAAAAAGAACAGAAAGGCTCAATTCACTCCTAACAGAAGTGATCAGTGAAGTCATTCACAAGCAAGTTCGCAACCCTAATGTTGCTCAATTTACGACAATAACTGGAGTCGATATTTCAAAAGATCTTCACCATGCCAAGGTCTATGTGAGTGTGATTGGGACCGACCAAGAGCGAAATACAACTGTTGAAGCTTTAGAGACGGCTGCTGGTTTCATCGGGGTGCATGCCTCAAAAAAAGTTGTGATGCGACACTTCCCTTCACTAACATTCCGGCTCGACACTTCCGTCGACAAACAATTGAAAATCGATTCACTCCTTAAAAAAATTCATACTGAAGAAAAAACCCGGGAATTAAATGAGTGATCCAAAGAGCGAGGGGGTCCTTCTAGTTGATAAAGAGAAGGGACAAGCCGCTTTTTCTCTCGTTAAAATCCTTAGAAAAAAGTCAGGCATCCAAAGAATAGGCCATGCGGGAACCCCCTCGATCCCTTTGCGACTGGGGTCATGGTGATGCTAGTTGGGCGCCCTTACACAAGAATCTCAGACAGCTTCCTAAATGATAACAAAGAATATATCGCAACCATCAAATTCGGAGAAGCCACTGACACCTTTGATTGCGATGGGACCATCACTCAAACATGTGACAAGATTCCAAAAATTGCTGAAGTAGAATCGGTTATTTCTGAGTTTCAAGGAAGTATTATGCAGATTCCTCCGATGTTTTCTGCAAAAAAAGTAGGGGGACAGAAACTTTATCTATTGGCTCGGAAAGGAATCGAGATCAAGCGAGAGCCCGTTCAAATTGAAGTAAAAACTACTATTCTTGATTATTCTTATCCCGAATTAAAGATTCAGGTCTCCTGCTCGAAAGGAACCTATATTCGCTCTATAGCAAGTGAGGTAGGGAAAAGGCTTGGCTGCCATGGTCACTTGATTGTCTTACAACGTACTCGGAGCGGCGCTTTTCATCTAAAAGATTGCATTGACGCAAAATCTCTAAGAGCGCCATCATTTTCATATATCCCCCACTTGAGGAAGACGGTATGAAGATAGTTAGAAGTATAGAGGAAATCCCTAAATTAGAAGAGCCTATTGCCCTTTCAATTGGAGTCTACGATGGAGTCCACCTTGGACATCAACTGATCCTCAGTAAGTTAAGTAAGCTAACTCGCAAGGGGGGCTCACGTATCCTGCTAACTTTCTCAAACCACCCCTCAACTCTTCTAACCCCTAACTCCCCTGTTCCTCAGATTGCTTCCCTTGAACATCGCCTTGATCTTCTTAAAGAATATAAGCTTGATCTTGTGATTGTTCTTTCTTTCACACAAGCGTTTGCAAATCAATCATATGAATCGTTCTTTGGCTACCTTCGCACTTACCTCCCTTTCAATCATCTCGTTGTTGGAGAAGGTGCCCGCTTTGGAAAAAGTCAAGCAGGATCACCTGAAAAAATTCATAGGCTCGGATGGAATACGAAATATCTTTCTAAAGAGACCTATCATAAAGAATCCATCTCAAGCGACGTGATTCGAAAGGCTCTGCAAGATTGCAACCTCAAGAAAGTAAAGAAAATGCTTGGGCGTTCCTACTCGATCTCTCTCCCCTTCGACAAAACGAACGTGATTCGAGAAAATGAAGTACAGTACAAGTGGGTCACGGGGACTGAAAAACTCTGCCTTCTTCCCTCAGCAGTATATGCTGTCGATCTCCTCTCCAAAGGAAAGCCCCTTCCAGCGATCGCCTTTTACCATGGAACCCAAAACATCACCGGAGAAACAAATCTTTTCCTTACTATTTATTTTGAAAAAGAAATCCCTGAGTCAGATCACATCGAAATCGTCTTTGTTTCATATCTTCATGATGAACTAGATCCTGATTTTGGAGCCTTCTCGAAAATAAACCTATTAGAATCCTTAAAACCTGAGTTTTTCCTCTCATGAGTAAGCTTGCCTACGGCATTGTTGGCCTTCCTAACGTTGGAAAATCGACCCTATTTAACGCCCTCCTCAAAAAGAAACAGGCAGGAGCTGCTAACTTCCCCTTTTGTACTATCGATCCAAATATTGGAATTGTTGACGTCCCTGATAGCCGCCTGGAAACTCTCTCTGCTATTTCCCACAGCAAAAAGCTCCTTCCGGCAACCATGACTTTTGTTGATATTGCTGGACTTGTTAAGGGCTCTTCCAAAGGAGAAGGCCTCGGCAACCAGTTCCTTGCTAACATTCGAGAAACCGATGCGATTGTCCACGTCGTCCGCTGCTTTAAAGATGATGAAGTGATTCACGTTGAAGGAAGAGTCGATCCGGTTAGCGATATTGAAGTGATTAACCTAGAGCTTATTCTTGCAGATCTTCAGCTGACAGAAAATAGCCTACAAAAAATTGAAAGACAGGCCAAAGGGAAAAAGGAACTTGTTCCGACCCTTGACGCCCTAAAAAAAGTGAGCAACCACCTGAATACCGGCCAACCTGTTCGCTTTCTTGAACGAACAAAAGAAGAACAAGAACTTCTTGCCACTTATCAGTTCATCACCGCCAAAAAAGTAATCTATGCTGCCAATCTCTCTGAAGAAGAAATCTATTCTCTTGATACGCCCCACTATAAAACAGTTCTAGAATATGCAGCCAAAGAAAATAGTCACGTTATCCCCTTCTGTGCAAAGCTTGAAGAGGAACTCGCTCAACTCGAAGAAGAAGAATCAAAAGAATACCTCGAAACCCTCGGTCTCCAAGAATCCGGTCTCAACCGTCTCATCAAGGTAGGCTTTGACACTTTAGGCCTCATTACCTTCCTCACCACTGGCGAGCAAGAAACCCGCGCCTGGACGATCACCACTGGATCCACTGCACAAGAAGCAGCCGGGAAAATCCACACCGATATCCAAAAAGGCTTTATCCGCGCAGAAGTCGTTTCTTTCGAAGACATGGTTGAATGTGCAGGACGCGTTGGAGCCAAAGAGGCGGGAAAAGCGCGCTCCGAAGGTCGAGACTATATCGTCAACGATGGCGACGTTATTCTCTTCTTTCATAATTAATCTACTGCAGAACAAAAGAAAAAAATAGCGAACAGTCCGGGGTAACCCTTTCATAATTAATTCTGATTGTCTATGATAGGATTATTAAAATGAATCCCTTTGTATGGCTGAAAAAACCGAGAAAGCGACCCCAAAGAAACTCCGCGATGCGCGGAAGAAGGGACAAGTTGCTAAATCTAAAGATTTTCCCTCTGCATTCACCTTTGCAACATCCTTTGCCTTAATTGTTGCTACATCGGGGTATTTTTTTTCAAATCTTGCTGGCTTTATGGTAGCTGCTTTTTCAGGGGTGAAGAATGGAGATCATATTGAAGCCCAGCTCCCCATGTTCGTTAGTGCTGCCTTTCAGGTAATTTTTAACACATCTATGCCGTTTATGATTTTGATTTCCCTAGTGGGAGTCTTGGTGAATTTCCTAATTGTTGGCCCTCTTTTTTCACTGCAATCCATGAAACCTGATATCAAAAAGCTCAATCCTGTAACGAATCTGAAAGGTATTTTCAAAATGAAGACATTCATTGAGCTCCTGAAATCTGTTATGAAGATTTCAGGTGCTGGCATTTTGATTTATTCTGTGGTTTACAATAGCCTTCCTCAAATTATTGCTACAGCAGCAATGCCAGTCATGGGAAGCGCCGTCGTTTTTAGCGAATTTCTGATCAAAGTGGCTTTTCGTGTCGGACTTTTCTTTTTAGCGATCGCGATTTTTGACCTGGTTTTTCAAAAGAAAAATTTCGCAAAAGAAATGAAAATGGAAAAGTTTGAGATCAAACAAGAACATAAGGATACGGAAGGAAATCCTGAAATTAAGGGCAAGAGACGACAAACACAACAAGAAATTGCCTACCAAGACCCCCCAAGTACTGCGCGCAATGCGCGAGCTGTTGTGACAAACCCCATTCATATCGCTGTAGCACTTGCTTATGATGCTGAAGAAGACCCAGCACCAAAGATCCTTGTAATGGGAAAAGGAGTAACAGCGGAGAGCATTGTGAAAGTAGCTCTTGAAAATAACGTCCCGATTATGAGAAATGTCGCTTTAGCTCAAATGCTATACAATAAAGGAAAAGCAGGACGTTTTATACCAGAGGAGACCTACGAAGCTATTGCAGAAGTCTTGAAATGGCTTGATACAATTGAAGCAACTGCTGAACCAGAATACAACATTGACCTCTTTAAATAAACATACTACTCTGGGGTTGCAATGTTTCTTCAGCCCAAAAACTATACAATAAAAGAAAAATGGAACATTATATGCCAGAAGAGACCTGCGAATGATTGCAGCCACTATAAGGTGGCTTGATGCTATTGAAGTTACTGCTGAACCAAAGTACGCTCTCTTAATCTCTTTTTAAAATAAGACGAATTCTCCGGAGTAATATGAGCAAAATATCAGGTGTGTTTGGAATTGGTAAGCTAGTTGACCTGATCAGCAAGTCAAGTGATGTCATCTTAGCTGGGTTTATCATCACGATCATAGGAATGATCATCATTCCAGTCCCCCCGACCGTCATTGACATCATGATCGCAATCAATATGAGCGCTGCTATTTGCCTTTTGATGGTTGCGTTATACATTCAGAAAGCGGTCCATCTCTCAATTTTTCCCTCCATTCTTCTGATTACAACCCTCTTCCGATTGGGAATCGAAATTGCCGCAACCAGGCAGATTCTGCTTCATGCCAACGCGGGACACATTATCTGGGCATTTGGTAACTTTGTCGTTGGTGGAAACTTTATTGTCGGGGGTGTCATCTTCTTGATTATCACCATCGTACAGTTTATTGTCGTGACAAAGGGTGCCGAACGTGTTGCTGAAGTTGCTGCCCGATTCACCCTGGATGCGATGCCTGGTAAACAAATGAGTATCGATGCCGACCTTAGAAGTGGAACGATCGATTCAAATCAAGCAAGAGAACTCCGTCTCGCCCTCCAAAAAGAAAGTCAACTTTATGGTGCAATGGATGGTGCAATGAAGTTCGTAAAAGGGGACGTCATTGCCGGGATTGTCATCGCGGTCATCAATATCGTCGGAGGTCTCGTTATCGGAATGCTCATTCATAATATGACGGCTCTTGACTCGGCAAGAATTTATAGCCTCTTATCGATCGGGGAAGGTCTGGTTACACAAATTCCATCCCTAATGATTTCCCTAACTGCCGGTGTTGTAACGACTCGAGTTTCAAGTGAGAAGAAAAATACCAACCTAGGTAAAGATATCTCCTCACAAATCTTTTCTCATTCAAAAGGGTTAATACTCGCCGGTTGTGTCACCTTTGGCATGTCATGGCTGAAAGGATTCCCCTCCTGGATATTCTTGCTACTAACAGCCCTATTTGTAGGTTTTGGTTTAAAGAACCATTTCAAGGAGAAAAAACGAGCAATTAAAGCAGCGGCTGGAACAGTAGGACCCGCAAGTATCGAAACCGATGTCGAGGGACATAGTGTGGTTCACGGAGGTCTCGATGACTATGCATTGACGCTCCCTGTGATCTTAGAAATGGGGAATGGCTTATCTAGAGTTATCCGAAAAGAAAAAGGGAGTACGACATTTGTCGACGACATGATCCCCAAAATGCGTCATGCCCTTTATCAAGATTTAGGAGTTCGTTTTCCAGGTGTTCATGTCCGTACTGAATCACCAACCCTCGAGCCTAGTGAATACTCAATCTTTCTCAATGAAGTGCCTATTGTTCGAGGACGCATTATGGAAGGATCAGTTCTCACCAACGAGAATGAAGAGACACTTAGGCGCTATAACCTCCCATTTACTCACTCAAAAAATGCGATTGGGCAAGCTGCTCTATGGGTTGAAAATCGCTATGTCGAGGTCTTAAAAAAAGCCGGGATCAAGTATTGGAAACCTCTCGATGTAATGATCCTTCACCTCTCTCAATTTTACAAAAACTATGCTGCTGACTTCATTGGAATTCAAGAAGTTCGAGCAATCTTGGAGTTTCTGGAAAAGTCCTTCCCCGACCTAGTCAAAGAAGTCACACGATTAGTTCCCCTACAAAAGCTCACAGAAATCTTCAGGCGTCTAGTGCAAGAGCAAATTTCGATCAAAGATTTACGAACAATCTTGGAATCACTCAGCGAATGGGCTCAAACAGAAAAGGATACAGTTCTTCTTACCGAGTATGTCCGTTCCTCACTGAAACGATATATCAGTTACAAATACTCTCTTGGGCAAACAGTTCTTTCTGTCTATCTCCTTGACCCTGAAATTGAAGACATGGTCCGCGGGGCAATTAAGCAAACCTCTGCAGGTTCTTACCTCGCTCTTGACCCTGATTCTGTCCAACTCATTCTCCATGCAATGCGTGGAGTCATCGTCCCCACTCCTCCGGGAGGACAACCCCCTGTTCTTCTTACGGCAATTGATGTTCGTCGTTTTGCGCGAAAGTTAATTGAGGGAGATTTCCCCGAACTTCCGGTTGTCTCTTATCAAGAGATTGTCCCTGAAGTGCGTATCCAACCTCTAGGCAGAATCCAGTTGTCATGATACAATGGGAGCAGAGGATAAAATATGTCTGACGAACGAGTCAATGAAGTTTCAAGTTCTTCTCATGATGCTAGTATTCAACAATCTAAGAAAGCTGAGCAAACGCAAAAACTTGCCCGAATGGAAGCCCGTCAAGTCGGAAGTGAGGAAGATATTCAGGAAGCCACCGAGATGATGAGTTTTAACCCGCTGGCAATGAAAAAGAAGTTCGAAACATTAAAGAATAAAAGCCAGCCGCCTGCAGAGACCTCAAAACCCCAAAGGACTGAAGAACAAAAAGAAGCAGGAGAGACCTCTGCTATCGAAGAACTTGCCGAAGATTATTATCAAAGAAATCCTGAACTTCAGAAAAAGACCCTCACAAATCTTTTTAAGGAGATGAAACCTGAAGACTCTCATGATGACGTTCTTAAGAAGCTCCAGAAAACCTATACCGATAAAGCCCTCGCTGATGAGGCAATCGACTTCCTCATTGAAGTTTCTCAAAATAAAGAAGACCTTAAACAGAAATACACTGCGGCTAAACAGGATTTTAATGCCCAATTCGGAAGAGAAATTCAAGCGGGTCGCAATATTGGAATCCAAGCCAGAGCATTTGCTGAGAAAGGGCTTGGAAGTCCAACAGCGCTCCGTGATCTTTATCGCGAGATCACAGGAAATCCCCGATCTCCTCATAAGCTCTTTGAAGAACTGACCCAGAAGTTTAAGTTTTCAGACATGAAAAATATCATCGATTTCATCCTTCACTCTTTAGGCACAGACTTGAAAGCAAAAGGGCCTTCGATTTCCCGCGCTGAATTGCAACGTCTCTTTGGGGAAGCCCGTTCTATGCAAGCAATTCTCGGAGTTTTCCGCTTTTTCTTTACCAGGATGAAAATGATCAAAAGGCAATTTGATCAGTATGATTTAACCATGCCAAGCCGCATTAATTTCGAAGTTTTAGCCCGCCTTTTGATGAAGCTCCTCCAAGAGAGATACCCTACACCTGATAAAATCCTAAAATTCTCCTTTACTTTGGGAATTGCTGAAGAACTTGCTGCACAAGTTGTGGTCTTTACTCAGTATCGAGATGCAATGCGTCATGTCTCTCCAAAACTCTTTAAATCTGAACGTCACCGCCAAGAAATTCTCATAGCACTGATGGAGACCTTAAGCGACTTAGAGGACGAACTCAACGATGAGGACGAGGAATAAATGGACCGTTTTCAAGAACTCCTCTGGGATCTCGGAGAACTCATTGAACTCCCTCTGCACGTGGACAAAAACCATGCATGTAATCTCCTTTTAGATGATAGGCTTGAAATCCAACTTCAAATGGATTCACACGAGGAAAACCTTATTATCTGGGCATTTCTTCATGAAATTCCTCCTGGAAAATTCCGAGAAAATGTCCTCAAAGATGCCCTCAAAGTCAACGGAGAGTTCCACCCGTTTGGATCTCTTGCCTACTACGAAAAAAAAAATATGCTCATCCTTCATAAATTCATTCCTGCTGAAAAACTCTCAGGAGAAAAGTTAATGGAAAAACTTGAAAAATTTATTGAAGAAGCCGAGGAGTGGTGCTCTACTATTAAACGGGGCGGAACATCTCCGTCAAAATATCACAACGCTAATGCAAAACCTCCCCCCTTCATGAGATAATGAAAGAATTGCCAACAGAAAAAGCTTGGGGAAAGGTGGGAATGAAACACCACCATGGCATCCAAGTCCCCCTCCTGTCAATTCGAACAGAAAAAAGCTCCGGAAATGGCGAATTCCTTGATCTTATTCCATTAATTGATTGGATTGCTTCTCTGGGAATGGATATTTTGCAGCTCCTGCCTCTCAATGATTCTGGGCATGATCCTAGCCCCTATAATGCTGTTTCTGCAACGGCTCTTCATCCGATCTACCTCAGTCTTCATGCCCTTCCGCACAACGCAGGACTCGAAGCATTTTACCCCTTTAACCAAACCAAACGGATAGCATACCGTCAGGTTCTTGATCAAAAGCTTATCTACTTAAAAAAGTATGTTGAAAAACATGGGAAAGATATTTTGGAGAGTGCAGACTATCTCTTCTTCATTCGAAAAAACCCTCATCTAGAAGACTATGCACTTTATAAAGTTCTCAAAGAGAATCACAATGATGATGAGTGGATGGATTGGCCGGAGGATGGGCAGAACCTTTCACGAAATAAACGTCGCAGTTTAGAAAAAAAACTGATCCCTGAAACCACCTTTCATCTTGTTATCCAATTTCTTTGCCATAAACAACTTAAAAAAGTGAAAGCACACGCTGAAAAAAAAGGGGTATTTCTAAAAGGCGACATCCCTATTCTTATCAGCCCTGATAGCGCTGATGTGTGGGCACATAAAGAGTTCTTCGATTTTTCATTCACTGTAGGAAGCCCTCCTAATCATTTTGATCCTCCAGGACAAAACTGGCTATTCCCTCTTTATAATTGGAAAGCAATGGAGGAAAACCATTTTGAGTGGTGGAGAAATCGGATCGAAGTCGCCACACATTACTTTCACCTCTATCGAGTTGATCATATTCTTGGATTTTTTCGTATTTGGGCCATTCCTCACGGAAAAACTCCTACAGATGGACACTTTGTTCCAAAAGATCCAGCACTTATGGAGACACAAGGTGAAATGCTCCTCGATGCACTCATTTCTTTTTCAGATATGCTTCCTATTGGAGAAGATCTAGGCGACACCCCTTCTTTTGTGTGCCCAGTTATGGAAAAGCTTGGGATTCCCGGAACCAAAATCTTTCGTCGCTACCGAAAGTGGAAAACAGATCGCTCCTTTGTCCCCTATGAAGAGTATCCTCCCATCAGCATCGCCTCAGTATCGACTCATGATATTGAAACATTGTCGCTCTGGTGGAAAAACTTCCCCGATGAGGCGCGCGACTATGCCAATTTCAAGGGATGGAAGTATCAAAAAGAACTCTCCATAAACTACCACCGCGATATCCTCCGTGACATCCATCGCTGTGGAAGTCTGTTCCATGTCAACCTGCTCCAGGAATACTTGGCCTTAGCTCCTGACCTGACTTGGAATAATCCAGAAGATGAACGGATCAATATCCCAGGAACCGAGTCAGCACTCAACTGGACATATCGCTTCAAGCTACCCCTTGAAAGTCTCACTCAAAATGCAGCCCTCAAACAAGAAATAAGAAATATGGTAACTTCATAGATATGAAAAAACTACTCTTGTTTATCATTCCTATGGTGTTTATTGCAGCTAAAATGCCAGAAGTCCATCTCAATACTCTGTATCGGAGCTTAGACCCTCAATCTATATCGCAACTTTTTGCCTTCTATCATTTGTACCCCACAACAGGTCAGGGAAAACAAGCTCTTTCAGATGCATGGGAACTCATGCATAAACACCGAAGCGAACGACGCTACTTAGAAGGCGAACTCGTTCTTCCTGCGATGGACATCGATGGGGTCATCTCCCTTGTCAATAAACAACCATTTGAAACTGATATTGAACTCTCCGAAGATCAGTTGGAGATGATCGAATCGGTATCAGACCATCTTGCGAATCGCAGTTTGAAGGGACATTATGTTTGGAAAAAAGACACGCTTTTTTCTCTTCCTGCCGAAGAAATAGATCTTTCTAGAGCTCTCCTCTTGTATCAGTTTGAGAATGATCCTCTAAAAGTAAGGCAATACGAAGCCTCGCTAGATTTGATTGCGCTGCAGATTCTTGCGCGCCTCCCCATTCATGCAACTGATGAGGAAAAAATCCGAGCAATTAGCCACTTCATATTCCACGAAAAGCAGTTCCGATTTCCTCCCCACTCCCTTTATGCAAAAGATATTGACACCTATACATTCCTGTCCTCCGTATTAGATAGCAGGCTGGGAGTTTGTTTAGGGGTTTCGATTCTCTATCTTTCCATTGCAGAACGACTTGATCTTCCTTTAGAAATCATCACCCCACCTGGACACATTTATATCCGCTATCGCAAGGAAGGTGAGATCCAAAATATTGAGACAACAGCACGAGGAATTCATCTTCCTGACCGATCCTATTTAGGGATCAATGCCCGCAAGCTTCAAGAGCGCGATAAAAAGCAAGTGATCGGTCTCACCCTTATCAACCAAGCCTCAGTTACATGGCATAAGGAAGAT
This sequence comes from uncultured Chlamydia sp., assembly GCA_946127115.1. GTDB lineage: Bacteria > Chlamydiota > Chlamydiia > Chlamydiales > Simkaniaceae > Neptunichlamydia. Next base: position 801,261 of record CAMGYI010000001.1, read on the forward strand.
CATAAAACTACTGCCGATCTTTACGAAAAAGCCCTCCCCTTTCTTCCTGAAGATCCTCTTTTAAAAATGCTTCTCGGATACAACTACCTCTTTATCGGAAAGGAAAAGGAGGGACGCTCGCTGCTAAGTGAGATCAAAAACCTCACCTTTGATCACGCCGTTGCAAAAGATACGACTCCCGAAGACTATTTAAACGGCAAGGTAAATAAAGAAGGAATCAAAACCCTTTTTCTCCATGTGGATGAGACTCGAGAATCGATCCTCGAAAAACAGCAGAAAGTTGAAGCGGTACTTGAAAAATACCCCGATTTTCGCGATGGAATGCTTCAACTTGCCATCACTCAATTGCAGCTAGGACACAGTGGAGATGCTTTGGAAACCCTTTCCCGTTTTCACTTGCTTGATCCCAACTCCCCCACAGTGGAATACTACTTAAGCGTTGTAACACTTAACCGATTCCTCTATAAAGAAGCGTGGCAATACCTCCGTAATGCCGAGAAGATTACAAAAAAGAGAAATCATTCCCCCTACTGCCTCAAAAGACTTCGCCACGCCCTGCGTCCCCTTTACCCTGACCCCTCACACACTTAGATTACACCATTTTCAAAAAATAAAACCTATCCACTCATAGTAAGCATTACACCATTTCTTAAATGAAAATTCATGATTTAATTTGACATAGTGGGATATCATTCTCTCTTTTCAAATAAGCCTTTTCAATAGAACCTATTGGCATTAGTCACTTCCCCATGTACTATTAAACAGCCCGACTCCTGACGTTTGCCTCCTCTTTGCCTTGCTTGTGGGTTTGGTAACTAGCTGGCGCGCACGAAACTCTCATTATCTAGTTTTGATTTGCCAATTTCCCCTCCATGATATAGAAGAGGGAAAAGTAAGGATTACGTATGTATCTCATCGGAATTGTTTTCTCTCTTTTGGCTGTTGCCCCTGGCCTTAAAATCGAAAAGGTTATCGCGCACCAGAATATGCAGCAAGATCAAGATTTAACCGTTGATGAAAACCTGCACGATGGGAAGATCCTTGTTTTAAGTGATGGCTCGACTTGGGAAGTTGCTCCCCAAAGCCTTAAAATCTCGCAATCTTGGATCGTTCCTTCTCCATTAAAAGTCGAGAAGATCAACCACCCTACATACTCCTACAAGATTACCAGTATTCCTACCAACTCTTCTGTGCTAGCACGCCCGATTGCCCCCTATAAAACAGGAAGCCTCAATATCGAATGAGATCTTAAAACGCTATACCCATACTCATGTCAGCCATGCGCTGGAGCCGTCCTGTGGATTAATCATTTCATAATTCTCGTATTGCGCTTCATCAGTACTTTTTTTAATCACGATTCTCTGACCACTTTCCCAGCATTGGATTGTATAACCCGCTACCCACATCCCTCTATCGTTTGTTCTGGATGTATATCCTGAGGGATCAATGTCTGTGAAAAAAAAGGTGTTTGAAACATCTGCACATTTTTTACTCAAATTGAGCAAGAAGGCACTTTTTTCTCTAACATTTTTTAAGACAAACTTATCCTCAGTCATATCATCAATCCGAATATCATCACCCACTACCCGACTCCTTATCACTGTCTCATAAACAGCCTTGTTGTTTTCTCCCTTCATTCCCCATTGAGACCCACATTGAGAATAATGACAACCTTAGCATTGTTAATCAGTTTGATTTGTTTAAATGCTGTGCAAATTGTTGGACGAGCAAATGAACTGATTTCTATATCAATCTTTTTACTCTCCTTTTCAGGTTCTGGAACAAGTCTTCCCAATTGAGGTTACTCTCATTGATATGTAATTTCTTCTTCTCTATGAGATGGTAGATTTTTCTCCTCGAAAGAAAGAATAGGAACTTCTTCCTTTCCCCTATCAAAATAGGCTGACTTGAAGTCGATAAATTCAAGAGATGAGATAATTTCTCCTTTGAGTTTACTACTTTTAGCAAACCTTTTTTTAAGACAACATAAAGGGATAAGAGGCATTTCATCCATAAGTATGTCTTCGGCTTCTATTAGGTATTGATTTCTTTTATGCTGATTTTTTGTAAAACAGGATTTATCTAAAAGTATCTTGTATTTTTTATTTTCCCAATTACTTTTATTCAGCGGGTCAGCTTTGTTTCTAAAAACCTCTAAAATAAAAGAAGGATCCAGGACGCTGACATTCCACATAGAAAACCCTAAATCATAATCTCCTTGTACACTCGCATTAAAGTGAACTGACCACTCAGACCTTTTTAAGGAAACTTTTTTTATTCCAAGAACTTCTCTCCATTGAGATTGAATAGCCTGAGCCATGCGATGCTGGATTTCTAAATCTCCAATGTAACTTAACTCTATTTCCGGAAGTTCTTCTTTTGATAACCCCATTTCTTGAAGAGCTTCTTGGAAAAGTTTTTGCGCAGAAAGAGTATCATTATCCTTGAAACAAGGATTTATGCTTAGTCGCATTGGAGGCGCTATGGGAGTCGAAGAAGGGACCCCTAAATTATGAAAGATATTATCAACGATCGCCGCTCTGTTAATAGCATAAGCCATTGATTTTCTGAGCTTTTTGTTATTTAAGGGAAATTTTTCTATATTGACAAACAACCAATGCATAAGAATATCATCTTCTTCTCTATCCAAAATTTGGGAAGAAACATCATAGGAAATTGTGACAAAAGGAGATCCGACCCAGTCTAAACTTCCTTTTTCATACATCATGAGAGTTGTCCGAGCATCTCCTATGATACTGATATTTATTCCATCCAGATAGACATTTTCCTTGTCCCAATAGTGTAAGTTTTTTTCCACATCAATCAAATATCCCTTCTTCCAATGTTTTAGTTTGAATGCTCCATTACAAACAACATTCTCATTATTTCCCCAATTAATCTCTTTTTCTAAAACATGCTTAGGAAGGGGGAAAAAACAAGGAAGGGCAATAATATCTAAAAAATAAGGCGCAGGATATTCAAGCTCTACTGAAAGCGTTTTCTTATCAAGCGCATGAATTGCGACTTCATTTATGGAAATCTTTCCTAACAGACAAGATTTTGCATTCTTTATTGGGTGGAAATAGTGGGGCAAATGCGTTAAATATTTGGAAGTGGGGTCTAAAGACCTTTTCCAAGAAAACTCAAAATCATAAGCTGTGACATCCCTTCCATCACTCCACTTACAATCTCTTAAGTGGAAAACATAATGTCTTTTGTTTTCAGAAATCTCAATGATTTCAGCAACAGCAGGTCTTGGCATATCATTGACATCTCTTCGAACCAATCCTTCAAAAACCATATTCATTACATGGATCGAAGTGTCATCGTGAGAAAAGGCAATATCTAACGAACGAATATCAAAGGGTAATGCTATTTTAAGCACCTGTTTTTCCTCCAAGGGATTTTTGGACTTAGAGATAAAAATTGTGAAAGCGAAAATTGTACACAATACAAGAAAAAATAAGAAATATCTTCTGTATCTCTTTTTGATTATACCTTTCATATTAGCAACCATTGCGATGTATAAGATCTGATCTATATCGAGGTTACAAGCAACCCAAAATAATATACAGGTGCGATGCACACTCAAGCTCGTTGAATGACTGTGGCGCATGGTAATCATTATGAATATTTTAATGCAATCAGAGAGCACTGATCTTCAGGGATACCGCATTAAGATTTACGTAACATTGTGTCATACTCCTTTGAGGAATATGACGAGAGTAACAGAAGATTTTGTTTGATAGCATTTCTAGATTTTTTATAGAACTAGAGGATCATCGAATCAAGTGCCACAGTTTTATCCCTTAAGGGATTTTTTACTACTTTATGTGCAAAAATTTATGATGCCGAAAGTTGGAAAAATACTCGAGATTTTGGCGAGGAAAAAATCGAGAAAGCGAATCGTTCATCCCATGACAAGAGGGCACGAATAGGATGTGAAGGGAAGGACTAATATTGGTATGGTTATAAGCAACGTGTAAACATTGATATATAAACAGGACAAATTCACAGTCCTTGAGGATTGAAGAACTCGTTGAACTGATCTTGGAGAACGGAGGGAACGACTTCTTGAACCCCCTTTTTGTCATACATCAAGAAGTAACTGCAAGCAATCATGGTACCAAGTGCCGGAGTAAAGAGGGAAACGATTAGGGAAATTGCACAAATCGCAGACCGTTTAAGATTGAGATACCGCCGAGCAAGGAAGGATTTCAATTTGTAGACCTTAAAAGCAGTAAGGATATTAAGAGGGAGTGCAATGGTAAAAAGAACCATAGTAAGAATTCCCCAGGAAATATCGGTAATCAGAAGCATAAAGAAAAAAAGGCGGGCTGCAATGGTAGCAAAGATATGCCCTTTTTCATCGGGCGCTTTATTTTGATCTTTAAGCGTCATATCGGAGATATGCATCGACAAGTCAAGCTTTGGATCTCCCACTTCCTTTTGTCGTTCTACATGTTCAAAAATGTCATAGATCGGCATTAAAATCACCTCTTATGTTTCACTTTGTTAAACCCGTTGAGCGCTGCTATCCGGTACCCTTCGGCATAGGTAGGATAATTAAACACCTGGTCGATGAAATAATCGATCCGGGCACTATGTGTCATTGCCACCTGGCCAATATGGATAACCTCTGTTGCATCACGACCAATGATGTGAATACCCAAAATTTCCAGAGTATCTGCATGAAAGAGAAGTTTAAACATTCCAGGGTCATTTCCAGCAATAGTATTTTTCGCAATTTCGTAATAATAAGCCCTTCCCACTTCATAACGAAACCCTAAGGTTTTAAGCTGCTTCTCTGTATAACCACACGAAGAAATTTCGGGAATTGTATAAATGCCAATCGGATAGAAAGTGGGGAAGTGGTGTGTCTCGGCTCCAAACGCGTGGCGTGCTGCCAGTCGACCTTGCTCCATACTTGTCGAGGCAAGAGAAGGTCCACCAATCACATCACCTACTGCGTAAATGTTAGGAACAATTGTTTGGAAAAGTGCATTCACTGGAATATACCCTTTACTATCGACGGTAATTCCCACATTTTCAATATGAAGATGGTCAACATTGGCAACTCTTCCTAAAGCATAGAGAAGCATTTCGGATCTTAATGACGACCCATCATTGAACTTGACCTCTACTTCATCTTTATGGCGAATGATCTCCTCAAAATTTCGGTTTCCCATAAACTGGAGCCCGATCTTGCTTAAAGATGATTGAAGTTGTTGCCCTATTTCCTTATCAAGGTAGGGAAGCATTTGTTCCTTCTTATCAACTACGATCACCTCGGTTCCAAGAGCGGCAAAAAAACTAGCATATTCTGAACCAATGATTCCCCCACCAAGGACAATCATCCGTTTGGGAACATGATCAATCGAGAGAAGACGAGTGGAGTCAAGAACCATCTTTTTGTCAAAAGGAACATTTTTGGGATTACGGGGTTTTGATCCAGTTGCTAGAAGAGTTTTTTCTCCAGTAATAATGTGGGTTAAATGATCATTATCATCCAGAACAGCAATTTGATGGTGGTTCTCAAAATGGGCTACCCCTTGAACAAGTTTGACATTGTTTTTTTCGAACTGGTGGTGAAGCTGACGAATTTGCTCTTTAGTAACCTGGTTAAGGCAGTAGTTGAGGTCATTGATCGAAATATCATGTTGCTGCATATCGTGTTTGGAGTAATAACTCTTCTTATGAAAATCCGTTAAATTTAGAATCGCTTCGCGCAGGGACTTTGAGGGGATTGTTCCAGAATGAAGACACCCACCACCAGGGTTGGGATATTTCTCGATCATGACGACCGACTTTCCTAATTTTGCTGCTTGAATCGCCGCTTTCTGTCCAGCGGGACCCGATCCAATTACGACAAAATCTGCATAAATCTCTTCCAACTTGAGCCACCAAAATAAAATCTTCTTTTACTTGAAAAGAAGATTTTATTTCAAACACGACATTAGGATCTTGTAAGAAATTTCCCTTCGTGTTAACCTGTTTCAAGGAAAATAAAGGTAGACAAATGGCTAGACGATGTCAGGTAACTGGGAAAAAGCCCGGTCGGGGAAAAAGTTATTCAATCCGAGGAATTGCAAAGAAAAAGAAGGGGATTGGTCTGAACGTGACAGGAACAGTCAAGCGCCGCTTCCTCCCTAATCTTGTAAAAAAACGTTTTTGGTTTTCGGAAGAGAGCCGCTTTGTCACCCTGAAGCTCTCAACCAGCGCAATGCGAACAATTGATCGTCGCGGGCTTGCCACGATTGTGCGCGAACTTCGTGCGAAAGGGCAAAAGATTTAGTTTCATCCCGGCTGTCCTAGTCGGGACTGTTTTTCTTTTCTATACTCTACGTATCTCTTTGCCTAGTTCAAAGAAACCTTACCGTCTTTATTCCACAGATCAAGGAACTGATTTAAAAGAGGTTTTGAAGAAATCGATTCGTGGAAGCAGAAAATCTATCACGCTCCATACCTATGCTGTCACCGATTTGGGGATTCTTTCTCTTCTGAAAAAAAGAGCCGAGCAAGGGATTGAAGTTCACCTGATCTATCACAAAGAAACCTCCCCCGACCTCCACTTGCTTGAGAAAAAGAATTTTTACTTTCACCCCATTCAAGAAAAGGGGCTCATGCATGAAAAAATTTGGATTATCGACGAGGAACTTCTCTTCCTAGGCTCCACTAATCTCACCCCATCATCCCTAAAAATGCATGCTAATTTGATGGTAGGTCTCTACGCTCCAAACCTTTCTAAAACACTTTCAAGCACTCGCCCCTCAAAAATTACGGATAAGGTCGGAGATCGAGATCTCCTTTACTTTTCACTTCCAAGCCAAGAAGCTTTAAAAACTCTTCTTTCTACCCTCGACCAGGCAAAAAAAATAGTAAAAATATCCTTATTCACCTTTACCCACCCCTACCTAATAGATAAGCTAATAGAGCTTCATGAGAGAGGAATTAAAATCTTTGTCACCCTAGATGGAACCACTGCGCAGGGAGCCAGTAAGGAGGCAAAAAACCGGCTGGAGGAAGCTCGCGTGAAGGTAAAAGTTAGTAAGGGGCGCGAGCTATTTCATCACAAAAATGCAGAAATAGATAATAAAATTTTTATTATAGGTTCTGCGAATTGGACCAAGTCTGCATTTAATAAAAATAGAGATTTTATACTATTTATATATAGTAAATAATTTATTATTATTGAATTAATTACAATTATAGTTTATAATAGTATTGTTATGACAACCTTAGCATTGGTCTCAGTGCCACCTAGTTTTCCTGAGGAAAAACCTCTCAAAGCCCGAGAAATGCTCTCAACAGCCAGGGGTACCATGGTGCTTGGTGGAATCTCTCCCGAAGGGCAAAAGGTTCTAAAGCTCGTAGAAGAGACTTTGAATGTCTCAGACTACCTCCAGTCTTCAGAAGACTCTCCTAAATTAAAGAGCAACCGATTCCAAAATTTTCAGGATAGCTTAGATGATATTCGTATGAATGGATTCTCTCTGAAGAAATTGGGAATGCTAATCCTTTCTACTTCCCTCATTGCAAACGCCTATATTTCCTACTACGAAACTGTCACAAGAGCTCCCTCCTCACTATATATCCCCTTCTCAGGCGTTCTCTTTCCTGCATATGGAATTCATTCAAGTGTTGGCTTAATTCCAGGGAAATATCAAGAATGGCTAGAAGCGGAAGATTCTGATGAAAAATATAATACTTCTTTTGCATTAATGAAGACCGGAACGACTTTGGCATATAACGTTCTAAGCCTAGCTGGCTACCTATTTTGTGCCGAACTGGCTGGAACTGTCCATTTGGGCCTCTTTACCCTGATGTATATCGCATCGATTGCAGATACCATGAGAGCTGAATACGATTCATTCCCTTCTATTGAAGATGGATATAATAATACTCCGGTATTTTTAAAAGTATAATTATATTTTTAAAAATTAATTTATAATTAAAAATGTGATATAATAGTAATTTAAAATAATTAAAAGGAAAGTTGTGATGGAATCAAACCTCATAACCGTTACAGTTCCGGGATCTAAAAATATTCCTTTTCATTTAGCCGAGGAACCATCCTCATTTTTCACTAAACAAATGGATAGTGAAGAGAGTGTTATACTTTGGATTGCGCGATATATTATTGGGGGAGTCGGAACGATTCTTCCTACTTCAGTTAATATGGCCCTTAAACACTCTCTCAATAATGGAGCTTTTGAAACCCTTCTTTCAGGAGAAGCCTCGGGAGAAAACCTAATCAAGGGTTTTGTGAAAATCCAACAGACTTCTCAACGGCCTAACATAACAATCAGCAAGGTTGCGCGGGCACTACTATTACAATCTTCCTATGCAATTCGAAAAGCCGATAGCCTTCTTTATGCCATCGACAACTTTGGAATCCATGACTTCGCCTCAAACGCCTTCCATGGAGTAGGATATCTTTCATCCCACCCTTGATAACAATGGAAAAGAATACCACTACTATCTCCATCTTTCCCCCGTTCAATCTCCTTTCAGTAGAAATCTCTCCTGGCATATTCATACTCCTATCAACCTTGAACTCATGAGAGAGGCTTCTGCTCTTTTTATTGGGACTCATGATTTTTCTGCGTTGACTAACGTTAATTTCCCTAAACCCAATGATACCACCCGAACACTTCGCCGCATCGATTTGATTAAAGAATGTCCCCACCTTCGCATTGAAGTCGAAGGAAATAATTTCCTTTATAAAATGGTCCGCAACATCGTTGGAAGCCTTGTCTACGTAGGAATGGGCAAGTTGACTCTAGAAGAGGTAAGATTTCTCCTTTCTCAAAAAGACCGGACCCTTGCCGGGATGACCGCTCCAGCTCGTGGCCTAACCTTACATACTGTTTTCTATAGACAGTAGATTGAGACATTCGTATAATCCTCAGTTATGATTTCGAGAAATGATCCTTGTTGGTGCGGAAGTGGGAAGAAATGGAAGAAATGCCATCATCCCTTCATGCCGCCTCAAAATTTTGAAACACAAAAAGTGGCATATTTTAAAAACTATCAAATCGTTCTAAAGACCCCCAAGCAGATTGAAGGAATTCGTGCGGCATCAAAGCTTGCAGCAACAATCCTCAAAAAGGTCTGTTCCATGGTTAAAGAAGGGGTCTCAACCCTTGAACTCGATAATCTCTCAACAAAGCTTCATAGAGAGGCCAATGCAACACCCGCTGCTTTAGGATATGGTCATCCACCCTTCCCAAAAGGAATCTGCACATCCCTGAACGAGGTAATCTGTCATGGAATTCCTGATGATACTGTATTAAAAAATGGAGACATCCTAAATATTGACATCACCTCGATCCTAAATGGATTCTATGGAGACTGTAGCGCCATGGTTTGTATCGGAGAAATTAATGAAGAAAAGCAGAAAGTCGTTGATGTTTCCTATGAATGCCTCATGCGTGCAATAAAAATCTTAAAGCCTGGAATCTTGGTCTCTAATATTGGACAAACGATTGAAGATTATGCATCTTCTAAAGGGTGTTCTGTTGTGAACCAATTTGTAGCTCACGGAGTGGGCACGAAATTTCATGAAGCTCCCCAAATCCCCCACTGCTATAATAATACTCATATCCCCCTTGCTGCAGGAATGACGTTTACAATTGAGCCCATGATTAATGCAGGTATTCGCTCAGGAATCGTTGACCCCAAAGACGAGTGGACAGCGCGTACGACCGACGGAAAACCCAGTGCTCAGTGGGAACATACTCTTCTTATTACAGATGATGGGTATGAAATTTTAACCCTGCCTTAGATTTTGTTGAAGTCCTTTTTTAGTCACAAATATTTCCCGCTCAATCCCAATCAGCTCTGATTTTGTTTGCTCAAGCTTTTTCTTTTTCCCCTTGACTTCACTGGTAAGTTTTGTTATCTCCTCAGCCAGAATGTTGTCTGGAGCTTTCTTAAATTTTGCAGTCCCTTCGTCAAAGGCCTTCTTAACCTTCTGATAATCCTCTAATATTTGATCGTAGATCTTTTTGATCATCCCTTTTTCTTTTTCAAGCGTTTGCAGGACAAGGTGCTGATCCTTATTCCTAAGGGGAGGCTCTAAAGCAAAAGCCTTCTTCGTTTGAGAAAGGAAGTATTCCCGCGCCCGTTGGATCTGCTTTTGATAATTTTCGTTGAGAAGTCGCGACTGATAAAGCTCAACGCGAAACGTATTGAGAGTCTTCAATCTTTCACCGGAAACCTGAGTTATAAAATCGTGTCTTTTTTCAAGCTCAGATAACTTACTAAGCTTCTCAACCAGATCGAGTTTTAACGATTCCATCTCTCGATGCATTTCTAGCGATTCATGAGTCAGAACGTCGCTTTGCTTATAAATTTTATCCGACTCAATACGGCTTGCTTCAATAAGGTTGAGTAGAGCTTCAACTTCCTCCCTTGCAGATGAAAGCTCTTCTTTAAGCGTCTCGATCTCCTTATCCTGCACCCGTTTTTCTACAACAGTTTTTTCTTCATAGCTTTGAAGAGAAATCTGAAGATCGTTCAATGCTTTTTCTTTTCCATCTTGCATCTTTTCGTAGTAACTTTTCAACTCTTCCATTGAGAGAAAGGAGATCGTGAGACCAAGAATAAGTGAAGCTCCCCAAACTAATTCCCACAGAAACATATCGCTGTGTCCAAACAAGTAACTGAAAGCAAAATATGTAATCAATCCCATCAAAGTGAGGGCAAACCCACTTATCCGATACCGCCAAGAAAAAACAAGGCCTGAGACAGCAATAAGGAGAAGAAATGGATCCGATATAAAGGGAGCAGAAAAGGTAATGGTGAGCATCATCAGAAGAGGCCCCAATAGCATCCAGAAAAGCGGCTTCGTCTCAGAATCCGAAAAATCTGCCCATTTCTTGATGATGTCATTCATGCGAGCCATCTTAACCTCCGCTCGAAAATATCTCTAATATTTGAGTCACCGACAAGAAACCTTCCTTAAATCGATCGAGTCCAAAACACTCATTAGGAGCATGCATATTATCAGTAGAAAGCCCCACTCCCATCATCACCAATTCTCCTCCACAAACACGTGAAAGCGTTGGAACAATCGGTATGGTTGCTCCACACAGCTGACGACAGCAAGGGGCGCTGTACACCCGTTCATATGCCCTGATTGTCCCCTCAACAGTATCCGACTGAGGCGAAGTCATCACACCAGGAGTGCCATGCCCTATTTCTAAACTTAACTCTATACCCTCTGGAAGATTTTTTTTCAAAAAAGTGGCAACTTCTTTAAGAATTTTTTCAGGATCTTGACCAGAAACTAAGCGGCAAGAAAGTTTTACAGATGCTTTTGCCGGGATAATCGTTTTAAAACCATCACCGGTATACCCACTCTCCATTCCGTTAATCTCGAGCGTCGGACGAATCCAGTTCGACTCCAATAATGAATACTCTCCCTCGCCTTGAAATACCCTGACATCTAGAGGTCCTGCTTCTGCTTTCACATCAGTATCCCAGTTCAAAATAGAAAGTTCTTCTTTCGAGAAGATTTTTATCCCATCATAGAATCCAGAGATCGTTACTTCCCCCTGATTATTCCACATCTTTCCAAGCACTGTCGCTAACGCGCGTGCCGGGTTCAAAACCATTCCCCCAAAAACTCCCGAGTGCAAATCGCTATTCGTATTAGTTACAGTTGCATTAAGGTTTGCAACGCCTCGAATCCCCAATGTAACAGCAGGGTTTCCTTTTGCCGACATATCCAGATCCACAACGAAAACATGATCCGCTTTCAGGGCTTCTTTCTTTGCCTCAGCAATTTCCTCTAATCCAGGACTTCCTACTTCTTCTTCTCCCTCAATCAGAATCTTGATATGCACTTTTTTTTCTTTTGCAATCTCAAGAAACGCACGGACTCCTACGAGAGTGTAAAAACCTTGTCCTTTGTTATCGATTGCTCCACGAGCATAGACAACACCATTACGTACCTCAGGCTCAAAGGGAGGGCTTTTCCACTCATCAAATGGAACCGCAGGCTGTACATCATAGTGCCCATAGAAAAGAAGGGTTGGAGCCTCCCTTTCTTTCGAAAGCACTTCTCCAAAAATAGAAGGGTGTCCCGATGTCTCCCAAACCTCAACGTTAAGACCACAAGATTCCATATAAGAGACAAGCCACTTTTTACAAGCAAGCAAGTCATTTTTGTGAGCAGGATCAGTACTGATACTAGGGAATTTTAGAAAAGTAAAAAAGTCATTTAAAATACTCGCGCGGTTTTCTTCAAACCACACATCATAATCCTCAAGCATTGTGCAATCCTTAACTTTCTAGAGATCATACATGATAGAGGTTTTATTCTAAACCCAAGTGATCACCTGGATTTTAAATATCTTTCGATGCTTTTCATCAAACAAGCGATTAAATCAGAGTCTCCATTGCAATCCATTTCTACGCTCATTTGTTCTCCCTTAAAAGCTTTTGAGCATGTAATAAGTACAAAAGAGAATTCCTCATCAGAAAGGGGTTTTTTAATCGATGAGACACTTGAAAAATGAAAATCAGCTCCTAACAACTTTGGACATTTTTTCTCACTGTTAATAACAAATAAACGATGGTTTTTTGCACATGAGATATTTATATGTAATCACTCTCCTCCCATTTATTTAATTAAAATACTGTTTTGATTATAAAGGTGGATAGAAATGATTAATAAGTGGTAGAATCGATCCTGTGAGAGACTTTCTCTGGTAGTAGGATTTACTTACGATTTTCTAAGGAAATTTCTCTATGGAGGATGCTAGCAACTTTCCAAAGTTGCTGAACTCAAGCAAAAAAATTGATTAGAAACTAAAAAAGATAACAATTCTAATTCAGAGAAGGTCTCTGAGGAGGTTCAAGATGTTTAAACGTGTGACACTTTTTCTGCTGATTAACTGTTTAGTGATCCTAACGATTTCCGTTGTTCTATCGTTATTAAATATAAAACCCTATCTCACAGCACATGGGCTAGATTTGCAATCCTTGATGCTTTTTTGCCTGATTTGGGGAATGTGCGGCGCCTTGATCTCTCTTGTCCTTTCTAGAAAAATGGCCAAGTGGCTTATGCGTGTGCAATTGATTACACCTAGTGGAAACTATGCTGATGTATACCATATGGTGGCAAAGCTTGCACGCGATGCAAACCTCCCCGTTATTCCTGAAGTAGGAATCTTTGACTCCCCTCAACCCAATGCTTTTGCAACGGGACCCACAAAAAGACGCTCTCTTGTTGCCATTTCTACGGGAATCATTAGTGCCATGAATAGAGAGGAGCTTGAAGCGGTTCTTGCCCATGAAATCTCACATATCTCAAATGGCGACATGGTCACAATGACCCTCATACAGGGAATTGTGAATGCCTTTGTCATGTTCCTTGCCCGGGTACTTGCTTATGCTGTACTTGCTGCAGGCCGATCGAATAACCGCCGCTCCTCTTATATGAGCTACTACCTCTTTACAATCCTATTTGAAATCGTTTTCATGATCTTTGGAGCTATGGTTATTGCCGCGTTTTCTAGAACTCGAGAATTTCGCGCCGATCGGGGCGGAGCTATCTTGACGCGCAAAGAGCACATGATTGCTGCACTGCAAAAACTGAAAACATTTAAAGCTGATCCAATGAGCAAAAAAAGTTCAATGAATGCTCTGATGATCTCCACACCGAGAAAATGGGGGCTCATGCGCCTACTTGCATCGCACCCTCCTCTTGACGTCCGGATTGAGCGATTAAAACAAGAGATTTAATCAACTACCCCCTCTTTTTAAATCTTAGGTATAGCTAAGTTTTTATAATTTAGTTACTCACCTTACGCAAAAAGGGCTGTTTGTTGTAAATTTCTCAACTCCTGAAATGCCATTTGGTTTGCTCTAACGATTAGTTTATATTTCAAAACAAAATGATTTAATCTTGTCTTCACTCTCAATATTTCCAAGTTGCAATAGGCTATAATCGAAGCAAATATGCGGGTCTTCTGTGTACGTACAACTTTTGTCGGAGATTTTTCTAGACTTGCATTTTGTTTGTTTGACTTATGATACTTTTCTATTCTCCACCGTTTTTAATAGATCTCATAGATTTTTTCAGCATCAATCTCCAAGTCATTAGTAACAAGATATAATTCCCCTGTAGATCCATCTTCGTTTTTGAAAACCTTCTTTATTAGTCTCACAGGAAGAGACATTGATTTAGGTTTTAACGATAGCATTTTACTGGAGTCATCTTGTAGGTGAGGCAAAGGAAGAGAAAGACCCAATCAAAACAAAGTCTCATTGGAGAAAGGTAAAAAGCATTTTTAGATATGGGTTTGATGAGCTTCGAGGGATATTTTTGAACCTGAGGAAAAAATCGGATTATTCTTAAGTTGCTGATTATTAATGAGAAGTTTGAGGTCTGCTAAAAAATATCCTGTACTAAGTGCTAAGACCCTTCATCAGAAGAAGGGTCCCCACTGTCTTCCACGGTCATATGCAATTCAGATGACCCATATCCAAACTATTAAGGATTCAGCTCTTGATTGATTTTTGTCAGGAGCGGAAACTTGTTGTTAAAGTCATCATCATCAAGTGACCACATCATGGCACCACCTAAAAAGTGTTGTTTAATAAGTGCCATTTTGTCAGCGATAGAGTCTTGATTGTCATAAGAAACCCATCGTTTTCCACCAACATTGTAAGCATATGGAGTTTCTGAAGCCTTATCAAAACCAGCAATGAGCCACCCTAAGGTTTGAATTTAGTCTATGATCTCATAGTATGCGAGGAAACCAGGAGTTCCTGTGTACTTTCCTGCAACATCGGGTCCTGTAAAAGGATTTCCTGGGCCATAGTTTTGGTCAGAGAATCCAACACCAGCATAGGAATGTCCATAAGATGGGACGCCGATAATCACTTTTGAAGGGTCAACTCCCGCATCCAAATAATACCCAATCGTTTTTTTGACGCTATTGAGATCGCCACTTTCTATTGTGGGTGCATTGGGAAGGGTGCCTTCCTGTCCCGGCCAAGGACCATAGTAGTCGTAACACATGACATTGAACCAGTCGAGGTACTCAGAACAATCTTTGAGCCAAGAAAAGTATGTTGCTGGATTGCTTGGATCGACCGTTTTGGTTGCTCCAGATTCAGTTTGATATGTGCCATTTAGAGACCCACTTGGGACAAAGGGAGCCGAGGCCATTGTTATGATTAATGCGTTCCCTGAACTTTGGATTTGTTCTCGAAGCTCCTTAAAAAAGGTTAAATAGTTTTGGTAATCATCGGTAGTTCCTCCATGATTGTCGGAGGCGGGATATTCCCAGTCAAAGTCAACTCCATCAAAATGATATGTTTTAGCATAGTCACAAAGGGAGTCGATGAATGCCTTTCGGTGATCAGGATTTCCAACCATTTGGCTGAAGAACTGATAAGTATACTTACCTCCATACTGATCGTCTTCAGGATTGCAGAAGTTCCATCCACCAATAGAAATGAGCATCTTTAAGTTAGGGTTTTCCTCATTGAGGCTTTTTATTTGAAATTTTTCTAATTGTGTAGTGTCATACCCGGTGCATTGGTTGTATAGAGAAGGAGCAATCGTTTTTTGTCCGGTTGAATCAGAAACTTCATTCAAGTCAGTCCATTCAACAGGGTAAACTTTCCAATCACCCGTGACAACATACTTTCCTGGGCCGCTGATACCAGGACCTTTAAAATTAAAGTAAGCAAAAGCGTAGCAGATATGGGAGACTTTCGATGGGTCCATTTGATGTGGGTATGCTTTGCCTTTATCTGGCCGCCACTGCGCCCAATTCTCGTAGTATCCTACCACTTTATAGCTATCGCTTCCCCACAAGGAAGCTGGAATTCCGAAAAGAGAAACAAAAAATAGCAACACCGTTTTTTTGATAAGATTCATGCCATTTTTAACCAGCTCTTGCCCACAGCATTTTTTATAATAATCCATCTTGATCCTCTCAATCTTCGATTATAAAAAAATCTAGAGTATCATAACTTAATTTTTAAGTAAACACTCTCGTTTTTTATTGTTTCTTCCGGAGGGTTGTGCTGATGTATTCCGCATACTAAAATCGCAACAAGTCTTTCGAAGAAAATAGTCAATTCATCAAATTGATGAATACTCACTCCTGTTATGGCCCTCATGGTTCGTTCTTCACGTTTAGCTCGTTTTAAAAGTCCTTCAATCATCTGGTCGCCTCTATATTTATCCGAAAAGCTTTATCAGAAAACCCTAAAGAATTCAATAAAATAGATCTCTCTCTGCTGACACCAAATAGGTTTCAACCAGCAAAAAATCAACTTCATACGTCACCTGATACGCAATATAGATAAGCTGTTTTTCGATATCCAAATCATTGTTATTTGGCGAAGGTGCTGCAAAATTGGGGCATTCCTACATAGAAAATCATGTTAATAAGGCTCTGGTGTGAAAAACTTCTTCCAAAATGCCATCTTTCCCTAAGGTAAACACTCGTTCGGGTTGCACCTTTTCAGTTAGACTAGCCAAGCTATTTGACTGAATAACAATAAAATCCACCTCATGAAGCGAGGAAAGAAGGGAGAGAAAATCCTGATCAGGATCGGTGTCTATAAGATAGATCATGAGCCGATCATCTCCTCTCTGACTAGAAAGTTTTTGAATCTGAGAAAACAAGGCAGTTGAAACCCCATCCTCGGTATTAATTCCCAGAATAGTAAGCTTTTTGTTGATTAAAGCCTGTTCCAGGGTAAAGAGATGGCTCTCGTCAAATATTTTGTTGCTACAATTAGTCTCTAGAAGGCGCTCCGCAAGCTCAGAAAGAGAAACACGGACACATCCCAAACGTTCGATTGCAATCCCCGCGGCAATGTTCGAGAGCTCGAGCCCCTCTTGGAGACTTAATCCCGACGCAAAAGTCATCGTCGTCATTGCAAGAACAGTATCACCAGCACCCGTAACATCCTTGACCTCCCTTGTTTTCACAGGAAAATCAAAGCGCTCGCGATTCTGCTCAAACAGGGAGATCCCTTTTTCACTTCGGGTCACCATAATCATTTCTGAAACAGTTTGCTCGAGAAGAGACCTCCCAATGGCATCAAGATCAGCATCACTCGTTAGCTTAGACGCACTCACTGCTTCTTTGTAGTTAGGCTTGATGAGCGTGGCCCCACGATACTTTGTAAAATCCTCCCCTTTTGGATCAACGATCGTTGGAATCTCGTTTTCTCGAGCAATATCGATCACCATTTGGAGAAGAGATTTCGATAAAAACCCTTTTGCATAATCAGAAATTGCAATAACTTCTATCTGGCGTGTTATCGAAAGAATATAATCAATCACTTTCTTTTCAACTTCTTCAGAAAGAGGGGAGATACACTCTTGGTCAACCCGAATGAGCTGCTGCGCATCTGCGATCAAGCGATTTTTGAGTGGGGTGCTTACCCCTTTTTGGGTGAAGATCCCCTCTGTCGTGATTTCTTCCTCTTCTAAAAGGGTTTTGATACGAGCACCCTCTTTATCATCGCCAATGCGTCCAACAGCAATCACGTTAGCCCCAAGCGCCTTAAGATTCAAGACAACATTGCCAGCTCCACCAGGAAGGTCGTGAGACTCCTTCACATGAAGGATCGGAACAGGAGCTTCAGGAGAGATCCTTTGCACGCACCCGGTCGTATAGGTATCAAGCATAAAGTCACCTAACACCAAAACCTTTGCAGGCTTAAGACGGCTGAACGAACCGAGAAGTTTTACCACCTTTCACCCTTTAGGAGATAGTTTATCACATAATCTTCGATTGCAGAGTCGAAGGTAAAATCTGGCTTGTACTCTAACTTTTTTTCCTGGATTGCACGTTGAAACCTGCCCATTTCAGCGCAAGTATAATTTTGATATTTTCCCATTAAATCTTCCGGCATTGGGATGTATTCGATATTTTCCTTTTTCTTCATGGCCTTAAAAACATTTTTCGCCATTTCATTCCAAGTATTTGCCTCACCACTCCCCACATTAAAAATCCCCCCAATTTCACTTTTGAGAAGAAGAGAGATCATCTTGACAGCATCTTTGACATAAAAAAAATCACGACATTGATCTCCGTCTCCAAATTGAAGAGGATCGGACGATTTAAACAAACGCACCTTTCCAGTCTTGTGAATTTGATTAACCATGTGAATCACCAGCGAGGCCATCCGCCCCTTATGGTATTCATTGGGCCCAAAGATATTGAAAAATTTTAGGCCAACGACCTTATCCAATACCCCTTGCTCCTGAAGCCATTTGTCAAACATCTGCTTGGAAAAGCCATATAAATTCAAAGGTTTCAAATCATCGAACAACCTCTCGTTATCAGCAAAGCCCAGGGACCCATCCCCATAGGTTGATGCCGAAGAGGCATAGATGAAACGGTGGTCGTGCTCAAGGGCATACTCAGCAAGTCTTACCGAAAAGCGATAGTTAGTCTTCATGAAGTAGTCACCATCAGCCTCGACAGTACTTGAACAAGCCCCCATATGAACAAAGGCTTCTATTTCCTGACCCCTACCATCCAGATAATCAAAGATGTCATCGCGAGACACAAAGTCAACAAACCGCTTATTCCGCAGATTCATCCACTTTATACTGCTTCGAAAATCATCAACAAGAAGCAGGTTATAATATCCCTGATCATTAAGATGACGGACCATCGCCGATCCAATAAAACCGGCAGCCCCCGTCACTACTATCAACTGATCGTCGTAAAGCTTAGTCTTCATCACCTCCCGATGATGACACACATTTGACTATTTGGAAAGAGATTCTTCCATTTTTTCCTGTATGTATGCAAGAAGAGCCTTAACATGAGATTGAAAAAGTGAGTCTTGAGCTAAACTTGGAAGAAGATAACTCCACTCATACAGTGTTTCATCCGAAATGCCAAATGCCTGACTCTTAAAGTACGAAACACCCCAAATCAGCCAACTTAGACGGTAAGACATGGAATATTGAATAATGAAATGCCATCTTCCAATCTGATCATCAGTTGCAAAAATCTTTTCATTCTCACCTATTCGATCAAACAAATAGCTCCATTTCTGGCCATCGTAGAAATCAGCAAGGATTTCTTCTTCGATAAATTTCAAGAGCGTTGCCTCATGCCCTTTTGCGTAGGGCATCACAGCTTGATAAATCCCAGACTCCTCTATGAATTCCTCTCGAATAATATCTATCCACGCATGAAATTTGATCCCTGCATGAAAATTCGAGGAGCTTTGGACTACCTCCCGAAGGTCTGTAACAACTGGATGGGTTCGTGCTCGGGGAAAATGTGCTATATACCTAATGTCAGGAAACAAGGTTCCTACTAAAAACTCCCCTGTTTTCTCCTCTGAATCACCAGAAAGAAAGCAATATTTTTCTCCCAAAAGGAGGTGAGTCATAGGCCCCGCGGCCATTCCTATTTGAAAAAAAATGAGAAAAAGCCAAGCTTTAATTCTCATACCATTGTGTTCCCTCTCGAGAAATATATGAACTCTTCCAAAATTGAACATTTGGGAGCATTGGATCCTCAACCGTCCCAAAGCAGAAAAATGCTGTGCCACTTCCTGTCATAGCAACTGAATTGAATCCCAGTGCAAGCAATCTACGCTTTAACTTCTTGAGGTCAGGGCGGAGAGAGAATGCCGGAAATTCTAAATCATTAGTCCCCCACTTTCTTTCCTTTAGTAAATACACCGGATCATTGAGATTCACATTGGGTTTGCAATGCTTGTATACAAGTGGAGTGGAAAGACCCGGACCATTTGGCTTGGCCAGATAGAGATTCTTCTTTGGCAAAGTAATTAAAGGCTCAACAATTTCTCCACGTCCCGTCGTATAAGCCGTGCCGCTGGAAAAAAAGAAAGGAGCATCAGAAGAAACTTCTCCTGCCCACTCTGCAAGTTTTTTTTCCAAAAGTCCCAAGCCAGAAAGTTGGTTCATTGCATAAAGAGTCGTTGCAATATTACTACTACCTCCACCCAATCCTCCCTTGGAAGGGATCTGCTTCTTAGCATGAATAGCAAGCGGCACATCAAATCCTGTTTTCTGTCGAAATAGGCTGCGAGCTTTGTGGATAAAATTGTTTTCATCTGTGGGAATTTGGGGATCGGTGCAGGTCAGAGAATCCTCCAATGCTAAGTCAAAGTAAAGTGTGTCACAAAGAGAAATGGCCTGCATGAGACTTGCGATCTCATGAAAGCCATCATCACGTTTTCTTAAGACGCGAAAAAAAAGGTTAAGTTTCGCTGGAGAATAGAGCTTCACTCTTTAGAACGCTCTTCTAGTTCTTCTTTCATCTCTTTTTTTCGTTCGCTGCGCGTTGGAAGGTCGTCAGATACATCTTTAAAACCTTCAGTAGAAACTTCTTCTTGCTCTTCGTCTACAACTTCGACCTTCGGCTTCGGCTCTTGAACTTTGGTCTCACCTTCAATTTTAAGTCTAAAGGTTGCTTCAACATCCTCTTTTAGGCGAAGGTACACGTCAAAAACACCCACGGTTTTGAAAGGCTTAGAAAGAATCACATTCTTTCTTTCGATTGTAACGTTTTCCTGATTCTCAAGAATCTTGACGATATCGGCAGAAGCAACAGAACCATACAGGTGGCCCTGAGAATCGTTCTTTACCTTTGTTGTCAAAGTCTTTTCCTTAAGGCTGGCGGCTAAAGCCTGAGAATCTTTCTTATCCTTTGCCGATTGTACTAAACGTTCAGCTTGTAGTTGTTCCTGCATTCGAATAGCTCTCTTATCAGCAATTACTGCCTTCTTCTGAGGAAGGAGGTAGTTACGGATAAAACCAGGCTTTGCGCTAGCAAGTTCCCCTTTCCTTCCAAGACTGATCACATCCTCAAGGAGGAGGAGCTGAATTTTTGCACTTTTCTTTTGCTTCATATTATTCCTCCGCAACAAAATGTAACAGAGCCACATGTCTGGCTTGTTTAATCGCTTTTTTCAGCTGCTGCTGATAATGGTGCGAAATCCCCGTGATCCGCCGAGGGAGAATCTTTCCTCTCTCAGTGATAAATCTCTCAAGGGTTTCGGTGTCTTTGTAGTCAATTTCTTTAATTCCTGCGGCCGTAAAAGGGCAGGATTTTTTCTTCTTCAATCCAAAACTGTGTCGCTTATTCACTTAATCTGTCCTCTTCTATTGCTCTTCACCAAGAGGTTTAAATTCAATTTTCTCAAGAACCTTTTCGGTCCGCATCGTCATGAAACGGATTAGGTCCTCGTTAAGATGATACTCCTTCCACATCTCTTCAATCAGTGTTGGGACAACTGAAAAGTAAAGGAGAAAGTATTGTCCTTGCTTATGTCCATCGATTTCGTAAGCAAGTTTTTTTCGTCCCATCTCATGGATTTTATGGATTTCTCCTCCATTTCCTTCGATGGTACTCGTAATGCGCTCCAAAGATTTCTTCAAAGCGTCCTCACTAAGAGATGCATTAATAATGTACATCCCTTCATAGAGTCTGTTCTCTTGTTTAGTCATGCATGTTCCTTCATTTCTTGAAATAACCACTCTTCGATAAAAGCCACGGCTTGAGTGAGTATCTCGGGAATTTTTTCTTGTTCTTCCTTTGTAAAAGGAGCTAAAACATAGTCTTCTAAGTAACCAATCATAGGTTCACCCACGCCCAACCTCAAACGCTGATACTCCTGCGTTCCAAGCTTTTCTCCAATGTCTTTCAGACCATTATGTCCTCCAGCACTCCCCTTCTCTCGAAAGCGAAGGGTTCCAAAGGGAAGAGCGACATCATCAGAAAGAACGAGGATTTCTTCTCGAGAAAGTTTGAAAAAGTCCATTGTTTTTCGTACTGCTTGTCCAGAGAGGTTCACGTAGGTTGTTGGAAAAAGGAGAAAAACTTTTCCTTCTTTGACCGTTCCTTTCGCAACTTCTCCTTTGAGCATGCTCTCCTTTTTGAAAGGTAATAGATGTTTATCAGCAAAAGCAGAAAGGACCATTTGACCCAAGTTGTGACGGGTCAACTCATATTTTTCCCCAGGATTTCCTAGTCCAATAATGAGGGCTCTTCTTCTCTTGCTTTCCATTGACATTACCGTTTTGCAATGACAACAACAATTTCTTTATCGGTAGCAAGGGGATGAATGGCATTCCCAAACTTGATATCCCCAATCCGCTTGGATTGCCCAATAGCAAGCTCTTTAATGCCGAGCTTGAAATCGGTTGGAATATCTTTAGGAAGACATCGGACCTTAACGTGACGCTTAATCGGGCGAACAAACCCCCCCAATTTCACTCCCACGCAGTCGGCTTCTCCTACACACGTAATCGGCACCTTTATATCGACAACTACCTTATCATCTAAGATCATGAAGTCGAGATGAAGGATCCGATACGTTGTTGGATGGTATTGGATATCTTTAACGATAGTTTTAATTTTCTTGCCATCAATCTCAAGTTCAAAAACAGTTGTTGGAAGGTGCCCCTTGGGAAGCCCCCGAATAACTGCCGAGAACTCAGTTCCTTTCACAACGATTTTTTCGCAAGGTTTACCCTTACAGTAAATCGCAGCAGGTATATCACCCTGATGTCTGAGCTTTGTAAGCTCACTCTTTTTTTCTCCTGCCCGTTTGGACACTGTGAGTTTCATAAACACTCCAGATTATTCAGTTAAAAAATTTCACTTTCCAAGCAATGAGACTATGTTTTTGGGCGAAAAAGGGAACTGACAGACTCGTTATTCACGATACGTTCAATCGCTTTTCCAAACACCCCAGCAACAGAGAGGACTTCAACATGGGAATGATCTATCTCATCGGGCAGAGGAACCGTGTTGGCAACTAAGAGGTGATCAATTTCCTCAATTTCCTCATCAAAGAGAGGGTGAGTCACCGCTGCAAAAACACGGGAGGCTCCCGCTTTTTTCGCTGCCTTGGACGCTCCTTTAAGCGTCCCTCCTGTGGAACAAATGTCGTCCACTAGGATCACGTCCTTTCCCTGCACCTCACCGATGAGTGCATAGACTTCTACATCCTTTGCATTCATCCGCTGCTTATCTACAATCGCAAAAGAGGCTCCTATTTCGGTCGCCATGATGCGGGAAAGTTTGGCACTTCCTACATCCGGAGCACAAATAACAGGCTCGTTCAGTCCCAGTTTCTGAATCCCCTTCGCAAATACAGCTCGCGCATAGAGATTATCGACTGGGATATCGAAAAAACCTTGGATTTGCTCAGAGTGCAAATCCATCGTTACTAGGCGCGAAACTCCTGCTGTTTCTAGGAGATTCGCCACGAGCTTTGCCGTTATCGGCACTCGTCCCTTATCTTTGCGATCCTGCCGCGCATACCCATAATATGGAATGACTGCGACAATATTGCGTGCAGAGGCCCTTTTTAGAGCATCGATTAAAATCAGAAGCTCCATAAGATAGAAGTTGGGTTTCTTCGCTATGCTCTGCACAACAAAGACATCCCGACCACGGACATTCTCAAGTATGTGAACGCCTATCTCACCATCAGGGAATAATTCGATTTGAGCATTGCCAAGTCTAATACCCAGGTTCTTTGCAATCTCTTCCGATAAACTCGGATGGGATGTGCCCGAGAAAAGCATAAATGGTGTATTAGTCATCGACTCACTCAGATCATAAAATTGGGGTGGGAGGATTCGAACCTCCGCATGCCGATACCAAAAACCGGTGCCTTACCGCTTGGCTACACCCCATCAAATTTAACCAACCATGAACTCCGAACAAAAGAGACCGATAGCTCAGCTTAAACAAGCCACTAGTTTAACTTCCTAGTACATTTCTTTTCAACATCTAAATATATCCAACCTGCTTCCGTAGATCTTCATATTAACTCCAAAATTTTATATTGATAAATCCTTGGGCATTTCTAAAAACTATCGATCTGTGGTATTCAAAGAGACATGTATATTGTGCATTTGACAACAGAATTGGCCCCACTTGCCAAGGTTGGAGGACTGGGGGATGTGACGGCCGGTCTTTCTAAAGCACTGATTGAAGAAGGCGAGAAGGTGGAAGTTATTCTCCCCTTTTATGACCATATCGATAGGAAATTGCTTAAAAACCTCAAAGTAGATTTTGAAACCCTCCTCTCCTATGAAAATCTCGAAGAAGTAAAAAATACTGTATGGTCAAGCGAGTTTGATGGAATATCTCTTATCTTAATCAAGCCCCATAGCAAGGTGGGATATTTTGAACGAGGTGTGATCTACGGGGAAGACGATGACCTTTCTCGATTCACCTACTTCACTAAAACTGCCATGGAATACCTTCTCAGGAAGGGGAAACACCCTGATATACTCAACATCCATGATTGGCTCACCTCTCTTGCTGCCCCCCTATATCGCGAAATATATAAGTCCCTTGGTCTTAAGATTGGGAAGATCATGACAACCATCCATAACATGAAATATCAAGGGACATGTGCCCCACAAACAATCGAACGGTTAGGTCTTAAGACAGGCCATCTAATCACAAAAGACAAAATGCAAGATCACAAAAACCCGAAAAAACTTAATCTCTTAAAAGGAGCCCTTGTTTACTCTGATAGCTTAACAACAGTTTCTCCTACCTACGCAAAAGAAATTCAAGGAAAAGAAGGGTTTGGCCTTGATTCTCTTCTCGTTGAAAATAAAGGGAAACTTCGTGGCATCTTGAACGGCATCGACACCTCCTATTGGAATCCCGAAACAGACCCTCTTCTAGAGGAAAATTATCAAGCAGATGGAATCAATCTCGATGAGGTCATTAAGGCTAAAACAACAAACAGAAAGGCGTTGCAAAAAAAACTCAATATGGACTACGGTTCCGCTCCTCTATTCATTTCTGTGACCCGAATCGTTGAGCAAAAGGGTCCCGAGATGATGCGTTTTGGAGTCGAATATGTCCTGGAAAAAGGAGGGCAATTCATCTTTCTTGGATCAACACCCGAGCCCACCCTTAAAGAGGAGTTCTATACCTTGGCTAAAGAATATTGCAACAACCCCCACGTCCACTTCCACTTTATCTTTGACGAAGAGCTTGCGCATCTCACCTTCGCCTCTGCTGACTGTATCATTATTCCCTCACTCTTTGAACCTTGTGGTCTCACACAAATGATCTCCCTGCGTTATGGAACGATTCCCATCGTCCACAAGGTGGGTGGGCTCAACGATACTGTCCTTGATATAGATCATAATGAAATCCCGCTTGAGAGAAGAAACGGGTACAGTTTTGACTTCCCCTCCAAGGACAGCCTGCGCTGGTCGATTGATCGCGCCTTTGAGCATCATAAGAACAACCCAAAGAAATGGAGACTGATGCTTAAAAATGGTTTTCAAAAGGACTGGAGCTGGAAAACCCCCGCACTAAAATACTTGGAAGCCTATCGAGGCGTCTGATCACTTTGCCACGCTTGGCGAATGTAGCTTCGGTTAACCCAAATATACTCTCCCCCTGAAAAAACAGTATAGACAGCCGCTGTTGAAATGATAATGAGACTGATATTTTGCAGCTGAAGAAGAGATAGCTCTCCCCATGCATAAGGAATCATAAGAATCAGGATCGCAAAGATTGAAGATGCTTGTAAAACGGCTTTGATCTTTCCACTAGTGCGCGCCGCAAGAGTTACCCCTCGGAAAGCACATACTGTCCTCAGAGTGCTGATCATTGCATCTCGATAAACAAAGGCGAATACTAGAAGCAGCGGTAGTCTAATGAATCCTTGTGTGAAGGTAAGCAGAATGGTGAGGCGAGTAATACTATCAGCCATTGGATCCAAAATCTTCCCAAGCTCAGTCACTAAGTTAAAGCGTCTTGCAAGAAATCCATCAAAAAAATCAGAGAGCTCTGAAAGCACAAGTAAGAAAATCAAAACAAACGGAAGAGCATGAAGCGCAATTCCCAGCTGCTGATACTTCAGATAGAAAATCAAAAAGATTGGACTGATAAAAATCCGTCCAATCGTTAGAAATAAGGGGAGCTTCAAAGGTATTTCTCCTCGAAAAATTGAAACTTTACTTGCGACTCTCATGGTACCATAAGCTAATGCTTTTTTGCTCCCTTATACTGACTTTACTTCAATTTCTAAAGTTTTTTTTCATCTCTTCTGCGGAGCGCTAGCTGGCCGCAGGCCGCAGCGATGTCCTTCCCCTTGGTGTAGCGACGGGTAGTACGCACCCCTCCTTTCAATAAAATTGCACGAAAATGTTCAATTTTTTCTTTGCTAGGTCTCCTGAGATTGAGACCTTTTACAGGGTTGTAAGGAATTAAATTGACAGTACATTGCTCGTTTCTAAGAAGAGACGCAAGCTCTTCAGCATTTTCTTGTGTATCATTAATGCCATCTAAAAGGACATATTCATAGGTTAAGTCTCTCTTAGTAAATCTTGCGTAGTCGCGAGCACTTTTTAACACTTCCTCAATCGGAAACCTGCGGGCATAGGGAACAATCTTTTTCCGGATACGCTGATTAGGAGCATGAAGAGAAAGGGCGAGGTTGACTTTGAACCCATCTTCCATTAACCGTCTAATATTGGGAATAACTCCGACAGTAGAAACGGTAATCTTGCGGGGAGAAAACCCAAAAAGTTCAGGATCCATCAAGATTTTGAGGGCTCGGACTACCCCCACATAATTCTCCAAAGGCTCTCCCATCCCCATGAAAACCAGGTGGCTAACCCGTTCACCTGTTCGCAGTAAGTGGTGGTTAATAAGAACGACCTGCTCCACAATCTCTGCAGGCGTAAGGTTCCGAATAACCCCCTCTTTTCCCGAGGCGCAAAAGGCACATCGCGCCGGACACCCCACCTGTGAAGACACACACACGGTGCGCCGCCCCCCACTTATAATGAGTACCGATTCGACAAAATGGTTATCTGAAAGTTTCCACAAAAACTTTTTTGTTTCCCCGTCCTCCGAATCTTCTGCTTTTTCAAGCTGCAGTACACCAATATTGACTTTCTCTTTTAAGAGAGATCTAAGTGGCTGAGGGAGATTCAACATCTGGTCATAATCCACTTTGCCTTTTTGGTAGACCCAGTCAAAAAGCTGTTTCGCTCGAAATTTTTTTTCACCTTCATTCTCAAAGAAATTTTTCACGTCTTTAGAGAGAAGACCACAAAATTCTCGCATTATAACTCCTATTTGGTGCAACATTGCCTCGACTTCATGTATTTTTAGCTGCATCTCCCCAGCGGTTCCGGTGAATTAGGATGATTTTTACTTTTCAGAAATGGCCATTTGCATCATCCCATTCAAATTAAAAACATTCTGCTCCGTTGCAAGCACTAGAGATTTGCTAGAAAAAAATGCATGAAGCCGAGATTATTACATAATACAAGGGTAATTGCAAAGATGACTTTTCAAGAAATCATCAGTAAATTGACAGCTTTCTGGGCGGGACATGGATGTCTAATTCAACAGGGACACGATGTGGAAGTAGGAGCAGGCACGTTTAACCCTGCGACTTTTCTCCGATCCCTCGGCCCCGAACCTTATAATACCGTCTATGTCGAACCTTCAAGACGTCCCCAGGATGGACGTTTTGGAGATAACCCTAACCGCACACAACTTTTTCATCAACTTCAAGTCATCATGAAACCCTCCCCGAAAGAGATTCAAAAACTCTACCTTCAGTCTCTAAAAATGCTTGGAATCGACTTAAAACAACACGACATTCGCTTTGTTCATGATGATTGGGAATCTCCTACACTAGGCGCATGGGGTCTTGGATGGGAAGTCTGGATAGATGGAATGGAAGTGACACAGTTTACCTATTTCCAGTCCGTTGCAGGACTGATCCTAAAACCTATTAGTGTAGAACTCACCTATGGTCTCGAGCGCCTCTCTATGATTGTACAGAAGAAAGATAACTTCTTCGATATGCAGTACAATAAGCAGTTTACCTACGGCGATATCTACCATAGAAATGAAGTGGAGTGGAGTCACTACAATTTTTATAAAGCTTCAACAGAGATGTGGCTTCGCCATTTTGAAGATTTTGAAAGAGAAGCGAAGGTGCTTGTTGAATTAAGCCTTCCGATTCCTGCTTACGACTTTGTGATGAAAGCCTCCCACGCATTCAATATGCTTGAAGCGCGAGGCGTCCTTTCCGTGACCGAGCGAACGAGTTATATTGCTCGCGTTCGTGATCTCGCAAAAGCAGCTGCTACCGAATATCTTGCATCCAGAGAAAAATTAGGGTTTCCTCTTCTAAAACGGCTGAAAAAAGAAGAGATCACATTCTCCCTTCCTCCACTCCCTAAGACGTTCAACCCCAGAGATAGGAGTGATTTCCTTTTTGAGATCGGCTCAGAGGAACTCCCAGCAATTTTTGTTCCTATCGGAAACAGAAACTTAAAAAGTGCAATTGAAAAGCTCTTAAAAGAACATAAACTCTCCTATTCAGCTCTCCACGTTTATGGAACACCCCGCCGATTAAGCATCCTAGTGAATGGCTTGATTCATGGAACAGAAGAAAGCACAAATACAAGGCGTGGCCCCCCAGTTTCAACCGCCTACGACTCTCAAGGACATGTAACAAAGCAAGGAATAGGCTTTTTTAAATCCCTTGGATTTGAACCACCTCCAACACTTCAAGAAGCTAAAAACCATAAAATGCTTCATATTCAAAAGATCAAAAGTAATGACTACCTAATGGTTACCATAGAGAAGAAAAGAGGCTCTACGATTAAAATCTTAAGCCAATCCCTTCCTAAGATCATTAGTGATCTTCCTTTTCCAAAAAAGATGCATTGGGGTGATCTTGAAGTAGGCTATGCGCGTCCCTTGAAATGGATCGTGGCCCTATTGGGAACCACTATCATTCCTTTTGAAATTGCCGGTGTGGTCTCAGGAAATCACTCTGCAGGACATGCTCAACTGTGCGATAAAACCTTTCCAATTGAATCTGCAAGCGACTATGTCGCCCGATTAGAAGAGCACAAGGTGATGGTCGACATCACAAAAAGAAAAAAGATCATCGAAACCGCGCTTGAAGCAATCGAAAAAGAAACAAATACCCTTGCAATTTATAAAGAGAAAGTCCTCTCCCAAGTTCTTTATCTTACCGAGTGGCCACAGCTTACCTACGCCTGTTTCGATAAAGCATTTTTAAAAGCACCCCAGGAAATTCTCACTTCAGAAATGGTGGAACATCAAAAGTATTTTCCTCTTGTAACCCACACCAATCATCTCGCACCCCTCTTTGTCATCACAGCTGATAACACCCCCAATGAAGCGATAAAAGAAGGAAACCAAAATGTGCTTTCAGCGCGTCTTTCTGACGGGGTATTTCTCTATGAAGAAGACTTAAAAACTTCAATGGATGACTTCGCCAAAAAGCTTGAAAATATTGTCTTTCAAAAGGAACTAGGTACGATGGCCGAAAAGGTTGATCGCCTCAAAAGACTAGCCTTAATTCTTTCCCAAACTTTGGAAATGGGAAGTGAAAAAACTGTTCTTCGCGCAGCGTCTCTCTGCAAAGCTGATATCGCATCAGAACTTGTGCAAGAATTCCCAAACCTCCAAGGAACAATCGGAAAACACTATGCCCTCCACCAAAAAGAAGACGAGGAAGTCGCTATCGCTATCGAAGAGCATTGGCTTCCAAAATCAGAAGGCGGCGCGCTTCCAGAGTCAAAAACAGGTGTTCTCTTAGGTCTTGCCGATAAACTCGACAATTTGATTAACTATTTTAAAGTGGGATTAAAACCAACTTCTTCCAGCGACCCCTATGCCCTCAGACGTCAAACAATTGGGGTAATTAAAATTCTCATTGAAAACCGCTTAAGCCTCGATTTAGAAACAGTGATTAAAGATCAAGAGGTTCTTGACTTTATAACCTCTCGTGCTAAAGGAGTCTTAGAAGAATATGGCTTCCAAAAAGACGAAATTGAAGCCTCTCTTCAGGGTCGGTGCACTAATCCTTACGACCAGTTTTTAAAGACTCAAGCCCTCAATCTATTCCGAGCAAGCGACCATTTCGATGGACTTTTCGAGATCTATAAGCGCGCCAAAGGACAGATTGGCACTGAAAAACTCCATGCCATCAAACCAGATCTGCTGACTGCGTCTGCTGAAAAATCCCTCTATGAGTCCCTTACCACTCTTAAAAACCCTTATAAAGAGATCCTCTCCTCTAGAAACTACCAAGGCGCTTTTGAGCGCCTTTCTACCCTCAGAGCTCCCCTAGCCACCCTTTTCGAAGAAGTTAAAATCCTAGCTGACGAGCCAAAGATACGGACCAACAGAATTGCTCTTCTTCAGGAGGTCTTCTCCCATTTCGCCCTCCTGGTTGACTTTGAAAAGATTCAACACTTTTAAATATAGCTTATTAATCTTTGATTCCGCCTTTCAATTCCAAAGTACAATATTTGAAATTTCTTTAATCTTTTTTCTTTCGATGTCGATACTGATTGTCAATGGATTAAAAACCAAACACAGGCTCTGACTCTAAAATTCTTTCCTTTATGTATGAATTTGAGACAGAGCGAGGGGACCTAAGTTTTTTCGACCAAAAATGTTTTGTGTCAATTATCTTTGCCGGTTGATCTCTCACAGAATAGCTGCGTAGTTTCTTCTCAGTCCTCCTCTTTTTTGTCACATTTGATTGAATGCTGTTCGTTTTCTATAACTCTCCATATTTAGCTCTAAACTAGTGTCATGGTGGACCAAGCGGTCTGCAGCTGCCACAGCCATCGCTTTATCCATAAAAATGTTCTGTAAAAAAATTTATAATTTACCTATCCTCGCGGTTCTCAATGCTCCAAAAATAAACTATAAGAAACGTTAGAGGTTGGATCTTGTGAAATATCTAAAATTTTTGTCCTTAAGCTTTATTTTACTTTCCCTTGGCACTGGTTATTCTTGCCATACACACATGGGCTCTCCAGACACTTTCTCCCAGCCCAAACGACTATTGTTATTAGATGGGGATGACGGCACTATTGCTTGCAGAATATATGGCAATTTGTTGTCGGGAACAATTCCAAGATTTTCTGATAATTGGACCTTAGAATTAGCAACACGATCTTTACTAAGGATGAAAAATTTAACAGCTGTTCGAGGATTTCCAGGTGCTAGTATGGTAGGACCTCTCGATTACTTTGGTAATTTAGAAAACCCTCATCAATATTTGTATACGATCGAAAGCCAATTTCCCCCCCTATTTTCGCGACAGCCTATTTTAGATGAATACCAAAAAGATCATGATAATCTTGAAGCCTTTGACTCTAATTTTCTTACTGTTATTAGAGTCAACTGGATAAGTGGAAAAGATAATCATACCATTCAGGAAAAAAAAATAAATTATGGAATCACTCGGCACGATCTTCGACAATCTCTTTTTCTAAATCCTGGTCTTCTGGAAGTTGATCAGGAATTAATCGAATTGAAATGGTTCGATCCTCGAGGAGTTGATCTCTCTTCTTTTAAAGCGCGTCTTGTTGACAATCAAACCCCCTTTCAAATTACACAAAAACCTCTTCCTTCAAAGGATGAATATCGATTGGTGACTTATTTGTATGAACCTTTGTACGCAGACTGGCAAACTGAGAAAGGAAGCGGGCATTTTTTAGAAAAGCATCAATTTTCTCAAATAATTACCCCCATTACTTCCAATTCTACAGGTTATGTTGTGCTTGCTCGAAGGAATGAAGCCCCTGATGAAATTGAACTGATTGGAATTCAAATCCCCTATGGATACACACTTATTATCGAAGAGGGGTGCATTCATGGTGACACAACTCTGAATGGATTTTTTATGATGGGGATGACATCAGATCACACAACAATGAGAACAGCAGATACTGTATTTCTCAAATATCCTGAGACTAAAGAAAACGTAAAAATAGTGATGATTGATGAAGAAGATGATGCAATGCCTGATCGTTTATTCATAGTACCTCCTCCTTATGTGATTTATAAGCATGCAACTGAAGTTGAAAGAGAAAATTTTCGTAGCTTAACTGATGGACAAAATTTTATATTTAATCCGTTCAGTCGTGAATTCTGGGAGTAATACCTTGGGTAGTGTTCTCTAATTGAACGCAAGAAAAACTCTCATTTTTTCTAATAACCTGAGTTTTGTCATTTACAAGTAAGAAGGGGTTCTGTTGGCACATAGATGCCGTTTGCAATATTGTCTACTCATTTTATTCGGATCTCATGTTGGAACGATGAGATAAAAAACACTTCATCAGGCTTATCTGAAATAATCCAACTAACTAATTTTTGATTTTATCTCGTTTTTCCTCGCGCTGCGCGGGATTAAGAAATAGAAACAACTGAAGTTGTTTATGATTTTTCAGATACCTCATATAGGTAGATCATCGACGAATCAACAGAAATAGTTTTTCTTGGTTTCCAAGTAGGAATTTCATAAGTGTGAGAAACAACATGTGTCCCTGGACGAAGCTCCCTCTCCAATTTCTCCTTGAGTCGCTCCATGCTTGCTGGGAAAAGATAGCAAACAATAAGATTTGCATCCTGCAGAGACTTTTCAAAAAAGTCATTCCTCATGATCTTCAAATTTTTCGAGTGATTGAGAAAGGAAGAAAAGAGATAGGGAATCGGCGAGTTTTCAAAACCAATAATCGAGCAATTTGTATATTTCTTCGAGAGGGGGAAGAGAAGGTTCCCCCACCCTGAGCCCAATTCAATAATCGTTCCTCCATTTAATTCAGGAAGATTTTTTAAAAGGACATTGCGTATTTTTTGAGATGTGGGCATCGGTGAGACCCCATTTTTCCAAGTAAAAAGAAGAAGAAGAAAAAGCGTCACAAAAAGAATACTAAGTGTTGCAACAAAGTAAAGCATCTGTCCCTATGCTTGTTAAAATATTTCCTTGCATGTTGCACTCAAAATTAGACACTGTCAAGATTTTTTACCCAGCAGCTCCAGTCAATGATTCAGTAATAAAAAAAACAGCCGCTTTAATCAATAGAATGACATAAAATAGACAATCTAATTATTAGACACGAAGTTTGATGCATCTCGTATCATCATCATTGAAGCCTTGGTCATCGCAAGGGCCCGATGCTAATACCATAAGCGACTCTTAAATCCATCTGTTCCAAACTATGCCTAGAGAACCCCCCAAAATTCCACCAGCAATTAGATCAACAACATCATGCTTCTTTGGAAGGTAACGGCCAAGGCCGAGAGAAATCGTTCCAAGCAATGTCAAGATCGCTGTAGTGGAAAGAGGACCATCTCTGTAAACCGAGCGAGTTAAACATTGTGTTCCAATCATAAAATGTCCTGATGGGAATGATTGCAAATCAGTTCCATCAGGACGCCGTTTCTTCACGACGTTCTTGATCAGTTTGCATCCATATCTTTGAATGAGAATCAAGGTACAGATTTTCATGGCTTTGATTGTCCCGTCTCTGTATGCCCTGTTGCGCGCGTCGGAAACAACATCTTGAAACCCCACGACCGTTGGAATAGCAAACTGGAGAAAGTCTCCTGCGCCCTGAAAAAATCTCATTATTGTCATACTTCAAGACCAAAATAGCCACGATGATGATCAAACTTCCCTCCAGAATCTCTGCGGTCAAAACCAAGACCAGTCAAAATCTTGATCGATGCAGGACACGAGAAACTCTTCTTCTGCATCCAGTTCCCTCTAAAAGTTAGTGTCAAACCCCGCACAGAGGATATCATCGACTTATGTTTTTTATCAAGAAGATTTTATCGAAGGAGGAGCTCCTTTAAGAGCATCGAATTGTTTGGCAAGCTCCAAGACCTCGTCTTCAGAGCAGCGCCCACTTTGAATTTGAATCTTGATCTTTTCTCGCTCTTCCATCCAGTGGTGTTGGAGCATTTTGGTTGAGGTTTCGAGCACTCCTTCTTCAGCTTTTTCAGGATTTACCTTCTTTTGGACGATCTGAGAAAAAAGAATCTGCTCTTCGGTATTATTAAGATTGTTTGCAAGACTGAGCAAATCAGCTGCGGTAGTTTCCATATAGACAGAGAAAAGGCGACGGCAAAGGGGAATGGTAAAGTGCTCGGGACGGATATTTTCCTTCACAATTACGAGAAGCTGTGGTTTGGAGTTTCCAAGAAGAAAAAGCCACCGGAGAAGATCAGTTTCAATCACTCGATTAGGGTTGATCTCCACCTCTGAAACGCTTCCTGTTCTCTTAACAAAGGTTGAGCGACGCACACCCTCTTGCCCCACACCAACGAATTTCTCGGGAACTTGTGTTAATCGCGCAAGTTTACGAAGAGATTCATGGACCATCAGAGGATGGTCCCAGCTTCGAATCCGAGCAGCAATTGTTTGTATGAGGTGGTTTTTCTCAGAGGGGGAAGAAAGATCGCTGTCCTTTGAAGAATAGGAGATGAGGAAGGAGAGGTAATCTTCAGCTTTTTCTAAAAGTTCGATGAATGCAAGAGGACCTTGTTCTTTCAAGATCATATCGGGATCCATCCCAACAGGAACGGAAACACAACAAACTTCGACTCCTTCCTTTTGAAAAAGATTTCCAATTTTCGAAACGGCGGTCCGACCTGCTTCATCCCCATCTAAAGCAAGATACACTTTAGTAATTCCTAGATTGAGAAGGACTTTCATATGATCCTCGGTAAATGCAGTCCCTTGCCCTGCAACAACAATGTTAAATCCAGCCTGGATCAATCGGAGGGCATCGATTTGCCCTTCAACAACAATCGCCTGCTTTTCTTTCGCAATACGCCTTCGGGAGAAGCTAAGACCGTAAAGTGTACTGGATTTCTTAAAAAGTGGCGTCTCAGGAGTATTAATATACTTGGGTCCAAATATATCTTCAGAAGTCTTTCGAGCAGAAAAACCAATCACCCCACCAGAAACATCGAGAATAGGAAAGGTAATCCGGTTGGAAAAAAAGGATTTTTTCTTTCCATCGGGAAAGGTCTTAATAAGCCCTGCCGTTTCTAAAAGAGCCGCGCTGTATTGGTGTTTCTGCAGAAACCTTCCAAACAAGACGCCCTTCCTTGGAGCAAATCCCATTTTAAAAAGGCGGATAAAATCGAGATCTAGTCCTCTGTCATAAAGATATTTAAGAGCCAGATGTCCCTCATCGCTATGAAGAAGATAGGCGTGATAAAATTCTGAAGCTTTGAGAAGCACTTCTCTGAGCTCTTTCTTTGTCGGGCCCTCTGAGCGTTTTTCATATTCTGCCTCTTCTAAAGGAACTTGAAACCGCTCTGCTAAGGTGTCAACCGCTTCAACGAAACTCATCTTCATGTACCCCATCAAAAAGGCAATGGCATCGCCATGTGCACCGCAACCAAAGCAATGGTAGTGAGATTCCCCTTTTTGAATCATAAATGAGGGGGTTTTCTCGTCGTGAAATGGACAAACTCCTTTGTAACTACTCCCTGAAGGTTTTAGATTTACATAGGAGGAGACTACCTCAATGAGGTCAATTTTTTCCCTGAGGAGCCCTAAGCTTTTTTTTGTGTAAATACCCATGTCGACATTTTTTCATTAACGCTGTACACTGTTGTATCTTAAGGTGAAATCATGAATAAAGCAAACTTCAAAAAAAAGGTCTATCGGAAACTCGACACCTCTGCTTTATTGGAATCCATCTCTCTTAGCAAAATGTCATCTCATGGAGAGCCGAAAAAAATTATCCCCTCATCAGCAACAAAAGGGGTACGAGAGAAATTTAAAAAAATCTTTCTCCCACTGCTGATCGAAATTTTCGAACTCAGACAATCGATTGACAATTACAAAACAGAGCTTCAAATAGGCGGAGCCCTCCTCACTGAAAATATTTCAAAATCTCCGCAAGAAATATTGGAGCGTCTGGAGCAACTCCAAACAGATATTGAGGAATCACAAAGGTGGTGTGATGGCGTTATTCTCCAGATCGCAAAGGGAATTGAAGAAGCGAAAGAAGCCCTCGATATTGTCAATGGTGAAAAAGAAGAGGGACTTTTGAAGAGATTGCTGAAAAGGATTACAAAATGAATACAGTGACAAAGCAATCCCCTATGATGGTTCAGTGGAACGCCTGCAAACAAAAAGCAAAAGGTGCCCTCCTCTTATTTCGTTTAGGAGATTTTTATGAAGCTTTTTACGAAGACGCAAAACTCCTTTCCGATGCTGCAGATGTCACCCTAACGCAAAGACAAGGAATTCCTATGAGTGGAGTTCCTGTTCAATCTGCTGAAGGATATATCGAAAAACTTGTCGAGAAAGGGCTTCTAATCGCGATTGCCGAGCAAGTCGAAGATGCAAAATCAGTAAAAGGTCTTGTAAGACGTGAAGTGGTTCGCATTGTTTCTCCCGGAACCCTTTTGAGCTCTCTCCCAGAAAAAGATAATAACTTTTTCGGTTGTTTGTATGTCCTTAATCAAACATTTGCCTTGGCCCTCCTAGATATTTCGACAGGAGAGCTCCGCATTAATGAAACAAGTGAAATGCAAAAGCTGCAAGATGAGCTTACACGACGTGGACCTTCAGAAATTCTCATTTCCGAGAGAGACTATCAGACCTTTGCTCCTTTTTTAGAAGAGCTCCCCTTAAGAATCACAAAGAAAGAAAATTGGCATTTTGATTCTCAAACCGCATTTAATACCTTAATCCGCCATTTTAAACTGCACTCCCTCGATGGATTTGGCCTTCAAGGAATGATCACCGCAGTTACTGCTGCAGGAACCCTCCTCTCTCACGTTCAGGATGAGCTCAGCCTTTCAACCACCCATATCAAATCGATTGTCCTAGATGAGCTTTCTTCCTATATGGCGATCGATCAAACAACACAACGTAATCTTGAGATCACCGCGCCTCTTCACAAAGGGGGAAAGAATCTTACCCTTCTAAAACTTCTTGATCATACTCACACTCCAATGGGAGCCCGCCTTTTTAAGTCATGGCTTACACATCCCCTCCTTTCTGCGGAGAGAATTCAGAAAAGGCAAGAAAGTGTTGAAGAACTTATGGAGCATCTTTCTCTAAAAGAACAGCTCCGTCCGATCCGAGATCTCGAACGACTTATGATGCGGATTTCCAGTGGAAGCGCATCGCCTCGAGATCTGATCGGATTAAAAGTTTCTTTAGATGCCCTTCCTTCCCTCAATGAAACCATTCACGTCCTCCGCTCACCCCTCTTTAAGTCTCTCATCCTTCCTAATGTTTCCCCCATTGTGGAGCAAATAAAAACAACTCTTGTTGATGATCCCCCTGCCAAGCTGGGAGAAGGAAAAGTAATTAACCCGGGAGTAAGTCCTAACCTTGATGAGCTCCGCTCTTTAAAAAATAATAGCCAGGCGTGGATTGTTAACTACCAAACTGAGCTCAAAGACCTTACAGGGATAAAAACTCTAAAAATCATTTTCAGCAAAGCCTTCGGATATTGCATTGAAGTGAGCCGAGGACAAGCGGATAGGATGCCCTTAACTTTTCAGAGAAGGCAAACCCTCATTAATAATGAGCGTTTCATCTCTCCTGAACTTAAAGCTTATGAGGAAAAAATCCTCACAGCCGAAGAGAAAATTCATGGGATAGAAAGCGATCTCTACCAAAAGCTCCGCTGCGAAATTGCATCGCATATTGATACAGTCCTTTCTCTTTCCCGATCCATTGCCACTCTCGATGTTCTCCTCTCGTTAGCAACCGTTGCCAAAACCTACCGCTATACAAAACCTGTGATTGATGAAGGCAAGCAACTAGAGATTGCAGTAGGTAGGCACCCTATAATCGAGGCTTCTCTTCTAGATGATTCATTTATTCCGAATGACACCCATCTGAGCCAAAACAACCAACTCCTCCTCATTACCGGCCCAAATATGGCGGGAAAATCCACCTATATCCGGCAAGTAGCACTGATTACAATTATGGCGCAAATGGGGTCCTATGTCCCTGCAAAGCGGGCACATATTGGAATTGTAGATAAAGTCTTCAGTCGCATTGGAGCCAGCGATGACCTATCGCGTGGACAGTCCACGTTCATGATCGAGATGACGGAAACGGCAAACATTCTTCACAACGCTAGCCCCCGATCGCTTGTGATTTTGGACGAAATTGGACGAGGAACCAGCACGTTTGATGGAATTTCAATCGCTTGGGCAGTGGCTGAACACCTGTTAAAAGTGGGGTGTAAAACCCTTTTTGCCACCCATTATTGGGAACTCACTGAGCTTGAAGAGTGCCATGCTGGAGCAAACAACGTACATGTCGCAGTACAAGAAGCTACTGATCAGATCGTATTCCTAAGAAAAATCGTTCATGGGAGCACTGATAAAAGCTATGGAATCCATGTTGCACGCCTTGCAGGGCTCCCACAGTCTGTATTGAAACGGGCCTACGAGGTCTTGCACAAACTTGAAGAAAAGAACCTTGATTCCCCTCTCTCACCAGAGGAGCAACTCTCTTTTTTTTCAGCTACAAAAACCTCTCCAAGAGAAGCCTTACTTGAAGGGCTCTTGGAAGAAGTTCAAAAACTCGATCTAAACACGACAACTCCACTTGAAGCTCTCAAAAAAATTCAAGAATGGAAAGACCATCTCTTATGAATCTCGAAAAGCTCAAAAAAATCCCTAGTGAACCAGGTGTCTACCTGATGAAAAATAAGAGTGGAGAAATCCTCTATATTGGGAAAGCAAAAAAGCTCCGTAAACGGGTCAAACAGTATTTTGTGCCGGGTAGGGATGGCAGGGTGATGGTCCCCTTTCTCACCTCTCAGGTAGTAGAAATTGATACGATTGTCACATTTTCTGAGAAAGAGGCTCTCCTTTTAGAAAACAACCTGATCAAGAAACATCAACCAAAATACAATGTTCTCCTCAAAGACGATAAGACATTCATTAGTTTGACAGTGAATCACAAGCACCGGTGGCCTATGATTCGCATTGTACGTCATCGAGGAAAACCTAAAGAGAGCGAGCTTTCGTTTGGCCCCTATACAAGCGCTTTTGCAGCGCGGCAAACTCTTGATTTGATGAATCGGATCTTTAAACTCCGCCAATGTTCTGATCGTGAATTTTCCTCTCGGCATCGCCCCTGCCTCCTATACTCCATTAAACGATGCATTGCACCATGCGTCGAAAAGTGCACCAAGGAGGAATATGACCAAGAAGTGAACCGCTGCGTAGAATTCCTTAAAGGAAATGACAAACAAATCACTAAAGAGCTTAAAGAAGAGATGCGTCAAGCCTCCGCGCGTTTAGAATTTGAAAGAGCTGGCGCCTTGCGCAAAACAATCGATCAGATCGAACATGTCACCCATAGCAAACAAGTCATTATTCGCTCCAAGGGAAAGGGTTGTGACATTTTTGCTCTTTATCATGAAGGCAAACACCACATCATTTCTAAGCTCGTGTACCGGGAAGGACGACTGATTGGCGCCGACCATTTTAAGTTTATTGAACTTGCCTCAACAGACGAAGAGATTTGGGAATCATTTCTTCTTCAGCACTACCAACAAAAGGAATTTTGCCCCCCAGAAGTTCTCCTCTCAATTCATTTAAGAAATCAAAAGACCCTAGAAGAACTTATTGAAGTGACCATTTCAAACCCAAAAAAAGGGGAGAAATCCCATCTAATTCAGTTGGCGTTAAAAAATGCAAAATCCCTTTTCACTGAAGAGCAAT
This sequence comes from uncultured Chlamydia sp., assembly GCA_946127115.1. Lineage (GTDB taxonomy): Bacteria > Chlamydiota > Chlamydiia > Chlamydiales > Simkaniaceae > Neptunichlamydia. The sequence goes on from CAMGYI010000001.1 coordinate 840,815, forward strand.
CCAAAGAAGACTTTCTTCTTGATTTGCAAGAGACATGCGGACTCGACCATTGTCCGGTCCGGATCGAATGCTTTGATACCTCCAATATTTCCGGAACTGATCTTGTTGCCTGCATGGTAGGCTTTACCAATGGGAGAAGAGATAAGGGGAGGACACGCCTCTTTAAAATAAAAGGGATTGATAAACCAGACGATTACGGTGCAATGCGCGAAGTGCTTTTTCGCCACTATACCAAAGCAAAAAAAAAAGATGACCTTCCCGATTTGACAATGGTTGATGGAGGAAAAGGGCAGCTAAACGTCGCCCTGAAGGTTTTTAAAGAGCTAGGGATTGCCAATGTCGATGTCATTTCCCTTGCCAAAGAGGAAGGGAGGCATGATAAAGGACTCAATTTTGAAAAGCTCTTCATCCCCCATAAAAAAGATCCTATCTTTCTTTCTCCTCGCTCCTCTACTCTTTTTATTTTGCAGCAAATTCGGGATGAAGCACACCGAGTTGCCATTACCTATCACAGGAAACGACGGAGCAAACGCCTCATCCAAACCGAGCTAGATGGAATTCCTGGGATTGGCCCCAAGAAGCGTACCCTTCTCTTAAAAAACTTTGGAAGTGTGAAACGGATCAAAGAAGTTTCGAAGGATCAACTTGAAAAACTTTCCGGGCTTTCAAAGAAAGACATAAAGGCCCTTATAAATTTTCAACAAACGTAACAGTAAAGGGTTTTTGATACCCCAAGCGACGAGCCAAAATAAAGCCTATTTCCTCTTCTACTTCCTCAAAAAATCCTTCCTCTTGAGGTGCGGGAAGAGATGTCATGACTTCAATCGTTGACTTTCCGCGAATTGCAACATCAGAAACGGCTTCAAAATCAGGAAATCTCCCTTGAAAATAAGCTTTCACGCATCTTCGGATCACCCCCTCTTCAATATCGAAAGAAGCCCCCTCCATTTCCAGACTCAAATACTGCCTGCGGTTTAAGAGATAGGCCGCTGTAAAAAGAAGCGCTCCAATTCCTAGAATAACCCCTCCAATAAGAGTACACATGCCGCGAGGATCTTCCAGAAAGTTGATGAGTTGCACCCGAAAATAGTCTGCATGAGGAAGAGCTAAGAAAAAAAACCCCACCCCCATCACCAAAAAGACAACAAAGAAATGGACAGCTGAAAAGAGAATATTCCCGGTTCGCATCAGAATTCTTCCGAATTAAACTCTTCTTCTTCCTTTTCAATCTCTTCTTCGATAATTTGCTCGAGTGGCGTATCGGAAATTAAAGCCTTAAAGACAACGTGAACACAAGAGACATGGAGCCCTGTTAATTTGCACACTTCTCCAGCAATCTTCGACTGCAACTCTTCTGCCTTTTCAGGAATAGAGATCCCGTGAGCAACATTCACTTCAACTTTAATGCTGACGGAGTGATTTTTAGAGTCTTGTTCCACATGGATCCCTTTGATCCGCTCATTCCCCTCTCTTCCAAGCAAATTATCCAAGAGTGTCCCCTCTAAAAGAGAAACACCATCAATATCTACCAAACACTTGATGACTATCGCTTGAAAAACACGCGTCTCAATGTCTCTTACAAAAACCGTGTCAGCAAACTTTAGCTCTTTCGTATCGAGCTCTTTAAATTGGTCATGCATTATTCTCACCTCTGTTTCCTGACCAGTCTACAAGATTATCAATAAATAGTGCCACGACTATTCACCTTATCACTCAGCCTAAACTTACCCACTCTGGTCACTCTTTTAACTTTCTTATTTTCATCTAAAAACATCTTACTGAATACCGTCACTATAACAAAAAGCCCGGATAATATTTCCGCTCCTGTAACAACTTTCTGGATCATCACCGGGAGAGCCTACCAGCTTGAAACAAACCGTTTGATCTCACACATGATAAGCTCTCCTTAAGAGGAGGAGATTTTCTTTCTCAAAGTTTCCTCTCAGATTGATGCTAAGTCCATGATCCATGGATATACACATATCCCCAATAAAAAAGAGGGAATAAAAGCGATGGATCGTAAAGCTTGCAAATGGTGGTTCTAGGATAGCGACTCTCTCGATGGTGTTTAAACTCTCAATGTCAGCAGAGTCCTATTGGAGGAAACTTCGAGGGAGTGAAATGATACTTAAAATTATGAATGGAGTCCAATTTAAGGACGGAGAAAAAGTAAGGGAAGCAGTTTGAAAATGCAGAAACCCGAGGATACACTTAGACACTTAAACACAATATTTGATAACGTCTCGCAACAAAAGTTGAAGGAGGACTAACTGGTTCATCTTTTATTATGCAAGTAAGTCTATCCGTATCCTTTAACCGAAAAATGAGGACCGGTGAAAATAACAGATTATGTTGACGGAATGAAAAAATTAAAACAAAAACTGTCCAGAAAACAAGGGAACGCTGCATACTGAATCTTCGCTTAACAACAGACCACAAAAAGTGCTAAACCGAGGTTTTTAGCTGGATCAGTAAAAGGGCTATGGTTGTCTTGCTTCACAATTGAAGTGGTCCCCTGTTTTTTAAAATGGAGTTAAAAGAGCAATGTCTACTCCCACTATTGGCAATGGATTTATAAATGGTTTCCCCCAAGACATCCAATGGAGAGACGACTTTTGGCCTAGTATGCGCAATCTAAAGCTTATTTACTCTGGTCGTGCATCAAGGGTTTTCACTATCGAAACAACCAATCAAAAATATGCCATGAAATACTGCATGAAAGATCTTTATGACTGGAAGAGTGAAGAAAAGATTCTCAAAAAAATACACCATCGCAATATTATTCAACAGCTTCTTCCTCATGAGACCGAAGCAGTAATTGGTGATGACATCTATCACATACAAATGTTCCGCCAGTATTCAACAGCTCTATTTGACTATAGTTTATGTGCTCGAAAAAAACTTATCCTTGCAACAGAACGATACAAGGAGTCTATAGAAACTACTGCAAAGGCAGTTCTCAATGGCTTAAAATATCTGTCTGATAATGGTATCGTACATCGCGACATAAAAGATGAAAACGTTCTTTTAGATTTACGAGATCTGGCTTATTCAGTAATCGCTGATTTTGAATTTTCTGTTTCTACCTCATCCACCCTTGATCAAGGGTGTAAGATTACAGGAACTCCGACCTATCTAGCTCCTGAGATACTAGACCGCATCATATCACGAAGAAAAGAACCATATAGCGCCTCTCCTTCGGAAGATATGTGGTCTTTTGGTCATCTACTGTATAATTCATTGAGTTATACAGAGCTATTGACTTTTGATAAAAAAAAACCAGAAGTTTCTTTGATTAGAAGAAAAATAGAGGTAATAACCAATGGAGAAAGCTACTGTTTTCCCAGAAGATCTGATATTACTAATCGAAAACTTAGGGATTTATTGAAAAAAATACTTCCAATTCAGTCACAAGAGAGAATAAGCGCCGGGGATGCATTAGAGCACTGTTATTTTTCTAGTAGTATTACAAGAACCCTATATACTCAGCGCAGTTTAGATTAATTTTTATCAATACAATAAGTGTTTGAATTGCATTCAGAATCAATCTATGGCTATCAATATGGAACATTCTGAAAAAACTTTTCTAGATAATGGGTGAGGCTATAAGGAGATAGAGGAAGTCCTCTTGCTAGCCCTTCACTATTCTGAAAGATTATCTGGACTCAAACGAAATCAATTCGATCACCTCAAGGCGTACGTAAAAAAGAAAAGGTCCCTTCTACAGCGAAAAGAATTTATGGAGTACGTAAGACACCAATTTGATACTGCATACTCAGAATCTGCGGTGATATTGTTTCTGCACTAGGTTGGGGTTTGTCTACAAAAAACCAGTTAAATCTTTAAAATACACACATACAGGAGAAGCTAAATCCAGATAAACATCCATAACTTGCAATAGAGAGTATGCGAAAGGGGGGACTTGAACCCCCAAGAGGTATTACCCTCACTACCACCTCAAGGTAGCGTGTCTGCCAATTCCACCACTTCCGCAAAAGTTGGAAATAGGGCATACTAACCATTTAATTGAATCGAATCAAGGGTTTCCTGTATTGAAATATTTTTTTATTTTCTTGATCCGTCTCTATCAATGGACCATTAGCCCTTTTATTCAAGGAACCTGCCGCTTCTACCCTTCTTGCTCGGAATATGGGATAAAGGCATTTAAAAAACATGGTTTTTTTAAAGGGTTTTACCTTACAGTTCGACGTCTCCTTAGATGCCACCCCTGGCATCCAGGCGGCTATGATCCTCTTCCCTAATTTCTCTATTTCTGCTATCGACCGAAATATGGTCCTTCGAAACGTGAAACCTGGAGCAATAGTGGTCCCTTACCTGCTAGCAATTGTTATCAATGTGTAGGCTGACGTCAAACTCATGACCATATTTTTTAATGCAACACCAAAGGAAGGACAAGCTTGGATCATGAGTTTTTTTGGCAACCATTGCCGTCTCCTTTGCTCTCATAGGACCTATCTACAAACCTATTTGCGTAAACATCGGGGCACAAGAGGTTAACATGAGAAAGGTGTGCTATACTTATTTCTTAGCGGAGTCGGGAGGCGTGGTATCAGCGGGCAAAATAAGTTCAATGCCCGGTTTGAGAGTCTCTGAATCCAGTCCATTCATTTCTTGAATAATTCCTACTTTCACATCAAACATCCGGGAAATTTTCCAAAGATTATCTCCTGATTGAACCTGATAATGACGAGGAAGATTCCCAAGAGGCTTACCGACAAACTCTTTAATGTAGTCTGCCCGAATTCCGTCCCCCACCTCTCTTAAAAAGGACTCAACTGCTGGAGTCTTTTCCGTCAAAAGAGACAAAAGTTTTTCCATTTGTCCATCGTCTAAACTCTTGAGAGCATATTCTCTCTCTTCAAGAACCAGCAAATAAGCAGCAAGTTTTGACCCACTTTCCATTCGAGGAACTAAAAAAGAAACAAGATCCTTGTTAGAAAAAGTCTCTACCGATTCCCAATCCCCCATAGCAATAAGGTTAAAGAGTGTGTCATCAGAAATTGCATAAGGGAGACGGCCTATCATTCGTTTGATCTCAAAAAACTCATTCGTTGAAATAAAGGCTTCCTTCAAACTCTCTGGAATTCCTTCCTTATTCTGAATTTGCTTAAAAAGCCCCTTTGGAGTGAGTGGCCAAACCTCTCTTTGGGAAAACAAGCGGACTCCTTCAAGCCTCTCAGTACTTATTCTGAGAAATAATATCATTGACTCCTCTCCGAAAACCACCTTCCGCTGCTCCACCGGAAACCCTGCAAAAGCCTTCTCGACATCAAAGTCATGATAATGCGTCAGAGCAGCCAAAGCTAAATCACACCGCCGCTGCCCTTCCTCAACGTGGGTTGTATCATAGAGTTCGCACACCAAGATATCATAAGACATCAAAGCAAACTCCCGCAAAACCTCTTCGTTTTTCAACCAGACCTCTTTTACTCGTTCACTCACCTGCTCAGCAGGCACCACTATCGCCTTTCGCTCCTTGATCACAAAGGTGACAAAGGTTGCAATAAGCGCTAAGTTAAGTGTTCCGCTAATAATAAGAGCATGGATTAATATCCTCGAGCGCTTCGAAAGAACCTGTTCCAAATGACTATAACGCATGCATCAACAATATCCCACCCATCCAATCAAAAGCAAGTGGTCACATGAACCCACCAGAGCTAACGCATTAAAATTTAATTGACATTGTATTATCTTCTTTTGAGGAATACCCTAGGAGGGTGTGGTGACAGTAACAGAAGGTTTTGGTTCGATAGCATTTCTAGATTCCTTTAGACCAGCTTCTTAGAAAAATTAGAAAAGAGGACCGCCTTATTTGTATTGGGGAATTTAAAGTTCGTGTTTCTACCAATTATTTATAAATAAACTGACACAGCCTAAAATCCCCTATCCCCGCAGCAAGCAGCGGGATATTCCGAGAGTTTTCTCTTTGGATCGTCCGTGTTGTGAAAGCTAATATATCCATAATTCTCCCTCGTGGCAAGCCACGGGGAAAAGTGAAAGTTTTAATACGTTAGGCCTGACAAAACCTCCAAAAGATTTGACATCAAATTAAGTTTCGTGTTCAATCTCTTTGAGACAAGTTGATACAGGACTATAGTTTCCTTAATACGCCCAGCAGTCGGTGGGGTATTTAGAGAGTTTTCTGCTTGAATCGACTGTGGGGGGGAAAGAAATAAATGGAAATGCAATTTTCAAAATAATAGGAGAGTAGTGTGGCTTCTAGGTTAATATTTACAGCCATTTTTCAGGTTTTTTTATGCACTTCTTTTTGTGCATATGGAGAAACTAATCCAATCCCAATGTTAGATAGAAATCTAAAGAATTGTAATCAAAAATCAGAGGAAATGTTTATGGAAATTACTCTTGACAAAACTGTGTTGCATATTAATGGAAAAATTCCAAAAATTGGGGACCAATCACCTGATTTTTCACTTGTGGGTCGAGACCTATCAAGGTCCTCTTTGAAGGATTTTCATGGGGTAAAATTACTCATGATTGTTCCTAGTTTAGATACTGAAGTGTGTTTTAAATCCTTAAGAAGATTTAGTGAAAATGTGGATGGGTTTACTCTTATATGTATTTCAGCCGACCTTCCCTTTGCATCAAATCGAATTTGTGAAGAAAACAAAATAACCAATGTACACACTCTTTCAATGATGAATGATCCTAAATTTGCTGCTGATTACGGTATACTAATAGCTGATGGGTGTTTAAAAGGACTATCTGCACGAGCAATTTTTGTATTGGACGATAATAACAACGTAATTTATAAGGAACTTGTCAAAGAAATTACACAAGAGCCAAATTACGACGAGGCTCTTTCTGCGGCTTTGACGCAAACTTCCTCTTAAATATCACGGGTTCTGGTGCAAACTTTCTGAAAATGTAGGATTACTGCACACAAATTTCCTCTTCGTGCAAAGTCGACCGGCTCTCCTTCTTGAATCTCGATATATTTCTGAATCATTTCGTCTGTAATATTTCCTGAGCTGACTGCATTGATTTCATGCTCTAGACAAACCTGTCATAATAAGTCTCTTGTTCTCTCAGCAACCTTTCCCAGTAGAACTCTTTTCCGGTACTTTGGTACCCATAATAAGATGTACTTTCAAGTCATGCTTACTCTGACAATTTGTTCTATTAAGTCCTCACATTTCAATCCGTCCTCTTGAGGACTTGATTATATCTTTCCTTCGCCTAAAGGCGAGGGACTATTACGACCTCTGAGGAGGACATTTAATAAGAGAAAGTCTCTCATTCAATAGAAAAACAGCAAGAGCGTAATTACCACGCAAAGGCTAAAAACGAAACAATACCACATTGAGAATCTAAATCTTAGATTTTCCGAAAAAAATGTTGCTTAATCATGAATTTCTTTCAGAATTATCTAGAAAAGCCTTTCCGAGATACTTCATGTTGACATTCATAGACTGATTTAGACTCCTAAATAGTTTCTAGAAATTATTTTAGGAAGAAGATGTTTTCTTCCTGGGGTAGTGATTGATTCAATAGAATGCATTAGTGTACTCTGGAGGACTGAAATGAAACTTTGGATTTATTATGCGTGTACCTCTTTCCTGGTTAAAAGAGTTTGTTGAATTAAATTTGAATGAAGAGGAGCTTTCCAACATCTTAACATTAGCAGGACTTGAAGTCGATAAGGTCGAGACAACTCCTTTTTCCTTTAAAGGTGTGGTCGTTGCTGAGATTAAGGAAACTGCTCCACACCCCAGTGCTAACAAGCTAATAGTTGCTCAGGTTTTTGATGGAAGCGAAACAGTGCAGGTAGTGTGCGGGGATCCGAAGTGTTCAGCAGGAATGAAAGTCGCCATTGCAACTGTGGGAGCAACCCTTGAGAAGGAGAAAGGGAAATCCTTTAAGATCAAATGCTCAAAACTGCGCGATGTCGAGTCATTTGGAATGCTTTGCTCAGGGAACGAACTAGGGCTATCTGAAGATGATAGTGGGATTCTTATCCTCAGCGAGAACGCTCCTCTAGGTGTTGAGATTTCTGAACTATTCAGCGATGTGGTTTTTGAAATCTCTCTGACTCCTAACTTAGGGCATTGTATGAGCATGCTCGGAATGGGAAGAGATGTTGCGGCACTCCTTGATCAGAAAGCAAACTGGCCCAGTGTGATGGTGAATGAAGGGAGCGAAAAAATAGATGTATCTGTCTCAATTAAAGATTCAGAAAATTGCAGGCGTTACTGCGTCCGAAAAATCCGAGGGATTCGGGTTGGTCCTTCTCCAGATTGGATGAAAAACCGACTAAAAAAAGCCGGCATTCGAAGCATTAATAACATCGTAGACGTCACAAACTACGTGATGTTAGAACTCGGACAACCTCTACACGCTTTTGATGGAGGGAAATTGCAGGGACAAAAAATCTCCGTCCAATCAACAACTCATGCCATCTCCTTTAAAACACTGGATGGAAAAAAGCGAAAGATCCCAGAAAATATTTTGATGATTCATGACGAAGAGGGACCCATTTCCATTGCTGGAGTCATGGGAGGAATTAATTCCGAAGTTGAGGATGAAACAACTGATATCCTATTAGAGTCAGCTTTTTTCGATCCTTCTGCTGTCAGAAGAGGGAGCAAGTCTCTTAACCTTCGAAGTGAATCCTCGATGCGTTTTGAAAGAGGAGTCGATTTTGAAATGGTTCCTATTGCACTCGACCGTGCGGCACAGCTCATTGCAGAGCTCGGAGGTGGTATAGTACAGCAGGGTAAAATCGATAGTATTGAAGAGGAGAAACAGAGGAAAACAATTAAAATTCGACTCGGTAAAACCAATCAGATTCTGGGGACAAAGCTCAGTTTGAGCGAGGTAGAATCTTTTCTAAAGCGACTCGAAATGAAGGTCAAAGGAGAGGGTGATACCCTTCACGTGACTATTCCTTCGTACCGCAATGATATCCACGGAGAAATCGACTTAATTGAAGAAGTCGCCCGCATTTTTGGTTATAATAATATCAAGAAGCGAGAAGCGCGGGTTGTTAATTCCCCTCTCCCCCACGCCGCAATCTATCTAATGGAAAAAAGGGTACGAAAAAAGCTCATTGAAGCAGGACTCCAGGAATTTTTAACCTGTGATCTTATCAGCCCAGAGCTTAGCAAGCTTTGTTTGGAAAAACAATTAGGAGAGAAGGAAGAGGTTAAGATTTTGAAACCAAGCTCTGTTGACCAATCAATCTTAAGAATGTCCCTTCTTCCTGGAATGCTTCAAGCCGTGAGACACAACTTCGATCGGAAAATCCGAGACATTTATGCTTTCGAGATCGGGAGGATCCACTTTAAAGACGGAGACCACTACCGAGAACGTTTGATGGCTGGAATTCTTCTCACAGGAAAGCGACATCCTCATCATTGGGGACAAAAGGCAGAAGAGACCGATTTCTTTGATCTAAAAGGCATTCTTGAAAATATCATTGAAAATGGGTCATACAAGAGAACGCAGTTTAAGAGTTTTCACCCTGGGAAACAAACAAGCATTGAAGCCAACGGCTCTCGACTAGGAATCATGGGAGAAGTCCATCCCAAGCGGTTAAAGCGGCTCGACATAGCAGAGAGAGTTTTCTTTGCTCAGATCGATCTTCATGAATGGATGGCTACATTAAAAAAAGACAAGAAAATGGTTTCATTGCCTCAATTTCCAGAGAGTAATCGTGATTGGACTGTTACCCTTGATCGAGAGGTTCCATTAGGGACTATTTTCGAATTGATCCAAAGCTTCCATTCAAAGCTCCTAAAAGAATCCATACTCCTCGACATCTACGAAAGTGACAAACTGGGGAAAAATAAGAAGAATGTCACCTTCCGCTTTATTTATCGTGATGATCGAAAAACTATTGGACAGTCCCAGGTTGATAAAGAACATGAGCGGCTGATTACGCATATCCAAAGGAGTTAGGCATGAAGTCTACATTTGCTTTTCTCATTGCAGTGACTTCAATAAGCCACGGTTTTTCCGATGAAGGGATGTGGCCTCTAAATCAAATTCCTCAAAAGCAAATATATGAAAGTTATGGGAAAAGCTTAGATGAAACGTGGGTAATCCACGCGCAACTGTCTTGTCTGCGTGTGAGCTTTGGCGGCTCAGCATCTTTTGTTTCTCCCAATGGTCTTGTAATGACCAATCATCATGTGGGGTCAAAGGCAATCTATGACTTTTCAACCGAAGAGACCGATCTGATGAAAGAAGGATTTTATGCAAAAAGCCTTGATCAAGAGCTCAAATGCCCAAATGCCTATATGGATCAACTAATAGCAATTCGAGACGTGACCGCAGAAATTAATGCTCAAATTATCACTGGAATGTCACTAGAAGAAAGAGAAGCGGCTCGAAAGGGAGTAATAGCAAAGATAAAAGAAAATGCGCACATAGAGACAGATCTTCAACCTGAAGTTGTCACCCTATATCAAGGCGCTCGATATCACCTGTACCTTTATAAGCGCTTTACAGATATCCGTCTTGTAATGGCACCTGAAGAGAGTATCGCATTTTTTGGGGGAGATATTGAAAACTTTGAGTTTCCAAGCCATGACCTAGATGTTGCTTTTTTCCGTATTTACGAAAATGGACAGCCCTTACAAAACAAAGATTACTTCAGATGGAGCGCATCTGGCCCAAACCTTGGAGAACCCTTGTTTGTCTTGGGACACCCTGGAAGAACCGAGCGCCTCTTTACAAAAGACCACCTCTGTTTTCACCGGGATTATGTCCTTCCTTTTTTATTAGAGTTTATTCAGGGAAAAATTCAATGTCTTAATAGCTTTGCAGAAAAGAGCGACGAAAATACGCGAATAGCCGCTCAGGACAAGTCGCTCTACAGCAATGCACTTAAGGCTTATTCTGCATTAGCTGAAGGATTAAATGAGGAAACGATCATTCCAAATAAGTCTGAGAGTGAAGCGACAATCCTCTCAAAATTATCCGAGGAAGAACAAAGACCCTGGAAAGAATTATCCTCCTCCTTAGGGCACGCAAAAAAATATTTTGCAGAGCATTTTTATCTTGAAGGAAGAGCGTCAAATTTTTCAAAAATGTTTATTTGGGCAAGACATCTCCTTCGCCTTGCAGAAGAAAGATCAAAACCCAATGAATTGAGACTCAAAGAATATATCGATAGCGAGCTCCCGACTTTAGAGCTTTCTCTTCTAACAGTTGAGCCTGTCTATATTGAATTCGAACGGGAGCTACCCGCTTATGGGCTCAATCAGTTCGTAGCAACTCTTGGTGAAAACCACCCTGCTACTCAAGCCGCTCTTGCAGGAAAATCTGTTGAAGACAAAGTCGGTGAATTAATAAATGGAACACGGCTCTTTGAGCTTGAGTACCGAGCAGAGCTGCTTCGAAATCCTGATACCCTTGAAAACTCCGATGATTCGATGATTCGTTTAGCACTCTCTCTTGACCCCTTTGCTCGAGAACTAAGAGAAAAAATGGCTTATGGACTCGATGCCTCTAAAAGTGAGAACTATGCCAAGATCGTGCAGATACTTTTCGAATATTTTGGAAGATCCATGTACCCAGATGCAACTTTCACCCTCCGCCTATCTGTGGGGGAAATGAAGGGGTATCCTGAAGAAACGGGGTACATCTTTCCAACAACAACACTCGGTGAGGCCTATCACAAAGCGATCAAAAATCATCATCAAGCTCCCTATACATTGCCAACAAGCTGGCAAACAAGGCAAGACTTTGTAAATGAAGATACACTATTTAACTTTGCTTCAACTCATGACATCATTGGAGGAAACTCTGGTAGCCCTGTCATCAACTCGCAATGTGAAATTGTTGGACTTATCTTTGACGGGAACATGCAGTCTCTCACCTGGGATTTTGAATTTGATCAAAGACAAGGACGAGCTGTCAGTGTTCATTCCGAGGCAATCCTCCATGTTTTAGAACATATTTACAACGCTGAAGCTCTCGCAAGTGAGATCCGCAGCAGCCAAAATCGATGAGCCCTCCTTATTTTCCTTAAAGAATGCGTGATTTTATTTCGGAAAATGGTATGATCGGAAAAAGCAATATTAAAGAGGTCGACTATGAAAAGACTTTCCCCCTTACTCATCGCGCTATCTGGACTGTTTATTTTTAGCTGTCAGAACTCTGGCAAAGATCAAGATGAAAACGTGGTCTCCAAACGATACATTCATAAATATGGTTACGATGTTTCAAAAGAAGAATGGGAAGGTGCAACCTATCCCGGTCAAGTCGTCACAATGCTTAGAAATGGTGTAACTGTCACATCATCCTATGAAGATGGGATTCTCAACGGATCAACCACCTACACATTCCCTCACTCAAATACCATTGAGTCCCTTAATATTTATGAAAGGGGAAATCTAGTAAAGAAGACCTCTTACGACATCCGAAGTATTCCTCAGAAGGAACAGGTATTCTTCTCACCTTCCCATACAAAAGTAACAAGATGGTTCCAAAAGGGAACTCCTTTAAGTGTTGAAGAATATCATAATCAAGAGCTTCTTGAAGGTGAATACTTTAACGAAAGGAATGAAACAGAACACCGCGTTCTCAAGGGATCTGGAGTACGCATTACACGTGATCAACACGAAAATATTGTTGCAAGAGAGACCATTGAAGCAGGATTTCCTGTCCTTCGTGAAACTTTTCATACTCATGGAATTCCCCATACTATGATCCCTCTCTCTGGTGGACTCATCCACGGAAAGAAGAAAGTTTTTGCTCTAACTGGGGAGCCTATTTCCGTTGAAGCTTACAAAAAAGACATGCTTGATGGTATTGCCACGTATTACCAGAATGGATGTCGCTACCTTGAACTTCAATATAAGAATGGTAGGAAACATGGAATGGAGCGTCACTTCGTTGATGGCGAGACCGTTATAGAAGAAACCGAGTGGATGGATGGACAAAAACATGGTCCTTCAATCATCTTCTTTGATGGAATGTCCCGTACCCGCTACTTTTATAATAACCAAGCGGTTAGTAAGGAGCGGTATCGCGAGCTAAGCGAAATTGAAGAGAACATCGCGATCATGAACGACCGTGCCCTTAAGAGAGACTAATTCAAAAGGCACAGTGGTCCAGCATCGTTGGGTCCTTGGGCCTCCAGTCTACACCCAATTCACGCTCCAAAACTCAAGGATATGCCGTATTCGCATCACTCTAGCCGAACAGTTTAGCTGCTCTATTCATGGAGAAGGTCTCGAAGAGGAAATCCTTGACTGGATGGACTCATACGCCAAACGGCAAAAAGGAGCCCCTCTTCCGCTCAGCCTCTCTTCTCTTACACCCTTCACCCAAAAAGGATTAAAGGCTATTGATTCCATTGGAATAGGAAACGTTACAAGCTATGGAGAAATAGCTTCCCGCGCAGGGTGTGCAAAGGGTGCCAGGGCTATCGGCAATGTTTGCAATAAAAACCCCCACCCACTTGTCATACCCTGCCATAGGGTAGTCCAAGGAGATGGATCTATTGGAGGTTTTTCTCATAGTCTAAGAATAAAAAGAGTTCTCCTTGCTCATGAATCTTGAGAAAAGATTCGTTCCTTTTCAAAACCAACCTCTTCTAAGACAAAGGGATCCAAAACTTTCTTCTTCTTTTTCGCAACCACTTATTTCCATGAGGATCCAAGAAGCACTCATCAAACGAAAGAGTAGAGAAATTCTACATTTTATATCTTTCTAGTAACAACTTGGCACGGTTATTTCAATAAAGAAAAGTGGAGGGACAATGAATATGGATCAGGATCAGCTGCTAAAGAAAGTTGCAAAACTAGAATCGATGTGTGACCAGCTTCAGGCGGAAATGCGTTATCTGGACCAACTCCTTGTGGAAGTGGGATTTGAAGAGGGACTTAAAACCTTAAAGGCAGCAGCTATTGAGTTAATTGATAAGAAGCAACATCCATCTGAGTAGTACCCCGGAGTACGATCTATTTCGAGAGGGCTTGCTTCTCTTTGAATGGAAGCTTACGGAATGGCTTGGGGGGGGTCGTTAGCTTAAAGGGACGGCGCCTCGGAGCATCAAAGCACTCTTCTGAGCAACACCCCTTCATTTTTTCAACGCATTTGAGACAACTCAAAAAAAGATCGTTACAATCCATATTCGCACAGTTGTAATACGTGTCAGTCTTTGTTGTGCAATAGAGGCATTCGCTGATTGCTTCATTCTTCTCCTTATTGGAGATAGAAACTACTAAACGGTCGTCAAAAACAAATAGATTCCCCTTCCACTGCTTATTCCCCTGCTCAAGGCCATACTTAATAACCCCACCATCCAACTGATAAACATTTTCAAATCCTTCATCTTTCATAATGCAAGAATAGAGCTCGCAACGAATTCCACCTGTACAGTACATCATCACCTTGGTCTTCTTCAAATTGCGAGTCTTTGCTAGATCCTCCGCAAGCTTGGGAAATTCTCTAAACGTTTTAAGCTCGGGTCTTTCAGTCCCTTCAAAGTGACCAACGTCCCATTCATAGTCATTGCGGATATCGAGGATAACGGTGTCTTCATCGCGCTCTTCAATCATTTTAGCCCATTTTTCGCTCGAAACATGCTCGCCCCCTCGAGACAAATCGAAGTCTCGGTCCATCGCAGCAAGCTGCTTGCGATACTTGACTGCCACTTTCGGAAAGACATGTTCAGGATACCGATGCATCTTGATCTCAGTTCCAGGATAATCACTTAAAAGCCACTCATAAAACTTCGTAGAATCTGCTTCTGAAATACTCATTTGAGAGTTGACCCCATCTTTACCGATGTAGATCCTCCCCATAGCATCTATGGTTTCCAAAAATCGCTTCCACCGCTTTACTTCGTAGCGAGGCTCTTCAATCTTAGTAAGCACGTAAAAGGCAAGTACAAGGTAGTTCTCTTCCATAAGGCCCCCATTGTGCTCTATTTAGGAAATTTTCGCAAGAATGGTGATTCCCTATTTACTCCCTTAGCAGGAGATAAATTTAAGGACCTACCTTCTTAATTATTAAGAATTGACAGATACCGACCCCTGTTTATGGCCCACACACGGTTCTTTCTTAACGTTTAGCTCGTTTTAAAAGTGCTTCAATCATCCGGTCTCCTCTAAGTTAATCTGGAAAACTTTATTAGAACAACCTAAAGATTTTAACCATAAGATAGGTCTAGACAATACTCCCCGAAAAATCCGGGGTTCTGCAATAAAGGGCAGGATCTTCCTATTTCGACCCAACTACGAGTATATTGTTCATAAAAGAAGGTGCAACCAAATAATATCAGCTCTAGCCTTAACAACTGCATAGCTTGAGCCATCGAATATGACCTTTGCAAGGAACTCTGCTCAATTAAGAACGAGTTTTAGTTCGATTTTGACAAAATAACTTCCATGGAAAATTCTTACTTATTTTCCCGGGAAATCACACTGAAATTCGGGTATATCTAAAGAGTGTTTACCTAAACTTAGTTCTTAGGCTAGAAGAGCCTCCCTCTGATTAACAGTATCTTGAAGTTGAGTTTCAATAAGCGCAATCTCCTTTTCGATTGCTGATCGTTTCACATGGTGCATGGACAGGTTGGGATATGCCTCTTCGAATGCCTCTAAACTTTCTTTGAGAAGTTCGAGACGGCTTTGAAAGTGATAGATTTTTCGAGTGAAAAATTCAAAATTTGTTTGTATGCGATGCTCAGGGTTAAGGACGCGCAATCGCGTTTCAATAACTTCCAAGTTTTTTCGGATGGGTGTAAAATCGTGAGTGTTTATCTTGCTTACTTCTACTTCCAAACGCATTGCTTGAGCAGCATAGGATTGGTAAAGTTCCTCTGAAAGAAACTCCTTATTTAAAACATCTTTCGCAATAAGCTCAGACTCAAAAACCAGTGCCTTCCATTTCGTTTTATGACTCACAATCCTACCTTACCCGCTATACCTTACCTATTATTATACCTCATTTGAAATATTATTTCATTAGTTTTTTAATTTCTTATTTTAAGTGACTTATGAATTCATGCTATTCTAGTGCTTGTAAAAATTAATGCGCTTCGGTAGGATGATCAGTCTCGATTATAAGGAGATATGAATGTCACGCTATACTGGCCCTAAGAACCGAATCGCCAGGCGTTTTGGAGTTAACCTCTTTGGACGCTTGCGCAACCCCCTTCTACACAAACCAAATCCTCCCGGAATGCATGGCGCAAAACGGAGGAAAAAATCTGATTATGGAATCCAGCTTGAAGAAAAACAAAAGCTGAAAGCAGTTTATGGAATGCTTACCGATAAGCAAGTCCTCCGCTATTTCCATGAAGCGGTTAAGAAAGAGGGCAACGCTGCTCATCTTCTTCTTCAACGGTTAGAATGCCGCCTTGATAACGTCGTTTACAAGTTGAAATTTGGTTCCACTATTTTCCAAGCACAGCAGCTTGTAGCTCATGGACACATCCAAGTCAACGGAAAGAAAGTGGACATCCGCTCGTTTGAAGTGAAGCCCGGAATGACAATTTCGGTAAGAGAAAAATCTAAAAACATGAAAGGTCTTAAAGAAAGTCTTGAGAACTCTTCTCGCATAGTTCCTGATTATCTCTCTATGGATGAAAAAAACTTTTCAGGACAACTCCTTTTAACTCCTGAAGCGGATCAAATTGTCCTCCCTCTTCCGATTAACATTTCCCTTGTGTGCGAATTCTTGGCACACACACACTAAGTGGTGGAAAGTGAAAAGCTACTCATTGGTGCACACACCTCCGCAGCAGGGGGTGTGCACAACGCCCTTCTAAAAGGAAAAGATCTTGGTGCCACCACAATCCAACTTTTTACAAGCAATCAAAAACAATGGAATGGTCGGAGCTTTTCTAATGAAGATCTTGTGCTCTGGAATGAGACGCTAGCAGACTCCGAGATCACCGATATCATGAGCCATGGTAGCTACCTCATTAACCTTGGGTCGAATAAAACTGAACTCCTTGCAAAAAGCCGCAAGGCTTTTCAAGAAGAAATTGACAGATGCCTAGAGCTCGGCCTCACTTACATGAACTTCCATCCTGGAGCCGCAACCGGAGATACAGATGAGAATTGCCTCAATCGAATCGTTGAAAGTCTCCTGACCTTTGATCCTCTCTTTGAAAATTCACCCCTTCGCCTCCTTATTGAAGCCACAGCTGGACAGGGAACAACAATGGGACATCGGTTCGAACACCTCGACTACATTATCAGCCGTGTCAAAGGGAAAATCCCTATTGGTGTCTGCATTGACACATGCCACATTTTTGCTGGAGGATATGATATTCGCGATGAAGCCGGATGGGAAAGTGTCATTGAAGAATTTGACCGTGTGGTTGGGTGGGAACATCTCTATGCCTTCCATGTAAATGATTCCCAACATGTCCTTGGATCAAGAAAAGATCGCCATGCTAATCTTGGTAAAGGTGAGATTGGAATACAATGTTTTGAGATCATGATGACCCATCCAAAACTCCAGTCGATCCCAAAATATTTAGAAACCCCTAACGGTGAGTTGATGTGGAAAGATGAAATCGCAATGCTACGCTCCTTCGCTTACATCTCGAAAGAAAATTAAATCTATTCTAAATGCCGATGAATCAATCATTGGGCAATCGGTTGTGGTTTGTGGTTGGATTCGTACTCTCCGTGATCAAAAAACTTTTGCATTTATTGAACTGACAGATGGTTCTTCTTTTTCAAACTTCCAGGTGATTGCTCAAATAGACATGATTGAAAATCTTTCAACCGGAGCGGCTATCGCTGTTTCTGGGGAGATCGTGAAAAGCCGGGGAGCTAAGCAGAAATATGAAATGCAGGCAAAAGAGCTAAAACTGATTGGGACCTGTCCCAACGACTACGCTCTTCAGAAAAAGCGCCATTCTTTTGACTTTCTCCGTACTATTGCCCATTTGCGCCCTAGAACAAATACGCAAGGCGCTGTAGCGCGGATCCGAAGCCGTTTGGCATATGCAACCCACCGATTCTTTCAAGAGAAGGGTTATGTTTATCTCCAGTCTCCTATTATTACTGGTAGTGATTGCGAAGGGGCGGGAGAAATGTTCCAGGTCACGACACTCAACCTTGATAATCTTCCGAAAACAAAAGAGGGAAAGATCGACTATTCGAAAGATTTTTTCTCGCAGCCGGCCTTTCTCACCGTATCTGGACAACTCAATGGAGAAGCCTATGCAACTGCTCTTTCCGATATCTACACATTTGGACCAACGTTCCGCGCTGAAAACTCTCATACCTCCCGTCACTTAGCTGAGTTTTGGATGATCGAGCCAGAGCTTGCTTTTGCAGACCTTCCAATGATTGCAGACCTTGCTGAAGAATATCTCAAGGCACTTGTAGGTGATATCCTTGAAAACTGCGAAGAAGACCTGCATTTCTTCAACCAATTCATCGAAAAGGGACTTCTTGACCGCCTTACTCATGTCAAAAATGTTCCTTTTGCCCATATGACTTATACCAAGGCGGTCAAAATCCTTAAAAATTCAGATCTCTCTTTCGAATATCCCGTAAAATGGGGAAGCGACCTCCAATCAGAACATGAGCGATATATTGCTGAAGAGTATTGTAAAGCCCCTGTCATCCTAACCGATTACCCAAAAGAGATCAAAGCTTTCTATATGAGAGAAAATGATGACGGGAAAACCGTAGCAGCCCTCGATGTGCTTGTTCCTAAAGTAGGAGAAATTATCGGGGGTTCCCAACGGGAAGAACGATACGATCTTCTTAAATCGAAGTTTGAAAAGCACGCTCTCGATCTCGAAAACTACAAATGGTATCTCGATCTCCGAAGGTACGGATCGGTTCCACATGGAGGCTTTGGCCTAGGTTTCGAACGCCTCGTCCAATTTATTACTGGAATTGATAATATTCGGGATGCTATTGCCTTTCCACGTGTTCCTGGAAGCTGCGACTTCTAAGGCCTATCACAAGGCTAGCACATCAAAAATTTCCTGCTGACATCCCCTCATTTAAATACTTTTCTGAATGGTAATTTCTTCAATAAAGAACCCCTTCTGCAAGCAGCGGGATATTTATAATCCCTGCTCTCTCCAAGAGTTACCGCATAATACCCATTAGTCCAACCCCCATAACTCCTCCCTGAGTTCAGGATACGTTTTAGAGTTCTCGGGCTCGTTAAACTCTTAGATTAATAACTTTGCCTATGTAAGAACAGTGGTTGATCTTCTTTTACTTCCATTCCTAAAAGAATAGCCTAGAACAATATTTTAGCCTTTACTCCCAAACTTCTATCTATAAATGCACTTTCTTCTCTTTTTCAATCTTACCAAGAACCGCGCCGCCAATTCCAAGGATTAACGCTGCCGAGGTGACAACAGTACCTAGGTAGGGAACCAGCGAAAGAGTAAAATAGACAATCAAGCTAAAAGCAAAGTAGAGTTTTTTATGCCTCTTGAACTCAAACCGACGAAAAAGGTGGGTTGCAAGCCACAGGATAGAGAGAAGCTTTGCTGTGTAAAAACCTACAATAGTTAGAGAGAGAAGCGTCAGAGCAAAGGGAACGCCGAGTATGGTAATGATCATGACAAGCATAATAATGGGAAGCAGAAAGATCAATACAATCCCTGCAACAGCCGATTGAGCCGGTTTGGTATTGAGCATCTTAATGGTCCGCTCAATCCTTTGAGGGAAATAGCGAAGCATGATGAGACCAATAATGAAGCTATAGAAAAAATTCATGACAAGACCAGCAAATTTTGATCCAATCTTCAGCCAATTAAATATTTTATTATTCATAAGATCGTAGAAGAACGAAGGATGATGGGTCACACCCCCTTTGACTACAGCATTGGGATCGATAAGCGCATTTTTATTACTCCAGTATTCAAGAGAACCATCGATTACAACTTTGGAAGTCAAACGGAGTTGCCCCACATACGCTAGAACTCCCCCCCCAATACGATCGGAAATACGAACACTAGAAGAATAAAGGCGGAGATTTCTGGCGATATGAGCTTCAACATCTGCGTTTCCCGAAACAATGACAGCATTCCTCCCAATTGTTGCAGATGGACTCAGATCAATTGTTGCAACCACTCCTGTAAGGCTTCTTCCGATGTAACCGGTGATAAGCGCTTGTCCTGCAAGCATCCGGATATTATTAGAAACATTTCCGGAAACCTCAACACTTCCCGCAGCAACCAAAACATCCCCATTGACAGTCCCATCAATAAAAACTTGCCCCCCTAAAACATAGAGATCCCCATTGACTGTTCCCGAAATTTCGACTATTCTGCCAGTCACAAAGTAATCATTATTGACCACTACAGTACTAGGAAGGACAACGACATCAATCTCATTATCCTCTTTCTCCGCGGAAAAAAGACCACTAAATAATAGGAGAAAAATTAGAGTGCAGCAGCGTAACGCCATTTTGCTTGCCTTCGCTCTTTAAAAAGTTTCATTTGCCATTCAACAGCCTTTTCAATCACATTCTCACATAGGAGGATTTCTTTTTTATCCTTCTTTTTGCGAGCAATCTCACCAATTTGATCGATATTATAGAGTTTTAATCTGGGATGTCTAGCAAGACTTGGACTGATATTTCTGGGAACACTTAAATCAAAAAGGAGAGTATTCTCAACATGTTTTCCCGAATTATCAATGACAAAACGGTCATGATTGGTCCCACAAATTACAACATTATAACAATCCCACTCTGAAAGCTTTTCCCAGTGAATGACTTTCTCGACAGGAAACTCTCCCTGCGTCATCCTTGTACATAAGGTCAACTGATGACACCCTTTTTGTTTAAAAAAAATCATGAGCTTCCTATTAATGGAAGAATTGCCAACAAATAGAACGCGGCAATTCTTTATGACTTTATGATTCGCTTCTACAATTGATTGAATCGCAGAGGGGAGAGGCACCCCTCTTCTGGTGAGAAGAACTGAGGTTCTTATCTCCTTTCCAATCTTAAGCCCTTTTTGAAACAGATAGTGGAGCTCATAAGAAAGGCATCCCCTTTCTCTTGCAGTTTCATAAGCTAATTTTACCTGCCGTTGAATGTCACTTTCACCAAAGATCGCGCTATCAATTCCTGAAATAACTTTCCCTAGGTGATGAAAACAATCTTGACCAAAATAGGAGTAAAGAGCATGTTCAAAACCCCCTGAGATCTGATTCCTTAGCTTTGCAAGTATCTCGATCTGTTTCCCCGCTAAACTCGGAGCACAAAAAAAGAGTTCTGTTCTGTTACACGTAGAAAGAAGAATCGAATTCGAGGCGCATTGAAATTCTTTTTTAAATGCTCTTGCAAGCTTTTCACGAAGGACTAACGAAGACGATTTATGATTGATTCCAACAATACCAACTTGCATATACTTTGCGACCCGATCAAAAAAACCACGTATAGCTTATATAATGCTTACTCGTCTACAAGCAATTGCTCCCGAATAAGAGAATTATCAAATCCCTTGCCGATTAAAAACCGATAAAGGCGTTGTTTCACTTTAATCTCTGAAAGATCTGCAAAGCACGTTTTCTTCTTAATCCACCAAATAATTTGCTCCCGTTGCTCATCATCGGTAAAAGAGCCGCACGCCATTTTCTTTAACTCTGGAGCCTTCTTCCAGAGTCTCATAGTAATCACCCGAGGTCCTAACCCTCTTCGCTTCTCCCTCTCAATGAAACGTCTCCCCTCTTTCTTATCGTCCAAATAGCCCAATTTCTCGCACTCTGAAAGAACCTCAGCTGTAGCTCGAGGGTCGATTTCATAAGAACTGAGCTTCTTTGTAAGCTCTGTTTTCATGAACCCTCTAAGTGCCAGCCATTTATATACAAGCATGCGGGCGAGTTTTATATCAACCTTTAAGCATAAGTCTCTTAGATGTTTTTTTGTGGGGGTTCGAAGAATTTCTCTTAGGTAGTTCTTATAGAGGTGCCTATGGACTTTTTTCCATTCTTTCCCATCGACTAAAATATCCACAAACTTATTATTATCAATGATTTCTATCTTCATAAATTCTTTAAAGAAATTGTAAGTTTAAGTCCTATGATTTATAATAGATCCAGGGATGAATAGAAAACAACGTGGGAGAAAACAAAATTATGTCAGAAGCAATTGAAGCCGTTAGTAGAGTTACAGAAACTCAAAACTCAACTCAAGAAAACCTCATGCAACAGCTTGAGATGCAAGATGTTCAGAATACTAATCTGACACAACAAGTTAACAGAACCTACGAAAGCAGCCTACAATCTCTAGCTCAATCAACAGGTGATCCGGCCATTGGTGGTCAGGTTTAATCTCCCACTCTAGAGATTTCAAAAAGATCAACCTTCACAATATGAGTTTTTTTTCTTGCGGAATTCTTATACTCCTTAAAACACTTTATATGAGGTGCAGTTAGGGTAAAGACCTAAATAATTTGGAGAAGAATGTTCTGATCAAAGAGTTAGAAGAAGTTTTAGGAGTCTAGGGGAACCCAAACTACTATTACAATAGTTTCCTGAACTACCGAGTCATTGACATCAGTTGGAAAAGATGCCGAGTAAACTCTCTTGGAAAGATTTTTAAACCTTTCCAAGAGAGTTTGTTGGATAAATTGGAAAACCAATTGTGCGAATTTTTCTGGATTTCATGAAATATTCAGGCTACAGTTTGAATTAGGACAAGGAGAAGGAAAATGAGTGACGTTTCAGGTGTCGGCTCTTCAGAGGATCTTCCTCCACAAGAACCAGTACAGCAAGTGGCAGATCCTAAAGAGAATATAGCAATTAACTTTTTTCAGAATCAATATGCAGATCAAATGGCTGCAATTGTAAAAGAAGAACACCTTTAAAAGGGAAAGGCGTGGTGAGCGGCGTTCAAGGACCTAATGATGGGAACAATCCCACCCAGTCAGGAGGAGATGCACCTCAACAAATCCAAACAGGGATGAGCAAGATGTATACTGGAGCCAAGGCTCCAGGATTTCAAAAATGGATGACTCAATGGTTTGGAGCCGATGTCACCCCAGGAATGATCTCTGCCTTCGAACAAAATATGATGCAAATGATCCAAAACAGCATGAAACAATCACAAGCTCAGCACGAGAAGGTCCAACAAAGAATTAAAGAGCGGATCGACGAAGACAGTTAATCCCCCTCTCTTTATAAATTGTCTCATATGATATAATTCTTCCCATGAACAAAAGTTTTATTATAGATGAGCCGAAAAGGCTTGATAAGCTTTTAGCGGAACGATTTACTGACTACTCCCGGAGCTATTTTCAATATTTAATTAAAATGGGCTCAATAACCCGTAATGGGAAAGAGGTGAAGAAGCGGGAAATCCCAGCTGTAGGGGATGAGATTCAAATATTTTTTATTTCTCCTCCGAAAATGGAGCTCACCGCAGAGGATATTTCATTGGAAATCCTCTATGAAGACGAAGCAATTATCTGCATCAATAAACCAGTAGGAATGGTCGTCCATCCAGCTCCCGGTCATCCTACGGGAACCTTTGTCAATGCCCTCCTCTATCATTGCAAATCACTTGCTCCTCAAGATCTCCGCCCAGGTATTGTTCATCGCCTTGATAAAGACACCTCCGGGGTCCTTCTTGCCGCAAAAACCTTGGAAGCCCACCAAAAGCTCATCGAAGATTTTTCAAATAGAAAAATCGATAAGGAATATCTCACTATTACGGTGGGGAAGCCCTCAAAAGAATCGATTGACTTGCCTATTGGACGCCACCCCGTGAATCGAAAAGAAATGGCTATTATCGAAATGGGGCGCCGGGCCCTGACCCATTTTGAAGTGATTGATAGCCGTGAGGGATTTTCTTTTGTTCGCGCAAAACCAGTTACTGGCCGTACCCACCAAATTCGGGTCCATCTTAAAGCTCAAAATACTCCTGTTCTGGGTGACCCTATTTATGGTCCTGAAAAACTCAGCCGCAAAATGAGGGCGCGTCGTACTCTTCTTCATGCTCACCGCCTTTCATTTTCTCATCCATCAACAGGAGCAAGAGTTGAAATTATTGCTCCTCCCCCTGAGGATTTCCAAAAGTGGTCAAGTTATATTCAAAATATTCTAGATTAATATCACCAATTGTTACTATTATGGGGGTACGCCCTTGATTGCGATCAGGAGCAGAAGCTATTTATTACCGGCACGCAACCAAGGACTGAACCATGAAAGAATTTGTAGAATACATCGTAAAAAATCTTGTAGACAATCCTGACCAAGTAAAGATTAATGAAATCGGCGGAACCCACACCCTCATCATCGAACTCAGTGTTGAGAAGGCTGATATTGGGAAAATTATTGGAAAAAAAGGAAAAACCATCAATGCAATCCGCACCCTCCTAATGTCTGTTGCAAGCCGCAATGGAATCCGTGTTAACCTTGAAATCCTTGAAGAAGATGGCTCTAAGGTCGAAGACTAGATATGCTATTTCTGGTTGTAAAAATTAGGCTATCCTAAGGATAGCCTTTTTTATGGGAATAGGTATCTTACTCGAAAAAAATACCGATACAACCAGATGATCACCTATTTTTTGCTTTAATACCTAAGATTTAGATGAGATTTCTTAGGTTTCGACGCCCAAAGCCCATGCTTTTTTTTCAGAAAGAAAGATAAAAAAAGAAGATGTTTTCACTAGATATTAGTTTAGATGACCACTTTGAAAAGAAGAAGAACCCTTACTGATCGAGCCTAGGGAGATAGGGAGCGATCATCGCTTTGCGCGAATTAAGGCCACCAGCACTATAACGAAGGATGGCGATTGGAAGGTCGCTTGGGGTTTGAGGGAGATGGTGCTTGATCGGCAAAAAACTCTCCTTAAAGATCTGAGAAAGTTCCCGTGCATTATTCCCTAAAAGTTCGAGCTCAAATTCAAGATGTTGAGTCGCTGGTGATCCTTTAAATCCGCTCAGAAAGAGCTTCAGTTTCTCAACAGCAAGTTCTGTATGGGGAATCCAAAACCACATCTCATCATCGTGACTGTATGAGATCTTTTTTCCCTTAAAGAGTTCTTGAGCACTTGCAACGGTCGAGGTTGCATGAAGGTGAAGCATAATCTCTCTATTGTTTGCATAAACATTGAGGGCTTTTTCATACCATAGCTTGCGAAGCTCTGGAGCTGCTTTTTCAAAGTTAGAATAATTGCATGCAAAAATCTTTGTTTGTCCTACGCGGTTGCAATAGTTGAGGATTTTTGTATCAATAAAGACGTTTGAAGACTCTCCTCTGAGAGCTCTTTCAAGGTTTTTATCAACTCCTTGTTCTTTGTGTTCATAGACCTTGCTATAAAGAGAATAAAAGTCTTCATTTTGAAGAAGCCGCTCTGCTGCTTTAGTGGTATAATTCTCATCCTCACGGATGTCATCAAAATCAACGATTTCCATCTCTCTTCTGGAGATAAGAGACTTCATCCGATTAAGAAGCGAGGCCATACAATTCACATCGACCCGCGACACTTTTGTCAATAGATCAGTATCGTCAAGGATGGCATAAATAAAGTGAAGATATTCGACAAGTTCACGTTTTGGATCGACATAGTATTCACAATCAGTGCGCAAAACTCTTTTTTTCTGAAGAAGGCGTTGATACATTCGAATATCCCGAACTGCATCGAGCTTCTTCTCAATTTCCTGAAGTTGCTCATCAACATCCTTTTCTGACAATCCACCAAGGCCATACTGGTCGTTAATCGAAAATGCCAACTCCGCAACAATTGAATTCGAAGATTGTGCATCACTAATCATCACTTTCGGAGGCGTTTCAGTTAGAAGAGAACTTTTATGATGGTCGATCACACTAATCACTTGGAGGTAAAAAGGGATCTTCATCTCTTCGCGGTTACAAAAATCTCGAAGAGTGACTGTCCCCAGCACTTCATCTTGGAGTTCGTGGCTATGGATCACCCCAATGGGAATAGGACGTCCCTCCAAATCGGTTTGATTTACGGTAAGATAGGAGTAATTCCCCATTTTGGAACGGATCTCTTCGATATCAGTTCGGTGAGATAAATACTGCGGTTTAAATCCAAAGACATCTGTTTTAATTTGGAAGGCAATGGCTAAACTATCAACATGTTTTCGAATACTTGAAAATGCATCGGATAGGAGTTTCACTAAAATCTCAAGCTGATTAAAAATCAGAGGGCGGTTCTCAGTTAAAACCCCTGAAGTATCAAACAGCTCTGACTTGAGAAGGGAACGAAGCCATGAAATAATCTGAGTGAAGTTGACAATATCAATTTTTTCCATCGACAAAGAAAATTCTTCAAACGATGCCTCATTTCCCTTAGCAACTCCGAGCACTTTAACAAGATAGTCGTTCACAAATTGAAGGAGATTAGGAGGAAGCTCCTTTGCAGGAGTACATTCACTAATCTTCATTTCTAAAAGTCCTCGGATTTCTTTCGAGATGTGATCAATCGTCAGTTTTTTTTGGGCAAAACAAGAAATAAGTTGGATGTGAAGGTTTGATTCAAACCACATAAGACAATTGTTAAAAGCCATCACAACTTGCCGAATTCCTTCCAAGTCGATGGTCCGCCAATCACCAAGATAATACCCATGCTCATCGATCAGAACAACAGGACTTTGTTGCCTTTCATGATCAAAACTTAAGGCCCGATCACCAGTATGCTTCCGAATCATTCCTTTTTGAGAAAGGAGATCTAAGCTGGTCAAAGTAAGAGAAAGGCGCGTCTTTGCCAAACAACTAAAGACCTGAGGACCAAAAAGCTCCTCAAAAAGGAATCCGATTTCTACTTGCGTAACGGGGGGGCCACCTGGAACATTCCAAATGTGAATCCCTTCGCTTACGCGCGCTGCAAATGCATCAACCCAGCCCCAAAAAGAGGCTACGGTCGTATCTAAATCTGGAGAGTTATGGGCTGTGACAAAATGAGTTCCTGGATAGGATTTCCCCATCCCAATAGGGAAATAGGCCTGATAGGCATCTCGTGGAATCCACTTCCCAACAATCTTACCCCGAATCTTATAGTTCTCTTCTTTGCTAATCCCCGAAAAATGGTTGAGCCAAAGCTCAAAAAAAGAAAACGAGTGCTGCTCAAGAACTTTTTCCTGACCAACACGTCCAATATATCCAACCACCCCTTCCAACAAAAAAGAGGGCTCGGGAGCCTTTAGGATCAAATCAACAAGGGCCCGATTCACAAAGTCAGATTTATCATGCTCATTCTTTTCTTGAAACTCTTTCGTTTGAAAGGTCTCAAAAATTTTATCGAGCCCTTCAAATGTTTTTGACTCGAAAGGATATTCCCCTAGAAGCGGAGGATGAACACGCTTATTTCCCATGGACACTTACGTTTATATAAACGGACTGAGCAGGACTTGAACCTGCGACCGTCCGCTTAGAAGGCGGATGCTCTATCCAGCTGAGCTATCAGTCCTCAAATTTCATCCGTGAGTTCCCCCAAGAAATGTTCACAGATATTGCGGATATTAGTCATAAGAAAAATGATTTTCAAGTATATTTGCCTCTTAACCTAAAAATAAGGCAAAAAACAATGTTTAAGATTGGTAAAGTTAAGATTGGAAAAGACTCTCCTCTTGTGGTGATTTCAGGTCCCTGCGTGATTGAAAGTGAAGCCCACGCTTTGAAAACCGCAATCGAACTAAAAACAATGTTTGCAGATTGCGGAGTTCAGTTAATCTACAAATCAAGTTATGACAAAGCAAACCGCTCATCTATCGATTCTTATCGAGGTCCTGGAATAAACGAAGGTCTTCGTATCCTAAAAAAAGTGAAGGAAGAACTCGATCTTCCCGTGTTTACAGATATCCACCACCCTGAAGAAGCTGCCCCTGCTGCTGAGGTATGCGAAGTCCTCCAGATCCCCGCCTTCCTATGTCGACAAACCGATCTTCTTATTGCAGCGGGAGTAACGGGAGCTGTTATTAATATCAAGAAGGGACAGTTCATGTCTCCTTGGGATATGGAACATGTTGTGAAAAAGATTCTCTCAACTGGGAATGACAGAATTATCCTTACCGACCGAGGAACATCTTTTGGATACAACAATCTTGTCTCAGATATGCGAACAATCCCTGTTCTTAAAAACTATGGGTTTCCCGTTTGTTTCGATGCCTCCCATTCGGTTCAACTTCCAGGCGGAATGGGAAATCAGTCAGGAGGACAACGTGAATTTATCCCGACCCTCGCAAAATCTGCCCTCGCAGCAGGTGCCAATCTTCTCTACATTGAATCACATGACAATCCCCTGGAAGCAAAAAGTGATAAGCATTCGGTCATGCCTTTTAATGAATTGCAAAAACTTTTAAGAGAATCTCTCCCTCTTTACAAACTGATCCAACAAGGTTCTTAATTGATCAAGCAAACGACGATCATTGCTTTTTTCATTTTGACCCTCTTCACTGGTGGGGTTTTGGTTCAAGTCTTCTTTTCCTCTGAAGAAAGGGGAAGTATTGAAGAGATGCTGACCCAAGAAATTTCCATGCCAGAACATGAGGAAAAATTCCCTAATAAACAAATACGAAAAGGCGTTGCTAAAGACCTTTGGATCTCAGACAAAGATCATGTGCGCCTCCATCACCATATCGAAAGTCCCCGCTCAATCCTTACTGCAATTCCTCATGGAAATCGGGTAGAGCTTATCGAACAAATGATTGGGATGAAGTGCTTTTTTCAAGAAAAACTAGAAAAAGGAGAGGGGGAATCGATGCAGCAGATTCGTTATCTACAATCGGAAGAAGGCACCTATCGCTATACCGATCACTTTTTTGATGCACACAGCGTTTTCCTCGCCCTATACAGGATGCCTGGGGAAGCTTTAATAACGCACCTCGACACTGATAATGCCTATTTAAAGGGGGTTGCAGAAGAAGTCTCTTTATCATTTTCGAATGGCACCCCGAATTTCCATGCTGAAAAATTTAAAGCCCAATTTCGCCCCCAAGGGGGAACCCCATGAAAGCAGCCATTCTTTTCCTTACCTTATTATCCCCTTTGCTCGCTGAAATCCCCATTTCCGAATTACCCTCCGATCTCTCTTCAGACCACGCTACCTATGATGGTGAAACGCTCAAACTCGAAGGACATGTCTTTCTTGATCACGATTTAGGCCAAATGGAAGCAAAAAGCGCAATTCTTAAAAAGGAAGGGCCATCCCTGGGATTTTCATCGATCCATCTAAAAGATCAGGTCTCTATTTTTTTTGAAGACCAGGGGAAACTATTTTCTGATCAAGCTTTTCTCGACTTTCAGACACTTAAGGGAACCATACTAAGCGAGGGATATCCGGTTGTCTACCACGGAAATGATTTAGAACTCTTCAGCACTGCAATCGATCTGACTTTCTCAAGAAGCGAAACTGTTTCTTTTGGCTTAGAGTCCCTACTTGCCAAGGAAGATGTCCATATCGATCATCTAGAAAACTTTCACCTTGATTGCGATGAGGCTTATTACAAAGACAGCATCCTGGTTGCGACTTCCAAGAACCTAAATAAACCTTGCCATCTCACACATTTAGGAGACACTATTGATGCTCAAAAGATTTCCTTTGACCTTGAAACTAGTCTATTAACATTCCACTCTCCTAAAGGGAAAATCTCCTCTCTCTTTTCCCCTGGCGATAGCGAAAGGAATTGTGAGTTTTCATCTAATCTACTAATCTGGGACCACAAAAATGAACTCCTTACATTGAACGGAGCAATTGTCATCCATGACCCTTCAATGGGAAGCCTTATTGGAAACCACCTTTTTTTCTTGCAGCAACACACCCACCTAGGAAAAAAGGTGATTCAATCAATTAAAACAGAAGGGAAGACTGTTTTAGTTGCTAATAATAGCCAGAGCCTTACCTCATACGGAACCTTGAAGATCGATCGAGACACTCTAATGATGAGTTGCACAAGCACTGAGGACAAACAGATCCTTTATGAAAACCGCGAGGTACGCCTTCACGCCGATACAACCACCGTCGAGTATGCTCTCCATCAAATGGAACTAAGACCTCATGTTGTCTATCTCCATGGAAATGTAAAAATCTTTTCACGTGATATCCAACGTCTCTTAAGAAAAGGCCTTGCAGACCACATTATTTATAATCCCATCACCTATGAAACACATCTTCTAGCTGACAAGGGAAACTACGTCCTTTTCTGGGACGATGAAAAAAAACTCACGCTAAGCGCCTCAGAAATTCTTATTTCCATTGACCCTATTTCAAAAGAGGAGTCGATAAAGGGAATCGGAACCGTCCGCTTTACGTTTAGCGAAGAAGAAGGAAAACGTTTTGAAAAACTCCTAAAGGAGGCTCCATGATTCTTAAAGTCAAAAATCTTTCAAAATCATACTCTGGGAAAAAAGTAGTAAACGGTCTTTCCTTCAACATACGCGCAGGTCAAGTCGTTGGCCTCCTAGGCCCCAATGGCTCTGGAAAAACAACCGCCTTTTATATGGCAATCGGGTTGATTCAGCCTGATAGTGGGTCGGTATTTTTCAAAGACTCAGATGTCTCTTCCACCCCTGTTCATACAAGGGCAAAAATGGGAATGGGATATCTAGCGCAAGAACCTTCTATCTTTAGACAACTGACCGTCGAACAAAACATCCTCTGCATCCTTGAAACCCTTCCCATTACGCGCCAAGAAAGAAAAAGACGCCTTGAAGAACTTCTTGAGGAACTCCACCTCACCCCCCATGCAAAAAAACGGGCAACAACTCTCTCCGGAGGAGAACGGAGGCGCCTTGAAATTACGCGCTCTCTAGTTACAAACCCGAAGCTTCTTCTTCTCGATGAGCCCTTTGCCAACATCGATCCCCTCACTATCTATGATGTAAAGCAAATGATCCACCACCTCACCTCAAAAAACATCAGTGTCCTCATCACAGATCATAACGCCCGCGAAGTCTCCTCCATCGTCGATCATTCCTACCTTATCCAAGAAGGGCGAGTGACCCACTCTGGCACCATCACCGATCTCTTAGCTAATAAGGACGCCCGCTCCACCTATTTCGGTGAAAATTTCGAATTGTAGATTGACATCCTTTCCTAATCTACAAAAAAAGGGGATTCCCAGATTGCTTATACTCAAACAAACTCAGAAAGCAAGGGATCGTGGTTTCAGCAGGAGGAGTTCGCTCTGTTTAGCTACGTCACAACCTCGAGATCTTTAGAAAAAGACTCAAAGCACTAGATGCAAAAGTCACTCAAAAAGGTCTCATTTTAACAGAAGACCAGGCAAAGGCTTTTGAGAGAAAAAAATCCCTATCATGAGAAGAAAGAAAGCATGAGGAAACGATGGTAGAGGTCTAGAAATGTGGAAATTATAGACTAAAATTTATTTCTCCGAAATGGTATACGTCCCTATAACCGGATCAATCAAGCAAAGTTCAAGGCAACTGATTCAGAAAGTCCGGATCGGGACTGCAAAGGAGGTTAACAATGAAGTTTTCCTCAGGAATCACAATAGAGTTGGCCCACTCATAACGACACTGTCTAAGGCTTCGAAAAAGATGTGGAGTTTTGAGATGATTTCTTCTGGTGTGAGTGTGTGGAGGCAGTCACTTATTCCTGAGCCACCACAACCAGGCTGGTAGCAGGGGCGACAAGTGAGATCGCGGGTGATCACACGGGAATGAGGATTGCGATAAGGACCCCAATTTTTGTCGCAGGTAGGACCGAAGACAACGGCCATATGTTTTTTTAGGGCACTGGCAATATGGAGAGGGACAGAATCAACCGTAAATAAAAAGTTGCTTTTATCAATCACCGCACCGAGCTCTTTAAGAGTGATTTTCCCTGAAAGATCAATAACATTTGGAAGAACCTCTTGAATCTGTCTGTTCATTTCCATTTCAAGGGGATCGAAGCTGGCAGTTAGGACAATATTCTCCCCCCTTTCTTGGAGGTACTTACCGACGGCAATGACAGTTTCAACGGGAAGGGTTTTAAACATCCACCGAGAAACAGGGTGAATCACCACATAGGACTGAGGGACAAGAGATGCCACCTTCTCATAAGCTGCTTCAGGAATATTAAAGGTAAGGTCCCGTTCTCTAGGGGTCGGAAAAATCCCTAGACACCTCAGAGCATCAAGCTGCTTTTCTACGGTATGGCGGGGGCGAGGTGTGTGCTTAATTAGATGAGTATAACAAGAAGTCTTCCCTTTCATTCCATCCCCTTGAGGATCGAATCCGATTGCAAAAGGAGCCTTGGAAACCTTAGCAGCAATCGCTCCTCGATCTCCCTCGGTAAGATTAATCACAAGATCATACCCTTTTTTTCGAATCTTTCGGAGAAGTTTCATCTCTTCCAGGTATCGCTTCCAAGTGGGGAGCTGTTTCCACCGTTTGTCATTGAGAAGAAAACTTGAAATCGCTGGATGTCCTTCCAGCATGGGAAGGGTTTCCGAGTGGATATAGGCATCGATTCCTAAATGAGGAAACCTTTCTTTTAATACAGAAAAAACGGGACTACTGAGAAGCACATCCCCATGGTGGCGAAGTTTTGCTACCAACACTTTCTGGATCTTTGAAAAATCTATATTATATTGTCCTAGCACAAATCCATTTCCAAGTTCCAAGCTTCAAACGAGTCCTTAAGCTCTGGATTATACTTCATTCCCCAATATTCCTCAAAGAGAGGAATGAATCAACAGATAACATTTCCATCAAGAAAGTCCTGGGTGTTTTTTCTGCTATCAGTGCCATCAAAAAGGTTTTTGTTTATTCAAACCCCAGTTTCCAAACCAATTTTGATACTCAAAGCAATAGCAAAGTTAAAGAACCATATCCTACTCATCTGTTCCATAGGCTTGAATGGAACGTATCTTTTTCAATAAGCAGCTTCTTTAATAAGAAAATGCTACTTTGGAGTTAGGTACCGTCTCTGCAAAGAATGAAACTTCGAAATAGAGTCCTCCGTATTTGAGAAGAAATTACGAACAGCACCATGAAACCAGGAACAATCTTAACCATAACTAATTCTTCTTATTTGGGTTGGAGAAAGAAAAGAGGTGATGGGTATTGGATGTCGAGTTGTCTTTTTAATCACTTTGTGTTAACCTGCCCTTCACGAAGGAGAAAACTAATGGAAAAAGAACGTACACTATCAATTATTAAACCCGATGCTGTAAGGAAAGATCATGTTGGAGATATTCTTTCCCGCTTTGAAAAAGCAGGGCTGAAGATTATTGCCGCAAAAATGAAACACCTTAGCCGCGCAGATGCGGAAGGTTTTTATGCTGTTCACAAAGAGCGCCCTTTTTTTAAAGACCTCATTGGCTTCATGATCTCAGGCCCTGTCATGATCTCAGTTCTTGAAGGGAAAGGAGCGATTGCGAAAAATCGTGACCTAATGGGAGCAACTAACCCTAAGGAAGCCGCTCCAGGAACTATCCGAGCAGATTTTGCTGAATCAATTGATGCAAATACTGTTCATGGGTCTGATGGAATTGACACTGCAAAAACGGAAATCACTTTCTTCTTCAACAAAGACGAAGTCTACTCTCGCTAACCATCACTGAGGAAAGTCCCAAAATGGAGGCTTCCCCATCTTGCTATACTGCACCACCACCTGAAAAAAAACAAAAGTTGATCCCAAAAACATTTTTATTCCTCTAAACTTCTTCATCTCCTGGATTTGCTCCAAAATGAATCTCTTTATCAGTTTCATTCTTCTCGCAACCGAGGAGGGCAAGGCCAATCACTCCCACGAATAGGTTATGTATGTTTCACAAACTCCTTCTCTTTTTTAACATTCAAAAAATGGTTTATCGGGCTAATGCTACCTAACTTATATAGAGAAATGATCCTAAAGTCTGTGAAACTAGATACTTAAAAAATGAATGAAAAATATCTACGTTATCCCCAATGTTGTTCCCAAGCATATTGTATTCAAGGGGGGGAAAGAAAATTTTGTGAGTATATACCAATCATATTTCAATTATTTGTAAATTTTTATTTTAAATTTGTTTTCTATTGACGATTCTTATATGATCCGGTTAGCGGAGGTGTCTGTTTAATTAAAAAAGGGGGTAAAACAGATGGAAGCTATTCCTTCTTTGGGTGAGACGCCCTGTTATATCAATCTTGAGGATAGGTTTTTTGACTGCACGGAAACTTGTGAATCTCTGCTACCAATATCTTCTAACGATCTCAAAATGGCAGAGGAAAATGAGAAGTTCTTTGAATGTAAAGAATATTTTGATTCTCCCGATATTTTGGAGAAAGAAGGATGGACTGAGTTTGCCGCAAATATTTTTTATGGTCATATTAATCTTCTTACTACCTTTTCCAGTGTCTGCCGAACAACTTATTCTGATCAGCTATCTAATATTGTGCAAAAAGGTATGTCTTTAGCTTCAGAGGCTTGTCCTAGTCAGTGGAAGGTTAGGACAAAAGAAGGGATTCAAATCACTCAAGCATTTGGAAACTCTTTGTTAAGTCTAGGAGTTGATTTACTCAATTTTCGATTTATTGAATATGAACCGAATGAGAGAAACCAGCCATGCGAAAAAGGGGTGCTGGTTCGTCTTATTGAGGGACATGTAGATGCTCTCTATTTCTACTGTGGCGCTGTCAGAGAGATGATAAATGCTCTCTTCGAGATGGGGCGCTGTCAGGTTAAACGACATGGAAAAAGAACTTCAGATTTAAAAAAAGAGCTAGAAAAAGACCTTATAGACCTTTATGTTGACTGTTCTTTTCTTATGGGGAAAACCTTTATTCCTAAAACGGTTGATCTCTGTAGTGACCGGGACCTTAATCACCTCGCTGAGGGGGTAGATACGGTTCTCGATAAGCTATATCAATTCAATCCCTACATGGATGCCATTAAAAACGATTGGGCTCATATGAATGTTTGGAAATCTAAGTTGCTATCTCTCCGTTCAGCAATCGGGCACTGCCAATCTACACTTAAAAAAGTCGAAGAGATGAAACAGCTCATTGATAGTCGAAGAGATATTCAGTATGAAGATATTCAAGGGGTTATAGAAAGGGGCAATCAACATGCAATTATTGGCCCAGTATTTGCTGCTAATTTAGAGAATCTAGGAGAACTCTTTGGTGCGAAGTTTTTTGAAAGTCTCCCTATTTGGAGCGCATTGCCTAACCTCCTAGGCCCTATTGCAGGGGGAATGTTCACATTTAATCTTGTCACTCTTTCGAGTTATATAGGAATGAAGCTTTGTGGGACAACAGAGAGTCTTGAAAGTTATATTCGGAATATGATTTCAGCAACCTTTGCTGAGCAAGCGATTACAGGGATTCTTACCTACACCCTCGGACCTTGCCCCTATCTGATTTCGGGATTAGGACTTTTAGCAGCACATGTGGCATATAACTGGGATGAGGTTTATCTCCCCCTATGTGGAGTTGGACAAAAATGCTTCAACGGTAAAATTTTTGATTCAATTGAAGAGTCTTTAATAGAATCGGTAGAGCAAATGAACCCAGATCTTTCCCAAAAGGGAAAGACGTTTATCAAAGATCAGATTTTAGACAGTGACCAATCTAAATATCTCTTTTTCCTTTTTCAAGAATTAGAAAAAGGAATCAATAGCACATTAGCTCCCATAATCTCGACACTTTTAGAAAAAGGGCAAAAGAAAGCCCTGGGTTTTGTTTCAGATGAAAGAAAAAATGTGCTTCAAAAAACCTTCCAGCATCTAGAGGAAAATGTTAGAAATGAAAAAATCAGTGCTATTAGAGCCCTTTTAAATATAACTCATGCGTCTCAGAGGCTATCTCATGAAAAAATCTCTATTGAAAAATTTTGGGGATGTCTGATTTCCCCCTCAATAGAAAAAGAAATTGAAAAGACAGTTAGATCTCACATCGTAGAATATTTAGATTCTCTTATTCAGGAGACTGACTCAGCGCTTCCTCTACGAAGAGAGCAGATCATTCAGCAAACACTTATCCCTCTTAGGGACCGTTTTAAAGCTGGAGTATTTCATGAAATTCGACTTTTTCTTAATTTTCAAGATCGAATTAGACGTCTTTTTGATCAAGAGACCTACACAATTGAAAAACTTCTTTTTTTTCTCCCTTCTTCTGCAGAAGAAAAAATCAATTTCTATACAGCCCCCTTGATTGAGCTTATTTGTGATAAAATCCTAGGGTCTCAATTATTTGGGGGGCCTTCAATCAAAGAGTTCAAAAGCATTCGGCTCATTACAAATGAATTAAAAGAAAAAAAAAGCAAAGAAAGTTTTTCTATTACACGGGCTTTTTTGGAGGCTCTTTATGCTCTTCCAGAACTTCTTCAAAGGAAAGAAATCAGCTCAAAAGACTGGAAAGAAATAGAAAAAGAAGTCAGCAGTCAAATCTTAAACGATTATGCTATCGATTCAATCAAACAAGGATTAATCTATTTTCTTACCCATATAGGACAGGAAAATTCTTGTGTGCGTCAAAATATCGAAACGCTTTCAAACATGAAGGGAAAACAACTCTACCGTTTTTCTTTTCGCATAATAAGTCAGTTTTTCTCAAAGCTTCATACGCCAAAGGGGCTCAAACTCCTTAAGCAAATAAAGAAAGAGGCTCAACCCCAGGAGATTAAGGAGCTTGCAGAGAGTATTAATGTCTCGTCTATCGGGAGTTGTCAAATCAAAAGGAGGGCGATTCAAATGTTGATGAAAGAAATGGTAGGATCTTCTCCTAATTTTGATATTGATCAAATTATGGATACAATTGGGTACCAGATAGTGCATCGATTGTTGAGTTTTTTTTGTTCAGATTTTGATCTCCCTTTCTTAGGATCTTTAGAAAACAAATCTCGGCGTAAAGAGCTAATGGAAGTTTCGTCTCTTACATTTTTTGTTTATCTTTACAATCAATTCAATAACCAACACCTTCCCTTTGAGTCGCTTGCTGCTCCTCTTGAAAAAGAGGAATATTCAACCCTTTCTAAACACTTCACCCAATTTTTTCACTTACTCTTTTCAGAAGAAGGTCGGAGTACACACCTATTAGGAAAAGTTTCTGAGATGGTCAAGTCTATCATTGGTGACCCCCCTTTTCCTCCCGAAGAGGAAGTGATGGAAGAAAGAAAAGGTTTAGAGCTCACTAGGCTACTTCAAAAAGCAACAGCTTACCATCGAGCCCTTATTAGACCCTATATAATTCTATTTACGCAAAACAGAGCAAATAATGACTCACCGTTTGAAGAAGCTAAGCTCGCTTATAAAAAAAAGAGAATTCAGAGAGGGCCTTTAAAACAAAAGATGAGAACGGGACCCTCTAAGGATGCTTTTAAAGGAGAGTGGATAAATAAACCTAAGCTGTGTTGAATTTTTTTTCATATCGGCTACCTCTATCTTGTGGAGTTGTTTACCCTTGTTAATCACCTTTTGATATGAATAGACTCATCAAAAGACTCTCTCAAATAATCGAGTAATATCATTATAGGTTAAGTAGATAAACATGAAAATCAGTAAAGCAACAAAAGGAATAACTAGCCGCTGCATCATTTTTGCAGTCATGGGTTTCCTCCGGATTTTTTCTATGATAGAAAAACAGATGTGTCCTCCGTCTAGGACAGGAATAGGGAGGAGATTCAGAATTCCCAAGTTGAGGCTAATCGCACCTAGCCAAAAGAGGCCCTCTTTAACTCCAACTCTCCAGTTTTGCTCCATGACTTGCACGATAAAAATAGGACCTCCAAAATGCTTTGGACCAAGAGACCCGGAAATAAGGGCGGTGAGGTTGCGCGCAATTTCACTAAAAACACTTCCAAAAAGAAAAAGGGGACTGGGGTTATAATTGACAAAGCGGTCGGTCAAAGCAACGCCTAGAATCAGACGGTTTTGAAAATGGTCTAGCTCAACGTACGCAACCTCTCTTTGCTCAGCATTGGAAATCTTCTCTATTGATTCTCGCTGCATCGCCAAAGTCTCTTGAAACTTTTTTGCTTCTTTTTCAGTCATCGGAAAGTCTTTTAAGCGGATCGGTTTGATCGGCTCAAGCAAGTGGAAATCTCCACTTTGCGTGACTGAAGAACGACTACCAATTGATCGAGCAATCGGTTTAAGGGCTTTCCAATCGGTTCCACTCAAAAATACGTGGTCTTCATTTTTCCAAGAAAGATCAAGAACTTCTTCTCCTCTTTTTACAATGATCTGTACCTGGGGATCTTGAAGGCGTCTCAAAAACTCTATAGGATCTGTTACAGGGATTCCATCAACAGCAACAATACGGTCTCCAGCATGAAGCATGGTATCCAAATGAGAGGTTTTGTTCAAAGAGGATGCCCTTGAAACCTTTGACTCCTCATCAATGTAGTAGAGCCCATTTTGCACACGCATATCGTAGGAAATATTGTAAGGAATGAATGTATAAGACTCTCCTTTTTGTTTAAGACCTGCGCCATATTTCCAATCGCTCATCTCTATCATTTCTTCGCGGCCCAATCGAAGATCATCAACCGGTACTCGAGGGACCTTAGCTAAAAAGGTTTGGCCGCTCCTTTCGATGGTCAAAAAAGCCTTATTACTATTAAGAACACTGGAAAGTTGTTCATTTGAAAAGATGAGTTCTCCATTGACCCATACGATACGATCTTGGGGCAGTATTCCACTGCTTGCCATGGGGAGATTTTCATATCCTGGAGCTCGATAGATTAAATAGCTCGCGGGCGCTAAAACCCCAGTTGTTTTCATCCCCTTTTGAATGGCAGGACTTCCGTAAGGAGTCACGGTATAGTCGTAAGGGGTCTTTTCTTTTGTGAAATAGTCGATTTTCACCCCTTCGATATTTGCAGGATGCCCATTAACAACGGCTGCGAATAGAAGGTCCTTATATCCTTCAAATGGCTCATTGTTGTATTCTAAAATCGCATCTCCAGGGCGAATTCCATTTTGGTAAAGCTCTGAGTGAGGATCCACATACCCAATAAGCTTAGTAAACTGCGAAAAAGGTTTTTCCCTTCCTCCAAAAGCCCAAATAATTGTGAAAATAGCTATAGCAAAAACGAGGTTCACAACGGGACCTGCCAGAGCCACTTTGATCCGTGCCCACGGCTTTTTCGAATAGAAACCATCAGGAACTTCATAGGGCTCAAGATCTCCCTCTTTTTCCATTCCTGCGATGCGGACATACCCTCCAAAAAAGATGGGACAAAATTGCCATTTGATCCCCTTTCGCATCCAACTAAAGAGAGGTTTCCCAAATCCAATACTAAACACTTCCACACGCATTCCATTGCGCCGCGCAACAATATAGTGACCCAGCTCATGGATAAAAACAAGGAGATTCAGTCCGAGAATCGCTAAGATGATATATAAGATGCTTTGCAAAGTGTCCTCACGCAGTGGTTGCAAGTGAGCGCGCCATTTCATCAACTTCAAAAAGAACGCTTAGGTCCTCCTGAGGCTGAGCTTTGTGCGCGCCCATTAAGATTTCTAGTTTTTTCCCAATCTCGACCCAATCAATTTCCCCTTCTAAAAACCGGTAGACGAGCACTTCATTCGCTGCATTCATAAAACAAGGAAGGGTTCCCCCCTCCTTTGCGGCTTCGAAAGCAAGCCCCAGACAGGGGAATTTTTTCCATTCGGGAGCAAAAAACTCTAGTTTAGAATACTTCATAAAATCGAAACAAGGAACAATTCCTTTTTCTCGTTTCGGATAGGTCATTGCATATTGGATGGGAATCTTCATATCATGCTCTCCCATCTGGGAAAGAAGAGAACCATCAACAAATTCAACAAGACTATGGATAATGCTTTGAGGGTGGATGATCACATCAATTTTCTCGAGAGGAACATCGAATAAAAATTTTGCTTCGATCACCTCGAGCCCCTTATTCATCAAGGTAGATGAGTCGATGGTGATTTTTTTCCCCATGCTCCATGTCGGATGCTTAAGCGCAGAGCTTGGAGTGATTCCTTTCAATTCTTCCTCTGAATCCGCTAAAAAAGGCCCCCCTGATGCTGTTAGGATCAACTTGCGGACCCCCCTAGGACATTCTCCCTGAAGACATTGAAAAATCGCACTATGCTCACTATCGATTGGAATGATATCAACATTTTGCTTCTTGGCAGCCCCCATAATCAATTCACCAGCAGCAATCAGCACTTCTTTGTTCGCAAGCCCGATTGTTTTTCCCGCTTCAATCCCTTCTAGGGTCGGGAGGATTCCCATGGCGCCAACAATCGCGGAGACAAGAAAATCCACTTCGGGAAGAGTTGCCACTTCAATGAGCCCCTCCATCCCTGAAACAATTTTAAATTCGGGAAGCCGGCTCTTAAGTTCCTTAGCTTTCCCCTCATCAAAAACGGCAATACACTTAGGATGAAAGACTAGTGCTTGCTCTTCTAATAAACTAATATTAGAATGAGCAGCAAGCCCCTCCACTCGATATCCCAGATGTTTGGCAACTTCTAAGGTATTACAACCAATCGATCCTGTACACCCTAAAATTGCAATCCGCTTCATGAACCCAACCTCACTTTTTGAAACGTCGAATATTTAATAATCCCACATATAAAGAAAGCTCCAAGCACCATTGTAGCAAGTCCCGATGTGGCAAGTGAGATGTGATACACAGAAAGGAAATGTCTGGAAAGGGCTACCGAAAAGGCCGCTGCCAAGATTCCAATTCCTCCTGATAAAAAGAGGAGAGGTTTTAACCGATAGGTAAAAAATCGGGCTGTAAGAACAGGAGCAACCAAAAAAGCTAAAAAGAGAAATGCCCCAACCGCGCGAAATGAACCGATCGCAGTTAACGCTGTCTGAAACATCAACAGATAGTTAAAAAAGATAAGTGAAATGCCCATGTTACGCGCAAGTTGAGAATCAAATGTCAAGAGCTCTAAGCGACGGAAAAATAAAAAGACCAGGGCCGCATTAAAAAGAAAGAGATAGAAAACCTGCTTCACATCGGACGGATGGAGAGCATCAACATTTCCCATAATTGCTTCAATTCCAAGATGACTGTTTCGCGTGAGGATGGTGACAAGAATCACTCCTAAAGCAAAAAAGGCTGTAAAAATCAGCCCAATGCTCGTATCTTTCTGAAGTCGGAGCTTTTTATGGAGAAATTCCGTACTAAAGGTTGTGCATAAAGCGGTAATCAAAGCCCCAATAAGCAAGGTTGGCACGTTAATTGCATAGATTCCTTCCCCACGTGTGATAAGAAAGGCCCCTACGATTCCCAATAAAACGGTATGGGAAAGGGAATTGGCAAGCATCGTCATCTTCTTGAGAACGAGAAATGTTCCGACTAGTGCAGATGAAAGAGCGATCATGATGAGGACCAAAAGTTGCACCTCATCAGAGGCAAGAACTAGTGGATCCCCCTTCAACGCTAGAAAGATCCGCTTAAAGAGAATTATAAAGAAATCAAAAAATGAATGACCTGAATAAGGATTCATAATCGTTCCCCTTGAGGAATCGGCTTTTGATGAGGGTCTTTTTGGGGATGATTAAGCAGTGACGTCAGTCGCTTCTCCAAGTCAGGGGTAATAATGTGCTCCATTTCCTCTGCATTATAGTGAACCCTTGCCTCATCCGCCTTTAAACACGAGACCAGATAGAGTTCCCATAGTCGATGCAATCGAACTAAATGTTCAGCGCGAGTGATTCCATCACGAGTGAGCAAAAGTTTTCCCTCTCCACTTTTCACAATCCACCCTTCTCTCTTCAAGGTAAATAGCGCTTGCTGCATAGACACTCTTCCCATGGGGTTCCACTTTAAGATCCCCCTTTGACTGAGCGGCACATCAACTCCTCCTTTCCATAGGGTTTTCAAAATATTTTCCAGATGACACCGCCTTTTAAAGCGCATACCGCGGATCATACGGGGAACCGCCCCTTTTTTAGGAGCGAACACCAGTGAAATAATGCTGAGGGAAACGGCCACTAAAAGGATCATGGGGCCAGTAGGGTAAACCGCTCCATGAGCACTTAATATAAGAGATAAATAGTTCCCTCCAAAGCCACTGATGAGACCTAATAAGCCTGAAAGGATTAATAGATACGATAAACGGTCGGTAAAAGAGCGGGCAGCAGCTGCAGGAGCGAGAAGCATTCCTGACATCAAAATTACCCCAACAGAGCGAATTCCTACAACGATCGAAAGGATTAAAAGAAAAAAGATTCCCCTAATAATGCGATGCATTGACAGTCCTCGACTATGAGCATAGGAAGCATCAAACAATGCAATTTCAATTTCTCGGAAACGGAAGAGAATAAAAAGAGCAACTGATACGGAAAGTACACCGTAAATCAAGATATGGATATCATTCATTGTTGCAGCTTGCCCATAAATAAATACTTGC
This sequence comes from uncultured Chlamydia sp., assembly GCA_946127115.1. Taxonomy (GTDB): domain Bacteria; phylum Chlamydiota; class Chlamydiia; order Chlamydiales; family Simkaniaceae; genus Neptunichlamydia. The sequence continues at coordinate 883,051 of CAMGYI010000001.1, forward strand.
GATTGTTGGTGCCAAAGGGGGTGGGTAAACTGAATCCTGCTGGCGAACACCACTCCAATTCCTAAAAATATGGAAAGGGTCAAACATAGAGCTGCATCTAAGTGGATGCGGTATCTGTTTCGGAGCCGCTCAATCACTTCTAAACCCAAATAGGAGAAAATGAAAGCACCTCCAAGAACAATCAAAATAGCAAAAGGATGATTCGGAGCTACAAAAAATGCTCCTACAACGACACTTAAAACAACACCCGGGTATGCAGCATGAGAGAGTGCTTCACCCACTAAACTCCTCCGCTTAACAACCATTAACGCCCCGACTAAAGCAGAGGATAAACACATGAGCATCGAACCAATGACTGGAGCACGGTAGAGGGGGTCAAGAAAGAGGTCAATGAGTGTCATCACACAAATCCCGCTTTCTGCTCTCCAGAAAGACGAGTCGCCTCATCAAAGAGCTCTCCTCTTTGCCCGTAGGCGAGAGAGAGGTTTCTAGGAGTCAGTGTCTCTTCCACGTTGCCATAAGCCACTAAAGAAGTATTAAGAAGAAGTGCTTGATCAAAGTGGTGAGGTGCAGTGTTTAAGTCGTGGTGCACAACAAGAATTGTTTTCCCTTCCTCTCGAAGTTTTTTTAAAAGCCTAATAATGATATCTTCTGTCGCTTTATCAACCGCCGCAAAAGGCTCATCAAGGAGAAGGATGTCTGCCTCTTGAAGAAGAGCGCGAGCAATGAAAAGGCGCTGCTGTTGTCCACCAGAAAGAGCGCTAATCTGCCGATCGGATAGATCTCCCATTTCGAGGCAATCTAACATTCTCCGAGCCGCTTGTTTATCCGCTTTTGTATACCACTTTAGACCGCGAAGCTTTACAAAGCGCCCCATTAAAACCACATCAAATACGGTAATAGGAAAATCCCAGTCAATACTCCCCTTTTGAGGAACGTAGGCAATTTTTTCTTTAATTTTATTGAAGGGTTTCCCAAAAAAATGGACGTTTCCAGATAAGGGCTTCACAAGCCCTAATAGAGCTTTAAGGAGGGTGCTCTTCCCTGCTCCATTGGGGCCAATAATTCCCACGAGACTTCCCTTTGGAATTGAAACATTAATATCCCAAAGAGCCGAAGTTTTTTCGTAATTTACTGTGAGTTGGTGTATGTCGATTATATCTTCCATAACTATCCTTGAGGTAGTTCTTGGCTAAGGGTCCGAACATTGTGCTCGATCATCTCTAGGTAAGAATTTGCACCCGTTCCCTTAGCTCCCATTGTATCCCCATACAAAGGAGTTGTTGCAATCTTAACACGGAGCCCTTTTTCACGACAGATTAATACGATTTTTTTTAAGGCATCTTGATTGATATTAGTCTCCGGAAAAATCACATGAATCTGATGCTCACAAAGGAACTCACTTACCGCCTGGATATCAAGAATACTCATCTGGCCATCAGGAGCAAGACCCTCTGGAGCCATGAATCGTTTTTTCCAGTTCTCTTCCCCTGGTTCGGAAAGATATTTTTTTGCAAAGTAATAAAATGCATCATGACTGGTCACAAGATACCGGTTTTTAGAAGGGATCGATTGGATCTCCTCCATTAGTGCGTTATCTTTTGCAATCATTGCTGCTTTAAGTTTTGTTCCTCGCTCGCTAAAGAGTTCTGCATGGTCAAGATCTTTCTTTGATAGGGTGGCGACGATAGGATCGATTATTTGAGAAAAAAGAGCCACATCCATCCAGAAATGAGGGTCAATAGAACCGTCAATGGTGATAAAGGAGGCAGAATTTTCCCGGTAAAGAACATCCCCTAAACCAACTGCTTCTTTGTGAGACTCTAAGTGTCCTCTGAGGCTCGCCCCATGCTCGAGGCCTAGTCCATTGTAAAAAATCACATCAGCAGAGAGGAGCTTTTCATCATCTCCCTTTACAAGTTCATAACTATGGGGGTCGATGTCTCCGATAATGAGACTCGTATGATCGATTTCATTGCCACCAATAACAGCTACCAAATCATCAATCATTGCGGTAGAGGAAAGCACCTTGGTTTTCCCATTCGGCTCTATAAAGGGGCTAGTTACCCCCGTGCCGCAAGCGCAAAGAATACATGTTATAATTAGAATAAGCCATTCTTTCATCGATCTAAGTCCCTTAATAATGAAAAAGGATAAATCCCCTTCGAACACCCTGAAGAAAAGAGGATTTGGATCCCATAATTTCCCACAGAAACAACTTTTTCTCCCTCAACCTTCACAAGGGGGGGGGGGGTTCCCAAACACTCTACACAAGGACAGAGCGCCTGAACATCAGCAAATTGATAAAGACTTTTCTTACCATCCAACCATTCGATTGAGAGATGATACCTATCATCCACCTTTATTTTACACCCTTTTTCTTCTTCAAGAAGAGCAATCATTTTTTTCGAAAGTGCATCGAAAAGAGACGATAATTGAAGTTTTTTATGCACGTTTAACGAAGGGTCTATTGGAATTTCTGAAAGCAGAGGGACACTAAATTCCTCAGACAGGGATTTTCCACCACCTTCTCCAAAAATCTGGTGCCGTTTCAGAGATTCTGGCTCAGAAAAATAGCTCATATTTTCCACAATCCCAAGAAGAGGAACACCCATCTGAATGCACATTCTCATCGATTTTCTCACATCGAGAAGAGAAAGCTCCTGAGGTGTGGTTACTACGATGGCTCCAGTGAAGGAAAGTTTTTGCATTAAAGTAATTTGTATATCTCCTGTCCCTGGAGGAAAATCGACTAGGAGAAAATCAAGTTCACCCCACTCAACCTCTTCGATGAACTGAGAGATAATCTGGATAGCTATCGGAGCACGCATAACCAAGGGCCCTTTATCTCGAGGGAAATAGGCCACAGACATCACCGAAATTCCCCCAGACTGAGCGGGAAAGACTTTTTCTTCTTCTGTCCGAGGTCCTTGGTCCTCTGGGAGGAGCTGGCGGACAGAGGGGCCGTACACATCCGCATCAAAGACCCCTACCTTGTGCCCGCCCCTATTTAGAGCCTGAGCCAACTGTCCAGCTAAAGTAGACTTCCCTACCCCCCCTTTTCCTGAGAGGACTCCTATAATAAACTTTGCTTTAATCGATTTTTTTTTATTTTCCTGTGGCTCTCCCATAAATACATGACTCCAAGTGTTTAAAGAGGATTCTTTACTAGACACAAGCTTATTAAGTCGAGGAATTCCAATGCAACAATTAATTCTTGCTCAAAACCCACTTGTTATACTAACCTCACCTAAACGTGGAACTATCTCGATAGAGATCTGGAACTAAAGAGGAGGGATTCCAAAATAAGTATTGCATATAAAAAGGACAATACTATATAAGTATGTCGAGAATAAAAATTAAGTAGTGAAAATTAAATTTTCATTATTATGAGTTAAATTAAAGGTTTATACCGATCGTATTTCAAAAATTTGAATTTTGACAAAGCCAGCTCTAGGGATTTGACCCTGTCGAAGCGGTCTTCTATGTCAGAAGAATAAAGGCAATGCAGGGGAAGCCAAATTTTTGAAATATGGTCGGTGTATATCCGTCCAATTTAGTTGGATTGTCATAACAAGTATAGGAAAAAGGCGGCTTTATGAGCTTTACTGAACAACAAACTGTTAAAACTAACACCAAAAAGCTTGAAGATCTAGAAGGTGTGATCTCTAAGGCCATTAAGAAGGTCAGAGGCAGGAAAGAAAACGATCTTTGCAAATATATCCCGGTGAACTCTGGTGGATACATGCACCATTTCACCCTTAGAAAAATGAAATACAAGAATCCAACGGAACTATCATCACTCATTGAAAAATTTATTATTCGTGCTGCTCGTCCCCTTGTTGTTCCCCCAAGACAGAGGGCTGCTCGTGGTTCTAGAAAGAAAAAAGATAATCTTGCTTTCTCAAAGCTCCAACTAGAAAGACTTCTAAATATGGCAAGACTATCTGGGGACAAAGAGATGATCGCTATGCTTAGCCCAAAAAAATCTTTAGCACATACCAAGCGAGAACTTATCCAGTCTCTCCGCCATGAGATCGTTGATCATGAGCTTTGGAATGCTTATGTCGAAGCTGTAAATGCCCAGCAGGCGATGATTGCCGCAGGTGCAGAAACGATGATCGATAATTAAAGAGTTTATTTAAAAAGGACACTCACCGAGCGTTCTTTTTTTATTGATTTCTATCTTGAACCCTTTCATAATGTCTTTGATTGTAGCTGAAGCATTCTCTGCGATTTTCCACAATAATAGTTTGGAAGAGCGCAGCGAATGTTTCAAAAGAATTTTTATAAGGAACGAAATATGGCATCAACTACACAAGCCTTTGGAAAGTGGAGATCTCGCCTATGGCCGATTCATCGCTTTGAGCTCAAGAAGCTTATTCCAATGGTCCTTCTCTTCTTTTTTATTCTATTTAATTACACAATCCTCAGAGACACTAAAGATACCCTCGTTGTAACAGCCGCAAAGGGCTCCCAAGTGATTCCCTTCTTGAAGTTTTGGGGGGTGTTGCCTTGTGCAATCTTATTCATGCTTCTCTATGCAAAGCTAAGTAACAAGCTGAGTAAAACAAAACTGTTTTACTATTCGGTGATTCCTTTTATTGTCTTCTTCGGATTATTTGGGACTGTCTTTTACCCCCTACGAGAGTCATTGCACCCTAACGCTTTTTGTGACATGCTGCAAACCTCCCTCCCCGATGGTTTCAAAGGATTGGTCGATGTCATCCGTAACTGGACTTTCTCCCTCTTCTACATCATGTCGGAGCTTTGGGGAAGTATGGCAATCTCCCTCCTCTTCTGGGGATTTGCCAATGATATCAGTAAAGTCTCTGAATCAAAACGGTTCTACACCATCTTTGCAGTGTTTGCGAATATTTCCCTGATTATTTCAGGGCGTTTTATTAAATGGGCTGCAAAAATTCGTGAGGGATTGACTGGTGGAGATCCATGGCAGATGACTCTAAACTACACTATGTCAATGGTTGTAGTTGCCGGTATACTTGTTCTAGGAGTTTATTGGTGGATTAACAAGTATGTCCTGACGGATAAACGTTTCTATGATCCAGCTGAACAAAAATCGGTAAAGAAAAAGAAGCCAAAACTTTCTATGAAGGAAAGTTTTATGCTCCTTGTCCGCTCTAGATATCTTGGATGCATTGCTTTGCTTGTGATGGCGTATGGAATTTCCATTAACATCATCGAGGTCACTTGGAAAGATCAGCTACATCAGCAATATCCAAATTTTAACGATTACCAGGCCTTCATGGGGGGCTTCTCTGAGAAAACTGGAATCATCACCATTCTCATTACGTTCTTCCTTGGAGGAACTGTCGTAAGGCGTTTCGGATGGGGTAAAACCGCTCTCATTACTCCTGTGATGCTCCTTGTCACTGGTGTGGCATTCTTCTCGTTTATTATCTTCCGCGGTAGCCTTTCTGCTACAATTGCAGCTATGGGATCGACTCCCCTAATGCTCGCAGTAGTCTTTGGAACGATTCAGAATATCGCCAGTAAATCATCTAAATATTCCTTCTTCGACCCAACTAAGGAAATGGCTTATATTCCTCTTGGACAGGAAGAAAAAGTTAAGGGTAAAGCGGCTATCGATGTTGTTGGTGCCCGCCTTGGAAAGTCTGGAGGATCTCTGATCCAACAAGGTCTTTTCTTTGCCCTTAATACAGCTGTTGTAGGAGTCATCGCACCTTTTGTTGCGGTTATTCTCCTAGGGATCATCTTTATATGGATCGTTGCGGCTCGCTCTTTGAACAAGCGCTTTCTTAACCTCACTGCTCAGCGAGAAGAGGAAAAAACTACCGAAAAAACAAAAGCATTAGGAGAATCAGAGCGCACTGAGAAAGTGGAAGCTCCTGTGGAAACCGCAAATACTTAAGAGAAGACTTAATATCTTTTCGAAAGCCCTCCTTCATCGGAGGGTTTTTTTTCTAACTTGGCATCCTAAGTTTCGGGTTTTTTTTAGTCTGAAATATACGTGATTTCTGGGTAAAATTTGAACCTAAATGGAACGCCTATTTAATTCCTCAAAATAAGCGGTCCCCAAGGAGCGTACGAAGCCTTTGCCCCCCTTAATTTTTTTCGCTCCCCTTCGACTTAAATGGAAATTCCAAAGACCTGCATATAATAACGGCAGGTTGTGCTCTATGAACCAATTCTTATTTTTTATGGGAGTTTGTATGCATCCATATCTTTTCATTCCTCCTATCGAGTGTTCTACTAGCATTCTTAAAGAGCTAATCTCTTTATTGTTTAATATTTCCGACTGGGTGAGAGATGTTTTTTTTTTTACTTATCTCCTATTTATTTGATTTCTTCAATTTTTATTTGGATTTTAATGACTTATTTTAATCATAATTGTCACAGACAAGGGGACAATAGCAATGAGAATCTCGCGAGCACCATTATCTAACACTTTGGATCTTTAGTTTTATTAAAGAAATACGCTAATATTGAGGCTATGACGTTCCAATATGATCCAAAATATATCCGCAACTTCTCAATCATTGCTCATATCGACCATGGAAAGTCGACGATTGCTGATCGTCTATTGCAGATGACAGGAACAGTGCCTGAGCGGGAAATGCAGGAACAGCTCCTCGATGATATGGAACTGGAACGGGAACGCGGAATTACGATCAAAGCACACCCCGTCACAATGTATTATAAGGCAAATGACGGAAACACCTACCAATTTAATTTTATTGATACTCCTGGCCACGTAGATTTCTCATATGAAGTCTCGCGCTCCTTATCTGCATGTGAAAGTGCCCTTCTTATTGTTGATTCAACGCAGGGCGTGCAAGCACAAACCTTAGCAAATGTTCACCTTGCTATCGAACGGAACCTAGAGATCCTCCCCATATTGAATAAAATCGACCTTCCGGCCGCAGACCCTGAAGAGGCAAAGAATCAGGTTGAGGAGGTCATTGGCTTAGATGCGCAAAATGCGATCCTCTGCTCAGCAAAAACAGGACAAGGGATTGGTGACATTTTAGAGCGGATCATCACGGATACTCCGCCACCACCACCCCCTGAAGATGAAACTCTCCGTGCTTTGGTGTTTGACTCCCACTATGATCCATATCGAGGGGTGATGATCTATACCCGGGTTATCAGTGGAGAAATTAAGAAGGGCACTCAAATTAAATTGATGGCCACAGATAAAAACTTTGAAGTGCTTGAAGTGGGCATTTTTTCTCCCAATGAAAAACCCATCAATATCCTCCGTCCGGGAGAAGTAGGGTATCTTGTTGCAAATATTCGAAAAACCTCTGATGTTAAAGTCGGAGACACGGTTACTTCTTTTCGCCTTGGAGCCTCAAAGCCCCTTCCGGGATTTAAAGTCATCAAACCGGTTGTGTTTGCAGGAATTTATCCAATCGATACCTCAGAATTTGAAAACATTCGAGATGCACTCGTAAAATTGCAGCTCAATGATTCGGCCCTACATGTCGAGCAAGAAAGCAGTCTGGCTCTCGGCTTTGGATTCCGCTGCGGCTTTCTCGGCCTCCTCCATTTAGAAATTACGTTTGAGCGACTCCAAAGGGAATTTGATCTTGATATTATTACAACCGCACCAAGTGTTGTCTATAAAGTGACCCTTTCAAATGGGGAAGAAAAGAAAATCGACAACCCAGCCCATTATCCTGATCCAGCAAGCATCGAATTCGTAGAAGAGCCCTGGGTTGTTTCCCACATCATGACCCCTTCTGATTTCTTAGGACCTATCATGGCACTCGGAACAGAAAAGAGAAGCATACTCGACAAAACTGAGTCAATGGGAGGAAATCGCCTTCTTCTCACTTTCAGATTCCCAATGAATGAGATCATTACTGATTTCAATGATAAACTCAAATCGGTGACCCGTGGCTATGGCTCTTTTGATTATGAGTTTGATCGATATGAGGTTGGCTCCGTTATAAAGTTAGAAATCAAGGTCAACGACGAAGTTGTTGATGCCTTCTCTTGTCTCGTCCACACCACTAAAGCTGAAGCAAAGGGACGAGCCATTTGTAAAAAACTTAAAGATGTAATCCCACGCCAACAGTTTAAAGTCCCCATTCAAGCCGCAATCGGTGGAAAAATCATTGCACGAGAAACCCTCTCTGCCCTTTCAAAGAATGTGACCGCCAAGTGTTACGGTGGAGACATCACCAGAAAACGCAAACTCTGGGAAAAACAAAAGAAAGGGAAAAAGAAAATGAAAGAGATTGGTAAAGTTACCATCCCTCAATCCGCTTTCATGGCAGTCTTGAAGGCAGAAGAGTAATTTCTCAGCAAAATCTAACCAGAGAGTCTATATCCGCTAGTATCACTAGAGAATTTCTTATTACAGCTTCCTCAAGCCTGCCTAAAGGTTTTTTGAAGGCATTGTAGAATTTCTACTATCTGATGGACCTCCCTTTCAACAGAATTCAAGCACCTTAAGCACCTTCTTGAATGAAGACTCCCTTGCAGAAAAACTACTGGGTATCTGTCAGATGGCCGCGCCTACTTCCAAAAATCCAGTTGCTGATGTAACGTTCTATAGTCTGCCCTTTCAATCATGAAGTGCAACAAATAAATAAAAAATAAACTTGCCTAAAGGTTGTAAAAAATCCTTGAATTATATCCTCACTCCACATTAAGGTGCCTGCGTATACATGTAGCCATCGCTACATTAAAAATGTTAACTTCAAAGGTATTATTATGTCCTTATCATATGAAATCCCTTCCTCAACCCTTCAAGAAATTTATCAAGAAATTTATAATTTATCTACTATAGAAAACTTTAGTGAAGGGTGGAAAGTCATAGAAGAAAGAAATGGTCGTTGTTCAATAATTGCCTATCAAGTGCTTGCGGTGACAGGTGGCGTCTTTGCTGTCGCGTTTTCAGCAACCTCTATCATGTTTGGAACGCTTGCAGGTGTCCAAGGAATAGAAGACCATAAGAAAGGAAAGAATCCTTATGTAATAGGTCATTTTTCCGAATGGACCATGCTAGGACTATCTATTCTCGGTTGGTCTTTAAAGGCTTTCAATGAGGTTGCATTGCTTGGAGGAGCATCAAAAGAGCGTAAAATTTTTCATAGAGTTTTCCAAGAAGGTAATCTTTCTAAGGATCAGCGCCATTTGATTTATCAAGACTACCTTGCCTTTTTTAAGAGTCAACCACGGAATTATTTCACTAGTCATCAATTCCCTATTCTTCCAGAAAATCTTTCGTTTGATCTGCACGATAGCATCTCGATTGATCACCAGCTAAGAGAGGTTTATATTGAAATTGAGCATAAATTATCAAGTGCATCAACCTTCAGCGATATTAGAAAAGGATTGAGTATTGTTAAATCTAGTAAAAGTCAGTATGAAATGGCGCTTATAAAAACAACTATGGTAATGGGAGGCGTTTTTCTGATGTTAAATATTGCCAACTATACTGCAAGTATTTATTGGGCCAGCAAGCAAAGTTATAACGACTATGAAAAAAGGGTTAACCCAAATGTTGGTGGCCATTCACTAGAGTGGAGTGTTGAAGCGCTTGCAACGGTGAACGTAGTTATATATTATATGAATGAACTTGCCAACGTTGGAAGGGTAAAGACCATTGTGGAAGTTTTTCACAGAACCATTGATTCTCTAAAAGAGGATTCGTATTCTTCTTTAGTGCAAGCTAAAGAACGCCTCCATGCACACATGGAAGATCAGGTCAGAAAATTGCCTCAAGGCTGGTTTTTTAATATCCCTTCTTGGTTGATGTTTAATGCAAGTGAACCAATCTAAGCAAGAAATATGAAAGATAAAAAAGCATATTCAATGAGAGCTAAACCATTCAATGTTACACGTTCTCAACATCTAAAGGAGACTGCAGAAGATTATACAGAACTTATTGCTGATTTGATCACGCAAAAAGGCGAAGCAAAAACATGTGATATTGCTCGATGTATGAATATCTCACACGTGACCGCTCTTCGATCGATTAAACGTTTGCAAAGAGATGGGTATGTTGAGACAGCTCCTCATAAACCTGTGATGTTAACTCGTAAGGGAAAACGGTTAGCTTCATTTTCAAAAAAAAAACATGTTATCGTATTGGAATTTTTAATCAAGCTTGGGGTTCCCCAAGATGTTGCGACAATCGATACAGAAGGGATAGAACACCACATTAGCCCTGAAACGTTAAGAATCTTTGAGAATTACTTGTCTAGCCAGAAGGAAAGGGGATTCTACGAGATATATCAGCCCCATAAAGCTCCTTAATATGCCATTGGATGTCACGAGTTGTCATGCTCCTCACATACATCGAGGTGATTTTCTCAATACACTGACACAGCCTAAAATTTCCTATCCCTGCAGCAAGCAACGGGGATATTCCGAAAATTTCCCCTTCGAATCGGCCGTGTTGTGAAAGCTAATATATCCATAATTCTCCCTCGTGGCAAGCTACGGAGAAAAGTACAAGTTTTATCACTCAAAGGACTCTGAAAATCTTAAAAGATGTTGCTAGAGGAATCTATGTTTATGGAGCTCGCTCGACGGTTAAGATACCAAGAAATTATGGATTTGCTTGCAAAACGGAAGATATATTGAGGGTGGCTATTGTTCAATAAAGAAGAACGTGAGATAAAGGGGGGAGAAATGTCCTCGGCGTGATTCGAACACGCGGCCTGTTGCTTAGGAGGCAACTGCTCTATCCAGCTGAGCTACGAGGACTGAAGGCCAAAATTATAGTGCAACAGGGTAATAATATTAAATGCAGTTATTTATTGCACTTAGTATAAAGCTCAAGAATTTGGAGATTAAAATGCCAGGGAGTGCAGATATCGGATTGATTGGACTCGCAGTCATGGGACAAAACTTAGTCCTCAACATGAATGAACATGGGTATAAGGTCGCTGTTTTCAACCGCACAACATCTAAAGTTGATGCCTTCCTGGAGGGTCCTGCCAAAGAGACCAAGATTATCGGGGCTCACTCACCCAAAGAATTGATTGGCTTATTAAAACGTCCTCGGAAAATAATGATGATGATCCGCGCTGGTTCCTCGGTAGATGATACAATTAATGAGCTTGCACCTCTTCTTGACAAAGGTGACATCATTATCGATGGAGGAAACAGTCACTTCCCTGATAGTGAACGGCGTTTTAAAGATTTGAAAGAAAAAGGGATACTTTTTATTGGGACTGGAATTTCAGGAGGAGAGGAGGGAGCTCGCCATGGCCCTTCTATTATGCCTGGAGGAAACCCTGATGCCTGGCCTGAGGTTAAACCCATTTTTCAGGCTATTGCTGCCAAGTCCGAAGATGGGGAGCCCTGTTGTGATTGGGTGGGAGAAGGTGGTGCAGGTCACTATGTCAAGATGGTCCACAATGGAATCGAATATGGGGACATGCAAATCATTTGCGAAGCGTATGAACTTCTCTCATCAAAACTCGGGCTCGATGCTGATGAACTCTCAAAAATTTTTGCTGAATGGAACAAAGGGGAGCTAAATAGTTACTTGATTGAGATTACCAGCCAAATCTTTGCTTACAAGGAAAAAGAAGGAAATGCCCTTGTTGAGAGTATTCTTGATGTAGCGGGACAGAAGGGTACAGGGAAATGGACGGGAATGAGTGCCCTTGATATGGGGATGCCTCTCACTCTTATTGGTGAGGCAGTTTTTGCGCGATGTCTCTCATCCCTTAAAGAAGAACGGATTGCATTGAGCAAACATTTTGAAGGTCCTGGAAAAGACTTTAAGGGCGATAAAAAGCAAATGACTGAAGATATCAAGCAAGCTCTTTACGCTTCAAAGATTATTAGTTATGTGCAAGGGTTTATGTTGATGCGCGCAGCTGCAACTGAGTTTAAGTGGAACCTCAATTATGGTTCCATTGCTCTCATGTGGAGAGGAGGGTGTATTATCCGTAGTCATTTCTTGGGTGAGATTAAGAAAGCTTTCGATAAGAAAAAAAATCTCAGAAGTCTTCTTCTCGATGACTTTTTTAAAAAAGAAATCTTGAAAGCAGAACAAGGTTGGCGTCGTGTTGTGTCTCATGCTGCAGAATTTGGTGTTCCTGCCCCTTGTTTTAGCACATCTCTTTCTTTCTTTGATGGATACCGCTCAAGTCGTCTTCCTGCAAATCTCCTACAGGCACAACGTGATTTCTTTGGTGCCCACACTTATGAACGAGTGGACAAGCCCCGTGGTCAATTTTTTCATACGAATTGGACCGGCACCGGCGGCAATGTGAGTTCTTCGACTTACAATGCTTAACCTTGTAGATAGTGTCTCCCGTGAGTAGGCTGACCAAGGAGAGCTTAGATAGTATAGTCACAAGATTCCTACCCAAAGAGCCAAACGTCTTATATGGACCACAGCCAAAAGGGAAGTTGTGTTCTTAGCATAGAGGATAGCGATTTCCCTCCAGCGTTTCAAATATAGAAAAGCATCAATTCATATCTACAAGGCAATCAATGGAGAACCCTCTAATCGGACCTTCAAAGGAGATTACCAATAAAATTCCCCCACTAATTAAAGGATTGAGCAACTCACGGACGACATTATCTAGTCTGTTAACTCATTATAGTTGAGGATGAAATCGGGTTTGAGCCTTTCTACTTGATGGATTGCTGATTCGAAATCTTGATAGTCATGGGAATGAGCATATTGATCTACTTTTTCGTGGATCTCATCGTAAATCTCATGCATTTTTTGGACTTGTCTTTCTTGTGGGTCAGAAAGTTTTAGATCATTGACTTGCTCAAGTTCCTCCTCCATCTCATCGAGGGTGCTATTGAGTTGCTCAAGTCCTTGCTCATAAAAGATCTCATTGTAATTTAGGACAAAAGCAGGTTGAAGAGCCTCGAGCTCACGACAGATATTATTAAAATCTCCATGTTCCTGCGTTTTTGCGTAGACATCAACCATTTCCTCTAACTTCTTGTATATCCGCTTCATATACCTAGCGAGATTTTTTTTTTCCCCTTTTGGGTTCATCTCCTCTACCTCATCCATCTCTTCTTTCATCTCTCGCAGTTGAGAGTTGATCATTCTCATTGCCTCTTCATAATCAATGTCTTGATCCATTTTCCCTCTAATACGCAGTTTTCCTAAGCCCAGTTTTATCTTGAAAGAAGATTTTTGGCTAGCCCTCCAAAATGGCAAGCTCAAGCTTGGATAGGAACTCCTTTGAATACTCCCATTGGATCAGAGCAATGTCTTTGAAGTAGTTCCATGGATGGAGGAAACAAGGTGTTAGGCCATTAAGGACTCTCTCTGATCGAGAAACGGAGTATTGTGGAAAAGTTGAAAATCATGACTATCAGCTCTAGCTAGCCAATAGAAGACATTGATCATACAAGAACGAAAGCTCGCTCTCTACAGACCAATGGGATCTGTGAACAATTCCATAGGACAATGCAAAACGAGTTTTATGTAACAGCTTTTAGAAAAAAGTCTACTCTGCTCTTGAAGAGCTACAAGAAAATGTCAATAAATGGCTGGAAGAGTATGATAATGAATACCCTCATACTGGGAAGTATTACTGCAGAAAAATACCCCTTCAAACTTTTGTTGAGGTTAAATATTTGGCTCAAAAGAAAATAACCGGAGAAAAGAAGATCTCCTATAAGAAATAAGAATTGGTCCATAGAGGACACCGTGCCGTTATTATTTAGCAGGTCTTTGGAATTTTCATTTAAGTCGAAGGTGAGCGACTCATCTTTTATTATGCAATAAGCCTTATGAGACTTTTCTGAACTTCTGCTCGTGAATAGAATAGTGTTCCAGGTCTTAAGATTTTTTCAGATACTGCTCGATGCCAACCGCAATAGATTTAGACATCTTTTCAACATACCCTGTGTCAGAAAGGTTCGAATATTCCTTGAAGTTAGTAATAAACCCTCCCTCAATGAGGATTGCAGGCATATGGGTTTCCCGAATGACATGAAAGTTCCCATATTTTACCCCTCGATTTTTTGCACCTGTAGCCTCGATCATTCCACGAAGAACGATATCAGCAAGCTTCTTTGAAGCATTCTGTCTCCATCTCTCTCCTCTATTATAATAGTAGATTTCAATCCCGTGAGGCTGGGTAGATTTATAAGCATTAAAGTGGATGCTGACAAAGAGGTTGCTTTTCGTGTCATTTGCAATTGCAGTTCGTTTTTTGAGTGGAAGAAAAGCATCTCGGCTTCGGGTCAAAATAACGCGATAACCCTTTTCATGAAGATACCTTTTCACAAGTGTGGCTGTTTGAAGAGCTAGTGCCTTTTCCTGAATGTTTTTTACCTGTGCCCCAATATCATCCCCGCCATGCCCTGCATCAATCACAATTAATTGCTTTGCTTGAGATGGTTTTAAAGTCGAAGCGACCACATACATCCCTTGATCTACTTGTACAGGTGATAAACAAGAGACAGTAATTGAAAAACAATGAAATAAAAATTTAAACATAGGGCTGAGTTTAGCAGTCTTTACTATCTAGCGTCAAATGAGAAATATCATAAGCTACTTGCCTGTCATCAAAAGGTATTCTTCTTCCACCAACCTTCTGAAAGGGCTCGTGCCCCCTTCCAGCAATCAGAACCGTATCATTCTCCTCTGTCATAAAGATGCCTCGTTCAATGGCTAAGCGCCTGTCCACTTCAATAATGGCCTCTTGTTTAAACCCCTTTGCAATTTCATTGCAAATTTTCAGAGGGTCTTCTCCTCTAGGATTATCAGAGGTAACAATGACTTGGTCGGAATATTTTTCTGCAGCCTCGGCCATTGAACAACGTTTTCCCTGGTCTCTCTCTCCTCCACATCCAAAGATTGTAATGATTTTTCCTCTTTTAACACTTTCAAGTGTTTCGAGAACCTTCAAAAGCGCCTCAGGAGTGTGGGCAAAATCGACAAAGAGATGGATCCTCTTAGGATTTTCAATCCTCTCAAGCCGCCCTGGAACCCCTGAAAAAGTCATGAGTTTCCTCTTCATTGAGGCAAGAGTTTCCCCCTTTGACAAAAGAACAGCAAATGCAGCTAAAACATTGTAGACATTGTACCGTCCAATTAGGGGGGATGAAACCTTAACGACTCGGTTTTTATAGAGTAAATCAAAGGTCGTCCCTTCCAATGAAATGGAGATGTTTTCTGCCTTGAGATCAGCTGGAGAGTCGATAGCATATGCCATCCCTTCTTTAAATTTTTCAGCAGTAATGTCGTCCTGATTATAAACTGCCAGTTTCGACTGGTCGAACAACTTTAGCTTCGCGTTTAGATAGGAGTCCATTGACCTGTGGTAATCAAGATGATCTTGAGAAAAGTTAGTAAAAACCCCCACATCAAACTTTATTCCTTCCACACGATTTTGATCAAGGGCGTGGGAGGTCGCCTCCATTACAGCAGTACTGAGTCCCTCTTCTGCCATTTCTTTTAAAACTTTATGATTTGTCACAACATCAGCTGTCGTCAATTGCGCGGGAAATCGCTGCTTTCCAATAATCGTTTCAATTGTTCCCATCAATCCACATTTTGAAAGGAGGTGGTGAATCAAGTATGCCGTTGTCGTCTTCCCATTCGTTCCCGTAATCCCTATTAAAAAAAGAGGGTTATTCTCCGTTCCATAGTAACGCTTTGCCAAGAGAACTTCCATCTTTGCCACGTTGGAGGTCACAATTTGAACAATCCCTTGCAGAAAGGGATTATAAAAATCTGTGAGAACAGCAACAGCTCCAGTCTCTATCGCCTTGGGAATAAATTCTGTTCCATCAAAAGTCCCTCCTCGTTTTGCAATAAACAAACTTCCGGGGGAGATGAATTGTGAGTGGGAAGAAATTCCCGTCACCTCAATTTCGCGACTCCCTTTAACTTCAACATCAAGATCCTTGAGTAGCTTTTTAAGCTTCATAAAAAACCCACACAATTAGAGATATCAAATTCTTGTTTGAAGAGAAAACAAACGGGTAGCATTCCATGGTAATAGTGGGATAGTCTCATTCGTTCCAATTTTTGTAGAGTTCTCTAAGAATCTGCACTTCGCGGCTCCAGTCGGCTTGTTCAGGATCAGCATCGGGATGCCCCTTTGGGAATCCATGAGGGTCATCGGGAGGAATACCCAAATATTTGTAAGTCTTTTCCATAATACTCTTAAAAGCAGGGGCAGCACACCTCCCACCAAAGTAAGTCTTTCCAACCCCTGGGAGGTAACGGTACTCAGGTTCATCAATCGCTACATAAAGGAGAAATTGAGGATCGAAAGCAGGGGTGAATCCTATAAAACTAGAATAGTGGTGTTTTTTTGAATACATTCCTTTGATAATTTTCTCCGTAGTTCCTGATTTTCCTGCTTCAGTATGTCCTGGAACATTGGCTCGCCAGCCCCCTCCTCCAGGTTTAGTTACAGATTTTAACGCATAGATGATTTTTCGGCTAATCTGAGAATTTAAAAATTGCTCTCCTCTTTCCGTTTTATGGGTATAAATCTCCTCCCCTCCCTTCACAATTTTCTTTACTAGAGTAGGTTTCACAGAGTAGCCTCCATTGGTCAGAATGGCATAGGCGCGCAGAAGTTGCATGCTGTTGCTAAGCATATTGTATCCAAATGAAAGAGAATAGGGAGTGATCTTTGACCAGAGGAAAGTCCGATCTGTATGAGGAAGAAGGCCCAAGCTTTCACACGGAAGCTCGATATCTGTGGAAATTCCAAAGCCAAACACCTCTTCAAGTTTCTGGCGATACCACTGATCCCCAAGCGTGCCAACAATTCTTTGAACCAGCTTAGCACAATAGATGTTCGAAGATTTTTGAATCGCTAAATACATATTGAGGTAGCGGTGATTCCCAACGTCTTTAATCGGATTCTTCCTTCCAGGAAAATTACCATCACTTACAGGAATCATATCCTTTGGGTCAAAGATCGGTTCTTTCCCTTGCTGAATCAGCTCTTCATTCGCAAGCATTGCTATGGCAATCGTAATCGGCTTTATTGTCGACCCCGGTTCAAAACAATCGGTAATCGCTGCGACTTTTGTGGCATCTGTTTTATCGGGATCATTGTAATAGGTGCGATAGTCCGAAGGGTCAAAGAAGGGGTATTGCGCTAAGGCATAGATTTCCCCTGTATTAGGGTTCATCATGACCGCCCACCCTCGCTTAGCACCCGATGACTTAACAGCACGTTCAACTTCTTCCTCAGCAATTGCCTGGATATAATGATTAATCGTGAGGTAAACATCAGCGCCATCTTCAGGTTCATTCACAAGAAACCCATCTTCCATCGAATTACTAGGTGAGCGGAGTAGAAGCCGTTTCCCAGGCTTCCCTTGAAGATATTGGTCAAAGGTCAGTTCAAGTCCTCCTGTGGGAAGGGCTTGATGGCTGTCTGGATCTCGATTATCTTGTACGGTATGAAGAACCGGCCCCAGCAGTTTCCCATATGGATAGGCTCGCTTGTAGTCCTCTTCAAAATAAAGGGCATTCCGGGGAATTTTTTTCCACCTCGCGTAAGGGTACCACCAGACTGATAAAAGCTCTTTATCTTTTTCGGTAATCCACATTTTTAATCGGCGACTGCGGCAATGTTTTTCAAAGTGCATTCGGATCTCATTCTTCTCTTTCCAACCAAGAGAAAGAAGCTCTCCAATTTTATCTGAAATTTCATCCCTTACTCCTGGATAAATAGCAATGGGATCAATGGAAAGATGATAACTTTTTACGTCGAAAACAAGAGGTTGAACAGTTTCAATATGCCCTTCTTTAAGAGTATTATTTCCAAAAAATCGCCCCCTTTTAAAAGGCTCTGTTACTGAAAATTGATGCTGGGCCCGTGCTTGGCACGCCCATTTATTTCCCTCTATTATTTGCAGTTTATAAAACTGCAAGATAATGAAACAAAAAAGAATCAATATTCCAATAGACAATGCTAGGAGACGATGGAGATCTTTTGCATCGACTTCTTTCACTTAATTACCACCACTTCATTCACATACGGATAGCGCAAATGAGAATACTCCTTTTCCCTTAAGAGCTCAATGAGATGACTTGGGTTTTCCAAGCGCTCAACTTCTAGGGACAATTGATTATTCCCTTCCTCAAGATTCCTCAGTTGCTTTGCAAGCTCCGGAATCTCCATTTTGAGTTCTGTCAGATCATTTTGCTTATCGATGTATGCATAAAGAAATCCCCCAAGAGCAAAGATACAAATGAGAAGACGGAATAGTAAACCTCGATTCACTTACGTCCTCACAATATGTTTAGATCCGTTCCGCAACTCGAAGTTTTGCGCTCCGGGCACGCCGATTTATACGGCTCTCTTGAAATGTAGGAACAAGCGGCTTCTTAGTCAATAGCTTCAGCATGGGATAGATATGAGTCTCTTTCATTTCAATTATTTTCTTAATAGGCCTGGATGCTGTGCGGAAAAGATTCTTCACAATCCGGTCTTCAAGTCGTTGGAAGGAAAGGACACCAATGCGTCCCCCTGGAGCAAGAATCTGAATGGCACTTTTCACCCCTTTTTCGATCGAATCAAGCTCACGATTGACATAGATTCTAAGGGATTGAAAAACAAGAGTTGCGGGGTGAAGTTTTTTCTTACTGCGACCAATCGACTGGGATAAAATTTCAGCGAGTTCTGTCGTAGTCTCAATGGTTTTTTTCCTTCGCGCCTCTACAACTGCACGCGCCGCTTGCCGCCACCGCCTCTCTTCTCCATATTCGCGAAATAAATTTGCTAAATCTTTCTCAGACCACTTGTTAACGATCTCTTTTGCCGTTATACCAGTCGACAAATCCATCCGCATGTCTAAAGGACCTTCTCTAAGAAAACTGAATCCTCTTTCTTTTTCATCTAGCTGCATTGACGACACTCCTAAGTCAAAAAAAAACCGTCTAACTGTTCAATTCCCCGTTCTCCAAGTTCCTCTTTCAATCGACTAAAATTCGAATGGACAAAAGTCACCCTCCCTTCAAAATCCTTTAAATTCTCTTTTGCAATCGCTAAAGCACTTTTATCCTGGTCGAACCCATAATAGGTTTCAATCTCAGGGTGAGCCCCAAGCATTGCTTTTGCAAACCCCGCTGCTCCAAGTGTTCCATCGAAAAAGGTCTTGATCTTTTGGTCCTTAAAGATTTCCAAACTCTCAATAAGCATGACCGGAATGTGCTTCATGAACCTATCCGTTTATTAAATCTGCTCGTATTCTTCTTGCTGCTCGGTAGTCAATATCTCTTCTTCATCCCTTTCATCCAAAAGAGCAAAGGCTTCCTCAGTCATCTGTGCTAAATTTCCATCTTTCCCACCCAAAAAGCTCTCTAAATCGTACTCATATTTCTCTTTCGGCCAGATCTCAATTTTATTGAGAACACCTGCGATAACGATTTCACTTTTGATATTTGCTGCTTTTTTTAAAACGGGAGGAAGGACGACTCGTCCTAACTTATCACATGTAGCGTGATGAAGCGTGGAAAAGAAAAGAGTAAAAAACTTCTGATACTTGGCCACATGTTGTTTTGATTGGAATTTTTTAACAATCTTCTCAATGTCACTTCTCTTGTAAATCGCAAGGGATCCTCCAAGGCCAAGAGCAATGGTGAACTCAAGCTCTCCATTTTCTACAAGCCCATATCGCATCTGCTGAGGAAGAACAAAGCGGTTCTTATCATCAAGCTTAGAGTGGGTAGATCCGTTAAAGAAGAAATTATTCATAAATTTAAGTCGTTAATTTTTCCACATATTTCCACATCCTATCATTGGTTTTGAAAATGAGCAATCTTTTTGTCTAAAAGTACTGTTTATAACCACCCAAATGATTTTTAACTTACTTAAAACAAACAATAAAAGTTTGGTGGAAATCTGTGGAAAAATTGTTCACACTTTTTGGTTGTACCGAAAAAAATCAGAGATCGGTATAAATAGGGGAAACCCTTGAAGAAGGCATAAATGGTAGATCCTAAAACAATCGATAATCTTGGATTGGGCCCCTCTATTCGTTGGGCACAAGATCAGGCCTTCCTCGATAAGGCTATTGCAAAAGAATCCCCTTTTGTTTCTCAAAGTACACAAATTGACGTTGCTCACCCCTTTTATAGAAGTGAGTTCGACACCCTCTTTCAGATTTCTAATCGGGTTGCCCCATGGGCCCTTCTCTCCTCTCCTGAGGGTTTTAATCTCCAAAAGATGCGCCTCTTTACCTTTCAAATAATTCCTTCTCTAGGAACCGATGAGTTCCTTTCTGCACAAATGCAGAAGATTCGTGATAAAATAGACAATTCCCAAAAAGCACGCGCACAAAGACGCCAAAAAGGAAAGGGATCGGAATACGAGTGGGAAGATAAAAAAGAAGAGGAAGAAGAGCTTCGAGAATCGAAAACTCTCCTTGCCCTCCTTGATTACCTTCAAATTCTTGATATCCTACTTATTCAGATCAATTCACGACGCAATCAATACTCGAAAGGATAAGCGCAATGGATAGAAATTGGATTGAACTTCTAGGATGGAATAAAGATCAGATTGAGGATATCCGCTTTGCTGGTTACTCCTTTGCCAAACAAGGGCATTACGAACACGCCCTAAAGTTTTTTGAAGTCTTAGTAATCCTTCCCGAAGAAAACGTCTATGATCTTCAAACGCTTGGTGGAATCTATCTTCAAGTAGGCAACAACCTATCAGCCTTAAACTACCTTGAAAAAGCTCTCTCCCTCGATCCTAAGCATGAGCCTACCCTTCTTAATAAAATCAAAGCTCTTTTTCTACTCGGCTACAAAAGACAGGGCCTTACTCAAGCATCCCATTTAGAACGAAGTTCCGATCCCTGTATTGCTGACCAAGCCCGGGCTCTTACCCTTGCCTACAGTTAGTCCTACCACTACCGGCAATTGTTTTTGACTAAAAATTATCCGCTTTGTGTGAGGGTAAGAAGTTGAAGGAGGAACAAGAGTCACAGGACTCTTAAAAGATTATGGTAACGTGAATTCGATTTTAGAACGGTGTCTTTACCTTTTTCCATCCATATAAAGCACCTTGTCATTTTTTCCCAAAGATGCTTTTAATTCTTCTAGTTCACGCAGAAATTGTTTCTGTTTTTCTATATCAGCTTTCCCAGGATAGCATTGTTTAAATTAAGCTTTGTCCCATTGCTCATGTTTACACCGCCTGTCCCAAGTGCTGCATTGTTACCTAGGATGATATCTCCAGCAGAGAAGATTGTTCCTCCGATATATGTATTCACGTTTGTGGGGCTGTTGAGAACTGGCATAATTTTCTAAAATCATTTAAGCTCTTTCTTTTTTTAGATAGAGGATACCCATGCAACAAGTTGAGATGATTAGCCTAGAAGATTTAGTTCCAGAAAGCCACAATTACCATAAGTTTGCCAAGATTTGGTCGTTTAATTTTGTAGAGAAAAGACTCAAAAAGCTGGAAAAGAATAACATGAAGAGCAAAAATAGAGATCGGTATCGGTGATACAGTTCCGTGAGGGCCCCTATGAACGGGTCTTTTCAAAAAGAGAGCAACGCGTTCGATACCGAGGAATCGCGAAAAATCAGTTTGCAACTTTTATACAGGCTATTTGTTACAACCTGAAGAGGCTAGCAATTCTAGACCCTCCAAATTTGTGTCTCTCCTAGGGAGGTGTGTGTCCAAATGGACTGAATTTTCCAGTTCTCAACACTTATAAACTACAAAATCCATCCAAAAACACCTATTTTCCAAACTCAAAACTTTTACATCCTGAAGCCGCTAAATCTCTTTGGTTCTAAACAGCCCCTTTGTAATAGCTAGAGTTCCTCCACCAGATTTGGTAAGAATATTATTTGTGTCGAAAATCACACCGGATAACGAGCTTTGGTTTTTTTGTAGATAAATCCCAACCTAATGCAGAAACAATATCACCGCAGATTTGGTATAAGAATAATGGCAGTGCTCATGTCCAGTCTGCCTACCTTAGATCCTTCTATAGGATATGTCGGAGAATACGGATATGTTGGGCTCGTTCTCTTAGGATCTCGCAGCTTTTATGAAGTGAATAGAAAGATTCACTTTTCAAATTTCAAAGACAAAGCACACAATCATCACAAAAGCTATGATCTCCTTGCTGGATGTAGAGGAAGCCTAAGACTGAAATTTCCAGAAAATCTCTCTTTTCTTCCTACAGCCAACCTTGATTATTTAAGCATTTTTGAAAGCGGATACCAAGAATCAGGAGCAGGAGCGATTAATCTATCTGTTAAAAACATTCACTCGGCTTTTCTTCGTCCGGAAGTAAAACTTAAACTTCTAAAAGAGTTTAATACTCATTCAGTATGTTCATCACCAAACATCTATGTAGGTTGGCTAAGAAATATACCTTTGACAAATGGCACCTATACCTCTAGATTTTACAAACAAGAAACTTGCGGGGGAAATCTTACTGTGCAGAGCTACCATAGCTCAACAGATCAATTAATTTTGGGAGCTGAGGTATTGGTCATGTATAAAGACAATTGCTCTTTAAAACTAGGATATGAAGCCAACCTAGGAAATCATTACAACGTGCAAGAAGGCAACCTAAACTTTAATTGGGTGTTTTAATCGATTCTGTTACAAAGATCCCCATCTCCGAATAGGAGCATTCATTTCTATGGATTTTTTCTGTTTGGGTTGGGTCACTAAGTTTCTAACCTTGAAAAAGCATTGAATGAATATCTTTACATATTGGACAGTTGCATCCGAGATATCGAGCAACGTAAAAAGGAAGGACTATTTCTTATACCCTAGAAGAAAGAAAATAAGCCTGAGAAAACGATGGTTGTAGGAGTGACAACTTCTGAATTTGAAGGTGTCAGTGACAAGTATCCTTCAGATCGGAGCTTGACTATTACAAATAAGTATTATGAATAAACTTGCACCATCAATCCGTAATTTGAAATCAGGTGGATATATATGATTTCTTTGATAAACACACATGCTTCGAACCCCCACTGTTTATTTTCTATCACCGGCTTTAGCTGAACTAATCGTTTTGCGGCTTCAAATACCCCGTGCCAAACCCCCATTTACGGTAGTAGAGCTTTCCGCTAGATTTCAATTGAGGTACGAGTGGTTTTATTTTCTTAGCAATTTCCAAAGAAGGATATGGAAGAGCGTTCCATTTTTTCCGCACAAAAACAATTAAAGTCATAATTAAGGTTAGAGAAAGGGCGATTTTGAGAATTTTCCTTTTTACTTGGAGATCTTCCGTTCTTGTTCGAGGACCTTCTTCTTGTATATGACTAGATAATGGCTCGTCATCAAAGGTCGTATCCTCTATATCAAGGCTATTTATCATACCCGATCCCATTCGCAGATCTTCTTCTTGTATATGACTAGATAATGGCTCGTCATCAAAGGTCGTATCCTCTATATCAAGGCTATTTATTATACCCGATCCCAATTGAGTAGGTATTCTTTGAAAAAAACCATCTTCCCTCTTTAAACCAGAGGAACTATAGTAGCTATAGTAGCTATAGTAACGATCTAATGTGGCACACCAAATAAAAAATTAGTTTTTGTCATAAGATCCTGCAATTTTTATTTTGCTGTATACAGAATACCATATCAGGCCGAAAAAAGCTTTAATTAAAATTGATCTTTCTAGAAGGATCTTCTTGCCTAAAGACGTTCAGCTACAAGCAGCAAGGGGTTAAGCACTTATATTGCTCTTGAACGGAGTTCCGATTTCTGCATCGCTGACCGAGCTTGTGCTCTCCACTCTTGCCAGGGCTAACGCATTAAAACTCCCTTCTACAAAATGCCAGCGAGATAGGCTTCTGAGTGGGGGACTCTGCTACAAAAGTGGCATTTGCCAAGCTGTGCGATGTGCTTAACTCAGCGGCAGTTCCGTGGGTGAGAGAACAGGGTGGTAGGCCATTATAGTGAGCGTCCTCATACTGGAAAAGTATTGTTATGAGAAAACACCCCTTCAGACTTTTATTGAGGCTAGACATTTGGCTCAAGAAAAAACGTAAACCAAAAAAATAGCAGCAATATTTCACTGCTAGACTGCAGATTTTTTGAAGGTTTCAAGATACTCGAGTGCTTTCCCCGTTCCCATGCAAACGGCCAGAAGAGGATTCAAAGCAACAATAACTGGAAGCCCTGTCTCTTTAATTAAGGCTTTATCAAGGCCCTTGATCAAGGCTCCGCCACCAGCAAGAACCATTCCCGTCTCAACAAGGTCGGCAGCCAATTCTGGAGGACATCGCTCCAAGGTTTCCTTGGTACAGGCAATGATTTGTTGAATGGGCTCTGCAAGGCATTCCCGGATTTCAACAGAGTTGATCCTCTTGGTAATAGGGAGACCAGCCACTTGGTCACGTCCCCGCACTTCCATTTCAAGCTCGTGATCTCCAAGAGGATAGGCAGAGCCAATCGTCATTTTGATCTCTTCAGCCGTTCTTGGTCCAATCATCAGATTGTAGGTGCGACGCATATAGTTGATGATGCACTCATCAAATTCATCCCCGGCGATACGAATTGATCGGGATTCGACGATTCCACCGAGTGAGATAATTGCAATCTCTGTCGTACCACCACCCACATCAATAATCATATTTGCTGAAGGCTCATGGACAGGGAGGTCCACTCCAATAGCTGCTGCCATTGGCTCTTCAATAAGGATCACTTCTTGAGCCCCTGCCCTGAGGGCTGAATCTTCAACAGCCCGCTTCTCTACCCCTGTAATTCCAGAAGGAACAGCAATCAAAATCTTTGGACGAAATAGACTGCGCGATGGGGTCACCCGGGAGATAAGAGCCTTGAGCATCCCTTCTGCAATTTCAAAGTCAGCAATAACGCCATCCTTCATAGGTCGGACAGCATGAATTTTTCGAGGAGTTTTCCCCAGCATGGCTTTTGCTTTATGGCCAACAGCAAGAACGTCACTGGTCGAGGAATCAACAGCTACCACCGAGGGTTCAGCCAGTACAATTCCTTTTCCACGAACATAAACAAGAGTATTTGCAGTCCCAAGATCAATTCCGATATCACTGGCAAAAATTCCGGTCAGATGACCGAGCTTATTAATAAATCCTTGTTTGAAATTCTTGAGGAGGCTTCCCTTCTTTGCGGCCTTAACTTTCATTTTTCAATCCTTTCCGATCCAATCCTACTAAATGAGATTTAGTCATCATAATGAACAATCGGATATAATTCATCAAGTTTGTAGAAGTTCGAGAACATCTTCCCAAGTGAGCTTGGTAATTGCTTCATCATCGCAGCTCACGATTTTCTTCACGATTCCTTTCTTTCGGTTTTGCATTTCTACAATCTTTTCCTCGATCGTTCCCATCGTCACAAGTTTATAGACAGAGACCGATTCTTTTTGTCCAATACGGTGGACACGGTCTGTTGCTTGATTTTCAACCGCTGGATTCCACCACATATCGTAGTGAATGACTGTATCAGCACCTACAAGGTTAAGCCCCGTTCCTCCCGCTTTGAGTGACACAAGGAAAACTGGGATATCAGGATCATTATTAAATTCATTGACAATACCGAGGCGGTTTTTGCTCGACCCATCAAGATAATTAAATCGAATTCCTCTCTGTTCAAAGTCGGTTCTCATGATCTGCAACATGCGGGTATACTGCGAAAAGATCACCGTTTTATGTTGTCCTTCGATCAGTGTCTGCAGAAGTTCAAGAAGCATCTCATACTTTGCTGAATCCCCTGCCTCCGCCTTTTCTTTCGCAAAGATGGCTGGGTGACAGCAGATCTGTTTCAGTCGAGTGAGGGTTGCAAGAACATGGATCTGTACTTTATCAAATCCATCTCTCTCAACCAATTTCATCAGTTCATCGCGAGCAGACTCTGCATAGGACTTGTAAAGTTCTTTTTGAACACTGGTAAGTTGACAGTGATAAACATTCTCACTGACAGGTGGAAGATCGTGCAAAACATCAACTTTCATACGCCGCAGGATGAACGGAGCAACCTTTTTTCTAAGGTATTGCAAGTTTTTGGTCTGTTCTTCACCAGAAAGGCGCACATACTTCTCAATGAATCTCTCATACGATCCTAAAAATCCTGGCATCAAATAATCGAACAAGCTCCAGAGCTCATCAAGAGAGTTTTCAATCGGAGTACCAGAAAGGATTACACGATGCTGAGCTTTAACCATTTTTACCGACTTTGCATTTCGCGTGCCTCGGTTTTTGATATGCTGCGCTTCATCAAGAATCATATAGGAAAAGGTTACCTTATCATAGGCCTCAATATCCTTTTGGAGAAGGCTATATGAAGTGATTACTACATCATAATCTTTAACATTTTTGATCAGCTTCTTCCGCTGATTCGGCATTCCGTCAACAATAAGGGTTTTTAGCTCATCATTGAACTTATGGCACTCTTCCTTCCAGTTATAGAGAAGAGAAGTTGGGCACACTACAAGAGCTGGCGCCTTTGCCCCGCTCGTATGTTGTGTCAAAGCGCAAATCGCCTGCAATGTTTTACCAAGACCCATGTCATCTGCCAAAATCCCATTGAGAAACATTGTACGGAGACGCTCAAGCCACTGAACCCCCTCTTCTTGATAGTGGCGGAGTTTTGCATCAATCTGCTTTGGAATAGGGCTGAATTCCAAGACTTTTTCCCCAAGCATCTGTTTGCGAATTTCTCTAAGTTGTGGTGTCATCGTAAAGGTAACAGGAAGGTCTTTGAAGTTGGATTCATCAATATTTGCTAAACTCCAAAGAGGACACTCTAACTTTTTGTTACCAAGCTTCTCAATTCCAAGCTCATCGAAAAGCTGGACAACAGCCCCCACTTCATCAAGATCAAGAACAAGAATTTTAGGAATTTTGTTCCCACTTTCTTTGAGCTTAGCCGTTTTCTTCCGCCCCATATCGAGCTCAAGATATGCGCGCCTAGAAACAATACAGTCCCATAGGCGATCTACCGTCACTCCCTTGAGAGCACCTTTCACATCAATATTCATCTCATAAACATCCATCCGATCGGTATGAGAGAGCGTAAGCTTGAATTTGGACTGATCATAGATAAATTGGTCCAAGAGGTTTTGAGGATAATTGAATTTGACTCGATATTGATTTCTAGGAATCACATCGGTCATAAACTCGATAATTTTCTTCTCAGTCTTGGCTGCCCAAACTTGCTGATCAATATCAAAGATAAAGTCCTGAAAGAGGTCGTCAATAATCTTCTGCTCTTCAACTAAATTACGGGCAACAATCCCCTCCTTGGTGACAAAAGAGTCGATATCATCAAACCTCAGTTTCTTTGAAGACGCAGGAACAGTGTGCTTTTCATAACGAAAAGAAAGAGCCGCATCGAGCTCACCATTTAAGAAGGTCAAATCACAAATTGCCTCAATCGAACCGACAAACGGAAAAGTCGTAAAGTGTTCAACAACACCCGCCATGTCCACTTCTGCAAAAAGAGACATTTCGGGAAGTGCATTTTCTACAAATGTTCCAAAAAGAGGTTCCGGAATCGTCATGTCCCGCATTGGCATGAGGCTACGCAAATGTTGCCGCGTGATTTGATCGGAAAAGCGATAATAGACGTGGTTGTAAATGATTCCAGGTTTTGCACACTCAAAAAAGCGAGCATCTTCAAGGACTATTTTTTGTTGGTCAACAAGAAGCATCGGATTAAGTAAAATTTTTGATGTAGGAGGATGAATATATTCTAGGGTAACATTAACGTTGGCATGAGATTTTGAGAAATGAATGGGGGACTCCAAATTTTCTTCAAAAAGACAAGGAAGCGTGGGAAGCTCATCATCTTGGTAAGTCCATCCCTTTTGCTTCAGTATTTCAGAGGCAATTTCCTCCGCTTTAGCCATGATCATTCCAAAGATTTTCACGTCCAAGCTTGCCATTTTCTGGGCCCGTTCGTTTGTAACCTTCTCGGGAAGCTTTGCATGATCCATTACAAGACGAGCAATTTCCTGCTCGCTCTCATCAAAGGACCTTAAGGAAAAAAAATGACTCTTTCCTCCAACATAAAGAGGTTCCTGGTATCTTACGGCTTCTAAAAACTGACGAACATTCGGGATATGAAGAGGCTTTGATCGTGAAGGGAGACGAAGAGCAAGTTGGACATCAACATTGTTTCCTCCCTTTTTAGAAAAGTGGAAAATGACTGCAAGCTCTGCTTTTTCGATTCCTCTCTTCTGAGCAGGAAGAAAGAAAGGAGATTTTGCAAGAAGAGAAGAAGCTCCAATATATTCCTTGAGAAGCTCCCTTTGATACTCTTCGTCTTTCCTTTCTGCTTCTTTAGTTTCTGCTTCTTTAACCGCTTCAAGGAGCTTTTCCTTCTCCTCATCGCAGAAACTATCGTCCTCCGTCACCTCTTCAATATTTGTTTCTTTCGAGAATTTCACCAGAATTTCATCAAGACACGACTCGAGATGAAAAAGAACAGCAGCTAAGTGTTGGCAATCATAGTGATAGGGGCAATTACAATCTGAATCGATGGTCTCGCTTTCCATCCGATCAATTTCGATTTCGCTTTCATAAGTGTTATTATATTGCCCAAGAACTTTGGCACTAATACGAATAGTGGTGGCGTCAAGATGAAGGATTTTAGCCGATAGGACTTTTTTAGTTTCAAAAAGATCTTTTCCTTCTTTTAAAATCGCCGAAGAAAAATCCTGCTTAAGCTTTCTTACATTCAACATCCGTTCACATCACCTCAATAGCTCTATTATTTTTCTAAACAAACTGTCCATGTTTTACCCTATTTCGGTAACCCCCGCAACGGTTTTTTGCTCGAGCATGAACTATCAGTACCTTTTCTAACAAAAAAATTTCAACTCTTTTTTTGCTTAGAGAGCTTCTCTGAATTAGGATTTGTCTAGATTTTTTCATATTTTCAAGAAATTTTTCCACAGAAGAAAGTAATCCACTTTGAAAAGTCGAGTAGAAAAATTGATTAGAGGAGGATAAAGATAGCAATTCTAATTCAGAGAAGTTCTCTTAGTATCATGCTCCATTCTTTATCTTTGAAAGAAAACTCTAAGTTTGTTACAGTGGTTTCTTTTTCCCACGCGGGTGTGGCTCAGTGGTAGAGCATCACGTTGCCAACGTGAGGGTCGTGAGTTCGAATCTCATCACCCGCTTTTTTTTACAAGACTCATGAGAATAATCTATGGCAGAACAAAAATCTAAAGAATTCAAATCCGACGCTGTAACCTTTACTGTCGAGCGTAAGCCCGAATGTATGGTTGAATACAATGTTAACTCCTCCCCGGAGGTTGTGAAGAAAGCAAGACGAGAAGCTATTAAGTCTGTATCTAAGGAGGTTTCTCTTCCTGGATTTCGAAAGGGACGAGCTCCAGACCATCTGATTGTAAAAAAATTTGCTGAACCTTTGGATGAGCGATGGCAAAAAGCTATTGCAGACGAAACTTTCCGTGAATGTCAGCAGCTTGCTCATACTCCCCTTGTTAGCAACGATGCCAAAATCAGCTTTAAGATTATAAAACACTCATTAGAAGATGGGGCTGAAATGACCTATACGTTTGAGACCGAGCCAGAAGTTCCTGAAGTTGATCTGTCGAATATTGAAATAGAAGAGATTAGACAAGAAGCAGTGGACACCAAGAAATTAGATTCCACTTTAGGAGACATTCGAATGTTTTTCGCAGAGTGGGAAAAAGTTCCAGATCAGGCCGTACAAGAGGGGGATTTCGCCGTCATTGATGTCGATATTATCGAAGAAGGTGCTTCTCAAAAGGCGCTTCAAAATGCCCGCTTTGAAGTCAGTAAAACTAAAATGGCGAAGTGGATGTACGATCTCTCTCTAGGAATGAAAGCTGGAGATTCCAGGAAAGGAATCAGTGAAGCTGATGCAGATGCTTCTGAAGAGGAAAAAAAAACAACACCTCCGAAAAAAGTATGCATGACTCTGATATCTGTAGAACAACCAAAACTCCCTCCTATTGATGATGCCTTAGCACAGAAGATTGGAGCAAAAAACGTTGATGATATGAAGGAGAAGCTTGAAAAGCTTTTGAACAAGCAAGCTAATGAGCACATACAACGCGGATATCGTGAGCAAATGGGTGAGTTTCTTCTTAAAAACTACCCGTTTGAACTTCCTAAGACCCTCCTTCAGAAAGAGACACAGTTCCGAATCAAGCAATTGGTCAATGACCCCGCTTTCCAGAAAAAGCTCATGGCGATGAGTGAGGATGAACGAAAAACCGCAATCAATGACATTCAAGTACAAGGAGAAAGAGCTGTACGCCTTTTCTATATTTCCAGAAAGATCGTCCAAGATCAGAAAATCTCCGTCTCCCCAAGTGAAGTTCATCAAGAAGTAAAAACTCCAATGGAAGCAATGTTTAGTGATCAGTCTGATGTCTATACTGCAAAAGAAGAATCACAGGAACAAAAGGCCATTGCAATGTCTCGCTTAATCCTCAGCAAAGCCGAAGATTTCTTGATCAGTAGAGCTAAGATTGTCGCTCCAAAGCCAAAGAAAAAGGTAACTGAGAAAAAAGAGCCTCCTAAAAAAGCGGCTCCTAAGAAAACAACTGCAAGGGGAAAAGCTCCTGACAAAAAAACGACTGGAGCAAAAAAAGCGGCCCCAAAGAAGAAATCAACGAAGAATTCTTGACCGAAGCTCATCAGATGTCTATAAAAGAATAAAACGTTAATTAAAAAGGAACTGACATGTCTTTGGTACCCTATGTCATTGAAGATACTGGGCGTGGAGAACGCTCAATGGACATCTACTCTCGTCTTCTTAAAGACAGAATTATCTTTATTGGAACCGAGATCAACGATCAGGTTGCCAACGCTGTGGTTGCACAGCTGATTTTCCTTCGCGCTGATGATCCCAGGAAAGATATCAGTATCTATATCAACTCTCCAGGAGGAGTAATCTCATCAGGACTAGCGATCTATGACACTATCCGTTTCCTAGGAATCGACGTAAACACCTACTGTATAGGGCAGGCCGCCTCAATGGGGGCCCTCCTCCTGGCAGCAGGAACAAAAGGAAAGCGATTTGCTCTTCCAAATAGCCGAATCATGATCCACCAACCTCTTGGTGGAATCACTGGATCATCTTCTGACATTCATATTCAGGCCCAAGAAATTCTACGGATGAAGAAGACACTTTCTCAAATCATTGCTGAACACACTGGGCAACCACTCGAGAAAGTCATTGAAGATTCCGACCGAGATTTCTTTATGAGTGCCGAAAATGCGGTGAAATATGGATTGATCGATAAAGTAGTTACCCCGACTAAAGGAAAGAAAGAGAAATGAGCAAACCGACGAACGGATCCCAAGAAATGGCAGCCTGCTCTTTTTGCGGGCGAACAGAGGATGCAGTTGAAAAGCTCGTCTCAGGTCCTAATGCTTTCATCTGCGACAAATGTGTACGCCTTTGCATGGACATTGTTGAAAAAAAAGCCATTAAGCATGAGATCAAACTCTTAAAACCCATGGAAATCAAGAAACGTCTAGACGCCTATATCATTGGACAGGAGAAAGCGAAGAAAACCATTGCTGTTGCCGTTTATAACCATTACAAACGGATTCGCTCCCTATCCAATGATAAAAATGAAATGGAATATAGCAAATCAAATGTTCTCCTTTTGGGGCCTACGGGATCGGGTAAAACTCTCATTGCTCGCACTCTTGCAGAGGTCCTTGATGTCCCCTTTGCCATTGCGGATGCAACAACACTTACCGAAGCAGGCTACGTTGGAGAAGATGTTGAAAATATCATCCTCCGCCTTGTTCAAAATGCTGACTACGATATTGCAAGAGCTGAGCAAGGAATCATCTACGTCGATGAAATCGATAAAATCCGAAAGACTTCAGGTAACGTCTCTATTACGCGAGATGTTTCAGGTGAAGGGGTGCAACAGTCGCTTCTCAAAATTGTTGAAGGAACAGTCGCCAATGTTCCACCTAAAGGAGGACGAAAACACCCGAACCAAGAATACATTAAGATCAACACCCAAAACATCCTCTTCATCGTTGGAGGAGCCTTTGTGAATCTCGATAAAATTGTGGCAAAACGCTTAGGAAAAGGGGTTATTGGATTCGATACCAAACAACAAGACCGTGCGTTCGATGCAACAGAAACCAATTATCTCCTCTCAAAAGTTGAAACAGAAGATTTAGTTGAATTTGGACTGATTCCTGAGTTTGTAGGGCGCTTTAATAGCTTGGCGAACTGTAATGAACTCACCCTAGATGACCTTATAGAAATCCTCGTGAAACCAAAAAATGCAATCATTGGACAGTATCAGCGTCTATTTACTGAAGATGGCGTAGACCTCTCCTTTACAGAGGATGCATTAAAGGCAATTGCTGCAAAAGCAAAGAAATCAGACACCGGAGCACGCGCACTTCGAATGATCGTTGAGACTCTCTTAATGGATCTGATGTATGAAGTTCCTTCCGATCCCACCGTCAAGCAAGTAACCATTGAAGAAGGATGCGTGATCGGCGACAAACCACCTGTCATCAAACATTCAAAAGAAGAAGCTGGTTAGCCGCCTGCTGCCGCTCCAACAGTCTTTGCTTTATAAGCGCTTCCTGCGCTGTAGGATTTGACTTTCTGATCAACTACGGCCCTTCGATGATGCTCTAGTGCTTCTTTAAGGACGGATTTTACAGTGTCTGATGCTCCGGTATATCCCGCTAAATCTGCATCCGCAGGAGATTCAACAGGAGGTCTAAGGATTGCACTTAATATAAGTTTTTCAGCTTTTGGATCTTTAAAAACCTCTCTACCAATGGTCTCATACTGAAGCTGACCCCGTTCATCTCTTTCAAGATTACCCTTTGAATCTGTTCTTAAAAAGGTAGTTCTGTTTAAAGCTTGAGTCGCTTCTAAAACCTCTAGGCGACGCGTGGCATGTGTGGCATTAGGAACACCAGATTCAGATAGGTGATGGACAAGTGCTCCAACTTCGATCGCCTGTTGCTTATCTTTTGTTGTCGGTTCATATTTTTTGCGACGGAAAAGGCTTACGTTTTCTCTTGAAACCATATTAACGTAATCACGTGCAATGGTTTTCGAAAGCTCAAGACGCCGTCTATCTGTTACTTCTTTAGCCGCTGCCGCGTCATGTTCAGCTTTTGGTCCCAAAGTCTCCAAATGTTCAGCTTCTGAAAGTGGGGCTAGAAGCTGTTCTCCTGTGGAGATGACAGAACAACCTACAAAGGTTCCGCTATCACCGTCCCAATGCCTTTCTTGATATTTATAAACCCTTGATAGCTCCATTAAGGTAAAGTGCATGATTGTGTCGTTTGAAGAGTTGACTTCATTCGCTACTTGATTTATCTCGACCAATTCACCCTTAATCTTTTTTATTGAGTCTACTTGCTCTTTAGTCTTCTCCTTTGCTTGAGACGTTTCCAGCTCCTTAAGTTTCTCAGAATGTTTTTTACATAGAGCATTAAAAATTGAATCTTTGAGATGTGCTGCTTGTTCAATTTTATTGAGAGCTTCAGCGCCTCTTTGGTTAACTTGATACTCACCAAAGAATTTCCCTCCTCTTTTCTTTAAGAACTCAAACTCTTCCATCGTATCGCCGTACTTACCATGTTTAGAGCTATCTTTTACTCTACCATCTTGGGGAGAAAATGGACGAAAAAGCTCTAAACCATTCGGATTCCCTTCGAAATCATGTAAAAAACAATCTTTCGTCTTCCCAACTTCACGCTCGGTTAAGGTCTTAATTTCTCTATTGATGGAAAGTAGCTTTGTGAAAACACTATTTATCATGGCGTCATCGATATTATCAATACCCTGATCTTCTAAAAGACGTTTGATATCAGCTTTGTTGACAAGATCATACTTTACTGGAGGTTCTCCTGATCTGTTATAAACCTGAATAAAGTTCCAGGTTACGCTGTAGCTAACTGCCTTATTCGGCATCCCTTCACGTCCACCTACTCCAATAGCATGTTTAATCTTTGCAAATTGAACATCCACTTTGTGTTGACGCTCATTGTCAGGAACCTCTTCGTCATCGACCTTTTTGTTTAAATCAACTGAACGACTGAACCCTTTTCCCTGCATAGCATCAGTAGAAAAAACCATCTGCGCTTTACCCGCATTGAGGTACCTTTCGATATGTTCCTCATCAAATTTTTCGTCTGGCTGAGGAACTCGAACAAAAAGCATCCCATCTCCTGGAATTTCCTCTGTCTCATGCATCTCGTGAGTTTGAGCAGTCATAACCGCCGTCACTCCTGAATGGTTTTCTGTCGTGAGAACAACTGTCGGTCCTACTTCTGCCGTAACCCGAGACGTTACTCCAGTATGCCCATCTCTACCACTACCTACATGATCCGCCTTGAGGGTAGGGCCCGCTAAAGAGCGTGAAAGCACCCCTCTAGAAACATGGGAAATATCCTTATCCAGCTCTAAATCAGCTGATTTAGATGACCACCTCCATTTTGCAGCCGCAGCACCCAAAAGAGTAGTACCTGCAGCTACAGCGATCGGAAGAGCATAATAAGAAGCTAATGAAGCTATTACCGCGCACACTTTTAACCCACCTCTTTTATATCACTTAATTATATCATATTATCGATTTAATTTAAATTAGTTATAAAAATTAAATTTTAATTAACTATTTCATAATTAATAGCTTAAGAACAATTCATCTAACTTTTATAGATTTAAGATAACCTACCAATAACAAAAAAGACCCAATCAAAAGATTAAATATCAAATAGTTAGAGTCAGAAATAACTAAGAATAAGTGCTCTGGTAACGATTAGCAAGGAAAAATCCCTATTTGACAAGGCAACAAGGGCATAGGAAGATTTACAGTAGACCTATTGCGATTTAAATCTTTAGGCCTTAAAACAAAAAAGGCTCTTATAAGGAGAAACTCTGGATATGATTTTTCTGCACCCGTACCAAAACCCTCAAAGATTCTTCTCATATCAATCAGTCCCTCTATAACAGAGAGATCCTGCTATTTCCTATCTGATGACTTACATAGAAAACAGAGTCTTCTTCCAATAGTTGAAGGTAAGGCAGTTGATTGATACAACACCAATCTAGACCAGTTAAATCACTTGATTGGCATTCTTGTAATTTTTCTATCCAAAATTCCCTAAGGTTCTCTGATCTTTTTGCTTCTTCCTTCATATACACGGACCTCCTAACATTAAAATGAGATCCATTATTTTATCAGACAGACCTACCCTTGAATAGGTGGTCTGTTTTGCCGTTTATGGATAGGGGGGGACTACTGAACCCTCTAATGAGGTGCAGATCTGACTTTCACCTTCATTGAGATTGGGCGATAAACTCCCAAACCGAGGGTGTGCTTAGACTCTCAGACACAATATTTAATAATATCTCACTACCAGTGGAGCACTCTCTCTAAGGTAACAGTAAACTAGTGAAAAATTCTTTTCTATATCGGCTTTCATTTCCCATGAAAACACCGCTAGCCTTTGTCGTAACTACAGAAGTGCCATCATGATTTATTCCTCTACAAGAAATACAGTTATGAGATGCAACCATAGTAATAATAACACCCTGATTATGTTTACATATCTTGTCTATAACGTTATGGATAGCATTAGTAAGCTGTTCCTGAATCGCCCCTCTTCTAGAAAAATTTTCCACAACCCTATTTAATTTAGACAAACCAATGATCCTACCAACTGCTGTTGAAATATACCCTATATGAACTTTACCTTTAATTATCTGATGGTGATGTGAACAAACAGATATAATCGGAATATTTCTCTCTATAATAAGTCCATCATAACCATCTGAAGGAAAAGATATAACATCATCTAATGATGTATATCTCCCTTTCCACAAATCCTCAACATATGTCTTAGCTACTCTCATAGGAGTATCAGAGGAATTAGGATCATTCCTCCAGTCACAGCCTAAAGCACTTAAAAACTTTCCATAATATTTAGAAGCTTTTTTTATCATTCTAACTTTGGCATCTAATTTTAAATGACCTAAATTACCATTAGCATGACTACTAGGCGCTAGTTCTAAATCTTTAAGTTGTTTATTTTCTCTGATTGCTTCTTTATCATGGTTTTTAAAACCAATTTTCATCCTTTTTAAGGTACTTGAGAATGAATCAACAGAACTTATATTTTTTTTAGAAATATTGTTTCTCCTTTTTATATTTTCTATTTAGTCTCTGAAGACGTCAGATCCTTGGATTTCTAGTTTTTTAACATCGCTATATTTCCAATTGGAATAGAACTCAAAAAATTATTAAGGGAATTGAGTATATCTTCTACCTTACTCAAAATATTTTGCTCCTCTTCTGGGAGTACAAGCGAGGTTAATATTTGTTTCTCTGAATGAGCATGTTCAATGTCAACAGTTTCATGAACTGAAAAATATCGATAACTGATAGGATCTACAAACCCATACCATTTCTTTAGACCATCAATTTTTGTTCGACAAATTTCAGGAATTTGACTTTCATAACTATATAGAGCAGCCAAACCAACAGTTAATGGTTGAGAAGTGCAGATTCTGCGAAAATTATCGATCAATTCAAGAGTCGATGTTTGTGGGTTATAGGTTTCTAGCTCTTTCTCATCAACTTTAAGAGCTAAAGTAAAGGACCTCCAAAGATCGGGATGATTAGGGTTACCAGCTTCTTCATCTATCAGATTTGATAAAAGACACTTTCGTATTTTTGGATTGCCACATCGACTGTGTAAAGCAGAAATATAAGTAGGAAAAGCTTTAACGTGTTGGTAATACTCTTTGGCGTATATTTGTAATATAGGTCTTGTTAATAACCCATGTGTCCACGCTTGATAAAATGGGTGCAAAAGCATGTGTTTTCTTTGAATCATTTTCTCTAGCCTGTTTATAAAAAAAATATTCATATATCTCCATTTTATTTAATATGATTTTACTAATTTATTATTTTAGTTCGTGATCATCAAGGAATGCTGTTCTTCTGGAGTCTCTTACAGAACTAGATTGAATCCCGGAGAAGAGGGGATAAAAGAGGTCCTCTTTCTGTTCGATAGATATCGATGTTTGCTCCCGCTCATTAGGGGGGTAATCCATAAATTGTATTTTAGGGGCATCATCAATCAGCGCTATCGGGGTTTGTTCAGCTCCTTCACCCATCTCCACAACTGCCGAGGTTGCATATGCATCGACTAAATTCAAACAAGTCAGTTGGTAAGTATAATCAAAGCAATCTTTTAATCCTTGGTAGGAATAGAAAGGATGAAATCCGCACCAACTAAGTCCCAGACCGACGGTACCCCTGCGAAGGGGAGTGAGTTGACTATCCGCAATTAGGACCCCAAATTCTTCCAGTTGATAATGTTTGCATAATGCATTCCAAATATCGGCTGTATGAGAAAAAAGTTTTTGAGGAAAAAGGATATAGGTCCCCGCTCCATTCGATTCATCGATCCCTGCGAAAGGAATCACGACATTTCTCTTAATTGTGAGTTGAATAGCGTCTTTCTCTGATAGCTGCCAGTATTGATCAGCTTCTTTTTTGATTAAGGACTCTTTTGAGATCTTGAGGCTTTCTTTCCGGATGAAATATCCATAGCAAAGCGAAAGAATTTTACTTGAAATCACCAAAACCTGTTTCTCCTGAAGAGAAGGGAGTGAGTTTAACAATAAAGGAATTAAGTCTTCTCCAAAAAGGATTTTTTTTGTAGGAATTGCTGTGATTTTCATGATTATCCCTCTGAAAAAATATAACGAAATACTTCGAATCCTTGTCCCTTATAGAAAAATTTTTTCTGACAAGCATCCCTAAGATATTTTTTAGGAAAAAAAGTATCGCTTACATATACGCCGGTAATAAGGCTGAGATAGAGTGTATGAATTATTCTTTTGGAAAAGAAGAGAGTAAAAATAGATTCTCCTCCTATTACATAAGCTTTTTGATAAGAAAATTGTTGAGCAAGTTTCAGACAATGAGAGTCATTACGTGCATAAAAAAGGCTCGGGTTTTCACTTACTCTATTTTGGTTTGTAAGGACAATAAATATTCGATTGATAAGAAGGTTTTTAGGGAGGGTGGAGTAGGTCCGATGTCCCATAACGAGCGTTTGATTTAGTGTTTGCTGACGGAAAAATTTTGTTTCTCCAGGAAGACTCCAAGGAAGATTCCCTTGATATCCAATACCCCCTTGAGAATCACACGCAGCAATCGCATAGAATTTCATAAAGGTCCTTCCATGAGTTGAGCGGCAGTTAAAAGACGTTGATGTTTTTCAACATTATGAACCCTCAAATAACCCACTTTTTTTTGGCTAAGAAGGAGGGAAATGGCCGCTGTCTCCCAATCTCGCTCTTCTGGTGGCATAGGAGTACACCACTTAAAAAATGATTTACGGGAATGGCCGACGAAGATTTCACATCCTAAATCCTTTAGGGCGTTAATATCGGATAATATTTGCCAAGATTGAAAGGCAAGTTTACCAAAACCAATGCCAGGATCTAGAAGGATTTGTTGTTGTGAAAGACCTCGTTTAAGACAGGTTGAGATCATTGCTTCTCCCCACTTTATTAAAGATTCAATAGGATGCTCTTTAGAAGAAAGAGTGCTTCCAGATGTTGGAGGAACCCCTAAAGAATGCATGAGTACAATTTTGATCCTGTTTCGAGCCACAAGGTCTAACGTTTTTGCATCACAACTTCCAGATACGTCGTTAATAAAATGGATTGTATATTTTG
Source organism: uncultured Chlamydia sp. (assembly GCA_946127115.1). Taxonomy (GTDB): domain Bacteria; phylum Chlamydiota; class Chlamydiia; order Chlamydiales; family Simkaniaceae; genus Neptunichlamydia. The sequence continues at coordinate 921,690 of CAMGYI010000001.1, forward strand.
CAACAGCTCTTTGGATCACGTCAAAAGAGTAACTATCGAGACTAATCTCTAATTGCTTTTCTTTTGAGAGAGGTTCTAATGCTTCTAAGATAGGAGACAATCTTTCCCATTCTAATTCAGAAGATATTTGAAAAGATCCGGGACGTGTCGATTGCGCTCCTAACTCAATCACAGAGGCTCCAGCATCAGAGAGATCAACGATTTGACTCAAGGCTTTTTCTGTATCGAAAAATTGATTGCCATCCGAAAAAGAGTCAGGGGTAATATTAACAACTCCAACTAACTTAGGCTCTAAAACTAATGAACGTTTAAAACAGGCAGGTTTAGACAAGCATTGCTTTGATAACTCCAAAAGATTTTTCCCAAACCACTGATGGTTGGGATCGGGATACTTCCAATAAGGAAATAGCTGTGTTGCTGGAACAAGTGTAAAAAAACGCTCAAGAAAATGCGGGTGGGGAACCTGAAGAGAATCGGAATGGATCACAAAGTTTTCATAAAAAAGTAAATCGTAATCAATAATTCTAGGGCTCCATTTCGGAGCTTTTGGCACACGTCCCATCTTCGTTTCTAGATTTTTAATTTTTTTATGAAGAGCTCGAGGAGCGAGTGTAGTAACAATATGAACAACAGCATTTAGGTAGGGAATATTCCAAGAACTTGGGGATCCTTCTGGAAGGATAGCTTCTGTTTCATAAACACAAGAGAGTTTCTTTATCGTGACATCTATTTCAGAAAGTAAATACAAAGCCCAACGTAAATTTTTTAGACGGTTCCCTAGGTTAGAACCAAGACCGATTCCAGCAACTCCCTCATACACCTGGTCAAAACAATCTTTTTTGCCTTGTCGGGGGGGAACAGATCCTATTTTTATAGATATTTCTGCGATGAACTCCTACAGTATTTGAATGCAATCCCTTTTTGAACATGAGGAACAGGATGATTAGGTTTCGTAATTACAACCTCAATTACAACAGCATCCAAATTAATTTCTTTTTCAACAGCTTTAAAAACCTGTGCAGCTAAAAACTCAATTAAATTAAAGGACTGGTTTTTCACAGATTCAACAACCTTTTCAGCGATCGCTTTGTAACAAACTACGCCAACAAGTTGATCTGAATAACAGCCAAGCAGCTCTTTTGAAAAAAATATTCTAATATCGATATCGACCGGCTGTAACTTTGATTTTTCTTCAACACTACACCCTAAAGAAATCCAGAGACGTAATCCTGGAATGAAAAGCTCATAACAATCTGTGAATCCTAACTCCTGTTGTTAGAGGCAATCCCTTATATCGATAAGATGAAATATAATTCAAGGACAATGTTAAAAAAATGGGGTTCTCAACACTATTTTCAACAAGTGCTGACAATTTTAAGGCCATTCTTTAGAAGAGACTATTGAGTGGACTTCAAAGAAAGAGAATGAAAACATTTAAATCATTCAAGGAATTTATTTCAAGTTGTTTGCAGTCAAATTATGTGGGTTTGAGGAAGACTTCCCCTATTCTGAAGAATAGCGACTAATTCACTCGCAATCAGCGCATCCATTTAAACCATTTGATCTGATATTAGCTCCGAACAATGTCATCCATGGGATTCTCATTGCTATTGACATCTCTAGGATTGGATCCAGTTTTTCGGAGGCTTTTTCTTCTTTTTGGTCTTTTTTCCCTCTTCTGGTGCAACTCCCTCTTGCACAGAAGTTCTCCCCTCTTTTTTGGTTTTGACAGCTTCTTTGATCTCCCCGACTCCTTGCTCGAGCCTTTTCTTAGCTCCCTCAATTGCATCCCATTGATCATCAGAGAAATTTTTAGGGTTATTAGAAAACTCAACCAGTTGCTCAGGAGTCATCCCCGTTTTTTCGCAGACACGGTGGGTTTCCTCCTCAATCTTCTTCTTGAGCATCATGACCTTTTTGACCGCTTCCTTCTTCTCTTCTTTTGATCCATTAAGCATCATATACTTAAATCTCTCAAAATACTCAACTGAGTCTTCAAACACCTCTTGAAGGCGCCCTTCTTTCTCCTCCGCAGGGAGGTCAAAGAACGCCATAATTCGTTCAAACTCGTCTTCCATTCGTAGCAGTCCTCTTTTTTTGCGGCCTTAGCCTCATTATAAGGGATAACCTCCAGGTCTGTCCAGCCATCTCTCAGACTTTCAGTTGCAAAAAATACAAGAAAGCTATAAACCAAGGAGTTAACAGCGGACTCTAATATGGAACTCGAAAAGCTCATTGAAATGCTTGTAGCAAACTTAAAACTGCCTGCGCTCCCGCAAAAAGACAAAAACGGATATTACCAACTGAAAATCAATCCTGCCATTACTGTTTCTGTTAAAGAACTCGACCCAGGAATCTTTATCCACTCCCAAATTCTTCCGGTACCTAAGGAAGAAAATAAGGAGGCTCTCTTTATTCATCTAATGAAAGCAAACCTCCTTGGGCAGGGAACGGGAGGAGCTGCAATTGGAATTGATTCCTCCGAAAAGTTCTTCACCCTTTCACAAACCCTTGCCTTCGAAGTGGACTATAAAACGTTTCACGAAACCCTCGAAGACTTTCTCAATTATATCGACTATTGGAAAGAAGAAGTTCCCAAACTACAAACTTCGTTTCTATAAACCATCACTTGGTTAGGTAACAACTAGCACTAGTCATAAAAGTCAAATCTATGTATGTTACGGGAGATGAGGGAAAATGCGTTTTGCGTGCGTAAATTAATTAAGATTGGAATGAGGTAATGGCAGGTTTTCTAGTTGCCGAAGAGGGACCACTCGTAGGTTTGGTCATTCGTTTTGAAGAGGGAGAGGAATGGGTTCTTGGTCGCGATCCCGATGTCTCCTATCAAGTTCTCGAAGATCCAATGGTTTCCCGCAAACATATGATTTGCCGGCTCACCAATGATGGCTACGTCCTTGAAAACTTAAGTGCCATCAATCCTGCGACAATCAATGGAAAACCCGTCGAAGAGCCAACCCTTCTTCAAGAGGGAGATACCGTTCAAGTCGGAAATATCTTCTTCCACTTTACTCTGAAAGATCCGATTGAAAAAGAGAAAGAGATCGATACCGTAAAGGAACTGACAGGATCTCCAACGATTTATGAAGAGTCTGATGACCTAGGAGCCTTAACCTTTAGTGGGGCAGCAGAATCGCGATGGATGATCAAAGTCATTTCAGGACCCAACGCTGGAGCTGAATTCGGCCTCCATGAAGGAACAGCTCTTATAATTGGTAAGGATCCTAGTACTTGTGACATCCTATTCCAAGACCTAAGCGTCTCCCGTCAACATGCAAAAATCATTCCAAGCGCAGATGGGAAAGTTATAATTGAAGATTTAGGGAGCCTAAATAAGGTTCTTATTAATGGACAAGAGATCTCAGGGACTACAGAACTTAAAACACAAGATTTAGTGGCTCTTGGAACCACTTCCTTTCTAGCAATCGACCAGCAACAAACCCGTGAGACAATCATCTCCCCAACAACAGGGAGGGATTACATTCCCCCTTCATCAGAAGAAGGAAAAGCAGTAGCGGAAGCAGATCAAGAAGCAACTGCAAAAAACTGGAAGAAAATGGTTATCCCCAAAAGGCACCTAGTCCTTGCAGGGGTCTTCGCTATCTTATTAATCTTGGGACTCGGGGGAGTTTTTAGCCTATTTAAGACAGAAACTGTTGCTCATTCCTTGACAGATGAATCTCAAGATATTGCCAAAACTCTGAAGCAGTTTCCTGAAGTAGAATTTTCTTATAACACAGCAACAGGAAAACTCTTTTTGCTCGGTCATGTGATGACAGAGATCGATCAGCAAGAAATGATTTATCTTTTAAAATCCCTAAATTTTGTCCAATCGATCGAAGACAATGTGATCATTGATGAACTTGTTTGGGAAAACACCAATGCCTTGATGATGAAAAATGCTTCATGGAGAGGGGTGAATCTAACTTCTATTATTCCAGGCCACTTTGTTTTGAGGGGGTATGTACAAACTCTTGAAGATTCCACAAAGCTCTCCGAATACATTAATGTTAATTTTCCCTATCTTGACAAGCTTGACAACCAAGTCGTTGTTGAAAACACCTTGGAAGCGCAAATCCAAGGAGTCTTGATGGAGAATCAATTTGGAAATGTCACCTTCCAATTTTCAAACGGCGAGTTGATTTTAGCGGGTCGAGTCCCATCGAACCAAGAGTCGGTCTATACCATAATGATTGCAGGAATAAAAAAGATTCCAGGCATTCGAATGGTGAAAAACTTTGTTGTATTTTCTAAGCCAACAAGTGATATTGTTGATATATCATCAAAATATAATATAACAGGAAGCTCGAAGTATGGGAACGTGAGCCAGTACGTTGTTATCAATGGGAAAATCTTATCGGTAGGCTCCGATTTAGACGGGATGACAATTACACAAATGAAAAATAATTCTATTTTTCTCGAAAAAGATGGCATAAAATACAAGATTAACTACAATCAGCCTTAAGACTAAAAATGTAACTTTGAGGTTTAGTGCAAAGATGTTTGGACTTGAAAAAGGAAAAGAACCAAAGCGCTTTGAGTTTGACTTAGAAAAAGAACTCAAAAGTAGCGATAAGGAAAAAAAGAGAGTGCTCGACCAAGTCGATGCACAGACTAACGCATTAAAAACAACTCTTAGAGAAGGAACAGCTTCTGAAAACTTTGATAAGTGCGGCGTGTTTCTACAAGCCTATGGAGCACTTAAGCGCATTGTTGAAAGAACAACACGCCAGTAATTAGAATAAGAGAGGTATGGTACTATGGGAAATCCCCACCCCGTTTCGTTAACGTTTTATACGTTAATTAAAAAATATTCGGCGTTGCAAGCAGAAGTTGTGTCGCAAGTTAGAAACGTCGCAAGTCGACTTTCAGCTGCAACACCTGGTAAATTTCTACTTTTGCAATTCTCGATGTCTCAGGTAACTCAGGTCGGTGATTCGATCTCGAACTTGATCTCTCAAGTCAACTCGATGGTCAACAACTCAGTGAGAAACCAAAAAGCTAGTTAACCCTTTGCCTAAATCCAGCTGTTTTGGCATAAGGAGAATCAACTTAAGTGTTATTAGAAAAGGACTAAGGTTATGGAAGATTTATCGAAATATGATGAAGATTTCTTTCTCTTTTTAGAGGCGGGATTCATCGCTATCAATCAAGCAGACGAAGATGCTGCTGTAAAAATGTTCAAGGCTTGCGAGCTCCTCAGGCCCGAAAACTACCTATATAAAGTGGGTTTGGGCTATCTCCACCTCCATAAACTCGAGCTTAAAACAGCGATTAAGTACTTTGAAGAAGTGCTTGCTAAAGAGCCAGATAATGATATGGCAAAAACATTCTTAGGAATTGCAATGACTCTCACCCCTGACCAAGTGTCAAAGGGAGAGAAAGTCTTAGAAGAAGCTGCAAAAGAATCTCATGATTCTCAAATCAAAAAAGTGGCAACAACTTCTTTGGAGTTTGTAGAGAATTTCGTAAAAAAACCAGGGGATGGGGCAGGGGCAGGTCCCAAATAAAAAGTTATGGCAGATAATAGTCCGGAAAAAATTACGAATCCATCTAGTATTGACCCTAGTAAATCAATACAATCGGGAGATCAGGAGCAGTCGAAGCCTACTGGAGATTTCCAGTCCTTCATGCAAGGTGGACAAGAAGCCCCGACTACTGAAGGGAAACCAGAGGGGCCTTCGCCCTTTGATCTAGCGGCAGGCGGGCAACAAGCAGCAATGACTGGTCCAACAAATGAGTCAATTCTAGGACAAATGAACAGCGCCTCATCCGTCCTTGGTGACCTCCAAAATCAGATGAGCAATAAAAACCTTAATCTCAGACAGTCACAGAAATATCTTCTTCGGAATAAACTGGCTAGCGCAAACCAAAATATCCGTACCGCTGCCAGTAAGTCAGGTGTTGATACAGGCCCACCTATTACTCAGTTTTCTCGTCAAAGTCCGATCAATAAGTTTCTTGGAATGCTTTCTGATTCGCAGTCGCAACTTTCTAGTGCCCAGTCGCAAATCCAAAACCTTAATGCCGACGGTCAATCGATGAGCCCTGGGGATATGCTTCTCATCCAGGTGAAACTTGCCAAGGCACAACAAGAACTTGAGTACTCCTCTGTCCTTCTCAGCACCGCAACAAGCGACATCAAGACCCTTTTCAACATCCAGCTATAGTTTCAAAATAGATAATTTTTCGCGATCAGCTTGAATCCTATAAATTCAATTTTTAAAAATTACATAACTAGAAACTTAAGTGGAAGTTTTCCGACGTTAATAGGCGGTTTTTTCTCTTTTAAAAAGTAGGCTGTTAATCCAACAATCAAACAAATTAACTAAAAAATCGGTTGGAGCTGTGTATCCTTTGCGAGACGAAGTAGTAGGTAATTAGTACTGCCAACGATAAGCCATCATGGGATATTGGTTCATCCACTTGAAATTTCAGCAGCTATCCCTAAAGGGCGGCCTAAATGAAATCCAGTTGAGTAAGTTTGACAATTATGCACAAGAGAATGGTCTAATTTATAAAATATCATTCCAGAAATGGTGTTGGGTGGTTTTACTACAAATTCTTCCTTCGTGTTTCCCTCCCCTAGAACGGGCTTTCCATGACTGAGCGATACATCCTGGATTGCTTTAAGCAAGGAACCAATAGTAGTTGTTCAGATAAATCTATATTAAAAATATACTCTTGATTGCTTTCATGGTGGTCAACCAACTTCATCCCATTTTCATTTGAAAAGATTTTGGTCTTCTAACCACAGAAAAAAAAATCAAATAAACTCAAATGTTGGTTTTGAAAAACGCAAAAGCTCTCGAAAACTCAATTTTGAAACATAATCGGTATAAATGACTCTTTGGTTTATTTATTGTTTGGGATACAATTTGGGGTAGGGTGTGTAATCGATAAAAAGGTCGTCATTATGTCACAAGGTCCCAACTTTGAAAAACTCATCGGACATTTAGAGGATATAGAACTTGCAACAGTCCACGGACGGATCACTGAAATTGTGGGAATGCTTATTCGCGCGATTGTCCCTAATGTGAAGATGGGAGAGGTCTGTTTAGTCAAACGAGAGGGAGAACCTCTCATTGCTGAAGTTGTTGGTTTCACAAAGGATGAAGTCTTTCTCTCCCCTCTTGGGGAAATGACAGGAATCGGTCCTTCTTCTGAGGTCATTCCTACACGTCTTCCATTGCATATTAAGGTAGGCCCAAAACTTTTGGGCCGAGTCCTGGATGGAATGGGACGCCCCTTAGATGGGGCCACAAAGGGTCCTTTAGAAGTAGAAGAATCACACTCAGTAATCAACCCCCCCCCTGATCCCCTTGAACGAGAGATGATTAACAAGCCAATCTCTGTCGGAATACGAGCCATTGATGGAGTCCTAACAGCGGGAAGAGGACAACGGATTGGAATTTTTGCTGCAGCCGGAGGAGGTAAGTCAACCACGCTCGGGATGATTGCTCGCTACGCAAAAGCCGATGTTAATGTCATCTCCCTCATTGGTGAGCGAGGTCGAGAGGTTAGGGAATTCATTGAACACGATCTTGGAGAAGAGGGTCTTGCTCGCTCGGTCATTATTGTCTCCACTTCGGACCAGGCAGCACAACTGCGACTGAATGCCGCATATGTGGGAACATCGATTGCAGAATATTTCCGCGACCAAGGGAAAACTGTTATTTTAATGATGGACTCAGTGACCCGCTTTGCACGAGCTCTTCGGGAGGTCGGTCTTGCAGCTGGAGAACCCCCAGCGAGAGCAGGTTACACCCCATCGGTTTTTGCAACCTTGCCTAGACTTCTCGAGCGTTCCGGGAACTCCGCTAAAGGTTCGATCACAGCTTTCTATACAATTTTGGTTGCTGGAGATGATATGAACGAACCGGTTGCGGACGAAGTCCGTTCGATTTTGGATGGCCACATCATATTATCAAGTGAATTAGCACACCAGTACCACTACCCCGCAATTGACATTTTAGCATCTGTTAGTCGGATTCTACCCAATATCACGAGCGAAGAACACCGAAAACTCATTGGGCAAGTTCGGGAGGTTTTAGCAAACTACAAGAAAAATGAACTCTTGATACGCATTGGAGAGTATAAGCCAGGATCTGACAAACAAGCCGATTTTGCGATCAAATACATCAACAAAGTGAACCGCTTCTTAAAACAGAAGGTCGACGAAAAATGCTCGTTTGAAGAAACGATAGAACAACTCCAGGCGCTTTTTAGGTGATTATGAGACTGTCCCACTGTTGTAACTATTCTCCTTTTTATCCAGCTTTTTGGATCTCTCCTTACCCTACTTGGTCAGATAGAGACTTCAGAGAGATTCAAAAAGCTGAAGAAAAAATACATCAAAAACACGATCTTTCTAGTTATGGAATAACCTCATGAAAGAAAAATATCCTTTAGAACAACTCGCGATGATTAAAAAACGGCGCTTAGAAGAAGCGGAACGTGTTCTAAAGAAAAAAAAAGAGCAGCTCGAAAAAGAAAAAGACAAGCAGAAAGAACTTGAAGAAGACCGAAACACAACCTTTAAACACCGCGCAGCTAAGCTGAAACAGCTCCGCGATAAACTTGATGAAGGAACAACAAGTGACAAAATCGAACTGATGAGAGATTACATTAAGGTTGTCGATGAGGAGCTCAAGCAAAAAGAGAAAAAAGTTCAAGACCAAATTAAAGTGGTTGAAGAAGCAGATCAAGCGGTTGAAGAAGCCCGCAAAGACATGGTCCAAAAACAACATGACGTTGAAAAATTGAAAATGCATCACAAAGAGTGGGAAAAAGAAATGCGTGTCATTGAAGTTTATGAAGAGGGAGCCGAGAATGATGATCTTGGAACCGCCATGCATACGACCAAAAAACATAAACGGCGGTAGACTATGGATCCCGATAAAATCCAAGGGGATATCCAACGCCCCTTCCAACAAGAGCCCGAATCATCAGATAAGATCGACCCTGAAAAGTTCAAGAAGGTTATGAAAGTTGAAGATACCGACGAAGCGCAAAAACGAAATAAGCGAAACCTAAAGAGAGAAGAGGAAGAGGGAGAAGATGAAAATATCGAAGAAAAAGTTGCTCCTCCTACCTCGACCTCCTTTGCGGAGTTCATGAGTGATAAAGATCAACTCAGCAATGTTCTTAATTCAGAATCTGGAGGAGTCCGCTACCGAGCAGCACCAGACGAAAACAACGCCTTTATTGCACCCGAAGCAGGGTCGATTAACACCGAAGGGGTAGAGCTCGATAAGAATGAAACACCGCCGCCTGCCACGCCTCAACAACAATCGCCTCCACCTGCGCAGCAGCCACCTACAGTTAACGGATACGGGCAGAAACCCCCAGCACCTACTGAAGAAACCCCTTCTCCTCCGATATACGAAGAAGCCTTTGAAAAGCACCCTTCCCAACAACAGCAACCCGCAAGTCAGCAACAGCAGTCTCGGGACACCACAAATGAAGATATCCAAAACACCCAGCAGGCTGAACAACCACAGAAAAAAGAAAAAGGAGATAAAAAATCTCCTAAGAAAAAGAAGGAAAAAGACTCTTCCCTTTTGGCCTCTCAACCAAAGATGAGCGATATCCTTCCAAAGAAAAAGATCCAGAAACCTACAGCAAAAGTAAAAATGCTCCCTAAAGGGGTACAAACAACGCAAGAAGAACAAAATTTTTCTGAAGGAACAGGACAAGCATCTAAGCTAGATAGAGTACCCCTTCCCGAATCAAATGTTGGAAAAGATCAACCCACCGATGCCTCCTTCAAAGGCATTGAAGGAGCGGGGGAAAAAGATGGAAAGGAATTCACTGTTGGTGGGAGACCCAAAGGAGATGAAATCTCTACGTCAGATGCCCTTCCCAAAAAAAACGACACTAAAGATACTGCTTCTTTTCGTCGTCTGACTCCTCAAGAAGTCCGTAACCAGCGCTTAGGAAAAGAAGGCGCATCCACAACCGCCACCTTAAAAGGAATGGTTATTCCTTCACATGGTAAGGGGAAAATGGACAAAAACAAAAAAGATGATAATGATTCCATATTCATTGAAGCAACATTAGAAACTGCAAGTATTATCCTTCCAGTCTTCGAGACTCCTATTGCACCTGTCACTCAAACAGAAGTAACTCCATCCTACACAAGGTTAACCCCTGAAGTACATGAACTCTTCGAAAAAATGGGAGGTGTCATGGTTGTCCAGTTGGATAAGGGAATCACAACCACTACCATGAACATCAATATGCCCAATTCAGTCTTTAACGGAGCTCAAGTGATCCTCAATCAATATAGCTCTGCTCCTCACTCCTATAACCTCCAACTTATCGGAAGTCCCGAAGCAGTCAAACTCTTTACCAGTAATATGAGTCAACTTGAAAACTCATTCAAACAAGCAAACTTCAACTTCGAAGTCAACATCCTCAACCCTTCTATCACTCAATTGAAAAAGTCCCCTCACCTCATTCGTCGAAAAAGTTCTTCAGGCAGTAAGGGTGGTGGCAGCGGTGAGGATAAAGGGAAATCAGGAAATTAACTCTCCAGATGCAGTCTTAAATTTATTCAGCTCATATTTAAAAAAGTACGATTTTAGCTCCTTTTATAGAGATCTTCTTAATAGATCCTTTTGGAAGAACAGCCTTTCCTCCTCAACCTCAATGGGCAAGCAAATTTTAATCAATCTAATTTAGCTAACACAAGCAGAAAAGGAAATAACTAGTGATCACTGGGCGCTGGCGTTAAGTTTGCAAACACCCACGAGTTTTCTCTCCTAGTGAATACCTGCTCAGGACTAAACAACAAAATAAAGAACTACTGAGTGCATCTTTTAGAGGTATACTTGCCATCAATTCTAAAATCCCTTACGATGCCCCTCGGATTCGAGTGAAAGTGAGGTTGAGAAATGGATATCAAAACACATCCCCAAATCAGCGCGCGTGCTGCTGCCGAGTCAAGAAAAGAAGAGCGAAAGCTTCCGGCGCGTTCATTTAAAGAAGTCATGGCTCAAAAAGCCCTGCCCCGTTTTTCTAAGAAATCAAAGAATATCTTTGACTTAGCGGCGAAAGAAAAGAAATCCTCTCCAAGGGAGACCTCCCAACATGGAGAATGCGTTCAAAAGATAGAGCCACAGGTTGTTGCGGAAGGGATGGAAGTTTCTGAGGTAACAGAACTCTCATTAGAAGTGGACTCTCTAGTTGAAGAGATAGCTGATTATGTGCAAATCGAGAGCAAGAATGGGATTTCTAAAACCACTGTTAAGGTGGGGATGGCCGGGACTGTCTTGGAAGGTTCAACGATAGAACTCGACCACTATGACACAGCACCTCATAGCTTTAACCTACTGTTATCAGGAACGCCAGAAGCCCAGGAACTTTTCTTGGCTCATATGGGAACGCTTCAAGTATCGCTCAGTGCACATGAAGCACTAAAGGGTTTTCAAATCCATATCCTTCAACCAGTCCTAAGTGAAAACCCAGAACTCTTTGCACACGGAAGAACAAAGAAAGAGAAAAAGAAAGCCGCCAAACTTAAAGGTATCGGAGGAAGCCTGTCCGCAATCTCAAAAAAATGACTTCCTAAATTGATGGAAATCCCGTATCTTGGGTTTTTATAGTAACTTGATTTAAATGTGAGTGAAATGCAACCAAAAAATTGGATGAAACATGTCGAGTCGGTGGCAATCAGAGCCCAAGATATCCCTATGTGGGGCTCGGTTCCATCCTTTCCTTGGAACGAGTTTGCAAATGAGCTTCAAACGGCTTTGGGAGTCCAGAAGCTAAAGATAACTGGAGGATCTGCAGAATGGAAGAAAGGAAATCAAGTCCTTGCAGGAATGGGACGGTCTCCCCTTCAACTTGCTGTAGAAATGTCTCCCCTCAAAGGGAGTTTCTCGATTGTTTTTCCCTCCGAAGATTTTTCAAAACTGTCCTCTTGGACTATCCATCCTGAAGCAGGAAGCGACGGTTTTTCTGATCCCTATTTGCAAAAGGGTTTCTTTCGGTACTTAAGTATTGAAGGGATTTCCATCATTGATAAACTCCAAGTCTTCCAGGGACTCACCCCAAAAATGATTGATATGCCCCTTGCGAAAGAAGATGCCTATTGCATCGATGTGGCCATCGAACACAAAGGAGAAACGATTTGGGGGCGGATGATTTGCCCTACTCTTTTCCAGGAATCATTTAAACATCACTTTGCGCAAGATTGGAACTTTTCAATCCCTTCTCACCTCTATCAAGAGCTAATGGTTGACATTTCCCTTTCTGCTGGAGCATCTAAACTCCCTCAGGGAGACTGGATAAAAATTCAAGAAGGCGACTTTGTTCTCCTTGATCATTGTTCTTATTACCCTAAACTCAGAAAAGGGACCTTTCAGCTCTCCGTTGATAGCACTCCCCTTTTTCAGGCAAAGGTCAAAGAGGACGCAATTAAACTTCTCGATTATGCACATTATTTTGAGGAAAAACCCATGGACACCGAAAATTTTGGAAAGCCTTATAAAGAATCCGTGGAGGAGGAAATAGTATCAGTTGAGAAACCCTCTGAGACTCCTATGCTTTCCCCAAAAAAAATTCCTGTGAGCCTTACAATTGAAGTTGCACGACTCAAGATGAACCTCGACAAACTCCTAAAGTTGAAACCAGGAAATATTTTAGAACTTGGTGTTCAGCCTGAGAGAGGTGTCAGCCTTGTTGCCAATGGAAAATGTGTTGGCAAAGGAGAGCTTCTCCAAATTGGAGATGTCATTGGAGTTAAGATAACAAAGCTTGGCGAGTAAGTTGCAGTGGCAGCAAGAGATTTCTATAAGCAGTCGACCCTCCCCAATCTGACGGGTGATGGCGCGCAACCTCCAGAACATCCTAAGCAGATAGGTCCCTACAAGATAGAAGCTCTACTTAGTACGGGGGGGATGAGCTATCTTTATCTTGGGATTGACTGCAAAGACCGCACTCCTTCGGTGATCAAAGTTCTTTCTCCAAAATATTTAACCCATCAAGAGATGGTCGATCGGTTTTTAAAAGAAGCTGAGATTATCGGCCTTACCGACCATCCTAATATTATCAAATTGCGAGGACAAGGGGAATGGGAAAATGGCCTGTATATTGCCATGGAATTTGTGCAGGGCATTTCTCTCAAACAATTCATTATGCAACAGAGTTTTTCGACGCGGACCTGCTTAGAGATCGTTCTTCAAGTCGCTTATGCTCTTCTTCATCTCCATACCCACGGAGTGATCCACCGCGATTTGAAACCAGAAAATATTCTCATTACAGAAGGTGGAAGTGTCAAGGTGATTGATTTTGGTATTGCCCAAATGACCCATGATGAAAACCTCTCCTTTCCGTCGCAGCGCGGACAATTCTTGGGAACACCGAGTTACATGAGCCCTGAACAAAAAAGAGAGCCTCTGAGCGTCACTTACACCACTGATATCTACTCTCTTGGAGTGATTATTTTTGAGCTTCTTGTTGGCAAACTAAGTTTTGGTTCTGTGCAACACTCTTTACTTCCCGAAGATTTGCAACATATTGTAAGAAAAGCCATCGCTCCTACCCTAGAAGATCGCTATTCAGATATCGTTGATCTGATTGCTGACATTACAAGTTATCTAAAGGAAGAAAACCGTAATCCCAGAGGAAGCGCTGGTAGAGGAATTAAAGAGATTTGGGGGCATTTAGAGGAAAGTCACCAGAAACTGCTTCCCTCAGAACTTCCCAAATGGACTCCGTTCGATATTGGCCTTGCAAAACCCGATCAAAAAAGCGATCTCTCCTCATACTATGATTTTCTCCGTTTTGCAGATCAATCCTACTTCATTGTGATGGCAGAATATATGGAGCCTAGCATTGAAGGGCTTTCCTATACCGGATTTCTGAAAGGAATGATTCAATCCCTTACCCACGAATACCTCACCTCTACAGATAGACATTTCACGCCAATACTCTTTGTGACAACCCTTAATGAAATGATTGCAAGCCAGGGAAAAACCGTCCACTTTTTGTTTCAGCTTCTCTACCTCACTCCGTCAACCAACCAATTTTCTTTCATCTCTTGTGGATGTGGTTCTCTCCTCCACCTTCAGTTAGGAAGCAAAGAACCGCGCTTTCTTACAAATCAGAATCCCTCACTAGGCATTGACCCCAACCACGGATTCTACGAAACCACCGAGAGTTGGACGGAGGGAGATCACCTGATTGCACACTCCTTCGATACAGAGATAAGCTCATCTAAGCACGGAGAAGATTTTGAAGATGCCCTCCGCCATATTATTATTAAGAATCTTCAGTTCTCAGCCCAAGTCCAAGCGGAAAAAATCCTAAATGATATCGCTTGTACTTTCCCAAACATCGTTAAGGCCTCTCCCAAAACCATCCTTACTATTCAGCGCATCACCTGACAAGGCATTCGAAAATCTCGTGTACTTTATTAAGAACCTGTTTACACCCGCCTGATCCCAAATTACGGGCTGATGATACGAAATTTTTGTGTAAACAAACTGGGTAATTCAGATTGGTATGACAGGCTTTGAATTATGCTGAGGATGAGCACCCTTCATATAAAGCACCTTGTCATTTTTCTCCCAAAAATACTTTCAATTCTTCTAGTTCAAGCAGAAATTGTTTATGGTTTTCTATATCAGCTTCCCCAAGAACGAACTTTGGTTTTTTGTAGCCAAATCCCAACCTAGTGCAGAAGCAATATCACCGCAGATAAAGCTTTTCCGGGATGTTCTATGTTGATAATCATAGACTAATTCTGAATAAAATTCAAACACTTATTATATTGACAAGACGTAATTTAAACTGCGTTAAGTATAGAATCCCATGCATACTGTAGGGTTTAGAAGAAGTTGTTTTATCTCCTCCATTTATTTTCATCTTCGCTTTTAACACCCACTTGTGCCTATCTGCAAACTCCGTATTTTAATGCCTATACAAGATAGTTTCCTTATTTTTATCAATCCAAAGTTAAAGCACTATAGATCATAAAATGTCTTAGCATTCTCATAAAATAGCTTGCGCTGAGTCTGTAGCGCATAGCGAGAAAATGCCGCGCGGAAGGTTTCTATAAGCTTACCATAAGAGAAGAATAGGGAGTCTAGAGGAATATTGCTTCCGAAAAAACACCGATCTTCTCCAAATATTTCGATACCCGCATGGAGAAATCTCTCGATATTCTCTTGATCATGAGATTTAAATATAAGCCCTATCCCACTGAGTTTCAAGTGAGCATTAGAACTATCCGCAAGAAGGTGGATATCTTTCTTCCAGGTTTCGAATCCATTGTCTGTAATATCACGGGGCCACCCCAGATGGTCTAAGACAAAATTCGCATCGGGAGTCGCCCTAACAAGCCTTGCCGCATCCGGGATCTGATAACCAAACAGACAAATATCAAAGGTAAGGATCTGTTTCGACAGGAATTTAAGACCCTTTTGCCAATGGGAATCATTCATAAGGTCTGGATCAGAAGAACCTTTTTCATAAAAAAGAACCTGCCTCACTCCTCGAACGTTAGGGAACTGGCAATGGTCTTTTAAAACATTCTCAATATCAGGATCTCTAAGATCCGCTTGAAAAACGATAGCATTTGGAAACCCATGGTTATTGGCAATCTTTTGAAGCCATTCAGTTTCACAAAGCGACTTCTTAAGAGGAGCCTTTGCCTCCAGGTGAACACATTTTGTGACATGATAGGGTTTCACTAAACTCTCATAATCGGTAATCAGAAAGCTCTTACGCAGCTTATCGATCTTGCCAATTCCCTCTTTAAAGCACCCCTCTTTCTCTGTGATCCAGGGGTATTCACCGTGATCTAGATCCCACAGGTGCATATGGCCATCGATGATTTCGTCTGTATACATTGTTGATGCCTTTGTGAATAATCCTGTCCTAAAATCCACATTACTGGTTTAATGGATTTTTTTACACGTGCGTGCTAATTTTGGTGGGTCAGGACTTTGTAGTGAGAAGAAATTCAGTTTTTACAGGAAAAATTAATGCAGAGTAATTCCCATCTCTGATATGAAAATAAGATCTTTCGGATGATGATAAAATACGTGATGAAAAGCAGAACTGTGACACTCCTCCTCTTTTATGTGCTCTTATGTTTTTCTTTATCCACCATTCACGCTACAGAAGATGCAAGCCCATATCCTCAAGCAGATCTTTCCCCTGAGAAAAGCGCGATCCCAGAGACTCCCTCGGGACCTGGCTACACGATTAACTTTGATAACGTTCCGGTTCTGGAAGTTGTCAAGTTTATCAGCAAAATCGGGATGGTTAACTTTGTCTATAATGAAACAGACTTAAACTTCAATGTTACGATTGTCTCCGAGGAGCCTACTCCTCTTGTTCACGTAATGGCAGCATTCATTCAAGTCCTTAGAATTAATGGCCTAGATCTGATCGAGCAAGGAAACAACCTCGTAATTTCCAAGGGGTCGGGCATTAGACAGATTGCAACAGTCGTCTCCAAAGAAGTCCCCCTTACTGGGGATTACATTCCTCCGATTATGACCCGTGTTTTTTATGTGAAGAATGCAAACCCTGATACTTTAGCAGGAATCATTCGACCTCTTCTTTCTTCATCTGCAATTATTGAAGTATCAGAGGCAACACGCAACATCATCGTGACAGACATCACTCAGAATATAGAAGAAATTCATAAGCTCTTTTACACTCTAGATGTTCCCAAGTCTGCTTTGAACATTGACTCGTTTTCCTGCCGCAACAACTCTCCTGAAGAACTGATCGCCCTCGCAAACCAAATTATGATCCCTATTTCAGAAGGAAACCCCTTAATATTTGTTCCTCAAGGCCAAACACGTACTATCTTCATCGTTTCAACTCCCTTCCTTATCGAACAATCAATCATGATCTTAGAAGATCTTGATAATCCCCCTTCTCTATCTAGAGGAATTCGAGGACCTCTCACAGAAAGTAATATTTTAATATATCACATTAAGTACAAGCCTGCTGATGTGTTGATGCAAGGAGTTAAAACCATCGAAGGAAATCTCCAACAGTTGGGTCCTTCTTCTCAAAATTTGGTTTCTGCTCTAAGCACCATGAAGTTTGTGAAGCAGAGCCACTCTCTGTTTTTTGTTGGGGATGCTCAGTCTCTCACAGAGGTCCAAAGCATCTTGGCTGGCCTAGATGTCCCCTATAGCGAGCAAGAACTCGAATATATTCAAGGAGGCTTCTACATCTACAAGATCCAATATAATGATGAACAAGAAATTTCCAGCTCTCTTGATAAACTCGTTAAAAACTTGAAAAACTCTGATCATCCAGATGCCGATCTCATTAAAACCATCCAATCAATGAAATATATCAAGGAAAATGACTCTTTGATGTTCACTGGAGACCAACGATCCATTAACCGCTTAAAAGAGCTTTTGCCAACCTTCGATGTTGCTCAACATCAGGTCTCAAAACTTCCCATGAGCAACCATTTCTTTATCTACAGGCCAACAAATGAGGCCGCAGAAGATCTGTTAACTCAGGTAAAAAACACCTTCAAGAACCTTAAGAATTCTAATTTTACAGATACGGCATTCCTCAGGGCTTTAAACTCTGCAACCCTTTCTGAAAATGACAAATCAGTTACATTCACAGGAGACCAACAATCCCTTGATCGGATTAAGGCTTTAGTTGCAGGAATGGATCAGCCTAAGGGTCCAGCCCCTGTTGAAACGAAGAGTTTTGTCTATCAGATCCAATTTGTAAACCCCGAGTACATTGAAGAGGGGCTTCAAAGTATTGCAAAAACTCTACCTTCTAACAACTCTTTGGCTCTAACAATTGATAATATGAAGTATGTCAAGCAATCGAATTCGATTGTTTTTAGAGGACCGGAAAAAACAATTAATGAGATAGAAACAATTTTACCAACTCTTGATAATCAACAGATTGCCCAAAATCAAGCTGCAGGAAAGTCCACGTACTACATCTATAAACTACAAAATGCTTCTGGCGGTCTAGTTATTAAAGAACTCAAGCAAACAGCTAAATCTATCAAGGACTCTACCACAGAAGATAAAGAAGTTGTACGATCGATTAACAATATTGATTGGATTCAATCAACAAACTCTCTGGTGATTACAGGCCCTCCTCTTGTTATTGATCGCATTAGAGGAATGGTTGCGAAATATGATACCCAGCGTGCACAAGCCACTTCATTCTATGTCTATAAACCAACAGGCATCACTGCCGAAGAGTTCCAAAAACGCGTTCTCAACGCTGCAAAAGAAATGGACGCTGCTGGACTTGATAATAATGACCTTATTGAGGCAATGAACTCCGCAAAGGTTGTGTCAAATGGTTCAGCAGTGATGTTTACTGGTACCCCTCAAAGCATTGATAAACTCAAGGAGATGATTGATTCTTTTGACACCTATAAGACAGAGCAGCCGAAGACTTCAGAGTTCTTTATGTATAAGCCTAAAGTGATTTCAGCAGATCAGCTTAAAAGTGATATACTGAAAGCTTCCAAACAACTCGAAAAATCAGGACTCCAAGATCCAGAATTGATCAGTGCCATGGATTCTGCCAAAATTTCATCCGGCGGAGATCGGGTTGTCTTTACTGGAACACCTGAGGCCATTTCAAAGATAAAAATGATGGCCGAGCAATATGATAATCAGCAGGAACAAACCCGAGCCTCTCAATATTTCGTCTTCAAGCCCCAGCATCAGACTCCTGAAGAGATTATTAAGCAGTCGAGACACGCCGCCAATCAAATGGAAAATAAAGGACTCACTGACCAAAGTCTAATTGCAGCCCTTAACTCTGCAACAATCATTTCCCAGGGAACTGGTGTTTTATATACGGGAACTAAGGATGCCATAATGCAAATTGAGGGTCTTGTTCCTACTTTTGATAACCCAAAAGCCACTTCTCTCGATACAAACCAATTCTTTGTGTATACCCCTGTTCACATTACTGCAGATCAACTACGACAACACACACGCCGCGCTGCTGATGACATGGAAAGCGCTGGGTTTACCGATAAGAACTTAATTAGCACCCTGCAAAATACCCGCCTAGTTTCCAATGGCAAAGGTGTTCTATTTACTGGGACTTCCGAGTCAATCACTAAAGTTCAGCAATTACTTCCCTCTTTGGATAGTCCAACTGATGATCACCCCAAACAAGTAGGAAAGACCACATTCATGATCTATAAGATCAAGTATCTGACAGGCCAAACCTTAATGGGATACTTAAGAAACATGTCTTCAGACTTGCAGCGTGCTGGGTCCACTCAAGACGATTTAATAATGACCTTAAACAACATGCGCTACGTTCAAGACACTAACTCAATCATCTTTACCGGAACTCCCCATGCTGTTCAAGAAGCGGTAGCTCTAGCTCAGAAATTTGATATTCCTTCACTTGCTCAAGAAGCTCCTGTTCGTGCCCCTACCGGCTATCTGATTTATAAGCCTAAGTATGTTCCTGGAGAAGAGTTAATTCATGTGCTTCACGATTTTGAGCAAAATTTAAGAACATCCGGTGTCACCGATAGAGAACTCTTTGATGTGGTCAATAACCTTAAATGGATGGAAAAGACCTCTTCGATTCTAGTTTCAGGTGACGAGAAAGAAACGAAGAAGGTTTTCAATCTTTTAGAGCGCTTTGATATTCCTGGACCTGGGATTCCTGAGGGTGAATCTGGAATCGAGACTGTCTCTGATATGAGCTTTCTGATTTACAAGCTGCAATATCATTCAGGTGAAGAAATCCAAACCGCGATTAAGCTTATCGGAGTAGACCTTGGAAAATCAAAATCAAATAGTGATTTAGCCCAAACGATTCAAACGCTTCAGTGGATTGAGGTCACCAATTCCCTCATTGCCACTGGGAAAGCAGATACTTTGGGGAAGCTCAAAGAATTGATCAAGAGCATTGACATCCCCCTTAAACAGGTCTTTGTAGAAATCTTAGTGATTGAAACACAAAATGCCGACACCCTAGAGTTTGGTCTCCACTGGGGATCTCAAGGTAACTACCGCAATAAGTTCTCCTATGGAGGATATAATCAACCAGTAAACACGACTAACAATCCGGATCCTTTAAAAAGCTTTACCGACAATATACAACAGATTACCGGTTCAACTACTCCAAAAGGCTCCATGGTTCCTATCGCGGCCGGCGGAGACCTTGGTGTGATCGGAGATATTATCCTTCATAAAGGTCAGACCTATTTTGCACTGGGATCTTTGATCAATGCGCTCAAAAATGATGGTGACTCTACGATTATAATGAATCAGAAGATCATTACTCAGGATAACAAGATGTCTACCATCTTCTCAGGACAAAATATCCCGTACACAGGGTCTCTTGTCACACAAGATGGTGCCAACACTGTAACAACTGCCAATCTAGAATACCGAGATGTTGGTATCAGCCTAAGTATTACCCCTGTTGTCGGTAACAATGATGTGATTACCCTCATGATTGAGGAAGATATTTCCGAGCGAATCAACGCTGAACGAGCAAATACCACCAATACTGATCAGGTTCAGGGAATCACAACAAGCAAAAATAGCACAAAAGTTGTTGCAAGCGTTCCTGATAAGAGTTTCCTTGTCTTGAGTGGATCAATTCAAGACTCCAAAACACGCACTAAAACAAGTATCCCCTGCCTTGGGGGGCTTCCACTGATTGGCGCTGCCTTCTCCGACGTCGCACTCAATCACTCTGTTGCAAATATTATTTTCTTCGTCAAACCTCAAATCATCAAATCCTTTGATGTCTACTCTGAGATCACCGAGAGACAGGAAGATATCTTCCGCAACTACTCAGGTGATCCTGAAGACTTTGACGTTGGAGTGGAACTTGTCAAAACCCCGGACGATACTTACTAGAGCATATTGTCGATTAAAACGAGTTGAACAGAGTTCTTCGAAAAAAAGTTCAAAACGTCTAATATAGGGAGCCTCAGATGGACTCTTGAAGAAAGCCACCAAAGCCTAACTAGCAACACATCACAGAAGACATTCCTAAACAACTAGACTTTCCATTCAATGAATGCTAGGCTATTTCTCAATGAAGTATTCCAAATTAATTCTCATTGTTCTTTTATTGCTTGCCGCGACAGGATGCTACAAAGTCTCCGATAAAATTGAGCCACAGGTAAACTTCTCAGTACAAGATAAGTACTTAAAGCAATTGCCACCCGCCTTCCCTCCGTTGGATTCAACTGAAAAAGGAGAACCGTGGGGACAGGAGTATCTGATTGCTCAAAAATTTGCAGAGCATTTGGACCTTTACCGTGCAATCACAACATTTAAACGTGCGGAATTTCTTTTACCTGCTGGAAAAACTCGGCGTCTTGAAGAGACTCAGTACCAGATCCTTTTGAGTTATTATTTAGGAAAACGGTATGAACAGGTGACGCAGGAATTTATCCACTCATCTCTATACTCAGCAACAACCACTTTTCCTGCCTATCATGACCTTTTAATTATAATGTATGAAAGTTATCTAGAAGTGGGAGAGGAGCAAAAGGCAGATTATGTCTTTAGGGTGATAGAGCACCATTTTCCTAAAACGGCAAAAAGACTAAAGGTTTCAACAGCCTTAATTGAAGGAAATCTTGATGAGCTCCGTGCAATCCAGAGGGAAGACCCTTCAAAGGAATACATCACACAGCTTCTAAACACTTATGAAGTAAAAAAAAAATCTGTTAAAAAAGCACAAACGCTCAATGCCATTTTGCCAGGTGCAGGATTCTTGTATGTCGGGCAAAAACAATCAGCACTGACTTCTTTTCTTTTAAATGGCCTCTTTATTTGGGCAGCAGTTCATTTTTACACCAAAGGAAACTATGCAGCAGGTGCAATCTTTACAAGTTTTGAAACAGGCTGGTATTTTGGAGGAATTTATGGAGCTGGAGAAAGTGCCAAGCTCTATAATGAGCGTCTCTATGAAGAGGAAGCCTATCCCATCCTCAATAAACATGGTTTCTTTCCTGTCTTAATGTTAAGATTTGGGTTCTAATGAAAACGCTCCTATGTCTCATCTTATCCCTTTCTCTATTTGCTGAAGTGGGATTCGTAGAGCCGTGGGGCAAAGATAGTGAGATGGTTCCTAGCACCAGTCTCATCCCCGCCCTTCCAAAACAATCAGGGCTCATGACAAAACTGAGCGAATATGTCATCCTCTTTCATCAAAACACCCTCTCCCCTGTTGATGGCCCCCGTAGTCACTTCCGCCCTACAAGCTCTCGCTATATGCTTCTCGCAATGAAAAGACATGGCTTTATCAAAGGATACATCATGGGGTGTAATCGCCTCCTCCGAGAAAACAAAGAGGAATGGGTCTACCGCACAATTACGATCGATGGAGAGACTTATAAGTGGGATCCGACTTTCTCATCATCAAAAAGAAGAGGTTCCTCCAAGAAGGACACTTCAGCTTGAGAAGATTTCTTTTTGTCCTGCCGCTTCTTACCTTTGAGATAGAAAGTCAGAGGAACGCCGGTATATTGGTAGGCTTTGCGGAACTGATTGATTAAGTATTTCTTATAGGTATCACCTAAAAGGTCAATCTGATTGACGAAAAAGACAAAACGAGGGGGAGCAGAATCAACCTGAGCCATATAATAGATACGGAGGCGTTTTCCTTTAAGCATTGGGGGATGAGCCTTGCGCATTACCTGCTCGATAAACTTATTGAGCTGACCAGTGGATATTCTCTTTGTAAGATTTTCATAAACCACTCGAATCAAAGGGAAGAGCTCATCAATTTTTCTACCCGTTAGAGCAGAACCAAACAGAGTGGGGCAGTAGTTGATAAAGCAGGCTTCAATCTCAAGACTCTTTTTACAATGCTCCATTCGAAACCCCTTCACAAGATCCCACTTATTGAGGAAGATAATGCATCCCTTTCCTTTTGCTTCAATAGAGTTAGCAATCTTTTTCTCTTGAGAAGTCATTCCCTCTTGGGAATCAAGCATAAAGATACACACATCGGCCCGCTTAATCGCACGTTCGGTCCGAATGGCAGCAAATTTATCAACAACTTCGGGTTCAGATTTTTTTCGACGAATCCCTGCAGTATCGATAAAGGTGAAGACCTCCCCTTCAAACTCTACGGCAACATCGATTGAGTCTTGGGTCGTTCCAGCAATGGGACTCACAACGCAGCGGGACTCACCTAAAAGCGTATTGACGAGGGTAGACTTTCCAACATTGGGGCGCCCAACGATGGCCACCTTAATCCCCTTATTAGCACGATCTTCTACATCAACGATAGGACAAGGTTCAAGAGCTGCCTGCAGCAGCTCAACAATATTATTCCCTTGAATCGCTGAAACAGGAACCATCCTCTTAATTCCTAACCTATAGAATGGTGCCAAAACGGAAGAATCTTCATTATCCATTTTATTCACAGCAAGGGTGAGCGGCTTCCCACTCCGCAAAAGTATCTGTGCAACATTCTCATCCAAGCTGGTAAGGCCGATTCGGGAATCAACAACCATGATCAAACTATCAGCTTCTTCGATCGCAATTTTTGCCTGGAACTCGACCTCCTCAGCAAAGGGGATCGTACTGCTTTCGTCAATCCCACCGGTGTCTATAATTTCAAAAGGGCGCCCAAATAGGTCTGCTTCGGCATAGAGACGATCACGAGTCACACCCTCCATTTCATCAACGATAGCAATCCGTTTTTTAGTAATCCGATTAAAAAGGGCCGACTTCCCCACATTGGGGCGCCCCATCAAAACAATTTTTGTTTTCATAGACAACCACTATACCAAATCCTTTCTTAAAAAACTACTTTCAAAGCTCCCAGTCAGTCGATTTTATCTCCTGAAAAAAATATTAATAAAAAATCATGGAAGATGTAAATAACAAGGGATGAAGAAAAGACACCAGACCTTATTTATTTTTTTCTTGACTGTCGGCGTCTTTACGATTGGAACTTCTTTCTATGTCCAATATGAAATGGAGATTCCCCCATGTATCTACTGCAAAGTGCAAAGGTGGGGGTATTTTTTCTTGATTCCCTTCTCGATTATTGGTCTCTTGATCAGACAAAAACGGGGAATGCTTCGGTTTATCCAAGGGATATTGATGGTAATTCTTTGGGTTGCAGCTGTTCACACATTCAAGGAACTCTTTGAAAATACATGCAGTTGCGTAGTAGCAACGAAGTGGGAAATATTTGATTTTACCGCTTCCCTTTATAGCGCAATCTTCTCTATCGCTCTATTTGCGATGGTGCAATTCCTCCTTAAAAGAAAGGAATGAATTTATTCCACTATTATCTAGATATTGTGGTCACGAGATTCCTAGCCAAAGAACCAAACATCTTATATGAATTGCAGCCAAAAAAAGAAGGTGTGTTCCTGGCATAGCGGGTAGCGGTTTCTTTCCGGCGTTTCAGATAGAGAAAAGTATTTCCCACAAGTATGTTTCAATTTGCAAAAATATTTATCATATTCTCTTTGCACCTTCCTGTTTTTTCTAGGAGATGTGCCCCTGGATTATCCCAAATTCTGTCTGAAATATCATAACACCTATGTGTTTTCATTGATTCCTCCTGTTTTATGGAATCACAGAAAAATCATATCAGATAACTTTTAATTTGACGACACTATCTAAAAGGAGACGCCTTATGAAATGGGGAAAAATGAGCAGTAAATATTCACCTGGTCTTAAGTCTAGAGTGGGCTTAGCTGCTTTAAGAGGAGACAAAATAATAGCAGAACTGTGCCAGAATTTGATGTGGCATCTAGTCAGATTTATGCCTGGAAGAAAGAGGCCCTGAAATTTTTGAAACTAAGAGCCCTGAAAACTCCCACCTTGCAGAAGTTGATAAGATCCATGGAGTAATAGGGAAGCCAAAGGTTGAAAACGATTTTTTAGAGAGAGCGCTTGGAAAAGCAGTATCTATTACAACTCCTTCATTCTTTCACAGATTTCGGTTCGGCAATCAGCCCTAGGAATAAACACTGACTTCCTCAAGGAAATTTTACCTATTCAGTGGAAACATATTGATATGTTTGGGCAGCTTTACTTTGGAGACCACCCTAATGAAACAGAGATCGAAAATATTTTGACGGCAATCGAGAAAATGGATTTTACCCTATTTGTAGAAAATGTGACAAAAACCACCTAAATGTTCGATGGGCTTTACCTTAATTGTGGTTTGAAAACAAAATCTATACTATTTAATAGTTATATTGTTTTTGGTATAATATAAGTATATTAAAATGGAATTAAACAAAAAAAATGAATAGTATTATTTCACAAGTTACTCCAGATAAGCTAGTTAATGAATATTTTTATGGAAGATTATCCTTAGCAGACCTCCAGAAGGCTGCTAAAAGGACCATCAATCCAGAATTACAATCACTTGGGAATCAAATTGGAGTAAGAGTTGCTAAAGAAAGTGAAATTTCGAGATGGACACCACGTGAGAAAAAGCAATTTATCGAAAAAAACAAAGCTAAAAATGACTATAAATTACTCAATTTTAGCAACTTAAATTCTAATGAAATTCACCGTATTGCGTCAGAGATTTTTACAACCAAAACTATGAAAGGGCAACCGGTAGACTTTGATGGTATTGAAGAAGAAACTAGGAAATTCAATGGGGAGTTGGACAGTGCTTCAGAAGAAGATTTAGGTCATATAAGCGTAAGGCAGGGGATTCAATTATCGAATAAAGAGGTTTCAATAAGAATCCAAACTTTGGATGTTGCATCCTTTACTCAAGAACTCGGTTTAATCGATCAAGAGAAATACCAAGGAGATTTAGGAAACGATAAACTTCAAATACTAGACTTAATATCTTATAACAATGAAAGCATATTGAGGCAAACATCAGCCAGAGGAAGCGATTTCAGGCTTTTCAAACGCTTATTTGAAGGAATTGAGCAGGCGAAGCAAGAGATAGCATTGAATCCTTTAGCCTGGAGAGGTTCTGATATTATTGGAAAGCCTCAACGTATTGACGTTTATGTTGATGAATATTTTGGACAGACCCGAGTCCACCGTAAGCAAAAAAGCGCGGCAAGAGCTCTGCATTTTACAAAAAACGGATATTCAATGCGAATTTCTAGAGGTGATGGGAACTGTTTTACGAATTCATTGGCAGCGGGCCTAATGGATGTGGTTAAAAAAAATCCTGATTATAGAGGAACTTTGATAGAGAAACTCCGTGAGTTTCAAAGCTGTCAAGATCCATATGTTTTATTAGATACTGGCTTATCAGCTCCTCCTTATTCTCAATCCTTCAGAAAAAATGAAGATTTTATAAAATTGATTAAGGATTTAGAACAAGGGAAAAAAGATCTAGGCAATCACACAATGGCTGCATTTTCTAGAGTATTAAGATATGTTTTAACCCTAGATCAGTTTAAAAATATCTATATCGAAGGGACTTCTCAAAGAGTAGGGGAAGAATTAGGCTTTACAAATATTTTTACATTTAACAAAGCTTTTGGATTGAATGCTAGAGTTTTGGTTTTAGAAGCCGAACCATTCATAGATGAGGAAAGTGTAGAGCATCTAAATGAACAAGATCCTAAGGATTCTTCGTCTATATTTAGAGCATCAGGAACACAAGATGGTCGAGGGATTGATGATCCACAGACAAAGATGGGAATGGTAAGAATAGCAGACCTTTTAAGAGAAGAACCTGGTGAATCGTTTAACATCATACGGACTGATGGGCATTTTAATTTGATGGTCAAGGTGTAATAGTCAAAGACTTGACCTGACGGACACTTTTTATCTGACAACTTCTGAATTTGAAGATATAGATCTAATGAATGAGATCCGTAATCTCTATGAAAGCGCCGCTTTTTAGGATACCGACGGATCACCGAAATATTAAACAAGAAGCTGCAAAGAAGACCTCTTCGAGGTTCGAGGCTTAGCTGCCTAAGAGGGGAAACCTAGGAAAATGGGTTCTCCTACTCAGAGATGAAAGTTCTTGCAACACAACCATCTAGACTACCACAACCATCAACTCGGGCTCACTACTGTATAGATGTTTCATATATTCTCCGATCTAAAGTTTGAATAATTATCAAAATTGCTTGCACTATCTCTTAAACAATACAACTTCAAGGTTATTTCTTATGAAGAATTTTTACGCATAGGACTGCCCTACTTATACATTTCTCACCATTACTCCAACTCTTAAGAAAGACTCTTCAAAAGTCTGATAAGATCTTCGCGGTCTAGGTGTTTAATCTGGTCTTGATCATCATATCCAATCACCCCTTCCATAAGGTTAATTTTTCTCTCAATAAGAGCATGGATATGCTCTTCAATGGTTAATTTGTTCACCATCTTAAAGACTTGGACCCCACGATTCTGTCCAATTCTATGAACCCGGTCGGTTGCCTGATTTTCCTTTGCTGGATTCCACCATCGGTCGTAATGGATAACGACGGAAGCTGCGGTCATGTCAACACCTGTTCCCGCAGCTTTTAACGAAGCAACAAAGACCTCACACTCTGGATCTTCTTTGAAGATCTGGAGCTGTTTCTTTCGATCTTGGGTGGATCCCCTAATGGTTGCATATCCAATCTTGTTATCTTTTAGATAGTTCTCAATAAGGGTCATCATATCAAGATATTGAGAAAAGACAACAAGCTTCTGTCCACTCCCCCGGGTTTCTTCAAGAAGTTCAATGAAAAGATCCCATTTTCCACTTTGGTGTTTTTTGTAGTTCTTAAGGTCTTTATTAATCAGACAGGGATGATTACATATTTGCTTTAAGCTGTTTAGAAGTGCAAAAATATGCATATATGGAACAGCTTTATCTGGATTCGAAATGTCATTTAGTAGAGCATCGCGGGACTGGTTCACGATATCCATATAAAGCTTCTGCTGCTCTTCAGAAAGATAGGAATACGCAATTTCTTCAATCTTTTCAGGAAGATCATCAAGCACATCATTTTTTTTTCTTCGAAGAACAAAAGGATGAATCAAGCGAGAGAGGAGCATCCTCTTTTCTTGGTCATGAAGCTTTTCAATAGGATTGACAAAGAGTTCGCGATATTGGGCTTGCGTTGGCATATATCCTGGAAGGACAATGTCAAAAAGGGCTTTGAGTTCTTGAAGACTATTTTCAATTGGAGTTCCTGAAAGACCTATCTTTGTCTTGGCACTCAGTATCGAAAGAGCTTTATGGGTTTGGGACTGAGCATTTTTAGCAATTTGAATTTCATCAAGAATCGCTATATCAAACTTAATTGTCGATAGCTCTTCTTTCTCACTCCGCAGTGTTCCGTAAGAAGTAAGGAGAATATCGGCTTTATAATTAAAAGATTTTAAGGTGCGCTGTGTCCCATAAAAAACTACGACATTCATATTGGGAAGAAATTTTTCTAAGAGATCTTCCCAATGATAAATCACAGAAGTAGGACAGACAACAAAGAACTTCTTCTTTTTTTCTCCTTCAGAATTTTTAGCAGCGGCGAGGAGGGCCATTGCTTGGTGAGTCTTCCCTAGCCCCATATCATCACATAAGAGCCCTGATAGTCCGTAGGAATAGAGGAACCACAACCACTTGGCGCCCACATCTTGATAGGGACGTAGCGTGCTCTTCAGCCCCTTTAGACTAAGAACATCCGCCGTTTCAAAAGCATCAAGCTCTTCGAGAAGCACGCGTGTTCTAGAGGCCTCCTGCGTTTCTTCTCTAGGCTGCTCGATGTTTTCAAATGTTCGAAGACGCATCCACTGCAGTGTCGACATGGTAAGAGTGTCTTCTTCAATGTTTCCAACTTCCCGAAGCCAATTAAATCGGGGGTCTTTGAAAAAGAGTAGTCCCGCCTCGGTAATGGCATAGGAGCGGTGGTGGTCAATTGCTTCCTTAATGGTACTGAGACTTTCTTCTCCAAATTCACTGACATACGCCAATTGCACTTCCCATTCTTTGTCCTCGGCCTTGTCAATGGTATTCACTTTGAGTGTCAGGTTATGAGGTCTTTTGAGTCGGCGATCGATTTTAATGATGTAAGATCTAAGTTTTGTCAATTCTACCGTGATGAAAAGAGGTTCTCCCGCTTCATCAATATGAACTCCTTTCCGATATCTCTCCGGAAGGCGTGCAGAAAAAGGAATTTCACTAAACCCTTCTCCAGGAACATATGCATAATCCCCATAGTAGTAAATCTGACGCCCTCGATATTCTGAGCGATAAAAGTACTCAGGTTCCACCACAATGTACCCCTTCTCGTCTATCGAAATATTGAGACCAGCTTTTTCTAAGGGACAAACAGGGCTGAAGAAATTCTTAATCTGTTCGAGTTCTTCTTGGTTTTCACGAATGAAAAGAGGGATCTCCCTTGCTTGTATTGCTTTGTTCGATGAAATATTTCCGAGCCCACGAGCTCGGACTTTCCGGTAGAACCCTTTCCCTTCCATATAGAGCCAATCCCCAAAATCGAGGATATCTTCGTTCCCTTCAAAGGTTCCTGATTCACTTTCGAAAGTGAGTATTTTTAAATCAAAGACATATGTCAAACGAAACTCTACATTTGAGAGGTGAATTTGAAATCCTTCATGTTCATTAAGCCATAGGCGATGCTCATTGATAAAATCCCCGATCTTATCAGAGGGAACAAGAGTATCAAGATCTTTAAACAGCATTCCTTTAAAGGGATAAAAACCCTTTCCATCAAGATAAACCCATGAAGAAAGACGTGCCGACCTTCCTTGTTGCAAGTCTCCTTTCTCAAAAGCATAACATTCGATATGAAGCTGCTTTTTTTCATCGAAATATAGATCATAAAGAGGAGTCACCGCTTCTCGAGAAAGGATCGTTCCTTCAAGATATTTCTGCACGGCTTTGAAGTTTTGCTGCAGAAAGTCCCCAAGCTTTTTCTGCGGTATGACTTTTTTCCTCAATAAGGGGCTTGTCTTCGCTGGAAAGAATCCACTCTTGGGGAAAAACTCCCAGTCGTCTATTTTTACCATTCCTTCCCCTCGTTTCTCCTCTAGAGGCTCTGAGGAAATATGAAGTTCCTTTGCGGCTACATCATAGTGCATTTTTTGCACTCTCACATCTCGAAACTCATGGACGGGAAGGGGAGATTTTACGAAGCGAAGGGACGGGATAATTTCTTTCCAGTTCACTTCGGCAATATAAAATTGAAACTCTAAATCTTTAAAGGTCACTGTTACCATTTTTGGAAGCGTCTTCTCAGATGCGCTGAAATCAATCGAATACACCTTGTTAAATTCAACGGCAAGAATCATCCACTTTGCCAAGTCAGACCAGAAAGAAAGTTCATATTGAAGCGTTTGAGTAGGTGTTCCTCTCTTCCAGAGAGCAAGTTCTTCCGCTGGAAGATTAGAGAATTTTAGAGATGTCTCTTCAGTTTCTACCGCCCGATTGAAAACCATTTCAGCAAGAATCTTTTCCCCTTCTTTTGTTTTCACTTTCACAGAAAAAAGGGTTTCTCCTCCCTCAGCCGTGGAGATGTACTCTTTCTCCCCTTTCTTCTTTAGAGAGTTTTTCAATGCCCCATGTCTTTTAAAAGCCATAAGAAAAAGCTTGTTCCAAAGGGAGTCCTCAAAGCGCATGTGGAGGGGTTCTTCTCCATCAACCTTAAGAAACGCTGCTGCTAAATGAGGGCATGATTGGTGCTTTTCAGCTTCACCACAAGTGCAGAAGGCATCCTTAACCTCCCCTTCGTCACCAAGTTGAAGGAAAGGCCAATATTCTTCTTCGCTTTTGGGATCATGGACTTCGACCTGGTATGTTCTTCCAGAAAAGACGATGCTCTTAACCTCGCCCCCTTTGATCAAAGCTTCCCCTTCTAAGCAGTGCTGAGCTTGAAAAAATCCCTTGGTCACAGCGCGTTTAAAACCTCTTCAGGTTCATAGAAATCAAGACTTAAGTCATGAGCCACATGCTCATTTGTTACTTTTCCTAAACAGACATTCATCCCAGGGAGGAAAAGGGAATCAGCAAGGAGAGCCTTCTTATATCCGAGCTCTGCAAGTCGAAGGACATAGGGAAGGATACTATTCGTGAGTGCAATGGTTGCAGTATGAGCGCAAGCCCCTGGCATATTCGCAACGCAATAGTGAACCACATTATCTTGAACATAGATCGGGTCGGAGTGAGTGGTAGGACGAGAGGTTTCACAACACCCCCCTTGATCGATTGCCACATCCACAATAACAGCCCCATGTTTCATTTTTTTGATAAACTTTTTTGTCACAAGCTTGGGAGTGATTTTTCCAGGTATAAGGACCGCCCCAATCACAAGATCGGCAGCTATAACCTCTTCTTCAACAGTAGCCGGGGTCGAATAAAGTGTTTTAAGTTTCCCATTAAAAACATCATCAAGCTCACGCAGACGACCTAGATTATTATCTAAGATAGTGACATCAGCTCCAAGGCCAACAGCCATTTTTGAGGCTTGAGTTCCCACTATTCCTCCACCAATAATAACCACTTTCCCAGGAGGTACCCCAGGAACTCCCCCAAGGAGAACCCCTCGTCCACCATTTGCCATATGAAGCGCATAAGCACCCGCTTGAATGGAAATTCTTCCCGCCACCTCACTCATTGGGGTTAATAATGGAAGCCGCCCTTTACAGTCGACAACTGTTTCAAAAGCAATGCCAACAATTTTTCGTTTCAGAAGCGCGGCCGTTTGTCTGGGATCAGGTGCTAAGTGGAGATAACAAAAGAGAATCTGGTTTTCTCGAAGGAGAGGATACTCGGAGGGTTGAGGCTCTTTCACCTTAATCACCATTTCAGCAGCATAGACTTCTTTAGGTCCTGGAACAATCGTCGCTCCTGCCTTTTGATAATTTTCATTTTCAAAGCCAATTTTTGACCCAGCACCTGTTTGAATAAGAACCTCATGTCCCCCCTTGATCAAAGCTTTGACCATTGCAGGAGTTGCTCCAACCCGATACTCATGATCTTTAACCTCTTTCGGAATTCCAATTTTCATCGTTGAACTACCCCGCTATAAACATGACAAACCTCACCTGACATGGTGATCTCTGTAATTTTTTCGTTTTTAGTTAGTATCTCGAATTGGAGTTTCTCTGTGCTTCCAAAGACGACTTCAATAGGTCCAGAAATTCCAAAACAGTGCCATGCAGCCATACAGACGGCTGTCGCTCCAGTCCCGCATGAAAAAGTTTCTCCCTCTATGCCCCGTTCAAAAGTGCGTACGTGCAGAGTATTAAAGGGATCGAGCATAGCATAATTGATATTTATTCCTAAATCAGAAAAATAATCTCGAGCCTCCAAATCAAAGCGAGAAAAGTCACTTGTGAAGACAACAAAATGAGGAACGCCTACTTCGAGAAGATATCCTGAACCCTTTTCTTCTATGCTCTTAGGAACTCCCATTTGGACAGAAATTTTTCCCTGATTAATCCTGCAGGAGTAGACTTTTTTCATTGTTTCAATCTGAAACTTTGTTTTTTTGTCTCCTAAATCCTGAATAAATTGAATCAAACACCTCAGACCATTGCCACACATTTCTGCCTCCGACCCATCTGCATTGAAGATTTGCATCGCGTAATCCCCACGCTTAGAAGGCCGCAAAAAAATGACCCCATCACCTCCAATGCCATATTGCCTATGACAAATATTCGAAACCATATTCGGATCGATCACAATCCGCATTTCTCGGTTGTCGATCAAGATAAAGTCATTCCCCGTCCCATGATATTTGGAAAAAGAAAGTGTCATCACTCAAAACTGAGTTCTTGAAAGGATGATACAATCCCATCCAAAAGCCCAAAATCCTTTGCTTCATCAGCACTCATCCAGGTATCACGATCGATTGTTTTCTCGATTAAGTCGGTATCCTTTCCTGTTGCCTTTGCGTAAACATGAACAATTTGCTTACGAGTTTTGATAATTTCTTTTGCTTGGATTTCCAAATCTGTCGCTTGCCCTTGAATCACCCCTGGTATGAGAGGCTGGTGAATCATAATGCGAGCATTTTTGGTCGCAAATCGCTTCCCTGGAGCCGCTGCCAAACTTAAGACAGAACCCATTGAAGCTGCAAGCCCCGTCACCACAGTTGTGATTGGCGATGTAATCATGTGCATCTGATCCCAAATTGCAAATCCAGAGTCAACAGATCCTCCAGGAGAATTGATCACAAAAAGGATAGGCTCTTGAGGAGCTGTGTGTTCTAGATACCAAAGTTTTCGGATCACATCCTTTGCACTTTGGTCAGTAACAGAAGTGGAAAAAAAGATCCTCCGCTTTTTAAGGAGAATCTCTTCGATCTTTGCATCAAATGGTTTAGAAGATTCTTTTTCGTCTTCGTCATCTTCTAATTGAATGGGATTGAATTGGGTCGTCACTTTTCTATCCTTTGTTATACCGTTAACTTTTGTACTTCATCCAAGACAGAAAGCTCGGGATAAAGGGGGAATCCTTCCAGGAGAAGGGTTACTCCCTGCTTCACTTTTTCGAGGCAAGGCCCATTGATATTCACCTTTGCTTTGCTCGGTTTCCCAGTGCGTTCTACTATCCTTGCTTTTGTTGCTTCTAACAGATCTACCATTAAATCGGCAATCAGTCTCATCTCTTCTTCCTTCAGTCCGCGCGATGTTAGTGCTGCCATCCCCAAACGAACTCCAGATGTATACCATGCCCCATTGGCATCATTGGGAATTGTATTCCGGTTTGCGGTCATGTTTGCCTGAGTCATTGCCGTTTCTGCTTGCCGCCCTGTCAGTCCAAAGCTCTCCATGACATCAACAACAACTAAGTGATTATCGGTTCCTCCAGTGAAAAGCTTTGCTCCCCGTGAAACCAATTGATCCGCCACCGCCTGAGAGTTTAAAATGACTTGCTTAGCATACACCTGAAATGCGGGCATATTCGCTTCTCTAAAAGCTACTGCTTTTGCAGCTATAACATGAGGAAGTGGTCCTCCAAGCACAAGAGGACACCCCTTATCAATGACTTCTCGAAACTCTTCTTTGCAAAGAATCAATCCGCCACGGGGGCCGCGAAGCGTCTTATGGGTTGTCGAGGTGATAATATCAGCATATGGAACAGGGTCAAACTCCCCAGTAAGGGCCTTTCCTGCAACAAGACCAGCAAAATGGGCCATATCGACCATGAAAACAGCACCGCATTTATTCGCAATCTTTTGCATCTTTGCGAAGTTAACGAGTCTTGGATACGCCGAATAACCGGCAATTAAAATTGTCGGCTTTTCGCGCATCGCTTGCTCTTCGATAGCTTCGTAATCCATGAGCTCTGTTTCTGGATCGACACCGTAGGAGATTGCCTGCATCATCTTTGATGAAACGTTATGCTTAAATCCATGAGTCAAATGCCCCCCTGAATCTAGAGCAAGCCCCATCATTTTCTGCTGAAGCATAAGCATCCTTATCCGTTCATATTCCTCAGAAGAAAGCTCATCAAGGCTCTTCTTTCCAAGCTTTTCGACTTCCTTGTTTTGAACGCAGTGAACAAGGATCGCCCAAAACGCAACTAAGTTAGCATCTGCTCCGGAGTGAGGCTGCACGTAAGCATGCTCCGCACCAAAGAGCTTTTTAACCTCTTCAACAGCCAAAGCCTCAATCTTATCTACATTATCACATCCCGCATAAAACCGATGGTAAGGGTACCCCTCACTGTATTTATCGGTTAGAAGATTTCCCATGGCTAGCTGTGTTGCCAAAGAAGAATAGTTTTCTGATGCAATCAACTTCAAGTGCGTTCTCTGATCTTGAAGCTCCTTAATAATCCCAAAGGCAACTTCAGGACTTTCTTTCTGGATATGGTCAAGAGCCGCCAGGTAGGCAATGGCTGCCGAGTTTCTCTCCGACTCGGAGTTCTTCTCAAAGTAACGTTTCAAATAGGACATAGGGACATCTCTCCATCAGGTTCAACCTCCCAATATGCCACATTCCCATTAAACTCGCAATCAGAGCTCTATATCCACCCCGAAGATTTCTGGTTCTGGTGCAAACTTTCCCCATCCAGTCCAAATGCGCCAGACGCTCTCTTCTTTCTGAGAATCTAGGCGACTATTCCGAACACTTTTCCTATAAATATTTTTTTTTAACGCAATATCTTTAAGCCCTGCATTATCGACTTGTGTCTTCCTTGACATGCGCACAAATTCATAACTGTGCTTCCCCCAAAAAAGTAGACAGTTATGATGTAAACTCTTCAAAACATTGAGGGAAGGGGGAAATTCTGGTTGTACATTTTTGATCCTTCCTAAAAGGCATACTGAGAAAGTTTATGATCTTTCACTAGATGAAATTCACAATATTAGTGTCATAAGAAAGGCTCTTGTTGAGGTGCTTAAGAGGGTCACATCCAGACCATGAAGTGATTATTTATACCCAAGATGACCCTACCAGTGCCTACCTGCTTTCGTTGGATTCAGTTCCAAAGAACCAGCCTTTCAATTGTATAGTTAAATGTATACTCAAACAAACTCAAAAATTGGTTTTGGGCAACGTGAAAGCTATTTTTAAGTTTGTTTGAGTATAAGTTCTGTTGATTTTTTCTCTAAGGTGGGATAAGACCAGGAAGATGTATACAAAAAAGCAAAAGATAGAAGTCTATATCAGTTTCTTTCTGGCTGTCTTTTCCATAGAGATTTTTCAGATTTTTGTTGCTCACAAAGGAATCTTGAAAATTTATGAATCGGGGCAAGAACTGCCTTGGACTTTCCCTCTTCACGTACTTCTCCCCCTCTGGACTGCCCTCTACAGCTGTATGGCTATTGCGGGAGCCATAGTCTACATCAAAAGAGCCTCTTACATTCGGAGTTTTGCTCTTGTTGCATGGATCATCCAATTGGGGTTAAATATGCTTTGGCCCATTTGCTTCTACTATGTTCCGATTCAAATCGCTTCCCCAATCTCAATCACCGTTCTTTTCATGACGTTGATTATTTTTATGTTTTATGGTTTTTTGCTCGAGAGAAAAGTTTTCTTTATTTCTCTCCCTTTCTTCTTCATGGTTGCCTATAAAATGACCTTTATTTGGATCTTTTACATTCTTAATATTAACCTACTTTGACACAACTATTTAATGACACTCCTCTGAGGTAGTTGCCCATACAAGTCACATGAGGATAATGCTCTTTAAGATGCGCCTTAAAAACATCAACCCTTTCGAGATGACCCACACCATATTGAGGAACGGCATGAGGGTATGTTTTGACATGCACTGCTGAAGGAGAAGATTCGATTCTTAGATGTCTCTTGAGTGCGGAAAGAGCTTCTTCTCTCCCCCCCTCTCTAAGCATAACGGTAAGGCGGGTTTCCATGGCTTGATTTTGGCTTGGAAAGATCGAGGAATCAAAAACAACTCCTAAAATTGTTTCGTTTTCTTTGGAGGGGACGAGATATCCAAATCCTTTTGGGGTAAGACCTTTTTCTTTAAAAGCAAAATTAACAACAGTTAAGGGAACGGAGGGGAGTGATTTGAAAAAGGTTTCAACTACCGTGTCTTCTTTAAAAAAGGAGGGGACAGCCGGAGCTGAAACGGCAAGGATTGTTCTTTCTTTAGGCAAAATCTCTAGTGGAGTATTAAGATAGATGTCTCCTCGTCCCTTTTCAACCAGTCGATCGATAAGAGTTTGGAGCCCGCCCTTTAGAGTAAAGAGTCCTTTTGATTTCTTCTCTTTTTTTTGTTTAAAAAATGCGCGCGTAAGCGATCCATATTTCTGTTCCATTGCTTTAAGCTCGGGGAAGCATGCGGAAATCGAAAGGTGATGAATATCTCCTGCAAAAATCCCAAGAGTTAAAGGATCAAACAACATTTCGGCTGCAAATTTCCCAAGACGCCTCTCAGCAAAAGATGCGATTGACTCATCGCCTCCTGCCCAAGGATAAGGCTGACGCCACTCTTTAAGAAGTGCTGGAATAAGCCTAGGAATAAGAGAGGAAAGGGGACGGAGTTTTTGATCAACCCAAAGGTAGCGTTTTCTTGAATCTTTACTTGAGTGAATAATTTGGGACTGGAGATCGAGCTCCTCAATAAGCTGAAGGAGCTCGCCACTACGTGATGCTTTAATCGTTCGAGGTCCCCTCTCAAAAAAGTAAGGATCGGGAGATGATTCAATGCACCCTCCAAGACGTCCACTCTTTTCATAAAGGACAATTTTGGCCTCCGGGAACCGCCTTGAAAACCTATAGCGTGCAGCAAGACCAGAAATTCCTCCACCAGCAATCACAATCTTTCCCATGACATTCGTCCTTTGTTTAGAGTGAGACTAGCACAAGAACAAGTTTTAAAGAGAGCTTTTTACAAAAACTTAAGACCTACCACGTCTTACCTATATAGTCTAGACTCCTAGCTTCTTTCCCTCTAGATAATGTCGTCACGAGTCGATCGACCCTTAAGTAATCCCTGAGAAAAGTTCCATCGTTACCCGCATTCAAAGTGCCCAATTTGGACCTCCCTCATTCGGATGCCTTAAGGTTTTCTCCCAAAAGCCCCTTCTTTATCGACTGACTCGTGACGGCACTATCTAGAAAAGTCACCGCCCTAAAGGCAAGGGACTCTTACTTAAAGTTCTATTCTTTAGATTCAAGGGCACTTCTTCAAGCCTGTGCAGCAAGATAAGTAGCATTTTGGGGTTAAGAGACATTCTTACCTCAACAATGGGGGGAACTTACGCCAAGAACTCTCTCAAAAAACTTTCTATCACTCCTAGGGGTTTAGCCCTAAACTATGATGGTATATGCTATATCGACCTGCAATCATAGGAGGAATAGGGGAGTAGGTATTACAAAAAGCACCAAGACGAGAGAATATAAAAAACCTTGCAACACGGATCAAAAAACAGTCTTTCAATTTTGATAGGACGCAGCAAACTTTTGTATAACATGTCGAGCAATGGCATTTATCTTTGATAACTTTTTCTACTGGGATCGTTATAGAGGAATCAATTTTCACCTCAACATCTTCCTGATTTTTACTAACCAGAGCATTTGCGATAGAAATATGGACCAACCTACCAACAAGTTCTACGTCTTCAAAAACATGTGCTTGGTCGATTTTGTCTCGACATAGCTGACATTCTCGGATATGCTCGGGAACTAACCTAGATACGTGATTTTCTGGAGCGTAGAGGTCGGTACCAGGGGGAGCGCTGGAAAGAGTGTCGCACAAAAAATCGCGCCCAGCTTGTGCTAACTTGTTTGCAGGAATCATTACACACCTATAATTTAGTTTCTAATTATCAGCGATCGTAAACTAGAAGTAAGATTTTCGTCAAATAAATTCTGTACCGATTCAACTGCAAATATGACAGCTACACCTTGCCAACTCTAATGA
The DNA here is from genome assembly GCA_946127115.1 of uncultured Chlamydia sp. Lineage (GTDB taxonomy): Bacteria > Chlamydiota > Chlamydiia > Chlamydiales > Simkaniaceae > Neptunichlamydia. The sequence goes on from CAMGYI010000001.1 coordinate 959,985, forward strand.
CGGACTTTTCTCTTTTTTAAGAAATTGATAGAGGTCTGATGCTAAAATCCATAAATCTGCGAAAAAAACCTTTCCAAGGGTTTCTTATCTCAAATAGATAAGCTCGCATATCACTCCCTACTCTATAGAAGTGATTAGTTCTTCATAAAGTTTATATATAATTATCACGAACCTAACATGGACTCTCTTAATTTTTATGGTTAACTTTCTCCTACATCTGATCCAAAAGAAACTATTTGACCAACAAACTATCCGCATATTACCATGCAGCGCTTTATAAACCTTCTTCAAGTTTTTAAAAGAAGTCGACAAAAATGGTTATTTTTTTGCTAAGAAAATTTTCTCTCTTGGTTATTCTCATAAGCACAGGCTTCTTAAGTACGGCTCGTGCCTCCTATGATTACCATGTAGTGATCGATGGAGGAGGTTCTTCTTCAACACTTCAAGTCCTTGATCCTTCAGGCAATTTATTGCAGCTAAAAAAGACAGAAGGTAGAAAAAGCAATGAAATGATTGGGGGGTGTGCCAATATCAATACGGTAGGGCTAAAGGGATTCGTTGCTGTTCTCCATGAACTTTTCGACAACCTAATGGTTGGAGAAGTTGATCCCCTTCCCTTTGAGCGAATAATTCCTCACTCTACATTGACTTTAGGGTTAGCTGGAATGGGGTTAAAGGAAGCGCAACAAAAAGTTGGAGAAATTCTCGAAAGTTTTGGATTCTCCAAAGACCAGCTAAATTTATATACCGATGTGGGTTTAGCTCTTAAACTTGTCAAGAATTCTGGGGGAGTGCTCATATCCGGCACAGGATCCATCTGCTTTGCAAAAGAACAAGATAAAATCTTTCGCTGTGGAGGCTTGGGCCGAGTTCTAGGCGATCAAGGAAGTGGTTACCAAATAGGACTTAAATCCATCCAATGTTCTCTGGAACAAGAATATGGCTGGGGGTTAGAAACTGCAGTTTACGAAAGAATCAAGGATTTCTTTGATTGTGAATTACTAGGTTCGATAATAGGGCCTATTCAAAGAGGAGAGATCGATCCAAAAACAATCGCCTCTATCACACCTTGGGTCTTTGAAGCTGCCTATAAAGGCGATTTTGTTTGCTCCCAAATCCTTGATCACGCAGCCTATGATTTGGGAACCATCGCAGCCCATGCGTTAAAAAATCTGGAGGAGACAAATCCGATTGTTTACCTAATCGGAGGGGTTTTTAAAAACGAACATTCAGACTCCTTTATCAAAAAAATTGCTAAGTCCTCCCCTATTCAAGAGCTTGGGAAACAACCCATCTTCGTGAATATTTCTGAGATAAACTACGTCGCAGAGGTAGTCCGTGAAAAACGTTTAGCATCTCAAGATCCTGATGCCCTCCTCAACTCTCTCCCTTTTGTCAAAGGAGAGTTTCAATCCTTTTCACAAGCCTATGGGTTGGCGAATCTGACCACTGAGATGGTAAATAAAAAAACGCAAATGCTCAGTGAGACTTTCCAAGGCTGCAAAACTGATGCTATTGATCTTTTGCACCAGGTTGACTCTGAAATGGCTCAAGGAACCCATGTGTTTCTCCAAAGCAATGGCCAATCTTTTTCCAATGCTCTTTATCAATCCCTAGCAGATGGGGGAAGGCTCTTTTTTATTGGAGCAGGGTCTAGTGGAAGAGTTGCTAGCGACCTGGAAACTAAATGGAATGCATGGGAGGGCCTAGACTCTTGTTATAAACACAAAGTCATAGGCATGATTGCAGGAGGACCTAGAGCTCTAATCCAGGAAAAAGCAGGATTTGAAGACTCTGAAATAGCAGGTGCTGAATCTTTAAGCACCTCTGAAGTAGGCCCAAAAGACGTGGTCGTACTAATTTCCGCCAGTGCCTCTGCAAAATTTAATATTGGGGCCGGCAGGTTCGCTTCAAGTAAAGGAGCCTCTGTCTTTTATTTTTACAATACTCAATGCATTCCTTCTTATGCAAAACAATTCATGACCGAACAAGGAGTTAAACCCTTGCTTTTAGACGTAGGGGCTCAATCAATTGCGGGATCTACAAGACTGCAATCAGCCTCCATTGCTAAGCTCTGCCTTGGCATTTGTCTCTCTGATGTCGCTAAACGGCTAGGCAGTGGTCAAAATCACACAGTTTCTCCACTTGGTCTCTATCAAACAGCCCATAATGGCCTACCCAACCATTTCCACGAAATTGCACATTTGGTTGAGTTAGAGCTTGAAGTATTTCAATCTCCTTCAGCTAATTTCTACCGGAATAGAGATGAAATGAATCAAGGTTATGTGACCTTTATTTGCTCTAAAGGTGCGATGAGAGAAGTGATGTTTGATTGTGTTGAAATGAGCCCAACCTTTTCGTTAACCCCCGTTTGTTCTTTGTCTGATACGGACAAAAAACGCGCAGAACTCCGTGCCTACCAACTTTCGTATTCAGGTAGCACCAATCGAGAAACTTGGGAAGAGCTCTTAAATAGACCCTTAAATGAAAACGAACAGAACGTTAAAGATTTTTTGATCAATACAGAAGTTCAGGGAACTGGGTCTTATCAAAGTAGGCCGAAGGGAAAAGGAAACCTTTTGATCGGAGTCTTAACAGGAACCCCTGACTCAAAAGAGCTGCAAGAATTATCCTCTCAACTCGCTACGAGCGCCGAACAAGGAGGGAAAATAGGGATCATTGCTGTACTGACTTCAAAAGCCTCAAGTGATTTGATAAAATTAGCAAACAAGTGTGATGCTTCTTTGATCATCGATCAACTAGGAGAAGACTCCTTAGGCATTTCGGAAACACTTGTTCTCAAAGAGACACTTAATCTGATCTCAAACTGTTCCATGATCGGGATGGATAAGGTTTATGGAAATATAATGATTGATCTTGCCCCTTCCAATCAGAAACTGATCAATCGCAGTATTAGAATTGTAAGGGATATTTACAATAAACGACATCCCTACAGCCCCAATTTCACTGAAGAGCTGCTATATAATATGGTCATCAGGGTTTTTGCCTACAAAAAGCTTATGGAAACCCAGCACGGAATCTACATTCCACCTCCAATTCGTATTGTTCTTGCGATGATTGAGAACAAGTGTTGTATAAAAGAGGCAATAGAGATTCTAAGGTCACCTTCTTATGAATGATTGGAATAGAGACATCCCATTATTTTCTTGTCTTAGATTGAGCTCAATTTATCGTCGAGATAAATTTTTATGAGAAAAGTATCCTAATATTCTTGATATTTAATGCATGGAGGTTGCCTGTGTTGGAAATGGTAGATGAGAGGGAAGAAAAAATTGTTGGTGAGTTGAAAGCTCTTCGAGATGAGATTATTGCGAGTTTTGAAAGCTTCGAGTCTAAGGCACAATTCGAAAGAAAAAAGTGGGACCATCATAGTGGAGGTGGCGGCGAAATTTCGCTCATTCGAGGAGATGTTTTCGAAAAGGCTGCTGTCAATTGGTCTGGGGTCAAAGGAACAAAACTTCCTTTTAATGATGTGGAAGAGCCTTTCTTTGCTACAGGAATCAGTCTGATTACTCACATGAAAAATCCTTTTATGCCTACGGTTCATATGAATGTGCGATACATTCGAACCGGTGACAGGTGGTGGTTTGGAGGAGGCTACGACTTGACCCCAATGGGTTTTGACACGCATGAAGACACGGAGCATTTTCACGAGGTTGCAAAAGAAACCCTTGGAGAGACACTATACAGTGAATTTTCAAAAAATGCTGCTGATTACTACTACATTAAGCATTGGAAAAAGCAGCGTGGTGTTGGAGGAATCTTTTTTGACTACCACAACACGGGAGACTTTGAAAAAGACTATGGGATGTGGAAAGAAGTGAGCTCCAATTTTTTAAATGCCATTCTTCCCATTTATGAAAAACGAAAAGATACTCCATATACTGAAAAAGACAAAGCGGTGCAAAATCAATTGCGCGCCCATTATGTCGAGTTTAATCTTCTCTATGATCGTGGAACAAAGTTTGGGTTTTTATCAGGAGGAAATCCGGAAGCAATCTTATGCTCCATGCCCCCCACTGCCACGTGGTGAGAATGCCTTAACAGTGTCGACAAATGCGCGGACATGATCAACGGGAATATCGGGAAGAACACCGTGCCCTAAGTTTGCAACGTATCCAGGATCCCCTTCCATGCTTCGAAGCATTTTCTCTGTCTCTTGTCGAATAACTTCAGGAGAAGCATAAAGAATCTCGGGATCAAGGTTGCCTTGCACTGCAATGGCTTTTGGCACACGTCTCCGAATCTCGTAGAGAGGGAAGCTCCAATCAAAACTAATTGCATCGGGTCTTAAAGCAACAAAATTCGAGACAAAATGGGAAGAGGCGCGTGAGAAAAGAATCACGGGAATATCCACAGATTCGACAATTTGCTTTAAAAATGGCTGAGCAAAGCGAAAAAACTCTGTCCGCGAGAGGAGATTCGCCCATGAGTCAAAAATTTGAACGGCGTCGACCCCCGCCTTAATTTGCATCTTGAGATAGGCGATGCTCTGATCAGTAATTATCTGAAGGAGCTCAAAGGCTCTCTCGGGATCGGAATAAAGCCACTTTTTTATCTTCTTCCCCGTCATATAAGTCATGACGGTAAAGGGACCTCCACAAAACCCAATGAGCGGAACATCAATCTCTTCTTTTAATAAATGAATCCCTTCTTTGACAAAAGAGAGCACTTCTTCCACAGGTCTTGGTTGGAGGTAAAGAATATCATTTCCCTCATTAATTTTAGGGAAAACAACGGGACCCCCCTTCCCCGAAAAAGAGACATCAAGTCCTAGAGACAAGGGGACATGAAGAATATCCGCAAAAAGGATGGCTGCATCGACTCCGATGATATCAAGTGGTTGCTTTGTGATTTCAAAGATCAGTTCGGGGTTCCGGAACATCTCCTCTAGAGGATATTTTTGGCGGATTGCCCGGTACTCTGGAAGGGAGCGCCCGGCCTGCCGCATCATCCAAACAGGAGGACGTCCAGTTGTGTTTTTGCATGCTAAAGCATTTAAAAACCTAGATGGAGAGGAGACGGCTGAGGATATCATCGACTGTAAACCCAAATTCTTTTGCAATATCACCCATAGGAGAAGAACGGCCAAATTCATCAATCGAGATTGCGATGCCTTTATCCCCAATAAAGCGGTGCCAACCAAAGCTGACTCCAGCTTCAATTGATACCCTCTGTCCTAGTTCGCCATCAATAACGCTTTGTTGATATTCCTTATCTTGAAGATCAAAGAGCTCCCAGCATGGGAGAGAAACAACGCGCACTTGCTTCCCCTGCTTTTCAAGTGCCGCAGCAACATCCATTGCAAGAGAAACTTCTGATCCCGTTGCAAAGATGCAGTAATCACACTTTCCACTTTCTTTTTTCAAAATATACCCGCCACGTCCAGCGCCTTCGTTAAACGGAAGAGCCGTTTCCTTGAGTCTTGGAAGACTTTGTCTTGTGAGAACCAAGGCAGTAGGATAAGGGTAATTGAGTGCAGAGAGCCACGCTGCTTTCACCTCATTTGAATCTCCTGGACGAAACACATGAAGGTTCGGCATGGCACGGAGCGCTGCCAAATGTTCAACAGGTTGATGCGTGGGTCCATCTTCCCCCAAGAAGACTGAGTCGTGGGTGAATTGATAAATCACATGATATTTCGATAGACACGCAAGGCGAAGGGCATTCCGCAAATAGTCTGAAAAGGTAAAGAACGTACCCACGTAAGGGAGGATCATGTGGGTTTGAAAAAGACCCGATGCAATCGTTGCCATTCCAAATTCACGGACGCCATATTTGATGTTGCGTCCCTCAAAATCGTTTTGTCCAATGAGGGGAAACTTCTTCATCATGGTGCAGTCCGATCCTGAGAGATCAGCCGACCCACCATAAAGAAAAGGAAGATCATCCCCTAAAACTTGGATCACTTCTTGCGATGCTTTTCGTCCTGAAATGGGATTCGAAAACTCAATTTTATTAAGTTTTTCTTCTAAGTCGGCTGGAATCACCCGCTCGTGCATGGCCTGATATTCTTTTGCTAGATCGGGATGCGCTTTTTGCCACGTATCGAAATACTGCTTCCATTCTTCTTCCAAACTCTCTTGTTTGGGAAGTTTTTTCTCGAAAAATGTTTTCACCGACTGAGGAATATAAAATTCCTCTTCAGGAAGACCCAAAGCCTCTTTTGTCGCTACAACTTCATCGGGTCCCAGCGGAGAACCATGAGCTTTCGACGAATTGGCCTTATTGGGAGATCCTTTTCCAATGATGGTATGGCATTCAATATAAACGGGGTGGGTTTGGCTTTCTTGAATAGTGCTCATGACTTCATCGATCGAATCGAGATCGTTCCCATCCATTTCTAAGACTTCAAAACCATAAGCCTTATATCGTGCTTTAACGTCTTCAGAAGAGGATTGATCAAGCGTTCCATCTAAAGTAATCTTGTTAGCGTCATGAATAAGGACAAAATTATCTAAACAAAGATGCCCAGCAAATGAACTCGCTTCATTTGAGACCCCTTCCATTAGGCATCCATCTCCTGCTAAACAAAAGACCTTTGCGTTCAAGATTTGGTGTTCTTCTTCATTAAATTTTTTCCCAAGAAGCTTGAGTCCAAGTGCTTGCCCCACAGCATTTCCGACGCCTTGCCCCAAAGGTCCTGTTGTCGACTCAATCCCCGGAGTCTCCCCATATTCAGGGTGTCCTGGAGTTTTTGAGTGAAGTTGGCGAAAGTGTCTGATATCATCCAAGGAGATATCGAACCCCGACAAGTGAAGGCACGAGTAGAGCCACATCGATCCATGTCCCGCAGATAAAATCATCCGATCTCTATTCATCCACTGTGGGTTTTTGGGGTTATGGCGGAGGAAGTGACCATAAAGGTAAGCTCCAAGCTCAGCACATCCCATCGGAAGTCCGGGATGTCCTGAGTTCGCTTTTTGAACGGCTTCAAAGGAAAGTTGCCGAATAGTATTTGCCGTCTTCTCTAAAATCTTCTTAAGTTCGCTATCCATTTTAAATGATCCTTGCATTTCTCCTTCAAATGACCTATTTTTATGGCTATACCAGATAGATATCAAGAACAAATTTATAGGCTGTTTGATGCTCTCTCAAGAAATACGGAAAAAATTCCTCGCTTACTTCAAGGAAAAAGGGCATGCAGTCGTCCCCTCCTCTCCCACTGTTCCCCATGATGATCCTACCCTCCTCTTCATTAATGCAGGGATGAACCAGTTTAAAGATGTCTTCCTTGGAAAGTCAGAGCGCGACTACACAAGTGCAACCTCTTCTCAAAAATGTATCCGCGTTGGTGGCAAGCATAATGATCTCGACAATGTGGGACACACCTCGCGTCATATGACCTTTTTTGAAATGCTTGGAAATTTTTCTTTTGGAGACTATTTTAAGAAGGAAGCCATTGACTTTGCATGGTATGTCTCCACAGAGATCTTTCAATTCGATCCTAGAAGGGTCTGGGCCTCCGTCTTTGATACCGATGATGAGGCCTATGAGCTCTGGAAACCCCACATCGGTGAGAAGCGAATTATTCGACTCGGTAAAGAGGAAAACTTTTGGTCGATGGGAGATACCGGGCCTTGCGGACCTTGCTCTGAACTTCTCTACGATCGTGGAGAAAAATTTGGCTCAGGCTCAAGTCCTTTTGAAGATCCCACAGGCGAACGGTACCCTGAATTCTGGAACCTGGTTTTTATGCAATATAATCGTGATCAGAAGGGGAAAATGAATCCCCTACCAAAACAAAGCGTCGATACTGGGGCTGGACTTGAGAGGGTTGTCTCTTTTATGAAGGAACAAGACAACGTCTTTCAATCTGATATTTTAAGTGCTTTGATCACCCGCGTTGAAGAACTTTCGGGGAAAAAATATGACCCTAGCAATAAGCACTTAGCCCCCGCTTTCCATGTGATTGCCGATCATGTTCGAACCCTTGCGTTTGCTATTGCAGATGGAGCGCAACCAAGCAACATCGAAAGAGGCTACGTTCTGAGGAAAATCCTCCGCCGCGCTGTCCGGTATGGCCGCCTTCTGGGTTTTCAAAAACCTTTCCTTGCAGAGGTTTCCCCAATGCTTGTTGAGACGATGGGAGATGATTACCACGAGCTCAAATCGGCACAGATTCAAATCAGTGAAGTCCTCTCCATCGAAGAAGAGGGGTTTCTTCGCACGCTGCGCCGCGGCGGAAACATCTTAAACTCGATTGTTGGAAAGGCAGAAAAATCAGCTCGCAAGGAAATTAGCGGAGAAGATGCCTTTAAGTTGAAAGATACCTATGGCTTCCCCATTGAGGAGATCCTCCTTATTGCAAAGGACAGTGAGCTTTCTGTCAACCTAGATTCTTATGAGCTTCTTGAAAAACAAGCACGCGACCGCTCAAAGCAAGCCCACACCTCCTACAAGCAGATTGCGGAATCCACAATTTTTGAGGAATTTATCAAACACCATGGAACTTCAGAATTCTTTGGGTATGATGAAATAGAACTCGAAGGAACTGTTAAAGGGCTGATCGTCGAGGAAAAATCGGTTGATACAATGAAAAGTGGGCAAAAAGGTCTAGTCATTCTCGATAAAACCCCCTTCTACGCTGAAAAGGGAGGGCAAATTGGAGACCAAGGAACGCTAGCTCATGGCAGCGCCCACTTCAATGTCGCTGATTGTCAAATCCCCTATCCCGGAGTTATTGCCCATCACGGAACCCTTAAAGAAGGGATTCTAATAGTTGGAGAACCAGTTATTGCAAAGATTAACGAAGAGCGACGGGAGCAAATTGCAAAACACCATACAGCTACGCATCTCCTTCATTGGGCCCTACAAAAAGTATTAGGGTCTCATATCCGGCAGGCAGGATCTCTTGTTGAAACCGGTCGTCTCCGTTTTGACTTCAACCACCATAAAGCATTAACCAAAGAAGAGCTCAGGAAGATTGAACAACTTGTCAACGAAAAAGTGTGGGAAAACACACTTCTAAAAACCTATGAGCTTCACCTTGAAGACGTCCAAAAACATCCTGAAATCAAACAGTTTTTTGGGGAAAAGTATGGGAAAACCGTCCGCGTCGTTGATATTAATGGTTATTCTAAAGAGCTTTGTGGAGGAACCCATGTCAGCAACGTTGGAGAGATAGGTTGCTTTCGCATTGCCAAGGAGGGAAGCATTGCTAAGGGCGTACGCCGCATCGAAGCTGTCACTGGTAAAGAGGCCGAGAAACTACGCTATGCTTTAGAAGACCAACTCACAAACATTGCCCTAACGCTTAAGGCAAACATCCCAAAAGTTGAAGATGCTCTAACCGCTCTTATGAAAGAAAATGAGGGTCTCAAAGAAAGAGCTCTTTTTGAACGAAAAAAATACCTTAATAAACTTGCTACAACTCTGCTAAGAACAGTGAAGAGAGTCAACAATATCCCTATTCTTAGCGCTGTTGTTGATGTTGAGAAAAAAGAACTTAACGACCTTGGGACCGACCTTTTAGAAAGAATGAAAACAGGTGTTCTCCTTCTCTGCGTCATTGAAGGAGAGAGATGTCAACTATTCTTGCGTGTTTCCCCAGATTTAGTTGCCCAAGGCATCCACGCCAACGTCCTCATCAAAGAGATTGCAACAATTGTCGAAGGAGCTGGTGGTGGGAAAAAAAATGCCGCTCAGGCAGGAGGCAAGAATACCAAGGGTGTCATTATCGCCTTCGATAAGATCCAAGAAATGCTTGAAAAAACCCGAGAGTAACTCATCACTCGAAAAGCATCGGCAATGCTTTCTAAAGTCTTGGCTAGCTTTAATAGATCTAGTTTAATTATTTATGATTTTCCGATCATTTTTCGTCTTGACATCCTCTGGATGTTTTTTGTTCAATTTACTGTAAATGTCAAATTCAGTCTTTTTATTTACACAATCAGAACAGCAAAGATCTTGTTATCTAATCCCTTAGCCACATAACTACTTTTCTGACTAAATTATCTACTCCCATGCCTCCCCCTGCTGCTGCCCCTATTACACCTATTGCGGCTGCTCCTATTACTCCTATTACTGCTACTACTACTGCTCCTCCTATTACTGCTACTACTACTGCTCCCCCTATTACTGCTCCTGCTTCTTCCCCTATAGCTCCTAATACTGCTCCTACTGCTGCTGATCCTGCTCCTACTACAGCTCCTGCTACAGCTCCTGCTGTTCCTGATAAAATACCTGCTGTAGTGCCTGCTGCAATGGTTGTTTTAAGCGGAAAATTTCCTTTAAAATTAAAATGCTCTATTTTTTTCGCTATGCTCAATGCCTTGGTGAAAAGGTCTCCTAAGTTTACTATTTCACCGCAAAGAAAGCAGTTTTGAGTCTTTAATGCTTTGATACTTTCTTGCATGCACTTTTTGTGAAATATATGATCATGACCTGTTTTTGTTTTATGAGAAATAAGCACGTTTGGGTCATTTTCATGACAGACTAGACACATATCCCCTTCTGGAAAAGAGTGGTTGTAGTTTCTCCAACTTGATTGGGCAGACATGTTTTACCTTTTTGTTATTTTTTTTTAATCAAATCAAAAATCATCTCAGCTTGATCTTGAAGCTCTTTTTTTCAAACTCTCACTTGTACAGGATGCATACCAAATAGTTTGGCGATTTCATTCATCGTAGCATCTTCTCTGAGAGCTGTTAATGCGACCTTTTTCTTAAAAATTGGACTTCTAATCTTCCTCCTGATTTTTATTGGTATTTTATCAGAAGTGTAACTTAGCTATTGATCCGAATATTGGGGTCCACTATAGTTCTTCAAAGGCGATGACTTTTCTAGCAACAATCGATCAGGAGCGATTTACTTCTGTATATTTTATTCTTGAGTTTTGAGCGGTGTTTTCTGATACTGTTCCCATAAAGTCGTTGTGTTTTTGTGGTTGCCCACTCATTAGAGTAAAGGCGGATTTTTTGCACATTGTAATATGTCGACTCTATTTTTTACTATATGACTCCCATAGAAATTTAGTTAGAAGTGTTCTTAAAGTGTGCAAACTTCCCCCTATACAAGGTGAACAAGGCCGAAATAAGATTTTTTCTCAAAAAAAAGTGCAGCTCAAGCTGGAGGGAAAACCTTGCTCTATTGAACGAACAAGGAAAAAGAAACTTGAACTGCACGAATCTGTATTTCACTGATTAAAAAAATAAACTACGTTTAATGAAACCCAACGTGCTTAAAAAAGTTTATCTTCAAGGCTCCGATGATCTTCGTACCCACGGTATTTTAGCATAGCCCTCCTTTTTATGCGAAGATAAATTTTTTATAAAATCAATTTCCCCTTCATGCTATCATTGTCTCTATGTTGGACCTGATGCGCTCCCTTTCATCTATTCAAGCGATTGTGCAGAACATAAAACAAGAAAAATCTCTCTTGTTTGAAACACTCTGGGATGCCCCAAAAGCCATTCTTTCCCTCCTTTTACTTCATGAAGGGAAGAAAAATGTTCTCATTATCACTGGGGGTGAACGAGAGACTCGTCTCTATGACGATCTTTGTTTTTTCTCGAAAGACACCGTTCTTTCTTTTCCTTCATGGGAAACACTTCCGAGTGAAGAAATCCCTCCAAATCCAGACATCCTAGGGAAACGTTTCGACATATTAAGAACGGTACTGCAAAGTAAAAGAAAACATATCATCTTAACTCCTCTTCAAGGGGTTTTGCAAAAGGTCTGTGCGCCGCACCTGTTGAAAGCTAAAATCCTAGAGATTAAAAAGGGAGATGAAATCCCTTTTGATCTCATCCCAGAGCTTCTGATTGACCTCGGATACCACCGCGAAGGGGTGGCCGCCGACAAGGGACAGTTTGCGATTCGTGGAGGAATTCTCGATGTTTTCCCTCTCTCGAGTTTTGATCCTTACCGGATCGATTTTTTTGGGGATAAAGTGGACCAAATCCGTACCTATGACCCCATCTCTCAAAGATCTACAGGAAAAGTGAGGGAAATTTTTATCCCCCCAGCTGAAGAGCTTCCGCTCCTCAATGAGGGAAAGAACGTGACTCTACTCGACTATTTAGGAGAGGATACCGTTATTCTTTTTGATGATCTCCTTGCGATTGAAGACCGGTATGTTTCCATCAAAAATCTTTCAGGAGCTCGATCGCCTCACTTTCTTTCACTTAGAGAACTCTTTAACCTTTCTGAGTCTTTGCAAAAAGTCTACTGTACAAAGCACCCTCTTGAAGAACTTTCTGAAACAGAGAAAATGAGCCATCGTACCAAGTTTGAAATCTTTGATCAAACGCTTTTTGCAAAGAGGATCACCCATACCTTTGCAACTATTGAGGACTATTACTGGAAGGGGTGTGATGAGGATAAACGTCTTGAAGCAATTCTCCAAAGGGGAGCCGAGGCGGGTGTTTACTTCATTACAGCCTCTGAAGCGGAGGAAAATGCATTAAAAGAAAAAATTGACAAAACCCTTCTTCCTCTCCCTAAAAAGCACACATTTATGCGTGGCTATCTTTCGAGTGGTTTTGTTCTCCTTGATGGTCCCCTAGCCGTTTCCCCCTACCCAGAAATCACTAAAAGATATAAAGTCTCGCGGCAAAAATGGAGAAACACCTACCATACCCCTGCTGCTGAATTCCATGCTCTTGAAAAAGGAGACCTTGTCGTCCACTTTCACAACGGAATCGGAAGATTTCTTGGAATTGAGCGTCAAAAGAATCACCGTGGAGAAGACGAAGAATTCCTTCTCATTGAATACTCTGGCCATAGCAAACTCTATGTTCCACTCTCTCAGTCCCATCTCATCAGCCGCTACATTGGTGCAAGAGAAGAATCTCCCAACTTGAATGTCTTGGGAACAAAAAAATGGCAACAGGCAAAAGCCAATGCCCAAAAAGCCATCATTGGTTACGCAAAGGACCTTCTTCAAATGCAGGCGCAAAGAGAAGCAAAAGGAGGCTTTACTTTCCCAAACGAGTCCAATGATCTTCTTCTTTTTGAGGATGAGTTCCCTTTTGTAGAAACGCAAGATCAACTCGATTCGATTGCAGCAATTAAAAAAGATATGAAGTCGACAAAAGCAATGGATCGTCTTATCTGCGGGGACGTTGGCTATGGAAAAACCGAAGTTGCAATGCGAGCTGCTTTTAAAGCAGCCTATGATGGAAAAAAACAGGTTGCCGTTCTTGCCCCCACAACAGTTCTTGCAATGCAACACTACGAAAGTTTTCAAGCTCGCATGGCAGATTTTCCCATTACCATTGGTGTTGCCTCCCGCTTTATAAAGCCTAAAGAAGTGAAAAAAACTCTTGAAGGAGTGGCTAAGGGATCGATTGATATCTTGATCGGAACCCATCGAATCATTAGTCAAGATGTTATCTTTAAAGATTTAGGTCTCATTATTATCGATGAAGAGCAACGTTTTGGTGTCCGCGCAAAAGAACACCTTAAAAAAGCAAAACTCGGTGTAGACTGCCTCACTCTGTCGGCAACACCCATCCCTCGAACTCTTTATTCTTCCCTGATTGGTGCTCGAGACATGTCGGTCATCAATACGCCACCCCAAGACCGCCTTCCCATTAAAACCATCCTTGCTGAAAGAGACTTTGAGCTCATCAAAAATTCCTTAATGCGAGAGCTTTCTCGTGATGGTCAGGCATATTTCATCCACAACCGCGTCGAAACCATCCATAAAGTTGCAGATGAAATTCGTGCCCTCCTCCCCGATGCTCGCGTTGGAATCGTTCATGGACAAATGCCTCCCGATGAAATCGATTCAATATTCCACCACTTTAAGCAAGGAGAGCTTGACATCCTCGTTGCGACTACCATCGTGGAAAATGGAATCGACATACCCAATGCAAATACCATCTTAATTGATCGTTCTGACGCCTTTGGAATGGCGGACCTTTACCAACTACGAGGACGAGTCGGAAGATGGAATCGCCCCGCTTACGCTTATTTTCTTATTCCTAAAAACCGCGAGCTCCATGAGATCTCTCGCAAGAGACTTCAAGCCTTAGTCGAAACTTCAGGTTTTGGTGGAGGGATGAAGCTTGCAATGCGAGACCTAGAAATCCGAGGGGCGGGAGATCTGCTCGGTGTGCAACAATCTGGAAATGTCTCTGCTGTGGGATTCCATTTCTACTGCAAACTTCTTAAACGGACGATCGACACAATGAAAAAAGAGATTTCCCCTACGTTCTTCGATACCCGAATGGAATTTTCCTATGATGCAAATATTCCTGCGCGCTATATCAAAGAAACAAGTATTCGGATGGAAATCTATCACCGCCTGGGGGAAACAACGAATAACAATGAGATTGAAACCTTATTCAACGAACTTATCGATCGATTTGGACCTCTCCTAAAAGAGACGAAGTGGCTCTACCATCTCAATCGCATTCGAGTATTTGCTTCTGCCCATAAGTTTACGCTTTTGAAGTTTGAAAAGATCACCCTTCATGCCAAACGGCAATTAGGGGGAAAATTTATTGAAAAAAAAATCTTCCTTCCTCTTATTGAGGACCCAGATGAATTTGAATTCATCACAATTGGGTTTTTGAAGCGGGATTTCATGCTACACTAATCCGTATTATTCAATATATACTCAAACAAGCTCAAAAGTTGGATTTTCGGCTGTCCCAAAGCCCAACTTTTGAGCTTGTTTGAGTATAGCCTCTAATCCACTGAATAAGAGAGGTAAAAAATCTAGGTTCCTCCAAATTGACGACAACTGCAGGCTTCTCTCTTCGGACATACTCTTGATATCTCCCCTGAAAAAAGTTGAGATTAAGCATCACTAGCCTCGCCCACTCTTTCCCTGAGTCTGCCTCTATCCTGACCTTTTTAAGCATCGCATCTAACTTCGATCGATCATCATTGGCTATTGCATCGATCTGCTCGTTCAAAATCTCATAGAGAATTTCTCGAGTGTATTGGTGCACTTGATTTCCTTCTTCAAACTTCGTCACCCAAGTTCCTTGAAAAAGTTCTTTCTTCGCATGAGGGAAAAAGACGTTATCATATCTTTTCGCAATCGCATAAGAATGCCCCATCAGCTGTTGATGCATGAAGTGAAGCTCAGCATCATCGTAGGCGTTTTTATAAATATTGAAATCTTGATCAAACTTTTCATTTTTAGAAAGTACCGTCAGGCATCTTCTTGTAAGGATTATTGCGTCGTGCTCTATTTCCTCAAAAGCACGGACAAAATCTAGTTTCGAAGTCTTATTCTTAGGGTCTGTCAATGCTGAAAATCGCTTTGTTTGGCAAGCATTGTGCATCTCAAAAAGAATGTTTGAGACTTGATGATACTCCTGAAAGGAGAAGCACTCATTTCCATAAGAAGAGTGGGAAACATAGATCACTCTATCCGACCATTTCCAATAGGCAGGTAGCAACTCTTCGCAGATAACAATATTTTTTTGAGCCAATTCATTGATCGTAACCCAACCAGCTTCATCTTCTCTAAGACCCTCAGTCGAAATACTCTTTTCACGAAGCCTTGAAAGGCTCACCCTCCCCCCTTCTGTAGAGAGATCAACAGCAAGTTTGATACTGATAGCCCCTCCTGCAGCTTCTTTCATCACAGGGAAAAGAGAGGGAACCTCCTCTTGGATCCTCTCAACAGAAATAGCTAAATCGACAGGATAAGACGTAATAAACTGACTAACAGATTGTTGGGCTTCCATTTTATTTCTATAAACTTTTGTAAAACTAGCAATAGTATATCTACCCATCAATATTGAGACAATAAATAAACATTATTTAAAAAGAAGCTAAAGCCCATTTAATATTGCAACCTATACTGGGGTGCTGATCAAGAGTAATTTCCCTTCCAGCAATGAGACAGTCAAGAGCCTCTGCCAAGTCTTTTCCCGTTACTGAAGTATGGTTTCCTGGGCGAGAATCGTCAAACTGCCCACGATACCCACACTCCATGCTACTGTCAAAAACAAAAAAATCTGGGGTACAAGCCGCCCCATAATCTCGCGCCACATTTTGAGTGTAGTCAAAAAGGTAGGGAAAAGGAAAGTCTAGATTTTCAGCCAGTTTCTTCATTTCCTTTGGACTGTCTTCCGGATACTCTGAAATATCATTTGAATTGATCGCGACAAAAGAAATCCCTTTAACGATATAGTCTTTCGCTAATGAGACCATCATCCCTTGAATATGTTTGACATAGGGGCAATGGTTGCAGATAAACATCACAACTGTCCCAATATCAGACTCAATATCCTTTAGAGTTACAACATCATCTGAAATAACATCGACAAGTTTAAAGTTAGGAGCTCGAGTCCCTAGGGGCTTCATGCTCGATGGCGTTAGAACCATAATGACCTCCATCAAAATTAATCACCCCACTTTTTTGCAGGATAATTAAAAAAATTGTCAAGGGAATGATCCATTTCATGAAAAAATGCCATAAATGATAGAAGCGTGCCCAGCCCTTTCCAAGGGGAAATTCCCCTCTAGAAATTTCTCGCTTAAGACCCCATCCAATAAAAAGAGCAGTTAAAAGCCCTCCAACAGGGATAATCCAGGTCGATACAAGATTATCGATTGTAGTAAGAAAGTTTGTTCCATAAACATTCTGCCAACTTGGGAATAGGTCTTGAGAAAATGCTAAGGCACTCGGTATTCCAAAAAGGAATGTTCCCGCAGCAACCGATACAACAGCCCTCTGCCGAGGCCAGTTTGCTAGCTCCATAATATTTGTTGCTACCACCTCGATAAAAGGGATCGCTGATGTCAACGCCGTAAAAACAAACAGTGTAAAAAAGACCGTTGAAATCACAAGAGACCCTGGGAGTTTCGCAAAGAGGTAAGGAAGCGTTTTAAAAATCAATCCTGACCCCTGCTGTGGCTCAAATCCAAACGTGAAAATAACCGGGAAGATCATCATTGCAGCCATAATAGCCACAAAAATGACTGAAAACGCGATCACACAAGCCATTTGAGGAATATTTTCCTTTTTCCGCATATAACTTCCATAACTGATCATAATTCCTTGCCCCAAACTGAGAGTGAAAAAAGCAAGCCCAAGTGCTTCCAAAACGCTAGAGAAGCGAAACTGTGCTATGTCAGGATAGAAAATAAAACAGACTGCTTTCTGAAAGCCCTCAAGAGAGATACTATAACAAAGAAGACCTATCAAGATTACAAAAAGGGCGCGGGTCATCAGCTTAGACCAAAATTCAATCCCTTTCCGTACCCCCGTCAAAACAATACTCATTGTGATCAAGGTGAAGAGAAAATGCCAAAAGATCGTAATGCTTCCTGAATGAGAGAGCTTTTCAAAAACTTCAGATATTTCTACTGAGGAGAGGTTTTGATAAAAGCCGCTGAGCGACATCAAAATATAACTCATTCCCCAACCCGCGATAACGCTGTAAAACGACATGATCAAAAAGGAAGAAAGCACGCCGAACCATCCTGCTACCTTCCAGCGAGGACGATCCTCTGCAAGGGTTTCAAAGGCTCCAACCGCTGCCCGTTGACTACGACGCCCAAGCAAGAGCTCTCCGATTAATACGGGGATACCGATGACAATTACGCACAGGAAGTAGGTAAAAAGAAAGAGCCCCCCCCCATTTTGACCAATTGTGTAAGGGAACTTCCATAGAACCCCAAGACCAATTGCAGATCCAACTGCTGCTAAAATAAATCCAAGGCGTGAGCCCCAATGTTCTCTAATTTGGGTCATCCTCCCCCCTTAAGTAATTGATCAAAATCATAGAGTCCACTCTTCTGTACAATGATAATAAAGATCGTGAGTGGAACAACCCAGCGCATAAAAAAACGCCACGGGCCATATAGAAAAGCAGCCTTGGATCCGTAGGTAAACTCGCTATAAGAGATCTTGCGATCCATGATCCATCCTACAAAAATAGAGCTAAAGAGTCCTCCGACTGGGATCACCCATATAGAGACCAAACTGTCAATTGTCTTTAAAAAGTCCATCCCATAAATCGATGCCCAATCAGGAAATACGGTTGATGAGCCGGAAAAAGCGCTTGGCACACCGAATAGAAATGTTGCACTTCCCACAAAAATCGCGGCTTTCCGCCGCGAAAAACCTTTCAACTCCATGATATTCGTTGCCACCACTTCGATTAAAGGAATCGCAGAGGTGAGCGCCGTAAAAACAAAAAGAGAAAAAAACATGGTACTCAGAACTAGCGACCCCGGAAGCTTCGCAAAAAGATAGGGTAGGGTTTGAAAAATCAGCCCTGGACCAGCTTGAGGCGGAAGGTCAAAAGTAAAGACCACCGGGAAAATCACCAGAGCAGCAAGCACAGCTACCACAATGACAGAAAATGCAACAATTCCAGACATCTGCACAACGCTACTTGAGCGTTTCATGTAACTTCCATAACTAATCATGATCCCCTGTCCAATACTTAAGGTCCAAAATGCGAGACCTAAGGCCTCAATGACACTCGTGAGCTTAAAATCCTCAGCATTGGGATGGAAAATAAAATTAACAGCTTTTCCAAAACCATCCAACGTCAGCGTATATAGGAAGAGAAGAATAAGAAGAACAAGTAATGCCTTAGTCATAAACTTCGCCCACCGCTCGATTCCTTTCCGTACTCCAGATAGAACAATTGCTGTGGTGATCAATGTAAATAAAAAGTGCCAAAAAAGGGAGATATCTCCTGAGCGCACCAATGTATCATAAGTTGCAGCAACCTCTTCACCACTCATATTTTGGTAAAAACCATTGAGAGACATTAAAATATAACTCATTCCCCAACCAGCAATCACACTGTAGAAAGACATGATCAAAAATGAAGCCAAAACTCCAAACCATCCGATGACCTTCCACCCCTCTTTTTTCGGATCATGATGCTCATAAGCGCCGACTGCTGCTCGTTGACTACTTCTTCCTAAAACAATCTCTGCAACAAAGAGAGGGATCCCAACGACGACTAAACAAACGAAATACGAAAGAAGGAAAAGCCCTCCCCCATTTTCACCCACAGTGTAAGGGAACTTCCATAGGACACCGAGACCAATGGCCGACCCAATCGCCGCCATTAAAAATCCAATACGTCCTGTCCAGTGTTCTCTAGTTTGATTCATTATGACCTCTAAAAAAAAATATTGAAGCCATCACGAAGCATAGGAACATTGCGTCCCTAGCCCGGATGTCGAAGAAGTGAAAGTGGGATATGATGAGGCCTGAACAATTAAAAGCATGGATCCACAAATTATTTCCTGGCGATTGTATCCATTCGACCCTTTATTAGTCAAGCACAAAGAAGAGTGATTACATGCCGATATTTCTGTGGTAGGCCCCTTTCATTTTTTTTGCTTGCATCACGCGAGCATGCTTGATGACTTTAATTCCCTTTTCAATATGATCAGACATAAAGCGTTTAAAAATTTCTTCAGAACTCTTTTTTGTTTTGATCTGGTCTCGATTCAGAGGCAAGTCTGAGATAAGAAGAAGTGCTCCAAGTGTTAACTTACGCTTATAGCTTCCAGTGAAAAGGGTTGCACACTCGAGTTCGATAGCCTGCGCACGGGTTGCCTTGAGAAGCTCAATAAACTCCTCATTATATTCCCAAAAACGGAGATTGGTTGTATAGGTGATCCCGATATGGTGGATCCCCTTCTCCTCCTCCATGACTTCAGTTACCGCTCTTTGCATCAGAAAATTTGCTAAAGAAGGCACTTCGGAAGGAAAATAAAAATCAGATGTCCCTTCTGCTCGAACACTTGCAACAGGAATGAGATACTCCCCCACATGGTATCGACGGCGAAGCCCTCCACACATTCCAAGAAGAAGAGCCGCCTTAATATCAAGAAAAGAGCAGAGATCAATCACGAGTGCCGCTGCAGGAGATCCGATTTTAAAGTCGAGAATAGAAATATCTTCTTTCTTCGAATGAGCCACTTTGAACATCGACCCTTCAAAAATCTCCACCTGACATCTTTTAGCAAAATGATCAACATAGCGCGGAAAGTTTGTCAAAAGGAGATTCGATTGAAATCCCTCTGCAGGAGATCCTGAATACCTTTCGAGCGTCTCTTTTGCGTATTGCTCTTCTTGAATTTCTCCGCTATTCATTTGTCATAATCCTTTCTCCTTTTATTATCTGGAATTCTTTTTGCTGCAAAGTATAAATTTTCCTTACACTTTTTTCACAAATTGTCTAACCTCTTCGCAAAACCTTAACTAAGGAGAAAGGAATGGAACGATTAACACCAAAATCCCCCATTCCAACATACAATGAAGTTAGCGGATATGCCGTGACATTTGTCCTTCAAACCGCAATAGTCGCAGCAATCATCAACTTACTTTGGAATGGCTATCATTACCGTAGAACTCAATCGAGTATTAATGGCGCCTACGTAGTCGTTTTATTCGTGACTGAAGATGCTGTTCAAAAGGGAATTGTCGCAGATAATGTCGCAGAAACTCGTTCCCTCTCAAGAGACGTCCAAGGGAACCTTGAAGCGTCCAAAACAGTGCTCAAAGGGCTCGAAGAAGACCGGGAATCTCTTTCGACACAAGTTGGACAGCTTAGAACAACTCATAGAGATCTAGCAGCACGAGTTGTAGAACTAGAAGCAATTAAGACGGGATTGCAAAACACTAATAAGGACTTGCAAAATACCAAAACGGACTTGCAAAACATAACACTCCGCTTAGGCACCCAGGTCGGGACACTTGGAACACGCCTAAACATCCTCCTACCCGCTGAGGAATTTCCCTCATGAGGCTCTTCTGTGCAATATCCAAATTGCTAAACTTCATTGGCATCAGAAGAGCTTTAAGCTTGCCGTTGCTAATGAAGTAGGTAGGAAATATTTTTTTCCCTTACACATCCCAGCTACAGTACTCGCCGAAACGGCTAAGGGTCCGTTTAGAGTAGTTCTTGACATACGAAACATCTATCTGAGACAATGTCCATTTTTTAATCAATGGATGTTCAATGGCGCGAGTCGGTACAAACGAATTTAAATCAGGAATGAAAATTGAGATGGACAGAGAGCCCTATACAATCGTTGGGGTGGAGTTTGTCAAACCTGGAAAAGGTCAAGCCTTTACGCGCACAAAACTCAAGCACCTGATATCGGGACGTGTTATCGAAAAAACCTTTAAATCAGGGGAGAAGTTTGATCTAGCCGACGTTGAAGAAATGCAGATGCGGATGCTTTATAAAGAGGGGACCGGCATAGTCTTCATGCATGACACCTCCTATGAACAAACAACAGTTCCTCTCACAGTGATCAATGACAAAGAACCTTATATGATTGAAGATACTATCTATGCGCTCGTGCTGTACAAAGGCGAAGTTGTTGATATCACTCCTCCTATTTTTTTGAATATGACTGTGACAGAAACAGCTCCAGGAGTGCGAGGGAATACTGCCTCAGGGCGCGTTCTAAAACCTGCGAAGACCAACACAGGCGCTTTAATTCAGATCCCTATTTTTATTGAGGAGGGAGAACTCATTAAAGTCGACACTCGCACTGGAGAGTATGTCTCTCGCATCAAAGAATAGCGCTTTATCAGCGCGTGCGCAGGCTCTAAAAATGGTCCGAACATTTTTTGAAGAGCGCCATGTTGTTGAAGTCGACACTCCATTGCTTTCTAACTTCGCCTCCATCGATACTCATATCGATCTTTTCAAAGTGGATGGTGGCTACCTCCACTCTTCTCCTGAATATGGAATGAAAAAACTTCTCGCGAACGGCAGTGGCGACATCTACCAATTAGGACATGTTTTTAGAAAGGATGAGATAGGTCCACTTCACGCTCCAGAATTTACAATGATTGAGTGGTACCGGGTTGAGACTACGCTTGATGCCTTTTTAGAAGAAAATTTGAACCTTGTGCGCCTCTTTGTTGGAGAAAGGGCATCTGAAATACTTCCTTATAAAGAGACCTTTCAAAGGGAAGTAGGCCTCTCTTGCGATGCTCCTCCCTTGGAACTAATGGAAAGGGGAAAAGTACTCGGTTTCGAGTTCCACAGTGAGAATGATATTACCAACCTTCTTTGGGGATGCGTTGTAGAACCGATGCTTGGAAACAAACAAATCACAGTGATTACCGACTTTCCAAAAGAACAAGCTGCCCTTGCTCAGATAAAAAATGGTGTAGCAGAGCGTTTTGAATTGTATTTTAACGGAATTGAGCTCGGGAACGGATACCACGAACTTACGGATCCCATCGAGCAAAAAGAGCGGCTAAAGCGCTCAAACAACGAAAGAATTTTATTAGGGAAAGAAGCTCTTCCTCTCGACCCTGAATTCATTAAAGCCTTAGAACGAGGGCTTCCAGACTGTTATGGAATTGCCCTTGGATTTGACCGCCTTTTCATGCTTAAAGAGGGACATTCAAAAATAACCCTATCCTAGTGTTTAGATTACCTCATTCACGAGTTGTTCAATCCTTAAATGATTCATTGACCTCCTTTAAAGGTGGGGTTTTTGGTCGGATTTCTCCATGACAGAGTGGAAGGACGCAGGCATGATCAATGAGGATGTTTTCGAGCTCTTTGATGTATACATCTCTTTTCAAAGAGTCCTTTTCACTTGCTGCGGCTTTTAAAAGCTTTTGGTAGTAAAGATTTTCCCAGTGGCTAAAGTTAAAAGGGTCTGTCGCGGATTTAAAGGCCATTAAGGTGGTGAGAGGGTCCCTTGTTGGGGCTTCCCACTCTGTAAATGCAAGGTGGTATTTTTTTTCGCTCAGCCTCTGGGGGAACTCAGAAAAGGGATAGGATTGAATCGTGCAGTGGATATTAAGAACAGTTTCCCATTGATTTTTCAGGTTTTTAGCAATGGCATAGTAGAGAGTATTTTTTGGCACCATCAGTAAAAGAGGGGGGATCCGTTCTTTTTTAAGATGGAGCTCCGCTTTTAAAGCATAATCAAATAAGGCGCATGCCTTCCTGGGGTTATAGTGATCGTTGCTTTGCATTAAATGGAGGGGGACAGGCCCGCTTTCTTGCACTCTGGGGAAAAGAGTTTTGAGTTGTTTTTGATCTGTTGCGGCGATGAGGGCTTTTCGAAAATAGACAGCGTGGGTAGGAAATAGGGACGTATTGATGGAAAACCAGAGGATGTTTGGAGCAAAAGTGAGCTGTTTTCCTAAAATATCGAATGAAAAGTCTTGAAGTGAGCAGAAAGTTTCTACACTTGATCCTGGAGCAACCAAAACCTGATCGATTTTCACCCATTTTTTTCTAAAATAGCGTGTGTTTTTTCTCAAGTAAAAGTAAGCCCCTTCCTCAAGCTCTTTAAGACAAAACGGGCCATTGAAAACGTATCGATCAACCCATCTTAAGTCTTTTTTGGCAATGATTGAAGGAATGGGAAGGAAAAGTGGATGGGCTAAGCGCTCTAAAAAATCGGGTACGTGGTGGTTTAGGGTGATGAGGAGAGTGCGGGAAAATTTATGGGGAAATCAGGAGCTAAAGCAGTTTTCCAAGCATATTCAAAATCGCTGGCAATCACAGGATCGCCATTTGACCAATAGGTCCGTTTCAAAATAATGCGATAGCGTGTTTGATCATCTGACAGCGTACAAGGCTTTGCGATCGCAAGCGCCACCTTTCCCTGTTTGTCAAAGCGGGTCAATCCTTCAAATAGCAATTTAAGAAGAATCCTACCGTCTTGATCTCCCCCTTTTCTTGGATCTAAACAAGAATTTTTTAAGGAGGATCTTAACCGAAGGACTAAAGGGGGCGTTTTTAGGAGTTGGGTAATTTTCTTATAATGTGTTAAATTTGTCGAGACCATAGGCTTTCTTGCTCCTTGCGTGATTGATGCAAGGAAAAAAAATTGGAACCGCTATATAAAGAAAACGCCCCTCTAACATTTTTATTAGAAAGGCGCTTTCAACTCCCTTAAACGTTCCATAAGACCCTTGAGGCAAACTCGTTGAAAATGTTATCATCGACAATGCAGTGAAGGAAGAGTGTTTTTCTTCCCATCGAAAGGGCAACATAAAGATTTTTGGGAAACGAAAAAAAGACTTTTTTCGAATCCAGGGAGTGTAGTCTCAATTTTTCTCCTTGGGTTCTCGCCGACTAAGAGCTCAAACTCTTAGCTGGCACTGGGCTTCTTTCGGGAAGCCCTTTTTCTATTTCTAAACGCTGATTGTAAAATGCTTCTTCAGTTTAAATCAAATGATTTCTCCACACCTCTTCTCCAAATATTTTTGGAAATAGACTGAGCAACTGTTGCGAGCTAAATCTCAATTTCATAACCATTTTTGGACAATGGGATAGCGACGCCCCACGCCGAATGATTTTTTCGAGACTCTTAAAATAGGCGGCCCTTGCCGCCTTTTGTATTCCGCGGCATGGATCATTTGGACAAGTTCAAGAACTTGCTCCTGTGAAATGTGATACTTCTGAGCAACCTCATCTATTGAGAGATAATTTTCAACATACCCTTCTAAAACATTATCGATAACGCCGTACTCGGGTAGAGAATCAAGATCGATTTGATCTGGGCGAAGCTCTGCCGATGGTGGTTTATCAATAATCGAGTTTAAAATTACTTCTTTCTTCTCGAGTTTATTAACATAGCGACAAAGGTCATACACCCTTGTTTTTGTCACATCACCAATCACTCCAAGTCCCCCACACATATCGCCATAAAGGGTGGAGTAACCAAGCGCAACCTCACTCTTATTTCCCGTACTCAAGACAATATAACCATGTTTGTTGGACATCGCCATGAGCAAAATCCCTCGGATTCTTGCTTGAAGATTTTCTTCAGTAATATCAATATCTTTTCCTTGAAAGTGCGGCTTTAAAAGATGGAGATAGGCATCGAATGGTTCTTTTATCGGAACTTCTAAAAACTCAATCCCAAGGTTTTCAGCAAGTGTTTTTGCATCACCAATACTAGCGTTGGTGGTAAAACAAGAGGGCATGCTAATCCCAAGAACATTTTCAGGGCCAAGCGCTTTTGCTGCAATGTAAGCAACAAGGGCAGAGTCAATTCCACCTGAAAGTCCTAAGCAAGCTTTTGTGAATCCACATTTTGCAAAGTAGTCCTTTACACCGAGCTCTAGGGCTTGAATCAGGTTTGTCATAGGCTCATATTCAAAGGAAACAGGGGAAGTTTCTTCTTCCAAATCGATTAACATTGCATCTTCAGCAAATCCTTTTCCAAGCCTGCAAAGCTTTCCTTTCTCATTTACATAAACACTATATCCATCAAAGATGATTTGCCCATTTGCACCTACTTGGCAACACATCACAACAGGGCATCCAAGTGTTTTTGCCGCTTTAGCGCAAACATTGACTCGTACATCAGGTTTTTGAAATTGATACGGAGAGGCTGAAATGTTAAGCATGATGTCGGGGTTCAATTCGACAAGAGCTTGGACAGGATCACGATCGTATTGGGTGTAGCCAACGTATCCAGCATGTTGCCAGATATCTTCACAAATGATAAGGCCTATCCTCTTCCCTCCAATTTCCCAAATCTTCGTCTCTTTCCCCGGTTCAAAGTAACGCCTCTCTTCAAACACATCGTAGGTGGGGAGGAGCCACTTGTCTTGAAATCCTAAGAGATCTCCATCGTGAATGACTGCCGCACTATTTAAAAGATGTTTTTCTCCTTCGTCGATATTGCGCCGAATCAGACCCACAATCACCGCCAGCCCTTTTGAGGCTTTAATGATCCTTTCCAAATGGAGTTCCATCGAATCTATAAAGGTATTGTGGTAGACGAGGTCCTCAGGAGGGTATCCGCAAAGCATCAGTTCGCCAAACATCACGAGTTCACCCCCTTTCTTTCGCGCTTCATCTATACTTTCTAAAATCTTCGCAGCATTCCCATCAATGTCCCCAACAATGGGGTTTCTTTGTGCAACTAGTATCTTCATGAGGCTATCCTAGCTTCCAAAATCATCTAATATTACATTTTCTTCTGGGACTCCGTAATCATCCAGAAGCTTTAAAACGCTGCTGTTATGCAGTGGTGGTCCACACACGAAATAGAAAGCATTTTCGGGTTCTTCCATCTCCTTGAGTTGCCCCTCTTCGAAAGCTTTAAAGAGATAGTTGGTTTTCAGAGGGTCCTCTTTAGGCCATCCCTCTTTGAGATCTTTGTCAGTTGGTTCTGATAATACCAAATGATAGGAAAAATTTGCAAATGCTTGGTCAAGCCCTTCGTAATCTTCTTGATAAATATTCTCCTTTAGAGACCGCGCGCCGTACCACAAGGTGACCTTCCTCTGCGTTTTTCGTGTTTTAAAAAGGTCCATAATATGGCTACGACTAAATGATGAACCGGCACCTCCAATCAAGAAAACAATCTCTCGATCTTCTTCTACCATGTGAGACTCTCCATAAGGTCCCGAAAGACGGACCCCCTCTCCTTCTTCTAACCCAAAGATATAAGAGGAACAAATCCCCCAGGGAATATCAGGAGCAATTTCCCCCCGGATAAAGGGAGGGGTTGCAATTCGAATGTTAAATTTGAATAGGTTTCCTTCCTTAGGGTAGGATGCCATCGAATAAGCACGGATCACCTCTTCTTCCCCTTCCTCATATTCTATCGGATGTCCAAAAAGATCAAACTGTTCCCAATCGTCATAATATTCTTCATCCATTGTTTTCTTCCATTCTTTAGTATTAGTGCAATAGCTCGGCACATGGAACTGCAGGTAATCTCCTGGAACGTAATCTACCATGTCAGAATCAGAGACCTGAATCACCAACTCCTTAATAAAGGTAGCAACATTCCGATTAGACATTACGGTCCCCTTAACTTCCTTTAGTGTAAGCAACGTTTCAGAAAGCTTCAGCCCCAAATCATGTTTAACTTTGCACTGGCAAGAAAGGCGCCATCCCTCCGTTAACTGTTTAGGGGTGAAGATCGCTTTGTCGGTTTCAAGAATATCATCCCCCCCCTTAATAACTTGCACTCGACACTGTTTGCAGGTTGCTTTTCCCCCACATGGAGACGGAATGGCAATCCCCTGCTCTAGGAGCGCAGACAGGAGCGTCTTTCCCCCTTCAACTTCTTTGGTCAACGAGGGGTCTTCATTAATCTCGATCTTGCATGGAGCAGTGCTCACCAGGCGCTGTCTGGTGTACAGAATCATTCCAGACAAGAGCGTCCCCATAAATACAAAGGCAATCACTGCTATTACGCTAACTTCAATGCTCATACGCGATACATTAAAGCCTGCATTTGCTTGCGTAAATCACCAATTTCCATTTCTGCTCTTTCAATTGCTTTCGCATGCCCTTCATGCATTCCTTTAATCTCACACTTCAGGTTCTTGATTTCTGCCTGAAAAGCTTCTACTTCATTCATTTGCCCATTTCTGAGACGATTGATTTGCCGTTTGAGTTCAAAAATACTATACTCATCAGTCGATTGGATCTGTGTGTGTCCCTTTTCAATCTTCTGAACTCGCTTCGAATGCTTGGTCTCAGATTCTTTGAGACTTTCATTATACACTTTTTCTTGTTTTTTGAGGTCTCTTTGAAATTCAGTTTCAGTTTCTTCTAGTTTTTCCTTAAAGAGTTTGATGCTTTTCTCAGCACGCACAATCTCTTCCAAATGCCCCTTTTTAATCGCTTCGATATTCTCTTCATATTTTTCGACGATTTCAGATTGCACTTGAGTGCGCCTTCTAAGAAGAATGAGTAATAGAATCAGAAGGATAAGAACACCAAAGGCAAAAAATGCAAGATCGAGCCAATTCAGCTCTTTATTTACATAATCAATGACTTGGTCGACCCAAGGGGGCATCACCCACTGCTCACCTTGAAGTACTTGATATTGACCTGGTACTGCTTGATGCTGCATAGAATCCCCTCTCTTTTTTATTTATCATGCAGCGGACCTTGCTGCAAATAAAAAAAAGTTATTCTCACCGAGAATGAAGGTACAAAGAGAACATTGGGCTTCCCACTTCGGATTTGTCATGTTTAACACAGCAGCTCTTGTAACTCCAAATAATTTAGCTATAAAACCATACGACGTTTTTCCTAATGAGTAAAGAATAACAGCCAAATCTCTTTTAGCCGCTGATTCTGGCTTGGCAGCATGTTTGTCACTAAAGATGAATACACCCACAGCTCTTATATTTATAGCATTGCTCACCTCTGATATGACCATTTTTAACCAATTCTTTCCCACGGCACTTTTTACAACAATTCATCTCGATACTCTCAATCTTCTGATTATGAAAAAGGCCAGAATCTCATGAATTAATTTTTAAGTAACCACTCTCAAAGTGATCAGTTACCACAAATTATTTAAACAAAAAGAAGTAATAAACAGAGTGCTGAGAGGCCACCACCAATACTATGGTCTATAGTGTTGGAGGAAATATCAAATCACTCAATGATGTGTACTTCAAGACTGTGAAGTCATGGAGGGAGATGCTGAGTTCAAGAAGTCAGGTGAGCAAACTGAGCTGGAGTAAATTCAATAAGATTCTGGAAACCTACACCTTAGAAAGGCCAAAAATTTTCATTCCTTACTTACACGAGGATGGAAGGAATAAAAAATATGTGAAACCATAATTAAAGAGCCCGTTGCTGGAAAACGGCACGGCGGATTCTGCGGGGGTTGGAGCTGACATCTGCGACTCCTTCTATCCGATGATCACGTGCATATATTGATGAATTCTGCCCAAATATTCCGTGGCAGGGGTAGATTTGGATACATTAAAGGAAAAAGTGCTATTGCTGTAGAAAGCCAGTTTGGAGATAGGAAACAAAATTTCAATGGAGAAAGATTGTGGACTCGAGGGTATGCGGTATCAACGGTTGGATTTGATGAAATTCAGACCAGAGCTTACATTAGACATCAGGAACAACTTGACTGTAGTCAAGGTTGTGGTGAAGAAGGATCACTTTAACCGGCGCCTTTGAGGCGCTCCCAACCTGCCCAAGCCTCTGAACATTAAATAAACAAGGCCAGAACAATCTGGCAGCCCTAAGGGCTGCTCAAAATCGTCAAGCTCCTCGTTTCGCGAAGACGTTATGACTTACTATTTTATAAGTCCTTGAAAACCAACGATCAATTTTTTTCAAAAATTGTGGTTTTATGGTTCTTGCAACACTACTTCCTATCATTTCTATCCTTTGCGACCCTCTCTCCCAAGCCTCTAATGCTTTCTGAATCTACCTCTGTACTAAGCGACTGAATATTTTTTATAGGTATACCATAGCCTTCAGATATCGCTTCCAGAGAGATCTTTGAATTAAACAATAAAAAATGAATAGTTGATCCAACGTCTTGAAGCTCTTTTAATCTACCCTTTACTTCTGACTGACTCCCCCTTACACTGCTATTCTCCTCTCCATCTGTTAATACAACAATTATCCTATTTTTAGGTGTCTCGCAATAAAATGGAGATAAAGCAAAGATAACCTCTTTCCATTGAATATCCTTTTCTATAAATCTCCAAAGAGATCTTGTTTCTTTTTTACCGTTGATAAAAAGAGAGGTGTCGTTGTCACATATTCCTAGCCCCATTTTTTGTGTTTGAGTTGCCCGACTAAACGATTCTGCCTCCTGAATATTCAACACATTTATTGTTGCATGGCGTTCTTTAATAGAAATAAACCACACTTTGTAATGAACTATTTGTGGATCCTTAGTTTCTAGGCTGTGTTTATCCATAACCTTTATATTTAAAGGCTCAGAAACTGTATATTTTTCAAATTTTTTTTTGAGAGATACATAAGATACAGCTTATCCATATTAGCTTCAGAGGGGTTAGTATATGTGCTTTCTATAAAAGCATCGTGTATTGAAGTCAAACCCTCTGGTTTGTAGTTATTTAAAATATCTTGCAAATCGAGGTCATTAATAGGCTGATCAACAACAAATGGGTCAACGTATTGATTAAAAAAATTAATAGTGATCCTGTCGTCAGGTGCATGTTGTTGAACCTGTTTTTGGGAGTTTATAAATTGTCCCAGGCCCTCAAACAAAATGCTTCTAGTCCCACACATAGAGCCAGATTTATCTAAATTAAATATTAATGATGTTATAAACATTCATCCTTTCTTGTTTTTTTGTAGTGTTCTCTTAACTGCGCGCAAGAGAAACTCTTATTTTTTCTAATATGTAATATGTAATAGGCCAGACTTAATCTGACGGACACTTTTTACCTGACATCTTAAAATTCAGAAGTTATCACTTCTTTAGCCATCGTTTCCTCAGGCTTAATTTTTATCTTCTCCGATCATTTTCTCTTTAGCCAAATGTTTGGCCTCAACAAAAGTTAGGGTTATCAACCTTTAGGTAAACACTCTCAATCCTCGTTCATTCACACTCTTTTCAATATCTCTATTAAGGGTGTAACGCAGATACCGTCGAATGCAAAGCAATATGATTTCTGCTGAGTAATGTCACCACTTGGAACGGATATTCATGATTCATGCTCTCTTCCTTCATGGATTTTTATAAGAAGAAGTATAGATTTTATACGATTTTTCCTCATGATTAAGCACAGCTATCATCTCCGATAGATTTACTCTTCTCCTCCCCGTGCTTGACGGAATTTCTTTTCTTTTACCTCTTTTAATTCATCTGTACGCAAGTTGGACCTTGGTTGTGGGTAGAGTGCACACCATCTATGAAACAAAGTATTTCTTCTTCGGACAAATTCTATTTTAATCGGGTATATTCTTCATATCCATTTTTTTGCGCTTCCCGGTTTGCTTCATCTGGACCAGGCGAGGGTTTTTTGTACGAAAATCCATGGCGCTTTAACACAGGCTGTCATCCCAGTGACCGTATAGTCGATTTGCCAACGTGACTTGATGTATAGGAGAATCCCCTCTCTTTTTTTATTTATCATGCAGCGGACCTTGCTGCAAATAAAAAAAAAAGTTATTCTCACCGAGAATGAAGGTACAAAGAGAACATTGGGCTTCCCACTTCGGATTTGTCATGGCAGCAGCAGGGTCTGCGATCGGCCTGGGCAGCTTGTGGCGCTTCCCTTATACAGCAGGAGATAACGGAGGAGGAGCATTTGTTCTTCTCTATATCGCCTTTACCTTTTTGCTCGGTGTTCCCATCTTTATTGCCGAATTGATGATCGGTCGAAGAGCTCAACGTAGCCCGATCTTTGCCTATCAATCCCTTTCAAACCAGTCAAGTAACTGGCGAATGATGGGGTATCTCAACATGCTCACTAGTTTTATAGTCCTCTCCTTTTATTGCGTTGTCTCTGGTTGGTGCTTGAACTATGCCCTCATGTCACTTAATCAATTTACAATAGGAAAAACCCCAGAAGAAATCCGCTCTACCTTCGATATTGTCTACACTTCCTCTGATCTTAACATCTTCTGGCTCTTTCTCTTTATCCTTCTAAATATCGGTGTGGTCTATAGTGGGATCCGAAAAGGGATCGAACACTGGAGTCGCATCTTAACTCCTGCTCTGCTCTTCATCCTCCTCGCCATGTTTATCTATGGATTTACCCTTCCTGGGTTTGGACAAGCGTTGAGATTCATTTTCTACCCAAACTTTTCAAAACTCACTCCCGCCGTTGTTTTGAACGCTCTTGGGATGGCTTTTTTTACCTTAAGCGTTGGTCTTGGAATCATTGTGACTTACGGAAGTTATCTGAAGCCCAGCGAGAATATTCCACGCACCGCCTTCATTGTGGCGATTATGACCCTTTTTGTCTCCCTTATGGCAGCAATGGTGATCTTTCCGATCGTCTTTTCATTTAATTTCCCTCCTGAAGGGGGGCCTGGATTAATCTTTAAAACCATGCCAATCCTCTTTGCAAAACTCCCTGGAAGTCTTGTGATTTCGACCGTGTTTTTCCTCCTTTTCGTCTTTACAGCCCTCACTTCTTCAATCTCCCTTTTGGAAGTCCTTGTTGCAAACCTTATGGAACTCTTTTCATGGAAACGGGCAAAAGCTGTGACCTTCTCTGCCATTGGAATCTTTATCTTTGGTATCCCCTCTGCTCTTGCAGGTTCAGGAGCTCTTTTCCCTAATTGGGAAAAAATCTACGGGACGAACTTCTTTGATACAATGAACTACATCACCGCAAATTGGATGATGCCTATCGCAGGACTACTCACAGCTCTTTTCATCGGTATTGTGATGAAAAGGGAATTGACAAAAGAGGAATTCCTAAAGGGAACAACCATGGGTTATCTATTTAAGCCTTGGTTTTTCATGGTACGCTATATTGCTCCGCTTGCTGTGACAATTATCATCCTTGAGCAAGCGGGGATTCTTAACCTTTCAGCTTTACTCTAAGACGCGCCCCAATATAAAAAATAATTTTGACGCTCTTAAGAAAAACAGTCATTGAAAATCCACCACTTGCTAAACCTTTATTAAACCGCCTCAACACGATTTTGCACGGATTCCATCAATTTTACCCCTTATTAATCTGAGTTTTGGGTTTATTAGCCTGGGGGCATAGGGAATTTGAGAATAAATATCTTGCCATAGAGCCGAATAAGGAATAAACTGGTCCTTCTTGAATGAAAAAAGGACAGGTACAATGACTCAAGGCACCCTTGAAATTCACAGCGAGAATATCCTCCCCATTATCAAAAAATGGCTTTACACCGACCGTGACATCTTTCTACGAGAACTTGTTTCGAATGCATGCGATGCTATAAGCAAGCTAAAGGTCCTCCGCGATCAGAGAAAAACAGACTTTAAAGATGAAGAGCTTCGGATCGATATTGAGATAGACAAAAAGAAAAAAACCCTTAAGATCGTCGATACCGGCCTCGGAATGACTGCGGATGATGTGGAAAAGTACATCGCACAACTTGCTTTTTCAGGAGCTGAAGAGTTTGTCAAAAAGTACCAGGATGATTCGGGAAACAACCAGATAATCGGTCACTTTGGTCTCGGGTTCTATTCTTCTTTTATGGTGAGTGATTCTGTTGAAATAGATACCCTTTCTTTTCAAGAAGACGCCAAAGCAGCGCATTGGTCATGCGATGGCTCTCCCAACTACACTCTTGATACTGGGAAACGAGAAGTCAGAGGAACAGCTATTACTCTTCACATTAACAAGGAATCTGAGGAATTTCTCGAGGAAGGTAAGATCCGTACCCTACTCATGCGCCACTGTCGCTTCCTCCCCCACCCAATTTTTCTCAATGAAAAACAAATTAACGACGTCGAACCCCTATGGATCAAACCTGCCTCTCAATGCACCGATAAAGACTACCTCAATTTCTACAAAGCACTGTATCCTATGGAACCTGATCCGATTTTTTGGATCCATCTCAACATCGACTATCCTTTCAACTTGCAAGGAATCCTCTACTTTCCTAAAGTAAACCGGCGCCTAGATCCTAATCAAACGGCCCTTCAACTCTATTGCAGCCGCGTCTTTGTATCTGACAACTGTAAAGACCTAATCCCTGATTTCTTAACCGTTCTCCGAGGTTGTATTGATAGCCCCGACATTCCTCTCAATGTCTCCCGTTCAAATCTTCAAATGGACAAAACTGTCAGACAGCTTGCCGGTCATATCTCGAAAAAAGTCTCCGATAAACTTCTTCACACCCTTCAAACCGATAGAGAAGGATTTGTCTCGAAATGGCCCGATGTTGAAATGATTCTAAAACTCGGAATCTTGCAAGACGATAAGTTTTATGATCGTGCAAAAGAGTGTCTTGTTTGGAAAACCTCTAATGATGAATGGACTACTCTCGAAGAATACTTAGAACGAAATCCTGAGAAAAAAGTCTATTACCACCACGATGAAAAGCAAACATCCCATTTCTTTGACATGTACAAAGAAAAGGGAGTTGAAATCCTCTTTGCCTCCTCGCACCTTGATACTCCGCTCATGACCTTTTTAGAAGGAAAGCATTCCGGCATGGTGTTTCAACGCCTCGATGGGGCTGTCGATGACGTGATTCTCGACAAAGAGCGAGAAAAATCCGTTCTTGATCCCGAGGGAAAAACCGAAGCGGTTAAAATTGCCGATTACTTCCGCTCAAAACTCAACGATAAAACACTAGAAGTCGAAGCAAAAAGTCTTTCTAGCAATTCCGTTCCTGCTTTTATGATGCTTTCTGAAAAAGAGCGAAGAATGCGAGATTATTTTGCTATTTCTGGTCAAGATCTCCCTGCAGGTATGGGCAGTAAATGCACCTTTGTTGTAAATACAAATAGCCCCCTTGTACAATCCATACAAAAGCTCGAGAAAAAAGACAAAGAGCTTGCTACATCACTTGTAAAACAACTTTATGAGCTTTCCCTTCTCTCGCAACGAGAACTGGGTGCAGAAGACTTCTCTACTTTTTTGAAACGCTCAACCGATGTTCTTGAAAAACTTACCAGTGCCGTTACGAAAATTGGAAGAAAATAGTCAATTCAGAAAGTGTAGTAGCCAAGGCCTGAATTGAGAAGCTTGCAGATGAACTTCAGGAAAAGATAAAAATTAAGCCTAAGAAAACGATGACTTTAGAAGTGACAACTTCTGAATTTGAAGGTTTCAGATAAAAATCATCCGTCAGATCAAGTCTTGATTGTTACAATTAAGTATTTTTTAATCTAAAAAATAGAGATTTAATGAGTTTGTCTAAAAGAAAATCTTTTGAGTTATTTATCAGAGATAATAGTCTAGTATTAGTGGAAGGATCGATTCTTGAAAGATTAGATCATATTTTTAATATTAAAATGCACCCATTGTTACTTAATGCTCCTATGATTTATAAGCATAAGGAACGATCTATTCTTTCTAAGGTTTATTCTTCGTATATCGATGTAGCGTCAGATTCTTGTCTTCCTTTTTTGATGTGTACTCCCACTTACCGTTGTGATTTTGATAGAGTTGCTAGTTATAACAAGAAAACCATTAACAAAGACGCTGTTAATTTTATGTTTGAGGTCAGGGACCTATATAAGTCTTCGGTTAATATAAAGATCGGAGGATTAATCGGTTGTAAAAACAATGCATATAAACCAGAAGAGTCCTTATCCTATAAACAATCAATAGAATATTATTCTTGGCAAATAAAAGAATTAGAAAATGCTGGGGTTGATTTTATTATTGCACAAACCTTACCTTCTATAGAAGAGGCAAAAGGTATCGCGAAATCGATATCTTACTCAAGTTGTCCGTATATTATAAGCTTTGTTATCAATCGTAATGGAAGGTTACTTGATGGGACTAGTATTAAAGATGCTATCCTAGATATAGATGCATGTGTTAATAATCTTCCTGTAGGTTTTATGTTAAATTGTTCTCATCCTACTTTTCTATTTGAACACAATGAACCCACAGAAATACCAGACAGATTACTAGGATTTTTAGGAAACGGATCTTCTATGGATCACAACGAATTAGATGGTATTACAAATATTCAGTCAGATAGCATTTCTGATTGGGCTTATTATATGTCTATAATAAAGAAAAAATTTAATATGAAGATAATTGGAGGATGTTGCGGAACTGGACCAGAACATTTAAGAAATGTCATTCAATTACTAGAAGGGGTCTAATAGCCAAGACTTGACCTAACAGATGCTTTTTATCTGATACCTTCAAGGTCAGAAGTTGTCACTTCTAAAGCCATCGTTTCTTCAAGCCTAATTTTCATTTTCTCCAATCAGTTTCTCTTGAACCAAATGTCTAACCTCAACAAAAGTTTAGAGGGGTGGTTTTCCGTAACAATATTTCCCAGTATGAGTACACTCACTCTTATACTCTTCCAGCTATTTATTCACATCTTCTTGAAATTCCTCATAGTAGAAGAAGCTTTCTTTCGAAAGACTGTTGTATAAAACACATTTTGCATTGTCCTCTGGAACCGTTCAAGAATTCCATTTGTCTAATAAGTATAAAAGACATTATATTTAAGTTTTTAATTCTTTGCGATTAATTTTACCATTTTCATTATAAGGCCATTTATTGATTTTGATAAATTTTGAAGGAAGCATATACTTAGGAAATTTAGCTTTTAGAAAGATTTTTAAATTCTTAGTGATGTCAATATTTGAATTCGATGAATAATACGCTATTAATTCATTTTCTCTATCTTCGAAGTTACAAAAGACTACTACTGCTTCACTGACTTCTGAATAACCACAAATTATATGTTCTACCTCTTCTAATTCAATTCTGTGACCTAATACTTTCACTTGCCGATCCTCTCTTCCAAGAAATTTAATATTTCCATCTGGCAAGTAGCACCCCATATCTCCAGTTCGATATAAGCGCACAATATTATTATCAGGTAAAGTAATCCAAAGAAACTTCTCTTTTGTGAGTTTATCATTGTGTAAGTACCCATCAGACAAACCTTGACCACCAATAAATATTTCTCCTTTGATTCCAACGGGTAAGGGTTGAAAATGTTCATTTAAAATATACACAGCGTTTTCAAAAAATGGAGTCCCTATAGTAACATCATTAGGTGTCTTGTTGTTAGGGTTGTAGATTTCAGCAGCTGTGATCCCCATGGCATATTCAGACGGACCATAAACGTTATAGAGAAAGGAATTTGGTAAAACTATAGAATGCTTTTTAGGCAAATTATTTGGGATATTTTCCCCGCATAAGTCAACACATTCTAATGAAATTAACCTAGTGGATTTTTTAAGCATGTTAGAATATAAAGATGGTGTACATAAAAGATAACTCAGGGAATAAGTTTTAATTAACTGAATATATTCATCTGGTTGTTTTGGATCAATACCATCGTTATTTTCCGGTAAGCAGACCATTCCCCCTGAGGCTAGAGTATATACAACAATTAATAAGCTTGGATCGAAACTAATACTTCCTGTCATTAAGGCATTGTATCGCGCTGGGTGCAGGTCTCGATATGCTAAAACTGCATAAGCTAATGAGGAGTGAGAAACAGAAATTCCTTTTGGATTTCCCGTAGTTCCTGAAGTATAAACTATGTATGCAGTCTGATTTAGATCAACAGGGCTGAGATCCATTTCTAGTTCTAAATCAGGAAGATTATCAATCAAAAACAAGTTATTGTTCCACTTTAAGAATCTCTTTTTTAAAGACTTCTCAGTTATAATACACCAAGGCCCAGCATCCTCTAGCATCCTCTTTATTCTTTGGTTTGGATAATGTGGATCAATCGGGAGATACACCCCTCCAGATTTAAAAATTGCAAGCATCCCAACCATAAAATCTAAACAATTATATAGTCCTAGTGCAACAACTTTTCCAGGCTTAACCCCTCTAATTTTTAATAATTTAGCAAGGGTTGAAGATCGAAAATCTAATTCTTCAAAACTAAGCGATTCTCCACAGAATACTGTTGCAACTGCTTTTGGGTTTTCTCTAACCTGTTTTGCAAAAAGATTCAAAAAACTATGCCTCTTACAGTCAAAGTTTAGGCCCTGGACTTTTTTATTTTCTTGAATAATTTTCATAAAAACACAGCTTTGGTTTAACTCACCCTCTCCACTTCTCTTTGTTCCTTTTTCCCTCTAATAATTAAAGATTTATGAGGGATGATTATCTCCTTATTAGAATTCCCAACATTGAAAAATAGACTCTCATCCGCAACCTTCTCTAAAAAAGAGTTTTGTAAATGTTTAGGCAAGGGAACATAACAGTTAAGCCATCCTTTGACATAATTCTTTAGGTCCTCTTTGCTATCATACTTATACAGAATCTCTTTAGAACAAACCTCCTCTAATTTCATTCCTTCAGTGACAAGTGTCTGCATATATTCTTCTTCTGACAGCATAGTATTCGCAGCAGAAAATTTTCTGAATGAAGAAAAATACTTTTTAAGAACAGTATCAAAAAGTTCGGCGTAAGGCGTATTGTTAGGATATGTCAAAATGAAGATTCGGCCATTATTTTTTAAGGTTTTACACATTATTTTTAAGGCCTTTTTTGCTTTTCGGACCCATAAAAGAGTATTTGCACAAAGAATAACATCAAAGCTTTCAGACGCAAAATCAATATCTTCGGCATTCATTCTATAGAACTTCAAGTTTGGATACTTTGAAATAGGGAATTTCTCTTTAGCTAAGTCTATCATGTTCTGAGAGGCATCAACGCCAACCACATTTCCCCTAATGGCAGTTGCAGAAATCTCAGCTGCTATGTTTCCAAAGCCGCACCCTACATCCAAAACTGAGGCATTTTCCCTAATAACCAAGGACTGTAGTAATTTTTGCACACTATCATATTGTGTATGAGAGTGTTTTGCATAATGATCAGCATCTAGATCTGGTATATGCGTAGCGTTCATTTAATATTCTCTCCTCCTGTGCATAAACAGTTTCTTACCAAGGGCATCCCTTTGGATATTTTTCTGGCCATTCCCTGCCACCACTATCTTAAATATTTTCTACCTACTTTAGGCTGCTTCTTGTTTTTTGCTGTCAGCGATAAGCCTACTATAAAACACCCACGATGCCGCAAAAGATAGAAAAGAAAAAACGACATAGAATGCAGAAATTTTGAAATGGATAAGTACCATTACCACTGCAGTTGAAATCAAAAGTGCAACTGTATCGGCTGATTCGAACAAGCCAAGCAACTTCCCTTGATCCCGGAAAGACCTTCCTTTAACCAAAACTGTAATGATGGTAGAAGACAATAGCGCATTTCCTATAGCATGAAAAAAGTAACACGTCCCTAACAAATAGCCGTTATTCCCAATAAAAACATATAGAAAAAAGTAAGGAATTAGTGAAAAAAACGAAACGTAATATCCAATTGACAGCAAAATGTCATCACTTATTTTTTTAATTTTATTAAACCTCAAAATAGCTACACCAAATAAATATCCAATCGTCACGGATAACACAAAATTATGCTCTTCTCCTCTATGGAGGTCTACTTCAGAAACAAGTATGCTGTACATTGACATTTCCCATAAGATATAGGACAAAAGAGCTCTTTTGTTTAGAGAGAGGGAAAATTCTTTTTTTATTAGAATGATCTCTCTTTTCCCTATCGTCAATATCCGATCAAAAAGCTTATGTTCGAATTTAGGACTATTTTGATAAGGAAAGTGTGCTATCTTATCTTGAGAATCCTTAAACCTAAAAATACACGCCAGCATTGAAATGCATAATCCGCCACCAATCAATGTAGGCAAGGGCATTTTCTCCAAAAGAAAATTTACGGATGCCTATGAGCGTAATAAAGGCTAAGGCATATGTACCGGAAGCAAGCGCAAATGAAGCTCTATAATCACCATCCTGCGTATCTGCAATAGCAGCAAAAGATATTGGCATCGTGTTGCCCCATACTCCTTTGATTGTTGTAGCAAAAACAAGCACTGAAATAGCAGTTAGGACCTGGCTTACATACGCATAAATGAATAATATGCTACACACCGAAACACCCAAGGAAATAATTAAGCTTTTTTTCCTTCCGTAGAAATCAGAAAATCCTGATTGTAGGGGAGCGAAAATAATTTGCAGTATCAAAAATCCAAAAAGAAAAAATAAAGAAATTAGGTGCACTTCGTTATTATTAACGATGACAAGAAAGTTTTCACATAGACTGTCTGTGTAAAGGAATAATATAATTATCAGGAGAGTTTTAAGCGACCCTTTTTTGATTTTTGCTGCTGCTCTATTTGCATCTCTTTCAATCATCATTGTAATCCTACGATCTCAAATCAAAATGACCTTTGATAACCAAACAAAATTGTTTGTAATGAACACATAGAACCCTTGTCCCTATTTTCATTGTAAGCAGCTTCTACAGGTTATTCTCAAAGAAGTCAATAAAATATACCAATTGTAGTTTTTTACATTAATAATTAAAGATAGAGGGGTATGGTTTAAAAATTACCTTTTTCTATTAATTTACTCAAAAAAAAATGAAAATGAAAACTTAGGGACTCTATGCCTTATTACCCATGAAAATAGTCTGTCATGATAGTGTCTACAAAATTGGGAGAAGACTAATCTCGACCATGATTACATTAAAAATAATCTTTATCTCTGAGTAGAAGCATCCATTTTTCTGGATTTATCCCCCGCTCTTTCAACTCCGGAGGTGAATGATAGAAAGGGGGAAATAGATAGTACTCTGGGATCATATCTGTTAACTTTAGAAATAACACGGAAAAATAGCGTGCCAAAAATAGTTGTCAATGGAATTGAGTTTTATTATGAGCGTCATGGAAGTGGTGATCCGATAATCTTGATTTGCGGTTTTACAAATCACTTGGAAATGTGGAAAAGGTTTATTCTAAAACTTTCTTCTTCTTTTGAGGTAATTGTTTTTGATAACCGGGGCGCTGGCAGGACAGAAAGTTCACCTCCCCCTTATACAATCGAGATACTTGCCGACGATGTGATTGGACTCATGGATGTTTTAGAGATTCAAAGAGCCCACATGGCTGGCTTTTCTATGGGATCTCTCATCATTCAGTCGATTGGTCACCGCCATGGTGAACGAATCAATAAAGGAGTCATGATTGCTCCTTTTAGCGTTTTACCGAGTACAGCTCTTATGCAAACGCACTCAATTGCAAAACTTTTTCAAGCGGGTGTAGATCCCGCCCTAGCATTGGAAACAATGCTCCCATGGATTTATAGTAACAATTACCTGTCCGATTCAAAGAGAGTTAAAAGGACAATCAATAATCTGCTCAAAAACCCCTACCCCCAACCTACTGAGGGTTACTTAGGACAACTTAAAGCTCTTTCTCAATGTGACATGTCTGATCGACTCGCTGCGATCGAAACTCCTTTATTGATTCTGGCAGGTGAAGAAGATCTCTATACTCCTTTTTACGAGGCAAAACTTTTAAGAGAACAACTGCCGAATGCAGTTCTTACAGCTATTCCAAAGGTCGGACATATGCTCTATATAGAAGCTGAAGATATCACCATAGAGGAGATCCATGCCTTTTGCGCCGGTTAATGGAATCAACCTTTACTACGAAATATACGGCAAAGGGAACCCTCTTGTTTTCCTTTCGGGATTTTCAACACATCACCTAACGTGGCAATCGTTTATTGATCCTTTGCAAAATGATTTTCAGCTGATCCTTTTAGACAACCGCGGCGCGGGACAAACAACCGCTCCATTGCCTCCATACACGATAGATGAGATGGCTGACGATACCGTTGCACTCATGGACCATTTGAAGATAGATGTGGCAAGCATGATAGGCTCTTCAATGGGAACCGCAATCATCCAAACAATCGCATATCGTGCACCAAGACGCATCGATAAAGGGATTTTACTTGCTCCCTTTTCAAAACTTCCACGCACTTCTCTTTTAAAAACAATGACAACTGGGAAACTCTTGCAAGCAGGAGTCTCTCTTGACTTAATTGTTGAAACCGTGATCCCCTGGCTATTTAGCCGCGACTTTGTAGCAAACTCTGAAAAAGTCACCGCTAAGAAAGAGGAGATGACAAAAAATCCTTTTCCACAATCAATCAAAGGTTTCCTTGGACAAATGCACGCCCTTGAAGTCTTCAACTCTTCTCGATTTCTCAAGGAATTAAAAGCGGAGTTCTTTCTAATTGCAGGTGAAGAGGATCTTTCAACTCCCTATTCCTGCGCAGAATTCTTGCATGGGCATCTTACGAAATCCACCCTCCATCCCTTCTCCAGGATGGGCCACATGGCTCATACAGAAAAACATGAAGAAGTTCTAGCCCTCATTCAGGAGTTTGTTAGGGTATGTCCTTAAAACATGGCTATTTTTATAGAAGATTTTTTTGACCCTTTCCTGACCAATGACAGGCTCTAACAATTGGTAAAACTCCGGATAGCAACCACTATTTGAATAACGTTTTTGGTAAAAGGGCTTCAAATGCTCAATTGCCGGAATTGAAATCCCTCCAAAAAAGTCAGCACCAAGCGCCAATGCATCTTCTCCACCGAGGGAGAGACCATATTCAATATGACGCACAAAGTCCTCAGGTTCATTTCCCACAAAGTGACGCACAAAGTTGATTCCAATGACTCCACCCATCCGAATAATTTCCTTTGCAAAGGAATCTGGAAGATTACGTGGATGCTCTTTCACTTTTCGAAAGTTCGAATGGCTAGCGATCGGAAGTAATTTTAGCCCTTTCTTATGAATATAGTCGAGAATCCCTTCAGCCAACGCATCTGAGGCATGACTGAGATCAATTGCGACCCCTTTCCCATCCATGTAATCAAGAAGTTTTTCCCCATCTGCTTTTAGACCTGCCTGAGAACTGTCACCACCACCAAAACGATTCTCACTCTTCCAAGTCATTGAAACATAAAGCCAGTCTTCTTGATCAAAACGATCCGGCAGAAGACTCATTGATTCCCCTTCCTCTAAAAGCCCTGAAGCATTTTCAACAGCTGGAGCGAACTGCGTCCCACTCATTGTTTTAATATTATGATAACATTCCAGTTGCCCCTCAAACTCTTTGCGAGGTTCTTTCCCTGTTTCAGAGAATATGGCAAGGACCTGAAACGAAACTCTTCCTTTTTTTAAAAGGGGAAGTGAACATCTTGAGGCTTCATCCTCAGGACTGTGCTTGCCTCTATTACCATTGAGATAGGCAAGCAAGTCGCAATGAAGGTCAACAACGGGAACCGACATTTAGAAATCAAATCGCGCTTTGACAGTGACCCCTTGGAGATAAAGGCTTCCAGAATGATCAGGTTCACTGATATTCTTAATCATTTCATTATGAAGAATCCAAAGAAT
Source organism: uncultured Chlamydia sp. (assembly GCA_946127115.1). Lineage (GTDB taxonomy): Bacteria > Chlamydiota > Chlamydiia > Chlamydiales > Simkaniaceae > Neptunichlamydia. The sequence continues at coordinate 1,002,572 of CAMGYI010000001.1, forward strand.
GTGTTCCCAACCCGCTTGAAGCATGAAGTGAAAACGGTCCTGGCTAAACCAAACGTCGTATCTGAAACCAGCTCCAATATTTGCAACAGGCTCTGCAGTGTGAGGCTTTACACCAGTGTCAAGAACACTTGTTGTCACATTGTTTACTGTCACACGCTCTTTTCGATCTAGATCAAACCGTCCCCAAAGAATGGAAAGAGCGAGATCCGCATAAAAGCCAAAGTTCTTTGTAAACTGAAAAGTATCGTTCAGCCCAGCACGCAAACCAATTCCATAAAAATCTTGGTTAAGATCCAAACGATGAATGTCACTATTATCAACCAGGGTGTATTCAACCTTGTAGTCTTGATCAATCCACGCTGCATGAAGTCCAGCAAAAAGACGAAGTTTCGTATACTGACTCAAGTACGCATTACGTCCTAGATCAAGAGTTAGGTCATTGTAGTGAACATGCCAATCTGCATGAGCTCGTGTTAACGTCGCGCTCGATCCATTGATTATCCAGTAGGGAATCATGCTAGATAGTGCAGCATCCTGGCTCGTGATGTCACTTGCATCACTATGAATCCAAGTATACTCAGCAATGATATCCCATTGGTCATGGGGAAGATTGAAACCAGCAGCAACTTTAAAACCTGGATCCCATCTCCAGTCAACATCATGAACTCTTCCCGAAGCTCCTGCTCTAGCACCTGTAACAGCGTAGAACATCCCGTCCTGTCTAACAGTCCAATAAATAAAATCAGCTGTTAGGAAAAAGTTCCACTCTCCACGGATTGCAGGACCCGCACCCGGAGTAATTTTGATATCACAGTCATCAGAGTAATATAGTACCGGTTGCTCCTCGTGTGGATGAGCAAAAGCAAACCCCATAACACTTAAAAAGAAAGCCAAAATCCATTTGTGTTTCATCGTCAACATCCTTGGTTACAAACAGACTGATCCTAAGCGAAAGTTTTAATTTAGGCAAAGGATAATTTTATGCCTGCCTTAGAAAAATGGCTTTCAAGTGCCCAAAGAAATTCGAAACCTGTTTGTTTTTTGGCAACCCAGACAATCAATTCATACTGGGCTGTTGTATCTAATAGCTTAGCAAGCCACACTTCAATCGAATGACCGTTATCAATTTTAAAACAATTTTCTATTGCCTCTGTTGCAAGCTTACGAACTTTCTCTTTTTCCACGTCCCGACTTACAGAGAAAGAGAGAACAACTCGGTGGAATTCCCCGCCAATAATTAAGTTTTTTGCGATCATTTCGGTATTAGGAATCACAATTCTTTGATGCTCTAAAGTTTCAATCACTGTCGTTCTGACATTGATTTCGATAACTATCCCACTGTCTCCTGTCTGGAGTTCTATGAAATTGCCCGGATGAATCTTTTTCTCCAGCAAAACTATGATCCCAGCAACAAAATTATTGAATATCGCCTGCAAGCCAAATCCAATTCCCACACTGAGGGCACCAACAACGACCGCAACCCCTGTTAGGTCAATCCCTATCGTTGTCAAAGCAATGTAAAATCCAATCAAAAAGACGGCATAGTAAGCAAGCCGACCCAATCCATAGAGGGCGGATCCACTTAGCTTCCTACTCATACGAGTTCCCCTCTCTATTCCCTTAGCAATTAAGAAAGAAAGGATCGCAATCCCCAGAAAGATGGTGATGTTTACAAGGGTGATGGGCATTTCATTAATTGTAAACAGAGTTTTATCCATGAGGCTACCCAAACTATTAATAAGTTCTATATCACGCAAGCATGTTGATTTCCTCTGAACTTTTCAATATAAAAAAATAAGGGAGGAATAGATGAAAAATCACAATAAAATCAGTACTTGCCAAATCTGCAAGCATGAATTTTCTTACAATAACCTGTTTCTTATCAATATGATACGGAATTCAATTTTCGATACTCTCCAAAATGAGCATCCAAACATCGATACCAATGGCTTCATCTGCTACACCGATCTTAGGGAAATACGTACTAAATATATTGAGAAATTAATCAGGGAAGATAAAGGAGCCCTCTCGTCTTTTGAAAAGGAGGTTCTCGATAGCCTATCGTCTCAAAACATTCTTGCTGAAAATGTTAACAAGAAGTTTGAGAAAAAGCTCACTACTGGACAGAGAATGGCCAATCGGGTCGCCCGTTTCGGTGGTAGCTGGAAATTCATCCTCTCATTTTTAGTTCTCCTCCTAGCATGGATGATTCTCAATACTTTCTTTGTTAGAAATGAAGGATTTGACCCTTATCCCTTCATCCTCCTGAATCTGGTTCTCTCGTGTCTTGCAGCGCTGCAGGCCCCAATCATCATGATGAGCCAAAATCGACAGGCAGAACGAGATCGCCTTCAATCTAATGAAGAATACTGTACCAATCTGAAGGCAGAACTTGAAATTCAACACCTTCAATCAAAACTCGACCTCTTCATGAATAATCAGTGGGAATCTCTCCTCGAACTCCAAAGAATTCAAATCGAGCTTACAGAAGATATCATCCTGCATAAAAAACAGTTGCATAGGAAGAAAGGTGAAGAGTAAAATTTCCTTCCATGGAACGTCGATTAGGTTCTGTCGCAAAAATCCACATCTACAGATAGAAATGTGCATCTTTCTGAATTTTCCTTGCTAGGCGGCTAAACCTCTGACCTTGAAAAAGGTGCTTTTCTAATCCTTTCCCTAAAGAGGGATAGGGTGTAGCAAAGTAGAAATTTGTCTCAAGTAATTGACTCACCTGTCCGTGATAAGCACTTGAAAAAAAAATCAAACCATGTCAAAATGGTGAATGAAAATACTCAGAGAGTAATAAACTGGGGCTACTTTAGCTTTAATAGCCCCAGTTTATTACTCTCTGATTAAGACGTTAGGAAATGTTGCCGATGCCTGTCGGGTGATGGGTTACTCGAGGTGTAGTTTTTATCGTTTTAAAGAGCTATACGAAACTGGAGAAGATATAAACCGGAGAGAACAAACCTCCCTTTCAGGAGAAGATTGAAATGAGGTCTTAAGGAAACAGTGGCTTTAGAAGTGCCACCTTCTGAGTTTGAAAGTGCCGGATAAAAAGTATCCGTCAGGTCGAGTCTTGGCTATTACATCTCAAAAAGAAAGGGCCTGGACGCATTCGCATGGGATTGGGAATGTTTGCACCAGAACCCTCTCTCTTCTATGTCTCTCCTCTATGTCAAACTTGAACTTCCTTTAGGAAGTTCAGGTTTGGTTTTCTTTGGTTGTAATAATACCTTTCGCAGAAGGTCCTTTGTAGTACTACCCTTCTCCTTACCTGAAATGAGTTGGGTTTGTTGATCAGACACGTCTTCCGAAGGCGGCAGTTCAAACACATCTCCCGGGGACACCGTTTCAAACTGAACATGCCCCACCTTCTGAGTGGTTTCAACAAAGAGAGATTGATTCGCAGCTCTTAACTCTATGCATTCTTCATTCAATGTGTTTATACGATCCCGAAAGGTCATATTCTCATCATGCAGAGTTCTGTTATCAGCACGTACGACAACTAACTCTCTTTTGTTATACTCCGAAGTTAACCAAACAGAAAGCAAACCAACAGGACAGGCTGTGGGTATACGACCTGCTAACTGCTGGAGCAGCTTAGAGCTTTTCAAAATAGGAATATATTTTGATAGCTTAAGGACTCCAAGCCCTAAGCCTAAACCAAGCATCATGTCTGGTATCGCTTTTTGAAAATCACTATTAATCATACTATCCTCCAATTCAATTGTGAGGTGCGACAACCACACCCCTTTTTCTAGAAGATGATTAAAAACCTCTGATGGTATCTGAAAGTTTGCTGCTCTTCGCGATTTACTGTAAAGAAAAAAATTTAATTTTACTCGAATTCGATTTTAAGTACCACGTAGTTAGAAATTTAAACGGAAGTCCCCGACGTTAATAGACGGTTTTTTCTCTTATAAAGAGTAGTCTGTTAATCCAGCAATCAAATTGACTAAAAAACTGCTTGGAGAACGGTGTCTGGAATGTTCAAATTGAGAACTATTTTAAACTGATCAAAAATATTACGAATTTCTTACGTTCCCCTTTTCTTGGGGCTCTTTCGTTATCTTTTTTAAAAAACCCTCCGGCTTGCAACAGGCCCTGAAAGGAGAAAGTACAGCACAGAGAATGGATGGAAGCAGTTCTCCTCTATGCAGAAGCAAAGTTCCGAATTATCAAATAATAATTTGAAATAAATAGGGTGAAATGTAGAATCAAAGCCCATGATAGGGACGTTGAAAGGACGTAGTCTGAAAAATTGGAACCACGTTAGTTTCAACTAAAAGTGGGGCAACATCATTTCAAAAGGCTTCACTAAAGTCTCAGTGGAATAACACCTAATATACTGAATATAGGTGGACTAGATTACATATTTGGTAGCTAAAATTTTAATAAAACCAGAGAGCGTTCTTTCAACACCAGAGGAAATGTTTAACCATCTCAATTAAGGAAGCTTCAAATGTTGCACTTCGGAGCTGAAAAGGCGGAGTAAAAAATAGGCATAGCATAAGTAAAAGGTATTTCTAATGATAAACACCACACAGCACAGCTCTTTGACTACCAGCGCATCAGTAAGCTTTCCATTAAATACTTTTGTAAATCCCAATCTTGTTCCATTTAGTCGAGCACAGCTACGTGCAATCGAGCGGCAAGCACAAAGAAATCTTAAATCTCAATCTAGTTGTCACAATCAAATTATTTCCCCCAGTTTAGCTTCGCTTCCAAGAAATCTTAAGTCTCGATCAGCTAAATTTCATAATAAAAAGTTAGAGTCAAAGAGCACATTTTTCGAAAAATTAAACGATCAATTTTGGTCCTTTTTAGGATATCATCCCTTATCCTTCCATGAGAAAGTTATTGAAAAACTAAAGATCAAAAAGATAGAGCGAGAAGATAGCTTGGTCCCCGTTCAGGAAAATAGTTATTTTGAAAAAACCTTATCAAAATTGAATACTATTCAAATTTTTCCCGGAGCTGATGCACACGAGATATTATTAGAAAGAGCTCGCCGAGGTATTCCAGAAAAAATCAAGAGTATTCTTGATAAGAAAGCTAATAAGATTAACATTAACCTAGGAAAGGTCAAAAATAAACCAACTCAATTTCAAAAGAAGAATGAGTGTCCTAATTATCACGGAGCTACATTTTATTTTAATAGTTCCGACGGACAAGGGTCTCTACATGTACATTTTGACTATTACGCAACATATAATTCAAGACAAAGAAGATTAGATTTTCGTAGGTCCCAGACTGTTATTAACTATAATGTGGATAACATGGAAAGAACCCCCCATAACTATTATGATAATATAAACAATGAAAATTTTTCTAGAATTTTTTCAAATGCTAATGAACTTAACACAGAGATTAATCGGTTGAGAAACCAAGAAAGATTAGTTTTTCTTTCTAGATTACAACAACAAAACCATTCATTAGAGGAGCCCGAAGAACAAATAGATATACTTTCAAATCTCTTTTCCGTTCCTGATCTTATTGAAAATATTCTGAATAATATCTCCCCTCAAATTAGCTTAAATTCTACTCCTCTCCATCCCACACCTGCAAGCACTTGTGGCATCACAAATATCAAAAGAATTGATTTTTATGACGCCAATGGCGGGATACTAACAGCTAGTATTGATACCGTTATAACATATAATTATCAGAATGGGGATAGTAGATTTAATAACATCCCCTATCACTGGCTTCCATTAATTTTTTCAAATTGGAGCGATATAGAAACATATATTTTATCAGAATCAGAAGAAATTAAGAGATTTAGAAATACAGATTCAAATGCTTCTTGCTCTTCTGACACCCATTCTTCCAGATCGAGACGGTCTGCATCAAATTATCCAACCAACCCATTTTTATCGAATGAGCCTCTCATATGTTACAGTAGTGAGTTGCCACCTGGAGAAATATTAACAGTTGGAGGAAAAGTGCATTCTCATAACAATTTGTTTTCACTTAAATTAGAATCTAGTGGGCGTATTGTTTTATACAATGCAACACGTCCCGATGTTCTATGGAGTAGTCAACCTAATTTTTTGGGGGACATAAAACCATCTTTTGTAAAAATGCATTCTGATGGCAAATTAATCTTATATGGAAAGGGGAAAAATGGAAATATTTGCAAAATATGGGAAAAGACTGCTGGAACTAGTGCTGGTGGAATAGGGCTGAGAGTTGACGATAATGGGAGCATCTATTTTAAAGATAAGACTGGAAAAGTTATTAAACGTCTTTGCTCTAGTTTTTTAGGAGGAATGTGTGAAGGACAAGTTTGCAATAATCTAGGAAAAGCCGTCCAAACGGTTTCTATGGTTAAGAACTCTTGGGGATCTGGAGTAGCTTCACTAGTTATTGTTAAGAATTCAGGACATCAATGCTTGACTGTTACCTCCGCCTCTTCTTCCCATGGATGGTTTAAGGTTAAGCCTGTTTCCATACCTCCTAAGAAATTAATGTATTTTTCCCATGTCAAAACAACTGGTTCTGCTACTGGTTCTCAAGGGTTTGTTATTTTTAACGATCGCTTTAGAATCGGCTGGTCTACTCCATGGTCAGGTGAAAATCGTTTAGAAAATATTAACCCTGTAAACAAGATAAAAGGGCAGATCTTAAAGGAAGGTCCATCTGTAAGATATGACCCTATCTATTATTTTGAAATAGCGAGTCATCAATATAATTATTGTGAAAATCCTCAAAACTTTGATGATGACTATGGGATGACTCCTAATATGGCAGTTAAAGAGCATAGACATGACGAACTTAAAAAATAGTCTGTTGTCAACCTACTTTATAGTAATATCCCTTGGGAAGACATAGGACAATGGCTTCTTTTTCAAATCATGGGATCTTCCATTTCTTGTAGGTGAGATAAATCGGATTTGCTTACCCTCATCGACTATCAGGGTAGTTTTGCATGTGTGACTTTTCTTCTTTTCAGAAGACCTTCTCTTAAGATTTTTGGACGAAGAGGGTTTGGCATCTTCTTTCCGTTGCATCTATAAACACATTATGCACACCTCTCAAGTTTTTTAAACTCTCCTACTGAGGAGACTTTGATGCGTTAACCTTGGTGATAAATAGAATTTTTTTGTGATAAATGGATGCAAATGTTAGCATTGATTTATTTAATCCGAGGTAATCCATGAGCTCTAAGAAAAAATTCCTATTTCTTCTAATGTTTTTCATTATAGGTCAGACCGTTTTTGCTGGCATCGATCACCGTATAGCAAAAATCATTGTCAACGAGCATCAACATCGTCCTATCGAAGGAACTATAAGTTCTTATAGGAAGACAGAGCATTTGGATGACTCTTGACGAAGCCATTGTTTTTCTAAAAGGTGAGGGACTAGAGATAAGAAAAGATGCGATTATTGAAACAGATCAGACAACTTATGGTGCTCAAAAAGGTTCCTGGATCACAGATCGCTCTTTTTTCTCTCTTTTTTCGAGTGCAAAAATCCTTGCTCTCGATGTCAGTGAATATGAAGGAGCTGAAATTATTGCTGATTTGAACCAACCTCTTGAAGATAAACACCATAATATTGCTGACTTTATATATAATGGTAGTTGCCTGGATAACCTCTTTGATCCAGCATCTGCATTAAGAAATATCTCTCGCCTACTCAAACCCGGCGGGCGTGTTGTTCACATTGAACTTGGTTCCCCCGTACAAGGAGCTTATATAATGTATTCTCCTCCATTCTTCTTTGATTACTATGCAGTTAATGGGTTTGCTGATTGCAAAATCTATACATGTTTCTTTAATAATTTCCTTGATCCATGGCATATGTTTTTATGGGAGGCTTTTGATCGAAAAAATGGGGAGTGGGTTTTGTCAGACCATACTCATTATTATTGGCCAAACATCGCAACGTTTGTCATTGCAGAGAAAGGGAAGGATTCTATCGCCAGGTGCATCTAACGGATAAGGATATTTATTTCGATGCATTTCGTCGTTATCGAACCTCACCTCGCCCCATACCAAAACTTGTGCCAGATCAAGCTAAGGAAAAGTTGCATCATGTTCCAGGCTTTACAAGTATAGGCGTTTTACAGAACCCTTAAATATGTTATTATTGTCTCCTCCAGAAATGGTTGAAAACCATCGTCTTTAAGGCAAAGAAAAGATTGAGCTTGTTTCTATGCGATAAGCTCGATCTTTCTTATAATTTAGGAGCACACGCATAAAAAGCTTTGAAAGCTCAGCTTATCTGGGTTTCTAAATACAAAAAATGGGTATTGACTGAACAAGTTATGCTGCGTTTGAAAAATGCCCTAAGATAAGCTGCTATAGCGCAATAACTTACCATCATTACAGGTAAAGCAGCATGGTGATCACGTACATATGTTTGCTCGTTACAAACTGATCCATCGATAAATCATTTTTAATACTTTATTCATAATAACCGCCGATTTAACTCCTATTGAAGGGTGATGTCAAATCCTTTTAATAAAGAAAGCGCCTCAGGGATAGAAAATTTACCTTTTGCAATTCGGTTCGATTGGGGATCAATGGTATAATTCACCGCATCTCGAAAGTCCGTACGGGATAAATCGCACTGATGAAAAAGCGTCCCCTCAAGATCGCAACCTCTAAAATCCCCTTCAATGAGCTCAGTCTCAATGAAATCACATTCTTTCAAAAGGCTTTTCCCAAAAGAGGTCTTATTCATCTTCAACCCCGAAAAATTACAGTTTTGAAACTTGCATTCCTTTATCCATACCGAGAAGAGTCTCTTTTCACAAAGATGAAAATTTCCCCCAACAATTTTGCACTCCTCAAACTTGACTTCGTGAAGCTGACACTTTTCAAAGTTAATCAAACTTAAATTGCACCTTCTAAAAGTGCACGAGAAAAATTGAGCGCTCGAAAATTGACAATCGACCATCTGACATTCTTCAAATACACATTCTTCAAAGCACTGCCCCGCAAACGTGGTCTTAGAATACTCTTTTTTGAGAAATGTCTGCTGCTCATGGTAAGTCATCCCAGGGAATGATATCCTATGATTAGAAGCGAATGCCAGAGATTTTTTCAAGTTTATCGATGGGATAGCGAAAGGAGTCAATATCCTCCGCTGCAGGGCCATTGGGGATGACATAGGCCCACGTTTCTTTGGAAGTCTGAACAACTTTGAAAAAATGCGTAGGGACTGCTACTTCATTTTCTCCTATTACTTGAAAAGTAACAAACCGTTTGCCATCCTCTTCATGGGGAAGAAAGAGAGGACCGCTCACGACCTTTAAGGAACCCTCTTGCTTCACTAATGTACGGATATGCTCTTCAAGTTTTTTCCACACACCGCGATTAAACTGCGGATGCTGAGGACAGATGTTTGAAAGGGAGAAGGTTTCTTCTAACGCTTCTTTCGAAAAGGACCCATCCCCAGCAGGAACGATGTGCCCTCTATCGAACCCTGACTTTGAGTAATCCTTAATACAGCTTTGATGCGGTTTATAAATCTCCATATCCTCATGGAAATGAACCCCCTTCCTGTCGGCATTCTTCTGGAGACTCTCTTCCGTTAAATGCTCATAGGCCCAGAAAGGAATCTTCCCTCTTGTATCGTAAACAAGAGTATATCCTTTCTTCTCCAGATAGGGGAACCCTGTTAGCTCAAGTTTTTTATCCCATTGCTGATAAGAAACTGCTGAAATAATACCCACCACTATCCCAACAAAGAATCTAATACTTTTTTTTATCACGCTCATGCATCAATTTTTTATTATCAGGAGGATTATTTGCAAATGAAGATATGAAGCAGTTGAACTAGCTTTCCAAATTGTGCTAGAGTGCAAGAAATGAAAAAATTTATTAAACGAGGGGTCATTGCGATCACTCCCCTTGCACTATCTATTGGAATAATCTACTGGCTCTTTTCGTTTTTAGAAAAGCTTGTTGGCCCTCCCATGAACACCCTCCTCGGTAGGTATTATTACCCCGGAATGGGGATCGTTGCGGCTGTAGTTGTTCTCTTTTTTATCGGAGTTCTTCTAAACACCTGGATCATTTCTCATATTACCGCTTTCTTCGAACGCCTTTTTAAACGACTCCCAATCTTCAACTCTCTTTATAAAATGGTGAAGAATGTCACCCAATTTTTTCAAGCCTCTCCAGAAGGGGGGAAACAGCAAGTTGTCGAGGTGACCATCGCAGGACATACCCTCATAGGATTTATTACCCAGGAAAGCTTTTCAAAATTTCCTGAAATGGACCAAAAACGCATTGCTGTCTTCCTTCCCATGAGCTATCAGATCGGCGGATACACAATCCTTGTTTCTCGTTCCGATATCAAACCAATCAATATCTCCATTGAAAATGCCCTCCAGTATACACTCATCGCCTGGGCCCGCAAACCCGAGGACTAGAAAATTAAATGACTTGTGTCCCCCATTTTCAACAAGTACGGGTCGAGAACACTAACCGATGTGGTTATGCTTGCATCATGTGTCCCCGTGATAGACATACCCGCAATCAAGGGATTATGTCTATGAAAGACTTTGAGCTCGTCCTCGATCGGATCGGTTCCTTCGAAGGGGAAATACATCTCCATGGTTTTGGAGAATCCCTCCTAGACAAGACCCTTCCTGAAAAAGTTGCCCTTGTCTCAAAAGAAATGCCTAAGACCCTTAAAGTAATCTTCACCACTCTTGGAGTTTCCCCTAAAAAAGACTATTTCTCAGCCCTTGCTCATGCTGGTATTGATCACATCTTTGTCAGTTGCTATGGATACACTAAAGAATCCTACAAACAGATCCACGGTCGGGATGCCTTTAACCTTGTAAAGAAAAACCTCGAGATTCTCTCTGAAATTAAGAAGAGAAATAACGACCTCCCTAAAGTAGAAATCATCCCTTCTAGTAAACAAATGCTCCTCACCCTTGGTTCCCAAAATAACCCTCGCGCAGAGTTCCAAGCCTGGGCACAGTCGCTTGGAATGACCTTTTTCAAAGACCGGAAACTTCACAACTACGGCGATGGCCGTCAGTATAATAAACCCAAAGAACAAATCCTATGCCCCGTCATTAAAGAAAAGCGCAAAGCTATTCTCCAAGTTACCTGGAATCTTGACGTCATTCCCTGCTGCTATGACTACAACGCCTCCATCCCCTTCGGGAATCTCCGAACCCAATCTCTCGAAAAGATCTTCTCCTCAATGGCCTATTTTCGCTTTGTCCACGCCCATATGACCAATCAGCTCCAGGACTATCCCATCTGTCAAAACTGCGAAAAAGACATCTATTAACGTGAATTAAATTTTGAAATCACAAACTATCAGTTTGTTAAAGTGAAGAGAAACCAATGGCCACAATTCAAAATCAACACTTCAAAGGTCAAATACCTTGGCGCTCAGAGTGGGATCTGTTCAAGAAGCAATTCTCACAAGACATCTTTGGGGGAAAAGATTGGGAACGATACTTTGGGGCTATAGGAAATGAACCTATAATTCATGATGATAGCATAGACTTTTTGAAACAATTGCTAAAAACTCATCTTCTACTTCTCATTCCTCAAAAGGTCAATGGGCACCCTTTTACACTTAATTATTTGCATAATCTTATCGAAAACAAGATAGCGCCGACATTTTATGATAAAGACATTAGATCGGAATTAGGGGAACAACAAACCTCTCATTCTTATTGGGTTATAATGACAAAAAGACCTAATTGGTGCTCGGAAGCAAAAGAATATCAATTCTATTATAAAAAACTTGAAAATATCCAAAAAAGAAAGAGTAGATTATTTTGTACAAAAAGCGTACGAATTTCCAACTGTTTTGGAATCTGTGACAGCGACTTCAATAAATTACTTAAAAACACGGGAAGAAGGGTCTTGTCAAAGAGAGCTCCTATACAGAGATTATACTTTTTGCAAAGATTTATTGCCTAGTATAGATGCTAATGCGTATGCATATGTCGGTGAAATATTCTCTGACTTTCGAGGAAACCTCCAAGGGCCCTATATCCAAAAGATGCGCCCATGGGATTGTATAGATTCCACTGAAACTATTGGGATAAAACTTGTTATAAGAGATATGCGCTATAATAGATCAACAAATTTAGACTACCAAAGAGGAGTAGTTAAAATTAATTAGAGAACGCAGCTCTTCGAAATCCCTGGCCTGTCATTGTAGATATGGAAAAATTCAACTGTCTGGGCGTGTTGCGAACTAGAGAATTTGGTTAGGTATTACAAAGAAAATTAAGTTCTTCTGGAATTGACACCCAGAGTTTAGCAATATCTTCTAACCAAGCATCACTTTCAACAAAGGAAGTAGCATCAATGTAAGGAACAACCTGTTTGTACTGGCTCACCAGCGGACCAATGCAGTTGGTTCCAGTTATTAGGAGGTTATGCAACATTTTATAACTCATTTATTTAAAACATGCTCAGGGCGGGACTCGAACCCGCACGGTATCGCTACCAAGGGATTTTAAGTCCCTTGTGTCTACCAATTCCACCACCTGAGCACATAAGACACCACGCCACGGCAATTAGATCACGGCATTGTACTTATTTAGAAGGTTTAGAATCAAGACTCGTCATTTTCTGGAACATGTACTTCCTCATTGATATCAACAACTTTTTCTTCAAGGGGGGGGACTTCGTGCCGTTTTGCAAGCTCCTCTTCAGCGGCCTTTTCACCTTCTACAATATCTTCAGGAACAAGCGCTCCTTGTTCAACGAGATAGTTTTTGTACCGATCAATTTGATCCGATATGAGGTTCGTAGGAGGAGGGAGAAGAGTACGGCGAGGAGCTAGTGCTTCTTCTTTTTCTGCTTTAGATGAACGTCTTTTGCGGGTTTTTTTCCTCTCACGCTTAGGCTCATCCTTTGGAGGTTCTTCTTTCCTCTTTTCAGCTTTAGGAGCAGTTTTTTTACCACCACCAATTTTTATCGATTTATCGATTTGAGGTTTCTTAAGAACGGTGCGCGTTTCTCTCGCTTCTACAACTTCATATTCGGTCATTGGAAGGAGAAATGATTTGGGCTTTTCCAAAGAGCGAAAAAAGTAGCAGTTTCCAAATGCGACCACTTCAACGGCTCCAACAGAATACTCTTCATCTGAGTTTCCGCTGCTTGCGCGAATGACAAGTTTAAAACCATCCTTGGGGGTAATGACTGTTTCTACTAGGGGTTCTCGTGTAAAATCCACTAATCTGTTCCATGTTAAAAGGTTATTCTTTTTAAACAGTGAGAGTGAATGATGCAGTCATGAAGGAAGTTTCGATTTTTTTCAGCTTCAACGAAACAGAATGTCTACATACTTTAACAAGGTAGAGGACATTTTTTCTCGCTGGAGATGGGGAAAACGAAAAATTCAAACAAATTTGCATCTATTACTCTCGCTGTTTCGTGTCTATGTAGCGGATCAAGTCAAGCAAACGGCAGGAATATCCAATCTCGTTATCATACCAAGAGATCAGCTTGAAAAAGTTATCGTTTAGGGCAATCCCAGCATTAGCGTCGAAGATAGACGAATGAGTGTCTCCAATGAAATCAGATGAGACGACGTCTTCTTCTGTGTAACACAATATTCCATTTAAATTTGAATTTGCTTCCGACTTCATCTTGGCGCATAGTGTATCATAATCGGTCGATTTCGTCAGCTTAACTGTTAAATCGACAACAGAGACGTCGGCAACAGGAACGCGAAATGCCATTCCTGTGAGCTTTCCCTTAACCTCAGGAAGACATAAGGCAACAGCTTTAGCAGCTCCGGTAGAAGCAGGGATAATGTTTAGGGAGGCGCTACGCCCTCCCCGCAAGTCTTTCCTTGAAGGCGCATCATGCACCGGCTGAGTTGCCGTCATCGCATGAATGGTTGTCATAAGTCCCTCTTCAATACCAAAATGATCTAAAAGAACTTTTGCGATAGGTGCCAAGCAATTTGTTGTACAAGAGGCATTCGAAACGATCACATCTGTCTCAGGATTGTACTTTTTATGATTGACTCCCATGACAAAGGTAGGAACCTCACCTTTTGCAGGAGCAGAAATAATTACATGCTTAGCTCCCGCCTGCAGGTGCATTTCAGCCTTCTCTCTTTGAGTAAAAAGCCCTGTTGATTCAATGACATAGTCAACATTAAGATCTTTCCATGGAAGCCTTGTCGGATCTTTTTCAGCAAGTACATGAACGGTATAGGAATCATCAATAATAAACGCCTCGTCATTTGCTGCAACTGAATGAGAAAAGCGTCCATGAACTGAATCATATTTTAAAAGATAAGCAAGATTAGGGGCAGACACAAGATCATTGATCGCAACAATCTCAATATCATCATATTTTTCAAAAGCAAGCCTTAAAACGGACCGGCCAATTCTACCGAACCCATTGATTCCTACACGAATAACCACTTCAACCACCTCAATTAAATTTCGTTCTGATGTTACCTCATCAGTGCGAAAAGAGCAATCTTTACCGCGGCATTTGATCAATCGCTTGACACCATATGGAAGAAAACCTTCGATCCCCTGCTAGTTAAGAAATGTTTGCTGAAACAACACGATATCAGATTCACTTGCCATACGATATTGCAAGGACTGTGATCAATTAAGAGTGCTCTGATTGTAAATACCCCGTTGGCTCGCCACGGGGATGGTTTTTATTATTGCGCGCCAGTTGGTAACGCTTCTCTGGGGAACTATAGACACCTGAAGAAGTGCTCAGCTTAACCTTATTTGAGACCAGCTTGAAAAAATAAAAGGAAAGCTTTTTCCCAAGATTTCGACCTTGGCTTAGTACATCCTGAGCTTGAAATTGTAATCATAGGGGAGTCGAACACTTCTGATTCCGGATAGACGCCTACTGCAATTCAGTTCCCGAATTGCAGTAGACCCTTAACTGTCCAAAGAACTGCACGAGTGAAGAGCATATCAAATGCGCCACCTTGCAAAGGAAAGCTCAAAATGTCTGCCGTCTGAAATACGGCATTTTGAATCTTTTTTTTCTTTCATCAACTGTTTGGAATACCTGAGTTTTGGGGCAGTATCAATACACTTTGCACCCCTCTTTGAAAATTAAGGAAGCAAAAAACAAACCCTTTCACACAGCAACAGCTCTCCTCTTAAATATATTAGAGGAGCTCCCCCGGGGGGGGGATAGGATAGCTATTATTGTTGGATATACTCAATTAAGCAAAGAGCACAGCCGTCACCCAGCCGATTCTCCTTACGAATGATCCGGGTATAGCCACCTTCACGAGAAATAAAGCGAGATGAAAGCTCATCGAATAGCTTCCCGATGACTTTGCGGTCTGTATTGTATGAAGAGATATTTCCCTTTTTTACATCACGCCTCTCTTTCGAAGAAAGAGGGTTAAAGCTGATCATCATTTTTGCACGCGCTGCTCTACGAGAAGCAAGAGTATTCTTCTTTGCTAAAGTAATTAGGCGGTCCGCGTGTCGGCGGAGTTCTTTTGCTTTAGGAACAGTCGTCTCAATACGCTCATGTTCTACTAACGCTTTCAACATGTTCGCCATCATACAGCGACGGTGAGAAGCGTTGCGATTGAGTTTTACTGTGCGTTTCTGGTGTCTCATGTTGATTCCTGTCCTGATTTTTCTTGCAAATACTCCTCAATAATCTGTCTCACGTTATCACGGGTAATTCCGTAACGTGCAAGATCCATACCAAGGTGGAGTCCCATATCTTCGAGCTTAGCTTTAATCTCATTAAGAGACTTCTTACCGAAGTTTCTAAATTTAAGCATCTCTGGCTCTGGCATAATAACAAGCTCAGCAATCGTGTCGATATTAGCTTGAGCAAGGCAATTAGTAGAGCGGACAGAAAGCTCGATTTCATTAATACGAAGGGCTAGTTTCGCAAGAAGTTCATCACGATCCGTGTCAGATTCTAACTCATCGTCATCGTATGAAAGTTCCTGGAATTTCAAGGTGTCAAACACTCCAAGGTGAAGAACTCCAATTTGCGTAGCAAATGTAAGTGCTTCTTGTGGAGTCACCCTTCCATCAGTTGTCACATCAAGAATAAGTCTATCGTAGTCAGTATCTTGTCCAACCCTAGTGTTTTCTACAAAGTAATTCACAAGACGAACTGGAGAAAATGCCGAATCAATAACGATCTCATCAACCACTTTATCCTGAATATCATGTCTCTCAGAAGGAACATATCCTCTTCCAATTGCAATTTTTAGATCGATGCGCTTTTTCATCGGCTGAGTCACGGTAAAGAGATGGTGGTCAGGATTGACAATCTCAAAGTCAGACTCTCCCATTACATCCTTAAAGGTCACTATAATCTGTCCTCCATTGATATCGAGCATGTCCTGCGTGATGTCAAGAGTCTTGGAAACCAGTTTTGCTCCCCGTGTATCTCGGTTTTCCTCAAGAGGGAGCTTCCTAAGGAGCGTCCCTTTAAAGTTGAGTATAATATGAGTCATGTCCTCAATGATTCCTTCAACGGCTGTGTATTCATGTGGCACTCCCTCGATCTTTACAGATACAAGAGCGGGCGCCTCAAGAGCCGTGAGCATGATCCTTCTTAAAGCATTTCCAACCGTATGACCAAATCCCCGCTCAAATGCTTCAGCGATAATGCGAGCATAGGTATCAGTCTTGCTGGCTTCTTCAATTTTGATGTGCGTTGGCAGCTCAAACTTACCATACTTTACTGTCATACTCTTAATTCTCCTTATACGCGACGTCTTTTTCTAGGACGGCATCCATTGTGAGGGATTGGGGTTTTATCTTTAATCATAGTAATGATAAGTCCAGCACTCTGGAGTCCTCGGACAGCAGACTCACGTCCGGATCCAGGGCCTCTAAGGCAGACTTCAACTTCTTTCATTCCATGATTCATGGCGATCTTTCCTGCATCTTGCGCCGCAACTGAAGCAGCGAACGCAGAGGATTTTCTCGATCCGGTAAAGTTTGTTTTCCCAGCACTTGCCCAAGAAATGACATTTCCAGAGGGGTCGGTAATTGAAACAATCGTGTTATTGAATGTTGCTTTCACATGAGCAATTCCACTTGGAACAGTTCTTGTGATCCTCTTCTTGGTTCTTGTGCCGCTTTTTTTAATAGCTCTATCTTGTTTAGCCAATTTTATTACTCCTGTTTCGCTAAAGCCCGCTTATACGGCTTTTTTCTTTCCAGCTACGGTTTTCTTTTTTCCCTTACGGGTACGGGCATTGCATCTAGTTCTTTGGCCGCGGGTAGGCAATCCTAAGCGGTGTCTCATTCCACGATAAGAATTGATACTGATTAACCGCTTGATATTATTTTGAACTTGTCTTCTCAAGTCTCCTTCAACGACATACTCAGACGTCAAAATCGCATTGAGTTTTGAAATTTCCTCATCACTAAGGTTGTGGGCACGCATATTCGGATCAAGACCCAGTTTCTGAATCACTTCTTCGGCTTTAGCTGATCCAACTCCGTAAAGATATGTGAGACTGATCACTAAGCGCTTGTTACCAGGAATATCGATTCCAATCACACGGGGCATAGCTTAAAATCCTTCTTTAATTCTTTAAATATGGACGAGATGTTAGCAGAACTCGATAAAGAATTCAATGCTTTACATCCGACCGGTAGCTCGTCCCTTTTTCATAAAACCATCATAGCGCTTCATAAGAAGATGAGATTCAATCTGCTTAGTCGTATCTAGAATCACCCCTACTAGGATAAGTAGCGAGGTTCCCCCAAAGAAGTGACTAATCGAAGAATCTACACCTAAAATTTTACCTACTAGTGTTGGTAAAATCGCAATAAGCGCTAAGAATACGGCTCCAGCAAGAGTGATTCGATTCATTGTCGATTCTAAAAATTCTTGCGTAGGTCGCCCTTGGCGGATCCCTGGGATAAAGGCTCCATTTTTCTTCATATCCGAAGCAATTTGCTCCGGGTGAAATTGTGTTGCCGTCCAAAAGTATGTAAAAAAAAGAATAAGGATGACAAATAACATTGTATATACCCAACTCCCAGGAGAAAGCATGTTCACCACATTGGAGAGCCATGATCCCTTACTTAAAAATTGAGCGATAGTTGCAGGGAACATCAAAAGAGATGATGCAAAAATTACCGGTATCACACCTGCATAGTTTATTTTCAATGGGATGTGAGAGCTTCCACCCTGACTTTCACGTCTACCCACAACCCTTCTTGCATATTGCAAAGGAATCTTACGCACTCCCTGAATAATCAAAATAGTCCCCAAAATGATCGCTACAAAAACGATTCCCAAAATTACAATCGAAGAAAAGGTCATTTGACCCGGCTCCTGGGAGTCCAGATTTAACTGTCGGACAACCGTTCCTAAAGTTCTAGGTAAGGATGAAAGTATCCCAACCGATATAATTAAGCTTATCCCATTTCCAATTCCCCTCTCCGTGATCTGTTCACCAATCCACATTAAAAAAAGAGTCCCGGTGCTCATTGCTACCACCACAACTAAGAAAAATAGCCACGGGAAACCAAGAATCTGAGATACGAGCAATTGAGGAACAATAATTCCAGGGTGCGACATGTTCAGGCTAAGTGCATACTTTGCTAAAAGAGCGGACTGAAAAAGAGCCAAGACAATTGTCATCAAACGAATTCCCTTTCCCATTTTTTTCTTTCCTGCATCGCCATTCTCCCGAATTTCTCTTTGAAGGGAAGGGACGACAGCAACCAGTATCTGCATGATAATCGAGGCTGAAATGTACGGCATTACCCCAAGAGCAATCACCGTCATTTGTGCAAATGCACCACCTGAAAAAATATCTACAAGTTGAAAGAGGTTTTGACTTCCCCCGGTGAGCTGGCGAAAGACTTGAAAAACTTCATCTCCATTAATGCCGGGAACGGGAATATAAGCTCCAATACGACAAACAACGAGCATTAAAAGAGTAAAAATAATTTTATACTTTACTTCTTCTATTGAAAAAATCTTTTTTATCGTCTGAAACATATGACCTAGATGCGTTTAAATTCGATTCCTTGCTTTTCCAGCTTGATAATCGCGTTCTTGGAATATCGATTTGCTTCGATCACAATTTTTTTTGTGATTTCTCCACTTGCAAGGACTTTAAATCCTCCTCTCATCCGGCGCATTGGAAAACCCCTTTCCATGAGAGTCTTCTTATTGACAACTTCTCCATCTTCAAAGGTGTCATTGATCCGACTAAGGTTAATCTCAAACACAGGCACTTTAAACTGCGCATTGGAAAATCCTCGATGTGGAAGCTTTTGGTAAAGAGGTAGTTGTCCCCCTTCCGTTCCTCCACGGGTTTTATACCCTGAACGAGACTTAGCCCCTTTATGTCCACGACCAGAGGTCTTGCCCATTTTTGAACCAGGACCTCTCCCGACGCGCTTTCTCCGTTTAGGCTTTCGGTGTGTGTCTTTTAATTCTGATAATTTCATACAGCTGCTCCCCTTGCATCAAGTGTCGCTTGTCTATTTCTGAGGTCTGCAAGTGCCTGAAACGTTGCTCGTACCTGGTTAAGTGGATTGCTGGAGCCAAGACTTTTGGCAACAACATCTTTAACTCCACTTACTTCAAGAACAGCTCGAACCTTGGATCCTGCAATAATTCCTGTTCCTTCTTTTGCCGGCTTTAGGAGAACTCTAGCCCCATCCCAGTCGGTAAGAATTTCATGAGGAATCGTAGTCCCCTCGAGTTCAAAAACAAGAATGTTCTTACGAGCAGCTTCTCCTGCTTTACGGATTGCATCAGCAACTTCATTTGCCTTTGCAAAGCCTACTCCTACTCGCCCGTTTTCATCACCAATGATAACAAGGGCTGAAAAGCTAAACTTACGCCCTCCTTTAACCACCTTTGAGCAGCGATTAATATAGAGGACTTTCTCTTCAAAGTCGGTATCGAAATCTTCTTCTCTTTTGCCTTTCATAGCCATGAATTATCCTAAAATGTTATTCCTTTTTCGCGAACCGCATTTGCAAGCTCAGCAATGATTCCATGATATTTAAATCTCCCACGATCAAAAACTATTTGATCGATTTTTTTATCCTTAGCAAGTTCAGCAATCTTTTCACCTACAATTCGTGCAGTTTCCTTCGATTTCTTCTTCCCTTTAAGTTCTTTTACAAGTGTGCTGCAACTTGCCAACGTAAATCCATTTTCGTCATCAATCAGCTGCACCCCGACATGAGTAAGCGATTTAAAAACCGACAAGCGAGGACGTTCAGCCGTTCCCCGAAGCCTTTTTCTAACACGCATACTGCGTTTCTTACGGATAGCATTACGTTTTTCTAGATTTAGATGCATTTCTTACTTTCCTTTTGCTGACTTACCAGCTTTCTTGCGAACATACTCATCAACATATCGGATCCCCTTTCCCTTATAGGGCTCTGGCGGCCTCTTAGAGCGAACATCTGCGGCAAATTGCCCAACAAGCTGTTTATCCACCCCTGTAACCTTGATGAGGGTGCTTTTCTCAATAGCCACTTGAATTTCTGAAGGGATATTGAGTTGAGTCGGATGCGAAAAGCCAAGTTGCAAATCAAGAACAGTTCCCTTAACTGCTGCTCTATATCCAACACCAATTAGCTTCAGTTGCTTTTCAAATCCCGTGCTGACCCCAATAATTGCATTATTGATCAAAGACCAGTGAAGGCCATACATAGGTATTGGAAGATCACTCCTTTCATCATGGTGTACCGAGATTTGCCCTTCTTCAACTTTAACCGAGATCCCCTCTGGAATACTTCTCTTAACAGTTCCTTTAGGACCTTTCACTTCTACTTCACCTTTTGAGGCCTTAATTTCCACCCCTTTTGGAAGAAGAATCGGTGTTTTAGCTAATCGTGACATATTACTTATTTCCTAATTTTACCAAACAAAACAGAGGAGTTCTCCACCTGCTTTCATTTTTCGTGCTTTCTCTCCGTCTATAACTCCAGACGGGGTCGATAGAATCGCAATTCCAAGTCCACTAAAAACTCTAGGGATCTCTTGGTATCCCACATAGTATCGAAGACTCGGCTTTGACATTCTTTTAAGACCATGAATCACACTATTTCTTGTATTTTTAATGTACTTAAGAAAGACACGGATTTGGCGCTTTTTCTCATTCACAAGAAAGTTATTCACGTAACCTTTGTCTTGAAGAACAGCAATGATATTCCTGTTCAGTTTACTACATCTTACATCAACATATTTATGTTTTGCATCTTTAGCATTTCGAATTCTCGTGAGTAGGTCTGCTACTGTATCGGTTACTGACATCTTATCCTCTAATTTTCACGCTTATATGGAAGACCGAGCTGTGTGAGTAGCTCAAGGCATTCTTCTTCTTTCTTTGCCGTTGTAACAAAGGTGATATTCATCCCTTGATCTCTCTTTACATTATCGAGATTGAGCTCCGGGAACATCTGTTGATCAGACAATCCCAAAGAGAAGCTTCCTCTACCGTCACCTTTCTTATTGAAACCACGAAAGTCACGAATACGCGGGCAGACAATGTTTGAAAAACGATCCAGAAATTCGTACATCCGTTTCTCTCTAATGGTGACTTTTAATCCAACCGCTTGCCCTTCACGAAGTTTGAAGTTCGCAACAGACTTTGTTGCTCGGGTTATGATAGGCTTCTGCCCTGAAATAAGTGTAAGCTCTTTTACACAATCTTGGATAATATTCTTATCCTTTACAGCCTCTGCTATTCCCATACTGATAATAATCTTTTTCAGCTCAGGAATGTTCATCGGGTTTTGATAAAAGAACTTCTTCTTCAAGAACTCTTTAATTTCTTCTTTGTATCTCTTCTTTAATCTAGACATGTTATGACTTCACAGGTTTCTTAAGGGTTCGATGGCTGACTTCTTTTCCGTTATCGAGATAAATGAGTTCTTTTGAGCCATCTCCGCCCAGCTTCACATTCAATTTGATCTTTTTCCCGTCGCCATTACACAAAGCAACATTTGAGATGTGAATGGACTTTTCCAAACTCACTATCTCAGACTTTTGTCCTTGCTGACGTGCTTTCGTATGTCTTTTTCGGACATTGATTCCTTGAACAAGGATACGGCTTCCTTTCTTTGCAAGGACTTCACCCACTTTTCCCCGTTCGTTTCCACTGAGGACGAGGACTTTGTCCCCAATTTTGATCCATTTCTGTTTCATTTTTAACGTTCCTCTTTAAATCACTTCGGGTGCAAGTGAGCTAATTTTGATAAACCCTTTATCTCGCACTTCTCTAGCAATAGGCCCGAATATACGAGTGCCTCTTGGGTTTTGCTTATCGTCAACAAGGACGCAGCTGTTGTCATAAAACCTGATCATCGTTCCATCCTTGCGACGGATATAGCTTCTAGTCCTTACGATTACAGCTTTAATGACATCCCCTTTCTTAACACTTCCTTTTGGGTCCACTTCTTTCACTGAGCAAACGATTGTGTCGCCTACATAAGCATACCGCCTTCTGGTCCCACGGAGAACCTTAAAGCACTTAACCCTCTTGGC
This sequence comes from uncultured Chlamydia sp., assembly GCA_946127115.1. GTDB lineage: Bacteria > Chlamydiota > Chlamydiia > Chlamydiales > Simkaniaceae > Neptunichlamydia. The sequence goes on from CAMGYI010000001.1 coordinate 1,025,029, forward strand.
TCCGCTGTTATCTGCTACTTCTAATTCTGTTTCTTGTTGAATCATCGTTTCTCACTGCTTACATTTTTTATGAAAGGACGTCCACTACAATCCAGCGCTTAAGCTTTGAAAGAGGGCGGGTCTCTTGAATTTTCACCCTTTGACCAGCCTTAAGGCCACTTTTTTCATTGTGCGCATAGTATTTTCTGCTTCTCTTTACTACTTTTTTGTAACGTGGATGAGCAATTGTTCTCTCTACATTAACCGTCACGGTCTTATTCATTTTAGCTGAGACAACAATCCCTTCTCGTGTTTTTTTTCTTCCTTGAGCTTCCATAATCTCTTTACGCTGATCCTTGGTTTTTCTTTTGACGCAAAACAGTTAGGATTCGCGACCGAGCTTTTTTCTTATCTTTCAGTTCATGGGGCCGTTCTAGTTTTCTCGATACGCGAAGTTCATTAGTCAGCTCGAAGATGTCTCTACAAATATCCTCATACTGGACTTCAAGCTCTTCAACTGATTGATTAATAATTTCCTTTACCTTTAACACTTTCGTCTCCTTATACTCTTTCCACCCGTTCTACAAAGCGCGTTCGATACGGAAGCTTCGCTGCTGCTTTAAGAAGGGCTTTCTTTGCCTCATCCTTTGAGACGTTAGCAACTTCAAATAAAATTCTTCCTGGTCGAACAACAGCAACCCAATGATCCGTTCCTCCCTTTCCTTTACCCATACGGGTTTCAGCAGGCTTCTTAGTAACCGGCTTATCAGGGAAAATTCGAATCCATACCTTTCCTTTTCGACTGAAATAACGAGTAATCGCAACCCGACAAGCTTCAATCTGCTGATTAGTAATTCGTCCACGATCAAGAATTTGCATTCCAAAATCTCCGAACTCAACAAACCGCCCTCCCTTAGCTGTGCCGCTCATCGAGCCTTTCTGTTGTTTTCGAAATTTCGGGCGTCCCGGTATCAATGCCATTACGATATTCTCCTAATTCCTTATGCGTGCTCTTTGCCTTTATTGATCCAAACTTTAACTCCTGTTGAGCCATATGTCGTTTCAGCTCGCGCTGTTGCATACTGAATATTAGCTCTCATTGTATGAAGAGGAATTCGCCCTTCTTTATACCACTCAGTTCTGGCAATTTCTGCCCCACCAATTCGTCCAGAAACCTGAACTTTAATTCCAGCTGCTCCAGCATCCATTGAAGCTTGAATCGCTTTCTTTAATACCCGTCTAAAGGCAACACGCCTTTCTAATTGTTTTGCAATTCCCTCAGCTACTAGCTTAGCATCTAGGTCAGGACGTTTAATTTCCGCAACTTCAATCCAGATGTCCTTTCCAGTCAACTTCTTTAGGTCTCGCTTGATTGTTTCAATTTCAACCCCTTTCTTCCCAATGACAAGACCAGGTCTTGCCGTATGGAGGGTAACTTCAATCTTTTCACTCATTCGCTTGATGATAATCTCAGCCGTCCCAACACAACAAGGCTTCTTCAAAAGGAAATCACGAATCTTCCGATCTTCAAATAGGTGGATTCCGAATTCTTGCTTGTTGGCATACCATACAGACTTCCAGTTTTTCTTAAGAGCAAGTCTAAATCCTGTTGGCGATGTTTTTTGTCCCATGTTTCCTCGTTAATTTTCCGTTCCAACGATGACCGTAAAATGGCTCATCCGTTTCAAGATAGGCACACGCCCACCTCGACTCTTCGATTTTGCCCGCTTCATTACAGGGCCAACATCAATGCGCACTTCTTTTACTTTAAGGTCACGCCGTTGAACGCTATAAAGTGTTTCTGCATTTGCAATAGCACTATCAAGAGTCTTTTTTAAGAGGCGTCCTCCTTTTAAATTCGAATAAAGGAGTTGCAGGAGAGCTTCCTCACAAGCCTTTCCGCGGATCAAGTCAGCTGCAAGGCGTGCCTTTCTTGGGCTGATTCGGACGTATTTCGTTTTGGCTATCGCTTCTCGCATTGTCATATCCTTTACTTCTTAACTGGGTGGCCCTTAAAAAGCCGAGTAGGAGAAAACTCTCCCAATCGGTGACCGACCATATTCTCAGACACAAAAACTGAGATAAATTTTTTACCATTGTGAACCTCGATCGTATGTCCAATCATCTCTGGAATAATCATCGATCGTCTAGACCATGTTTTAATCGGGTTTTTCGACCCTTTATCATTCTGTTTCAGGACCTTCTTTACTAAATGATGATCCGCAAAGGGACCTTTTCTTAAGCTTCTACCCATTATTTCTTCCTTCGGTCTTTCACGATCAGCTTCTTCGATTTCTTCTTCGAGCGGGTGCGGAACCCCTTAGTCTGCATTCCCCATGGAGTTTGTGGAGTATATCCATTGTGTCGCCCTTCTCCACCACCATGTGGGTGGTCAACAGGGTTCATTGCGGTCCCTCTAACTGTTGGACGAATCCCTTTCCAGCGCGATCTACCAGCTTTCCCTTCAACGCGAAGAGCATTCTCCGCATTGGAAACAACACCAAAGGTCGCACGACAGGTTTCTCTAACCATTCGAACCTCGCCTGACGGCATTTTGATCGTTGCATATCCTCCGCTACGTGCCATTAGCTGCGCTGACAGTCCCGCTGAGCGAACGAGCTTTGCCCCCCGTCCAGGATACAACTCAACATTATGCACTGTAGAACCAAGAGGCATACCCTTAAGTTCCATGGAACATCCAGGTTTGAACGGGGCCTTATCTCCAGATAAAAGGATTTCCCCCTGTTTAATCCCTTCAGGAGCGATAATATAACGTTTTTCTCCATCACGGTAATTAAGCAGTGCGATATGAGCAGAACGATTCGGATCATACTCTACTGAAGCAACCTTCGCCTCAATTCCATCTTTATCTCTTTTAAAGTCTATAAGCCGATAAAACCGCTTATGACCTCCACCCCTATGACGACACGTAATATGACCATGGTGATTTCTTCCGCTGATACGCCTTTTTGGAACCATAAGAGACTTCGTCGGCTTAATGGTCGCTCGTTTTCCTTTGACTCTAGTTAACTGACCAAAGCTAGGGAGAACTAACTTTCTCTGTCCGGGTGTTGTCGGTCGAAATTTCTTAACCATTGTTTCTCCTAAACTGCATCATCAATTGTATCACCACTCTCAAGCGTGACGATTGCTTTTTTCACCGCAGCGCGAAAACCTTTGAACCCCCGAACACGGCGTTTCTTTGGTTTCATATTGATAGTATTCACGCTTTTCACTTTTATCTTTTTTTCCTTGTAAATTTCTTCAATTGCTCGAGAAATCTCATTTTTATTCGCATTTCTATCAACAATAAAGACAACCTTGGGGGCTGTGCACTTGCTCGTATATTTATTGCTAACAGAGCGCTGCAGTTCTTCAAGAACAGTTGTTTTCTCAGTAACGTGTCGGGACTTGATGACATGGTAAGGGTTTCTCTCTTTCATCTACTTACCCCCCATTGCGCTTAAAAGCTGTTCTTGGGCTGAATCAATGACAACCACTTCTTGAGTTCTCATTAAATCGTACCCACTAATACTTGAAATTGGCATGAAAGTTGCTCCTGGAATGTTTCGCATACTCAGGTAAAAATTGGTGCGATCTTTCTGCGTCTTGTCTCCTTCATCACAAAGGAAAAGAACTTTCTTGTTATTAAGGCCCGCCATATCTAAAAATTTACAAACCGATTTGGTTTTTGGCTCTTTTAAACCACTTAACTTAAGAAACCGCATCTTCCCATCAGTCACCTTTTGAGCAAGAAGATAGTGAATTGCTGCTCGTCGCTCTTTTCGGTTGATCCGAACATGTTGATCAAATTTTGGCTTTGGGCCAAAAACGACTGCTCCTTTACGGTAATGCGAAACCTTTATACAGCCCTGACGGGCTTTTCCTGTTCCCTTTTGAGGATGAGGTTTGGAATTAGAAAGCGCAATTTCAGACCGCCCCTTCGTGTTGGCGCTCCACTGGCGCGCATTCTTCCGCACAGCAACGACATAATCTTTGATCAGTTGCGGATTAACAGAAAGCTGAAGCAGCTCTTCTTCAATAGAGACTTCTTCCACTTCTTTTCCTTGCAAATCATATTTTTTCAGTTTCGGCACAGTCTGTTCCTATTTTTTTTCAGGTGTTTTCTTTACCGATTTCCGGATATAAAGAAGGCTGTTCTTTGCTCCTGGAACAGCCCCTTTGACTAAAATAATTTGGCTTTTAGCATCAACGCGAACCACTTTGAGGTTTTCGGCAGTAACCTTCTGTGATCCCATTTGCCCGGCTTTCTTAACTCCTGGCAAACTACGGCCGGGTGTACTTCTCATCCCTGTCGATCCGGCGCTACGGTGAAAGCCTGACCCGTGAGATGCCGGTCCTCCTGCAAACCCATGACGCTTGATAACTCCCTGAAAGCCTTTCCCCTTGGAGGTGCCACATACATCCACAAATTCAGTGTCAGCAAAGTAATCAATTCCAACTTCCTGACCTAATTTATACTCTTCAGCATTATCAATTCGGGACTCTAGTAGATGACGTCTAGGCTCCACTTTAGCTCGTGCAAAGTGACCAACAAGAGGTTTTGAAACATTCTTCTTCTTGGACTCAGGAACTTTTACAGCTCCAAGTTGAACTGCAGAATATCCATCCTTTTCTTGATTCTTCACTTGGACGATTACATTGGGCTCGGCGACAATAAGCGTACAGACTACGAGGTTGCCCTTTTCGTCATATATACGGGTCATTCCCCTCTTTTTGCCCATCAGCTTTAGTGACATATTCATTTCCTCTTCTCGAACTTCGATTCGATATTATTTACACTATTGAGCAACAGCGGAGTCATCTAAAATGATACCACGCTATTTATGGCTAAAGCGAAGAGGTTATCAAAAGGAGCTATTTTGTACAATCAAAATTTCCGACTTCTTGAATTTTCTCACCATTAAAGAAACTCTGTATTGAAGGGTCTATGCAATCTTTAGTTAAATATACAATGATGACTAATACTGAGAACATGACAACTAGAGATATTAAAAAAAACCATTCCCGGCTCTGAAGCTGCACCCTCATCAGCACATCCATCCATTTGGAGAAGATGGTGACAATTCTCTTGCCTTTAGGCCCTTGTCATATCCCATGAAAATGAGACCAAAGAAAACGTTTATGAAATGAAGTATTTTAAGAAAGAAACGGGGATATGAAACTCCCCTAACATAAATTACAAAACTAATTATTACCCATTCAAGGAGTGCTGAATGAGAAATCAAACTTACTTTCAAGTATTTGTATTTCATTTTTTTCACAATATCTGGGTAGATCCTCCTCAAACGTTGACACCTAATAAATACTAGACTTTCTTACCTCACTACATGTTCATAGAAAGCCATATATATTTATTATTTTAACCTTTGGGCTAAAAAAACCCTTCCAAATCGGAAGGGTTTTTTAATGAGTCTTATGCCGCAGGGGCTTTAATAAAATCATTAATCGTTGCCAAAGCAGAATTGTTAATCTTTACAAAATTATAAACCCATGGTTTAAAATTCTTGTTCACACCAGGAGCGATAATTTTATCTCCAAATGCAGAGGCCAACCCCCCCATTCCATTGAGAAAAAGAGATCCTAAACTCATTGCAATGATAGCAGATGCTATATATCTCTCCTTGTCGTCTTTTGCTCCCCAATCTTTCTTTGGAAAGAAGATTCCCTCGGGAATTGTCATGATTGCTCCAACCGAGCTAAGTCCATTCTTTATATAACCGAATCCTTTGACTCGATCTGATAGATAAGCAACACCTCCAAAGGCCCCAATAAACTTAAGGGCCGCAAAAGTATTTCCCAGAAACTTGATAACAGCCAGAGTTGCCTCCTGAATACCGCGCGCGCTGACTCTACCATTAACAACAATGTCATTAACAATTTCCGTTCCCTTGTCGATCAAACCCCCGGTTTTTTCAAATACTTTAGGCACATCAAGGAAACTATCAAATGATTTTGCAAATTTCCCCAAAGCCCCGAGATCAGTCTTTTCTAAAATGTCATATCCAAAGTCAGTGAGAGCCGCCGCTATTGCTTCAGTTAGCCGGACAAACTCACGAGAATTAGAAAATTTCTTGAGAACATATTTTGGAAGCCAGGTCCCGTTATCCTCAGTCCACTTATCTTTGTTAGCACCCACATGAACTTTCTGAATAAATAGAGTTGCTGTCAACCCAATAAATAGCCCATTAAAGATGTCATTAGAATTTTCCAACACCTTACCTAAGTATGAGTTCTTCATGACGCGACCAGCAAGTCCGCCAAACTCAACTTTGGACAGAGTAGAGAGAAGTGCCATCACCTTCACACCCATAACAATTACCTTAACCACTTGGGAATAGGTCAGATCTTTTGTATAGGCCTCGTCAAAACCAGCTCGATCAATAGCAATAACATCTCCAGGCTTTGGACTCTTGACCAATTGACCATATAGGCTATGATCATTATAGTCATTTTTACGCGATTGAATGTCATAAAGCTCGATCACCAAACCAGCAAGGCCAGCAGTCGCACCACAAGCTTTTATCATAAGGCTTGGCCCTGTCTTGAGAGCACCGACTGACTTCAGCCCCTCATGTACAAGCACATAAGCAGAAAATATTTTTAGGAACGTGGCAAGTGATCGACGAGCAACCCAGACACAGCGATCATGGTAGTTTCCTGTAATCATCTCGACATTTGGACGATGGACCCATTTCGGGTCACCTGCTCTGATATCATTTACTATGTCAGCGTCGCTCCGGTCTCTTTCTCCTTCTTGAATCTCTTGATTACTTCTATTATCACGGAGCGTCATAATATCACTAAACCCAACAAAAACAGAGCTAGAAACGGTTGCAAAATCGTCAAAAGTCCAAAATGTGATGAATTTAGCATTCATTTTCGATAGGTAGGGATAGTTTTCAGCAGACTTTCCAAGGAGTGGAAGAAGGACGCGTCCAACCAAATAGGTCGCACAGCCTCCAACAAGAAGGGTGTTTCCCCAATCACTCATAAAATCAAATGCCGCGCGGGGCTTTGAGACCGGACTTGCAATTGCCATAATTTAATACCTTCGTTCTACCGTTTCGATTGAGGAAAGAGTATAGAAGAATATTAAAATGCTGTAAAGATAAATGAATACTTTAATTTAAGATCGGAGCGATCTTGAAACCTCTAATAAACTCTGAGGTCGAAAGACGCTTTTTTCCCTCAAGCTGGAGATCCAGAAGGGATAAGTTTCCCGTGCCGCAGGAGACCACCCACTGATCTTTTCGATATTGAGGGTCTGCAGTCGTTGTAATAGCGCGAAACACCTTTAGCCTCTTCGACTTACCGTTGACTGTTGCGGTACACCAGGCTCCAGGCTTAGGGCTAAAGGCTCGTATTTGGTTGTGAATCGTCTCGGCATTTTGATTCCAGTCAATCTCTGCCGTTGTTGCATCAATCTTTTGAACATAGGTCGCAAGAGCTGGATCCTGCGGGGTTTTATGCTCATTATGGTAAGAATAATTTTTAATTACTCTGAGCAGAATTTTTGCTCCCAGTGGAATCAACACTCTTTCAAGCCGCTCACAATCCATGTCCAGTGGAATGGCGACTTTCTCTTGAGCAAGGAGGTCTCCTGCATCCATTTTTAATGCCATTTCAATGACGGAAACCCCCGTTTCTTTGGCTCCATCTAATAATGCAAAACGGATAGGTGCCGGCCCCCGGTATTTAGGCAAAAGAGACGGGTGAAGATTTATGCAACCATAGCGAGGAAGATCCAAAATGTTTTGCTTAATAATCTCTCCGTAAGCAAAAACAACAAAGAGATCAGCGCCAAAACGACGCAATTCTTCTTCAAAAGCTGGTGTTGAAGCCTTATCAGGTTGATATAGGGGTATATTAGGGAACTTTTCTAAACCAAGCTCTTTTACAGCTGAAAAAGCTGGCTTACCACTCCGGCCACGGGGTTTATCACCTTTAGTGACGATGGCAAGAACTTCAACCCCATTTCCGCCTAGAAAGGCTAAAACTTCTGCAGCAATAGGAGGAGTTCCAAAGTAAACAATTTTCATTCTTCTAGAAGGTCTTTGATATCGGGAATTTCATTTCCAGGTCCTATCGGCTGCAGACCGATGAGCCCCCTCTTCGAACTTTTGCAAAAGTCAAGCCAATGGTTAATCACAGAACTTTTATCCACTTCATTTTCAACACGGTTAAGAGCTTCTCTCAGTCGGACTCCAGAACGATAGGTGAGTTTATAAGCTTTGGTGAGATTTTTTCGAAGCTCAAGGCTAAAATCATGCCTTTTCAAACCAATCAGGTTAAGACCTGCAACACGATAAGGAATTCCAGCGCCTAGTGTATAAGGAGGAATATCGTTAGTAATCCGGCTGAGCCCCCCTACCATAGCATAAGCTCCCACTCGAACAAACTGATGGATTGGGGTCATCCCCCCAATATTGGCATAGTCTTGAATCTCTACGTGACCAGCAAGCATCGCTCCATTTGCCATAATAACATAATTCCCTACCTTGCAGTGGTGGGCAATATGACAGTAAGCCATAATCAAACAGTGATCTCCAACCTCAACTGTTGAGCCTGCATCACAGGATGAATTGATGGTCACAAACTCACGAATTTCGCAGTGCTTTCCAATTTTAACATATGTCACTTCCCCATGAAATTTCTTAGCCTGGGTTTTGGTCCCGATACTTGCAGAGGGATAAATAGTGGTGCCCTCTCCAATCGTTGTGTGTCCATCGATGTAAGCATGGGATTTAATTGTTACGTTTTCACCTAGAACCACATTCTTTTTAACAATCGCATAAGGTTCTAAAGTCACATTTTCTCCGAGCTGAGCTCCCTTTTCGACAATCGCTGTAGAATGGATATTAGACATTAATACGTTTCCTAAATCTGTTCAAAACTGGTGAGTGCAAACTTGATTTCCGCCTCTACAGCTAACTTTCCGGAAACTTTTGCTTTTGCTTGAACTTTCCCTCCCTTAGGGCCTAGGTGCTGACCATGAACATGCATGGTAATCACATCACCAGGCAGAGCAGGACGGCGAAACTTCGCTTTGGTCACACTCAACAAAACGGCTGTCTTCTCTTGAAATCCCTTTTTATGAATAAGAATTCCTCCAGTCTGAGCCAAGGCCTCTAAGATCAAGACTCCTGGCATAATGGGGGCCTGGGGGAAGTGCCCTTGAAAAAACTCCTCATTCATCGACACACACTTTATTGCTACGATATCATTAGTCTCTAAATTAAGCTCAATGACTCGATCTACAAATAGAAAAGGATATCTATGCGGAAGAATGTCACAAATTTCTTTGATATTAAGGATCGTTTTTGAAGTAGAGGCTTCGGCAGTCATCAATACCTGTTCTCCATAGTGAAATTACTCACAAGCTCTTTTGCAAATGACGTGTTAGAAAAATGACCCGATCGAATCGCAATGATATGGGCAATAAAAGATTGGCCAACAAGGGAAAGATCTCCAATAAGATCTAGGATCTTATGGCGCACCATTTCGTCTTTATATCGAACTCCTTCTGGATTCAAAATTGAATCTCCTTTAATAATCACGGCATTATCAAGACGTCCTCCTTTGATATTCCCTTTTTCAATCAAGGGGATAACCTCTTCATAAAGGGAGAAGGTTCGCGCGGGAGCAATCTCTTCTTTGTAAATGTCTTCATTGATGTGGACGGTGAAGAACTGCGATTTCAAAAGCTCACAGGTTGGATAGTTCAGTGTATAGCTAATCCGGAATTCCTCAGAAGGCAGGGCGACAAGGTGGACATCTCCCTTTGACCAGAAAACAGGAACTTCTAAGTGATGGATTTTTTTTGTTTTGCTCTGAGAACTAACCCCCGCTTTTTCAATCAGTTCAACGAAGGGCACCGCACTTCCATCACAACTGGGAATCTCTGGTCCATCGATTTCAACAATAACATTGTCAATTTCATAGGCCTTAATTGCAGAAAGAATATGCTCCACAGTTTGAACTTGAACCCCCCCCGATCCCAATATGGTACAACGGGGTGTTTCACACACGTAATCAACAAATGCTGGAAGGGTTGGTTTATCAGGAAGATCCATTCGTTGAAATACAACCCCTGTCCCTTCAGTAGCAGGGCGAAGCTTGACTTCGGAGCTCACTCCGGTAAAAAGGCCTGTTCCAGACAGGGAAACTGAACTTTTTAAGGTGCGTTGATGTTTTCTTGAAGTGGAATATTTGTCGGAAGATGCCATGAAGGGTCCAGTTTAAACATTTGAAAATAAGCAAAAATAATCCCCCTCAGCTTAAATCAGATTCCCGTTTTTCAGCAAGGGGATTCCTTAAAAACCCCAGAGAAATCAATGAGATCAGCACAATAAAGGTATCACCCCAGAAAGTATAAAGGGTTGGGTAGGAATAGAGGTCGAGTGGAACAAATAGAGCGCCTTTTTCTAACTCGAACTTTCCTTCTCCATTCTCGAATCGTGCGACAGTCCTTCCTAAACTATCCACACCAGCCGTAATCCCTGTATTGCATGCTCGAAGAAGAGGTACTCCATTTTCTATTGCTCGAATGCGCCCATGGATGTAGTGCTCTTCGGGAAGACTGGAGTAAGGGTACCACCCATCATTGGTCACATTAACAAAGAGCTTTGCCCCCTTAATTCTTCCCTCTCGCATGATATGGGGGAAACACTCTTCGTAACAAACTGATAAACTCATAGGATGTTTTTCACCAATCACCTTCGCCTCTTTTCCATGGGTGAAAAAGTTTGTAATACCGTAGCGAGCCACCAAGGGTTCCAGAAAAGTGAATGGGAGGTATTCTGCTAAAGGAAGAAGAACTCTTTTGTCATAACGGGTCACTTTTCGCTCTCCATGGGGTGAAAAGTGGAAGGCTGCATTATAGTGGTCTTTTGCCTCTTTGAAGTCCAACCCCATCACAAGCTCTGCCCCGTGGTAGTCCGCGATAGCTTGTGCCCAAAAGGAATTGCTTACATACCAATCTCCCTCCTTCTCTTCAGCAAAAGGCTCAACAAGAAGAGACGATAAATTTCCAAGCTCCCCTTCCATAAAAGGGGCCATGTCGGTGTAAGAATATACTTTTGCGTGCGATCCAAAAGGAAGGGCACACTCTGGGAGCACAATGAGATCCAAGTTCTTATCACTGTGATTCTTTAAATAGGTAACGATCGAGTACCATTGAAGATAGGGATGAACAAAGCGGTCTTCTTTTCCATAATAATAATCTTTTTCATCGGGGAGCAAGGCTGTCTGAACAAGTGCGACATGGTAAGGATCCTTTCTCTCCCTTTTCTCATGAAATTCCAGATGAAATGCTCCGAATAAATAGGGGGAAAAAAGAATTCCTCCATAGGCAAAAAGAGCACGTTTATTTCTTCTATAATACAAGTTTACCCCAAGCAAATTGATCGCTATCACTAAAAATGAGAGTCCAAATACCCCAACAACTGACGCCAATTGAGATGAAATGTTAAATCCTGTTAAGGATAACCCTATGGGATTCCAGGCAAACCCACACAAGACAAAGAGACGGCTCCATTCTAATAGAGTCCAGAGAGCTGATATCCCTAAAATGCGTTGAAAGGAAATTGGCCCCTTGTTCGGAAGGAAAAGTGACAATATCCCAAACTCGGCGCCAAGCCACAGAGCGAGCCCTCCATAGACAAAATAGATATAGGCTCCTTGATACGTCGGAGAAGCAAACCAAGAGAGCTGCACAAGTTGCACGAAAAAAAACCAGAGTGCAGTGATAGCATAACGGATTTTCTTAGATCGAATGCGCATTAGCGCAAGCCACATGAGAGCTAAACCAAAACTACTTGCAAGGACAGAAAGGATAGGGCTGATATGAGGCTGCCCCCAAGCAAAAAGGGCCCAACTGATAAGAAATAAAACCGCCGTAATCATTTACTCATCCGATAGGGCTGAGTCCCAATAAGAAGATATAGAAGTGCTCCAATTAATGCTAAATTCTTCAAAAATACCCCGAGTTCTCTATGTAGGTCGGCGCCAATTTCAAACCAGAATGCATGAGAAATAATCGTTGTTGGAATAAGAAAGAGAAGGAGAAACAGAGCCCCCCACCTCACTCTAAACCCGAAAAAAAGAAGAAGCCCCCCAACAATTTCTAAAAAGGTTGCAATCCCCAGAAAGGTCGGTGTACTTTCTACGAGAAACCTATGTGTTTCTCTACTGATAATTCCTCCCTCAAGATGTATGTACCAGTTCGAAAATGTCGTTGCAAGGGCGTCAACAGTTCCTTGCCAATTCATGAGCTTGTCCGCTCCCGCAAAAAGAAAAATAAGGCTTAGTAGACCGCGGGCGACGTAAATCATTGTCTTTGTCATATCCGGTATGATGACACACTCCTTCATTTTGTTCCAGAATCGGGGACTCCGGCAGACACGCACCATCTCAAGCTCATATCTTCTTAGACCGCATATAGTTGGTTAAATCATCAAATAATTAATAATCAGATAGCTAAATATTTTTATGTGTTTGATCTTGCCATTAACATCCTCTCTTACCTAAAGAAGAGAGATTCCCAGACTGCTTAACAGTTTGGGAGCAAACATGCATCGCTGCTTTCTGCTGGTTCTTGCTTCTTAGATAATCCTGATGAATCTTCTCCACAACCTTTCAGCCCGGGGGGCCCATACCAACGCCTACACTTTGCCCTTATCATTGGTTGCTAGGGTATGTTCTAGATAATGTAAATGTTTGTAGCGTCAATTTAGTTTAACGAGATACAATCTCCTCGGTATAAGATGGTATTTAATATGAGAAGCTCGGTAATACAGGCCCTCTCCTTAAAACAAAAAATTAGTATTGTTGGAATCTGCTCTGGATGTATTGTGATGGGTCTTGTCTTCACAATGGTTAATACCGCTATTCCCTCTATTCAAGAGTCCCTTCAAATAACCATGCATGCCCTGCAATGGATGATGATTGCTTTTGGAATGATTAATTGCGCCTTTCTTGTAACAAGTGGGCGAGTTGCTGATATTTTTGGCAGAAAAAAAATCTTTTTGGCAGGTCTTTGCTCATCTGGAACCGGTATACTGCTGGCTGGATTTTGCTCAGGAAGCCCAGGCCTTATTCTAAGCATGAGCTTGGCAGGACTTGGTAATGCCATCTTGCTCCCTGTGTCTCAGGCAATGCTAGTGTCTGAGTTTCCTGAACCGCAGCGCAAACATGCTATCGCCGTTTGGGCAACAGCGGTAGCCTCTGCGATGGCAATAGGTCCCTTGGGCGGTGGTATCATTCTTGAAAAACTCGGTTGGCAGTGGGTGTTTTGGACTAACGTCCCAATTGTGTTAGTCAGTTTTATTCTCGTCTATTTCTTTTCTAGAGAAAGTAAAAATAGGGATGACCCCCCGCATGTTGATTATAAAGGGATGCTCTATATAGCTTTAGCGCTTGCCTCATTCGTCCTGATCACCACAGAGTTTTCCCGTTTACCTTGGATGATTATATTTTTTCTTATACTCCTGTTATTCATCAACGTCTACTTACTTAGGAGAAATGGGAAAGCGCACCCCTCCCCTATTTTCCAGGAATCGTTGGTTCGGAATCGCATCTTTCTTTGCGCATCGATTGCAAGTGCTTGCCTAATTTTTTATCTTTGGTCTATGTTTTTTGTTCTCCCTATCTACTTACAAAAGGTATGTAATTTCTCACCTCTAGATACAGGATTATTAATGCTCGGCATTACGATTCCTGTTGCTCTTTTCTCGCCGTTTATTGGAAAACTCTACAGTCCCAAAAACGCGTGGGGTTTTATATCATTAGGGTTCCTACTGTTAATAATCTCTTCCATTTTTCAAATTTTCTTTACGGCATCTTCTACTGTCTCATTCATCTTATCTACAATTCTCGCTTTCGGGTTAGGCTATGGCTTGATCTGTAGCCCCACAACAATTGCTGCTATTTCTGTTGTCTCCGCACAAAAAGCAGGAGTTGCATCTGGCACTTTTGTTACATTTCAAGAGATTGGAGGCACTCTAGGACTGGCTCTAATTGTCTCTCTTATTCGAGTTTCCCCTAATTTACTCTTGGGAATAAATAGAGGAGCTTTGGGTCTTTTGATAATAAGTACAATCGGGTGCCTTTGCGGGTTCGTGCTACAAAAAGCAACGACTACCAGATAGAACTTATACAGCTAGCTTAACATAACTGTATTGGAGCACCTTTTAAAAAAATATTTTTTCGAATCCTGCTTTTTTCAGCAGAAATTGACATGTGCACTCAAACAAACTCAAAAGTTGGGTTTTCGGCTGCTCTTGTCTTTGTTTAGGTGATGGTAGTCTTTTGCGACCTTTCCTCCTTGGTTTTCTTATCATTATCACAGGACTTTTTTACCATCTTCAGAGCAAGTTTATTTTTCATCTATTTGTTATAATCTGGAGTTGAAAGGGCGTTTCAAAAGGACTCACCAAAACCTCGATGGAATGACGCCTGGTATGTTGCATATAGGTGGACTAAATTATTTAATAATTAGAATTATAATAAAAACAGAGAGAATATTTATATCTTAATTTTCTGAAAAATGGTCTAGACTTTTCTCCCGCTTTAAAAGAAGGAATTATGTTATGCTTCTGGAGATGAAGCCATTTCGAAAACACCACCTGTTAAAAATTTTAGAAGATGAGAGGAATCCTACTTTCCCTCTAGATGCCTTATTGCGCGATTATTTTCGGGAAAACAAGAGCATCGGTTCAAAGGATCGCCAGGAGATTTGTGAAAAGCTCTATGGAATGATCCGTTGGAGAGGGCTTATCGATGCTCAGTGCTCTAAACCTATCTCCTGGGAGGATCGCCTAAAAGTTTTTTTGCAATTCCCTCTAAAGAATACCGAAACACTTTCCCCCCATGTTCAGGTGAGTTTCCCAAAATTTTTCTATGACCATCTTGTTGAAGCTTACGGGGCCACAAAAGCGCGCGCATTTTGTTTAAACTCCAATAAGCAAGCGCCAACAGCGGTAAGGGTCAATTTGCTTAAAGGCCCCCGAGAAGACTTATTTCACAAATGGGAAGTTGAATATGACGTCTCGCTGTGTAAACATTCTGAAGTGGGAATCATCTTTCATAAGAAAATCAATTTCTTTGCCCTCCCTGAGTTTAAAGCAGGATTCTTTGAAATCCAAGATGAAGGGAGTCAGCTAGTGGCCTCTCACGTGGATGTGTCTCCAAATGACCATGTTCTCGATTATTGTGCAGGCTCAGGAGGAAAAACATTAGCTTTTTCTCCAAAGATGGGTAACAAAGGTCAGATCTATTTGTATGACATTCGTCCTCGCATTCTCATAGAGGCAAAAAAACGGCTAAAACGGGCAGGAGTCCAAAATGCACAAATTTTAGATAAGCAAAGGTTGAAGAAAAAAGGCATGATGGAAAGAATGGATTGGATCCTTCTCGATGTCCCCTGCTCTGGTACAGGAACGCTCCGGAGAAATCCCGACATGAAATGGAAATTAAAATCCGAAACAATTCTTCGTCTTGTTGATGAGCAGCAGAAAATCTTTTATGATTCCTTGAAATTTTTGCGCCCAAATGGAAAAATCGTTTATGCAACATGCAGCGTTCTTCCAGAGGAAAATGAGAGGCAAGTTGAGCACTTTATGAAAAAATATCACCTCAAGCTCGAGGGGCCGTTATTCCAAAGTTTCCCAAAAGATGGAGAGATGGATGGCTTTTTTTGTGTGGTTTTGAGTAGAATGCAGAAATAATCCAAGGATCAAGATGCAAATAGCATGCGGTTTAATTTTTTTCTTTACAGCTTTTTTCCTTCCTCTCTGTGCAGAAGTAGCAATCGATGCTCCCTCATTTATCGATCAAACAAGTACTGCTTCTAGAGAACCACGTCTAATGATTAACAATCGCCCCCTAGCAAAAATCAATGGAAAGGTTATCTCTCTTTACGATGTTGTAAAACGAATGGATCTTTTTCTCTATGACTATTATCCCGATTATACCTCTTCTGCCACAGAAAAATACCAGTTTTATATGTCCCGTTGGCAAGCCACCCTTGACGATATGGTTGCAGACGAGTTGGTTCTCCTGGATGCTGAACAAAAGGAAATCAAGATTAGCGATGGCGAAGTGCGAGAGGACTTAGAAGATCGCTTTGGACCTAATATCATGTCTAATCTCGATAAGGTCAACCTTCAGTATGAAGAAGCGCGTGATATTATTCGGAATGAATTGACTACTCAACAGCTGATTGGAATGAAGGTCCACGCTAAAGCCTTTCAGATCATTACTCCTCAAGTCATCAAAGCAGCTTATAACGACTATCTAGAAAACTCCCCCCCAGAAGACGAGTGGAAATATCAGGTCCTTTCAATTAGAGGCAACGATAAGGAACTCTGCGAAACGATCGCAGAGAAGGCCTATACTCTTCTAAAAGATCATGCCCGATCATTGGAAACTGTCGTTGAAAAACTTGATGAAGAAGGAATCTCTGTTAGTGTTTCTGATGATTATTCAGGGACAACCCCCAAAATTTCAAAACTGCATCTCGATATTATTAAATCCCTTACCCCTGATACCTATAGCCTACCTGTGAGTCAGGTTAGCCGTTTCGATAATAGTAGTGTGGTCAGGATCTTTCACTTGAAGGATATGGTTAAAAACCTTCCGAAAGCATTCGATGAGATGCACGACAAGTTGAAAAATGAGCTTCTTTTCAAAACGTCAGACAAGGAAAAAGCATCCTATATCAAGGCTTTGAAAGTCCGCTTTGGATACGACAAGCATGATACAAAATTTGAACTTCCTGAGGATTATCACCCCTTTGTCATTATATAAACCTTCAGAACTTCGCCAATTTCTACAAGAGATAGGAATCGAGCCAAAAAAAGGGCTTTCTCAGAACTTTCTTATCGACGGAAATATCCTGCGTAACTTGGTTTCGGCTGCGCAGCTTAAAAATGAAGATACTGTTCTAGAGATCGGTCCTGGACCTGGAGCCCTTACAGAAGCGTTTCTAAATTCAGGTGCTCGTGTGATTGCCATTGAAAAGGATGAGAAGCTTGCTAAGCACTTAAAACGTTTGCAAAACGGGAAGCTAGAGATATTAATTGATGACTTCAGAAACATCCGAATAGAGCAACTTTTGGAGCGAAGAGGCAAGATTAAAGTTGTCGCTAACATCCCCTATAATGTTACTGGAATTATCCTTCAAAAACTTCTACCAAAAACACATTTGATTGAATCAATCCACTTAATAGTTCAGAGGGAAGTAGCAAAGAGATGCGTTGCTGAAAAAGGGACAAAAGACTACAGCTCTTTTTCCCTTTTTACAAGATATCA
Organism: uncultured Chlamydia sp.; assembly: GCA_946127115.1. Classification (GTDB taxonomy): domain Bacteria; phylum Chlamydiota; class Chlamydiia; order Chlamydiales; family Simkaniaceae; genus Neptunichlamydia. The sequence goes on from CAMGYI010000001.1 coordinate 1,042,342, forward strand.
CGCCAACCCCAAACTCTTATTCACCGTTGCACGCTCCTGTTTTTACCCCTCTCCAAGCGTGGACTCTGCAATCTTAGAGCTAAAGCTGAAGTCTCCTCCAGTAAAAGCTCCATATGAGCCATTTTTTCAGTTGATCCGAGCGGCTTTTCAACAAAGACGGAAAATGCTGCGAACTTCCCTTAAAACCTTTTTCCCATCAAACCAAGTGGGAATAGCTTTGGAGTCTTTAGGCCTTCCAAAAACAGCACGCCCTCAAGAATTAGGTTTAGAGAAATTTTCAGCTTTATTCTTTGCTTTGAATCCTGCTCAATCCGAATAGAGTTAACACAACTCCAACTCCTAAAAAGAAAATCAGAAACTTTTGGAACTCTAGAGGACAGGTCCACTCTCCTCGAGCGGAAGCACCAATTAGAGCTAGAAGAGAGCGCTCAACATTAATTGTTGCAACTAATGGAGAACTTTCTAGCTCTCGTCTTTGCTGATTAAAGATTTTAATTGCTCCAACATAATTGCCTTGCTTGATGGGAGGACTGATGTGTTCCCAGTCTAATTCAATGGTAATATCAGGCTCTTCTGAAGGGAAATAGGAGATTGATATGTCTTCTGTAAGGGTTGCCTTCATAACCTCCCTAGCTCCCTTTAAATCACGAGTAAAGGTGTTTTCTTCTTTTCGAAATAATAAACGCTCTTCTTTTTCCTCATCAAAAGCTGCCTCAAAAAGCCTAATCGCATCCCGAAATCGTTTATGAGGGTCATCGCATCCTAGAAGAACAGCAATTAAAGTCCTCTTCCCATCCCTAGCTACACTTGTATAAGTATAGCCTGCATCGGAATGATATCCTGTCTTCATTCCAATTGCGCGCGGGTAAAAGAACTTTCCCGGAAGGATCAGTAGATCATGGTTTGTGACTTTTTTTGTTGTTTGAAGATTTGTTTGACTCCGCTCATATTCCTTTGTCGATACAATTGTCTTGATCAAATTCTCTTTAATGGCATGTCTTGTAATAATCGCGATATCTCGCGCTGTTGACCAATGATTTGGATGATGCAACCCATGGGGATTCATGAGTTGGGTATCTTCACATCCCAGCTCTTTGAGAAAGGTGTTCATCCCTTTCATAAACTTTGGAATCGTTCCTCCAATATAGTTTGCCACAGTGTTTGAAGCATCATTCCCCGATGAGAGTAAGATTCCATGGAGAAGATCTAGAAAGGACATTTCTTCTCCTTTCTTCAGCCAGAAATGTGTTCCATCCGGTTCCAATAAATGGGCTGGATCTTTATAACTATGCGCAATTTTAACGCTTTTGTTCATACGCTGTAAACAATGTTGCGGACAGGAAATGATCTCTTCGAGACTTTTTTTATTCTCTTTCAATGCGTATAAAACTGTAGCAATCTTCGTTAGACTTGCAGGATAGGCCCTTTCATCCGCCTTCTTTTCGTAAAGAATCGCACCTGTTTCGGCGTTCATCAAGATCGCTGATTTTGCAGAAACTTTTACATTTAGCGGTTCTGCAGCAAGCGTTAAAGTAAGGAAGAGGAGGATAATGAGCCGCATCTGAATTCCTTGTTTTCCATCCTTTGTAACAAATCATGAATTTTCAAGAAACATTAACAAAAAAAATACTCGTCTAAATAATTTAAAATTAGTGATTTTAAAGTAAAATAAAATTAATAAATGAAACAATTCTTTAAAAAAAAACCAACCATCACTATGAGAAAAAGAGAGTGGTAACGAAGGAACTAACGGATAACATCGATGAACCCCATACAACTAGACCAAGCCTACAATGAATTTATCTCGAGTCTCTCGAGCTGGATTCCTGAAGGTATTATTGAAGTGGACATGTCGCTATTGGAAGAAACGGGGCTATTAACCCATGTTTCTTTTGAAAAGGATAATACCCAGGAGCAACTCCCCCACTATTTCCATGTGATTGAAACACCGGATAAAGTCACACTTTTCAATCACCAATTTGCAATTTGGATCGTTCCCAAAATTGTTGATGAGAACCCCACTACTATTGTAATGATTTCTCTCATCACAAACGGGAGACCGCACCTCGAAATTGTGTTCTCAACAAAAGGTGTTTATAACACTCCCAAGTTTGTACTAAGACTATTGAAGTATTATTTATCAGAAGTAATCGACACAGAAGAAGCAATTTCCTCTATTGGAAACTAGCATACTTAAAGTCGATCTCACCTGATAGCGGGAGAATAACACCAACGAGATCCTCTGCCTTCGTAAACTGAATATTGAGAAAACAAATAGGGATAAGAGGCATCTCATCCATAAGAGCTCTTTCAGCTTCAACTAACGTCGCGTTCCTTTCTTCTGGATTCGCTTGAAAATTAGACTTTTCAAGAAGTGCTTGATAGTCCTTGTTCTCCCAATTGCTCATGTTGACAAGATCATGTTTATACTGGAATGTTTTAAGCATATAGATTGGATCAAACAAATAAGAAAGCCAACGCATCACCCCAATCTGATAGTCTCCTTTTTGAATAGCAGAAAAGTGACAGGGCCAATCGGCTTGTTGAAGCTCTACCTTGATCCCAAAAGCCTCTTGCCAATTTTGCTGCGTGATCTGAACAGTTCGACTTAAATTCTTCGCCCCAGTAACATATTTGAGATTTACAACAGGAAACGTTTCAGTCGTTAAGCCGAGATCTTCTAAAGCTTCAGCAAAAAGCTTTCGAGCCAAGGAAATGTCTCGATTTTGAAACTGAGGAGGGTTCTCAAGTTCAAAACAGGGGGAAATAATCCCAAATGCTGGTTGCCCCATCCCCTCAAATGCCGCATTCACAATGCTTTCTCGATCGAGGGCATAGGAAAATGCCTTACGAACCTTTGCATGATTGAATGGAAATTTTTCGGTATTCACAAAATACCAGTACATGGTTGGACTTTCCTTGGTGTCATAACAAGGTGTATTTCTAATACTCATATAAGCTTCGTGGGGAGCCTTATTAATAACACTTCCATACCAGTCAATCTCATGTTTTTCAAAAAGATAGAGTTGCGTCATTCCCTCTTCGACAAAACAAGCTTCAATTCCTGGAATTTGAACATTCTTCTCATCCCAATATAAAAGATTCTTTTCGAGTATAATGTCATCCCCATGGTGCCACTTCTTCAAGCGAAAAGGACCATTCGAAACAAAGGATTCGTCAGAGCGAAAGGCCCACATTGCATCCGCTTTATCAACATGTTTTGGGATTGGACAAAATATTGTACAGAGCAAAGCATCCACAAAGTAAGGTACGGGATAGGTAAGCTCAACCCTTAATGTGAGATCGTCAAGGGCCAAGACCCCAATTTCGTCCGGAGAAACCATCCCATCTACGGACTCCTTAGCATTCTTGATCATGTAAAAGTTCTGAGCTCCATGACTGAGAGTCTTTGGATCAAGCGACTTTTTCCAAGCATGTTCAAAGTCATACGCAGTCACAGGCTGTCCATCACTCCATAGTGTTTCTCTCAAATGGAAGATATAAACAGTACTATTCTCAAAAACATCATATCTTTCAGCTACAGCAGGCACCACCTTTCCATCTGCACCTCGTCTCATAAGACCATCAAAAAGCATCCGAATAACATGGGTAGTTGGCTCCTCTCCTCCAAGACGGGGGTCCAAAACTCGAATCTCTTCGCTAAAACAAATCTTAAGCGGGCGATTGCCCTTTTTGCAGGTAGCATTTTTACCGCATCCAAATAAGAAAACCAATAAAAGCAAAGTGGCCAAAACTCTCAAGAAAAACCTCCGGATTAATTTAAGTCACAAGCATAATCCTCAAGAAGATTTTTGAGGTAGATTTTTTCTCATGGTAAGGCGATTTTTTCCCTGGAATCTTTGATACTCTACTTTATCCATAAGTTTTTGAATGAACAAAATGCCCAATCCCCCTTCTTCCAGCTCTTCAATAGAAGCAAAAGGGTCAACTTTCCTCTTATGCTTCAATAGATTAAAGTAAAGCCCCGAATCTTCGATTGTGATTTCCACATATTTCCCTTCTTCAGAATGTATTGAAAGCATAATCATCCCTTTTTTCCCTTGATACGCATAAGAAATCACATTGACAAGCCCTTCTTCTAGTGCAATCTCAATTCGTCTCACCTCAATGTCTGATAGACTGGTTTGATCAAGTTTCTCGCGAATCCACTCAAGCATCGCATATAGCTCATTCAGGACTGCATTAAAAAACTTTTGCTCTTCCATGAACTTATCATACCTAAAATACCCTTTTTTGAGAGAAGCAATAGTGCTTTTACCGATCATGTTTCAAAAATTTGGATTTTTGAAACATGAAATGTTACTCTATGCTGACAGATGCTTCAGTATTGTAGGGAATGTTGGAAAGCCCTTCAGTGATTTTTGTGGCAAGACGTTGATAAATTGGATCTAGTGAAGCCGCTTTGGCTCCATCGATCGAGTCGAGCTGACCAAGAGAGAAGAAGAGAGCCGATTCTCGGGTACCAGTTGCATTAATGAACGAGGCATCTTGGAGGGAGTCCGAATCGATAAAATCGTAATCGCTACATGCTGAAATACGAAATGGACCGTAAAGCGTCTTGAGGGAACGACTATCGACTAGGGTAATCTCAATGGTTACTTCTCTACGTCCCTCATTGGGAACAAGACGGTTGATCCGCTCCCCCGATATAGGATGACGATCATACTGATAACCAATGTTTTCCCAATTATCTGAGACAATTCTACCTTCGAGGGTAATCGAGCCTCCTCGATTAGCATAGTTAAATGTACCGGAAGTACTGAGAGATTTAACAACAATATCGGTAAGCACTCCACTATGGTCCCCATCAAAATAGGGAACAGAAATGGTGGGAAAAGCAGAAAGGACTTCGTCATCATCAACGTGGTAACCACACGATGTAAGAAGGCCGTTACTCAGCAGAGCTATCCACAATAATCGCCTCTTCCTGAGACTTTTTATTCGAGTAAACATCGGGGACATCAAGAACTTTTAGCCGTTTTTCAGACTTATTTGCTGCTTTAGTTTCTGGATATTTCTTAAGGATTGTTGCATAATAAATTGCAGCAGCCTTTTTCTTTTTTGTTCTTTCATAGAACTCAGCAATCTCTAATAAATCATTGGCAAGGCGCTCCTTCATCCCTAATAGCTTCTTCTCAGCCTCAGCAATGCGAGGCTCACTTGGAAAGTGGTAGCGGAATTTCCGAAGGTTAATCTCCGCTAAATCGAGTTTGTTAGCGTCAGGGAATTCCTGATCACACTCAGTAAGGTAAACCTCACTAATTCCGATATATCCATCAGGAGAAAGCGGATGCTTAGGGAAGCGACGAATCAACGTCTGAAATGCTTCAATACTCTTTTTATACTCTTCCATTCGAAGCAGAACCACCCCTTTTCGATAGAGTGCTTGAGCGGCCAAATCATCCCGTGGAAGGGTTGTAATCACTTCATCATAAATCTCAAGTGCTTCATCATATGCAGGAAGCCACTTAGGCATCTTCTGCCAACCAAACAGATGAATCCTTTCCCCCTCATCGAACGCACGAGCTATTTCGAATTTATAACGAATAACTTGATCAAAAAACTTTGGCGTCAATTCTTCCTTCAAATAATCGGAAAAAGCCATGTTTGCATATTCTAGCTCCCCCAACTTGTAATGTGCAACTCCCAGATAGTAGAGAGCTTCACGAGCAAAAGGACTCGTTGGAAAATCAGCAACAAGGTCTTGGCACTTCCAGGAAAGTTTCTGCCAATCTTTATTTTGATAATGGTCGATCATTTTTGAATAGTGCTGATGAACGTTGATCTGACTACGAATGACCGGGTCAAGAGGATTCGCTCCAAGCACTCCAAAACAAATGAGAAAGAGGATGGCTACTTTTTTCATGCTTATTAGTATATCGATTCACCCTTCAAAAGAAAAGTCCTGAATGAAAGAAAATGATTTTATTCTGTTCTCCATCTCTGAATCCCAGCCCACACCCCACTTAGACTCAACTTCAACAACACCAATTTTTTGATCGACGCTATTAAAGGTGATGTGGACAGGGAAACTTCCAGGATACTTATGAAAAAGATTTTTGAGTTTTACAATTTCTGATAACCGAATACTATCTGCATCCAGGGTGAGATGGAGTTTTTTGTTGTCACTTGAATCCATCGTTTTCTCCACATTTTGTTTTTTTGTGCGACGGGCATCAGATTCTATAGCCTGCTTGACCTGTTCATAAAGAGCATCAAATCGCCCCACGTCTTTTTCAGTAATGGCTGTTAAATCTTCTAAGGAGCGACACCGAAGCTTAATCACGTCTCCCTTATTTTCAATCTGAAGAATCGAAAATAGAAGTTGGTTCTCTATAAAAAGAGCACTATGTTTATAGTACATGTCTGGCCAAACAGGCAGCTCAAATCGCTCTACCCCATCACTAATAACCAATATCGCAAATTTTTTCTGTGTTCTTTGAGAAATCTTTACTTTCACATTTTCAATGATGCAAGCCACTTTGACAACCGCCCCATTTTTGACAGAGTCTAATGAGTGAAAAGGAAGACACCCTAGTTTATCAACAAGCGCTCTATATTCATCCATCAGATGTCCCGTTAGGTAAAACCCTAGGAGTTCTTTCTCTTTTGCAAGAATCTCTTTTTTTTCTTGTTGTCGTTCTACAATTGGAGGAGCAAGAAACGGGTTCTTCTTCTCGTCTTCAATCATTGAAAAGAAGTCCATAACCCCTTTAGATGCCTCTTTTTGCTCTCGAGACGTCTGCTCAAACATAGGTTCGGTACTCTCAAGCAGTTCTTGCCGCGTCCATGTCGTAAAGTCGAAACTCCCTGCATCAACAAGATTCTCAACAACTTTTTTTCCTACTCTTGTTAAGTCAATTCGTTTGAAAAAGTCATAAAGTGATTTGTAGGGTCCTTTTTTCTTTCGCTCTTCAAGAATCGCCCCGACAACACCTCTTCCAACCCCTTTAATTCCTGACATCGCAAAGCGAATTCCAGAGGGGGCAGCAGCAAATTCTGTTCCTGATTCGTTGACGTCAGGAGGGAGGATTTTTATTCCCATGGCTTCGCATTCACGGATGTGCTTCGATACTTTAGTCAAGTCATCGCTATCACAGGTCATCAAAGCCGCAAGCCATTCCTTTGAATAATTTGCTTTAAGAAATGCTGTAACATAACTTAGATAACCATAAGCTGCTGCATGGGATTTATTGAAGCCATATGAGGCGAACTTCTCAATCTTATCGAAAACTTCCATTGCCTTGTTCTTATTGATTCCTTTACGAATAGCTCCACTGCGAAATTTTTCCCGTTGTTTTGCCATTTCATCCCGATCTTTTTTCCCCATTGCGCGCCGCAGAACGTCACCCTCTCCAAGCGAATAGTCGGCAAGGAGAGAAGCAATTTGCATCACTTGCTCCTGGTAAACCATGATCCCATAGGTCTCCTGAATGACATCTTCCATCAAAGGATGATCAACCTCAATCTTTTCACGCCCATGCTTCCGATTGATAAAAGAGGGAATCATCTCCATAGGGCCTGGGCGATATAGAGCTCCCACAGCGATAATCTCTTCAAATTTATCAATATGAAGCTGTTTCGCCAGTTCTTGCATACCGGTAGATTCTAATTGGAAGACCCCTTGTGTTTTCCCCTGATTCAAGAGGTTGAACGTATTTTGGTCTTCAAGAGGAAGATTGATCCAATCGATTCTTTCTCCCCCATTCTCTGCAATAGCATCCACAGTTTTTTGGATCGAAGTCAATGTCTTAAGCCCTAAGAAGTCAATTTTAAGCATCCCAACAGCTTCGACAGGTTTCATTGAATATTGTGTCAAAACAAGTTCAGAATCTTTGGCACTGCAGACAGGAATATGATCGGTCAGAGGATCTCCACAAATGATAAGCCCTGCAGCATGAATACCCGTATTCCGGATTGCTCCCTCCAAGCGCCTAGCATATTCGAGAATCCGCTTTCCATCTTCATCACTTTCTGCCGTCCTCCTAAGTTCAGGATCAAGTTCAAGAGCCCTCTCAAGTGTCATCGTGGGGTCTTCAGGAACCAGTTTCGCAATTTCGTTTACCTTCGCAAGGGGAACACTAAGAACTCGGCCCACGTCTTTAATGGCCATCTTTGCTTTCATCGTTCCAAATGTGATGATTTGTGCAACCTTTTCCTTCCCATGTTTTTTGAGGGTATACTCAATAACTTCTGCACGACGATCCATACATATGTCGACATCAATATCAGGGTACGACATCCTTTCAGGATTGATAAACCGTTCGAAGAAAAGGTTGAACCTTAAGGGCTCAATGTCGGTAATTCCAGTCAAATAAAGGATGATCGAGCCTGCTCCTGACCCCCTCCCTGGCCCAACAGGAATCCCCTTGTTTTTTGCCCAGGCTATGAAGTCATATACGATGAGAAGATAATCACACATCTCCTTTGAAATGATGATTTCAAGCTCTTCCTCCAACCGCTTTGTCACAACCTCCATCGGATTCTGATCGGGATACTTCTCTTGAACCTTAGTTAAATGTTCAGGCGTATACCGGTTTGGAATCCCCTCTCTGCACAGTGTGCGCAAAAAGTTTGCAGCCTCTTCAACCCTTGTTTTTTCACTATACTCGGTCCCTTCAAGGTAAGGGGGGACAAAAACAGGATAGTACTTCGTCTCAAAATCGAGCTCTAGGTTGCATAATGCCGCTACCTTTCCGGTGTTTTCAATCGCTTCAGGAATATCTGCAAAAAGAGCCATCATTTCTCTAGAAGACTTAAAGTAAAGCTCATGTGTTGGGATAACTTTTCGCTTAGGATTAAGGCTAATCCCTCTTGGATTCCCAAAAGAATCCCTCTCAATAATTTCCACAGGCTCACCAGACTGCACATTCATTAAAATTTCATGTGCTCTCCAATCTTCTCGACAAATATAATGCGTATCGTTTGTTGCAACGCAAGAAATTCCTCTCTCTTTTGAAAGCGTGATGAACCGGTTGTTGACTTTTTCTTGGTTTTTAACCCTGTCAAGGTACTGCTGATAAAGCCAGGATTCCTTCTCAATCCCCTCCGATTTGATCTGCTCCTCATGCATCTGATGACGTTGCAGCTCAAAATAAAATCTCTCTCCATAAATGTCTAACTGCCATTTTAACTCTTCTTCAAATTCTTTTTCCCGTTCTTGAATAATAAATTGGGAAAGTCGACTTGTAATAGGCCCAGAAAGGCAAATCAGCCCTTCTGAGTACTTCTCGAGAAGTTCCTTATCGACACGGGGAGTATAATAAAATCCTTCAAGGTATCCAATCGAGGAGATCTTACAGAGATTTCGATACCCTTCACGATCCTTCGCAAGAAGGACTAGGGGATACCCAATTAAATGACCAGAAATCCGCTTCTTATCATGGCGAGATAGAGGGGCAACAACAATCTCAGTCCCAACAATTGGCTTGATTCCTTCTTTTTTGCAGGCTTCAAAAAACTCTATGACTCCAAACATGTTGCAAAAATCCGTGAGCGCAAGCGCCCCCATTCCAAATTCTCTGGCCTTTTTAACCAACAACTGAACGGAGGCCGTCGAATCCAAAATCGAATATTGCGAATGAATATGGAGTGGCGTCCAACCCATTAATGACCCTGCCTCAGTTTAAGCGATTTAATTCGTTTGAGCCAAGGCCGTCGCGGGGCAAGCTCTCTTCGACCATAGTGGAACAAGTAGTAATACTGCAATACCTGCACAAACAGATAGGAGAAGAAAAAACGCTGGCCATCCAAAGTCTTCAATCAGTCGACCCACGGGCCATCCCGCACAAGCAGCACCAGCGTAAGCAAAAAGCCCAGCAAATCCTGTCGCGGTACCAGCTGCTTCCTTACTCACCAGCTCAGCCGCTGCCATTCCAATAAGCATCTGGGGTCCAAAAATTAGGAACCCAAAAGCAAACGTCGCAATAGAAATTGTTAGAAGGCTTGCCGAAGAAATAAACCACAGAGCCATTAGATTACCAATGACCCCAATCGTAAAGAGAATATTTACAGGGCCCCTTCTCCCCTTAAAAACAGTATCGGAAAGGTAACCAGCAGCTAAGCTCCCAAAAATACCCCCAATCTCAAACCAGAAAACACAGGACCCAGCAACCATTAAGGTATAACCCTTTTCTTCCATTAGATAGAGCTGAACCCAATCGTAAATCGATATCCGGACAATATATACAAAAAAGTAAGAGATCGCCAGAATCCAAATAAATTTATTTTTAAGGATATGCCCAAACAAAATTTCTTTTGTGGAGAGATTCTTTTCCTTTTCAACCTCCCCTGTTTCAATATCATCAGGATAGTCATTCCTATACTTCTCGATTGTTGGAAGACCGAGCTGCTTTGGGCTATTGCGAATACGGTTAATCAGAAAAAGCCCCACAACAATGGCCATTATTCCAGGAAGATACATCGCGTAGCGCCATCCAAGGGCCTGAATAGCAAAGGCGCACAGAATAGGGATTACAGCTCCCCCTATGTTATGAGAGGTATTCCACCACCCCCACCAACGTCCCCGTTCGGTCTGAGAATACCAATAAGTTAGCAACTTAGCGCATGGTGGAGCCCCCCATCCTTGAAACAATCCATTTAAGCCTAGAAAAATAGCGAAAAAGAGAACTGAAGAGGATAGTCCAGCAAATATGGTGAAAATACCCGTCAAAACCAGCCCTGCTCCCATGAGAATGCGAAGGCTAGACTTATCAGAAATCAGCCCACTTACAAACTTACTTATTGCATAAGTAACAGCAAGTAGAGTTCCTAAAAAACCTAGATCGGCTTTATCAAAGCCTAAGTCATTGATAAGGGCTGGCATTGAGAAGGTAAAGCTTTTCCTTGTAAAATAAAAAAGAGCATACCCAACATAGATGCTGTAGAAAATCCGAAACCGCCAATACTTGTATTTAGCTTTGATTTCTTCAGCACTTTCGGTCTCGCTTTGTGAAAGCTCAGGCTTTAGTCCATCTTGAACGCTCATGGTTTAACCTTATTTCCTTGGTAAATATTAAAATCTCAATCCAGTTAGGGCAGTCCACGTTTCGGAGCGAGGTTACAGAAATTTCCATTCGGAGTCAATATTTTAGTGAGTTTTAGTGACATGCAATTTGCCTTCTAACCCTGATTTCCTGTAAAACAAAATATAAAATTATCGAGTATATATATGACCTTTTTCCCAGAACCTCTGCGCCCTTCTGAAGGGAGGAAAGAAGATAAATATCGGGTTGATCCAATTGAGGCAGACAAACAGTCTAAGGGGGATCAATCATGGGAATCTCTTGTAGAGGAGAACCGCCCTAAAGCCTACATTGCCTTTCTTGTATTTGTTCAAAAATTAACAACAAGGATTGGAAAGGGAGAGGAAGGGAATCTTGAAGAAATGTCTGAGGATGCTCTAACAGGTGATATTCAAGAACTCAAGCAAATCCTGCAGATCCTGATGGACGTAGACCAAAGTGAGAATGGGACCTTTTGTGCTCAGTTTTCTGCTGCTTGGCATCGCCTACTTCAGGGAGTTCAAGTCCTTTCCCACACAAAAAGGAAGGCGCTCGTTGATGCCGATAAGTTTAAAGCTCTCCTAACAGATATCGGTAACTATCCTCCAAATGAAGATCACAAGCTAGGATTCTACCTTTCGGGATTTGCTGGAGAAACTTGGCTTCCCATCCCCTTTCGGGAGATTCTTAAACGTCTTTTTTCCGACCATCGTATAAACCAATCTCATAGTACCTTGGTACAATGGATCGAATTGATCAATGAGATCTTGCAAAGTTAACTTCAAAGAAGCTATACTCGCCCCATGAAATACTCACTTCCCAAAGGGGCTTTTGATATCCTTCCCGAAGAGACCAAACCGCAAGACTGCTGGAAGGAATCGGTAAGATGGAATCATCTCGAGACGGTGATCTGTACCCTCGTCCGAGAATACGGCTATCAGGAAATCCGCACCCCAATTTTTGAGAAGACCGAGCTCTTTGTCCGTGGCGTGGGAGAGACCTCCGACATTGTGTCCAAAGAAATGTACACCTTTCAGGATAAGGGGAATCGATCGATGAGCCTGCGGCCTGAAGGGACTGCGTCGGTGATGCGCGCCTTTGCCCAAGGCCAACTACAACAGCTCGGGACTCACCACAAATTTTTCTATATCGGTCCATTTTTCAGATACGACCGCCCCCAAGCGGGTCGGTATCGACAATTTCATCAATTTGGAATTGAGGCCATCGGGAATGGAGAACCTGAGCAAGATTTTGAAGCCATAGAGCTCCTCTATGAACTCTATCGTCGACTAGGTCTTAAAAACCTCCACGTAATGATCAACTCTCTAGGAGACCCTCCCTGTCGAGAAAAATATAAGGGCGCTCTTTTGGACTACCTAAAGTTTCACTTTAACTCTCTCTCGAAAGAAAGTCAGGCCCGATTTACCAAAAACCCCCTTCGCATTCTAGATTCTAAAGATTCTAAAGAACGCGAACTATTAGAGTCCGCTCCTTCAATTTTAGATTATCTAAGCTCAGAGAACAAAGGCCACTTTGAGCTTCTTTGCAAGCTTTTAGAGAAACAGAAAATCCCCTTCACGATTACTCCGCACCTTGTTCGCGGGCTAGACTACTACAATCATACTGTTTTTGAAATTACTTCGGATGTTTTAGGAGCGCAAAATACCATTGGTGCAGGAGGACGTTACGACGGTCTCCTTCCAGCAGTTGGAGGTCCAGACCTTCCATGCATTGGCTTTTCCACAGGAATGGAAAGGATTTTGCAAACCATGCAAGGACAGGGGATCTCCTTCCCTGAAAGATCAGGGCCTATGGTTGCCTTAATCCCTCTCGATGAAAAGGCAAAAGAAAAATGCTTCACGCTTCTCTACCAGCTTCGCCACGCAAACATCCCAGCTGAAATGCTCGTTTCCAAAAAAATTCAGAAAGCGTTGCGACATGCTGGTCGACTAAAAGCGAAACACGCTGTTATCATTGGAGAACAAGAACTCGAAAAAAATAGGGTACAAATCAAAGAAATGGAATCACGCAAAACTGAAGAGGCCCATCTCTCCAATCTCATTGACTACTTTAGCAAACGGATATCAAATGGACTATAGAAGAACACACCGCTGCAACGAATTAAGAAAAGAAGAAATAGGAAAAATCGCAGTCCTTTCTGGGTGGGTCCACAGGCGGCGGGACCATGGGGGGCTTATTTTTATCGATCTCCGTGACCGCTTCGGATTGATTCAACTGATCTTTGACCCTGCAATTTCCAAAAAGGCGCACGAAGTGGCCTCTATGCTCCGCTCTGAGTGGGTTATTACTGCAAAAGGAAAAGTACGTGCCCGAGGTGAAGGGCTTACCAATTCAAAACTAGAAACGGGTGAAATCGAAATCGAAGTTGAGACATTCGAAATTTTGTCTAAAGCAAAACCCCCCCCTTTCTCTGTTTGTGATGACAAAACCGAAACCCATGAAGAGACCCGCCTAAAGTATCGGTATCTCGACATCCGACGTGGAGAGGTCTTAGACAGACTCCTGATGAGAAACAAGGCAATGATCGTCACCAGAGGTTTTTTTAATGACGAAGGATTTACTGAAGTCACCACCCCTATTTTAGGACGTTCCACCCCAGAAGGAGCCCGGGATTATCTTGTTCCTTCACGGGTCTATTCTGGAAACTTTTATTCATTGCCCCAGTCACCGCAACTATTCAAACAACTGCTTATGATAAGTGGGATGGATCGCTACTTTCAAATTGCAAATTGCTTTCGCGATGAAGACTTAAGAGCAGATCGACAACCTGAATTTACACAGATCGATGTTGAAATGAGCTTTGCCTATCCCGAAGATATCCAGGAAATCATCCACCGTTTCTTAAAGGCCTTGTTTAAAAAGTGCCTCGATTACGATATCCCTAATACCATACCCTCAATGAGTTATCGAGACTGTATGGAGCATTATGGGACTGATTGCCCAGACCTACGCTTTAAAATGCCCCTTGTAAGAGTTGATGCTATCGTAAAAGATTCTGAATTCACTGTTTTTAAAGAGCAACTTCAAAATGGTGGCTGCATCAAAGCCCTTTGTGTTAAAGGTGGGGCTGAAATATCGCGAAAGGAAATTGACCGTTATACTGAATTTGTTGGAAAGTTCGGTCTCCGTGGTCTTGGATGGATGAAAAGACAAGAAAAAGCCCTCAGCTCAAGCATCGTAAAATTCTTTTCAGACGAGCAGCTAAAAGCGTTGGAAGAAGCTTTAGGGGTAGAGAAAGGAGACCTTCTCCTCTTTGGTGCAGCAAGTGAAACTATTGTTAATCAATCTCTAGACCATCTTCGCCGCTTAATTGCAAAAGATAGGAGCCTCACTAATCCGAACACATATGAGTTTCTTTGGGTTACTGATTTTCCTTGTTTTAAGTGGGATCCAGATGAGAACCGCCCTCAGGCCACCCACCACCCTTTTACCATGCCCCACCCTGACGACATGGAGCTTCTTGAAAATAATCCGCTCAAAGTCCGCTCAAATGCTTATGACATTATTATCAATGGTTATGAAGTTGGCGGAGGATCTCAAAGAATCCATGATTTTGAAGTTCAAAAGAAAGTCTTTCAAACTCTGAAACTTGATCCAGAAGAAGTAAAAGAAAAATTTGGCTTTTTTACTGAAGCTCTGCAATATGGGACTCCCCCTCACTTGGGGATTGCATTTGGCTTCGATCGCCTTGTTATGATTCTCACTAAAACAGAAAATATCCGAGACGTTATTGCATTTCCTAAAACACAAAAAGCAAGTGATTTAATGATGCAATGCCCTTCAAGAGTTCACAAAGAACAGCTTAATGAGCTTGAAATTCAAGCTGAGCCAAAAGAAATAGCTTGGATATAATTCTGCAAGTGAATAAATTTGAGGCTTTCAACATTACTCTAGAGGAGTGTTTGTAATGTTACTAAGAAATAGATTTTTCTCAATAATTGCGGTTGCATTTTCCTTCCTAACAGCAGTAGCTTGTGCTGGAGAGAACTCGCAAAATAATGCCCTAGAGGAGTCTAAGAAAGAAGACGGGAAGATTGATGTTCAAAAAGTTTCCGAAGCCTTTGGACACCTCATTGGCAAGAACTTAGACTCGCTTGGCTTCGAGTTCAATATGGGGCAAGTCATCAAAGGAATGGAAGATTCAGTCGCGGGGAGACCATCTCCAATGAATGAAACTGAATGTGTACAAGCTATTTCTCTTGTGCAGGAAGAATCCTTCCAGAAACTGGCTTCTAATAACCTTAAAGAAGCCGATATTTTCATGACTAATAACGCTAAAAATGAAGGCGTGTTTGAACTTGAAAAAAATAAGCTTCAGTATAAAGTTGAAGCACAGGGAGATGGAATCGTTGTCGAAGAGCATTTTTCTCCAATGATCCGTTATACAGGAAAATTTCTTAACGGAAAAGTTTTTGGATCTTCTCAAGAAGACGAGCTCGTTTCTTTAGACGAAACCATTCCAGGTTTTAGCCAAGGAATCATCGGAATGAAAGAGGGAGAAAACCGGACTATCTATATTCACCCAGATCTTGGCTATGGAACAAGTGGGTACCTCCCTCCAAATTCCACCCTGGTTTTTAATATTGAAGTTGTCAAGGCTAATGCTACTCCTGAACAAGAAGGTTCAATCACCTCAATTCCTGATGAAGGAACACGAGAGATTGCTTTTCCTGAAGATTCAAAACAAAAAGTCTTGCGCTAGAACTTTTTTATCTCTCAACTTTTTTAGCAAAGTTGAGAGGTTTTAGGGTCCTTTATGATAATTGTATTGTTTCGCCCTCAAATCCCTGCAAATACTGGGAATATTGTCCGCACCTGCCACGCAACAGGTAGCAGGCTCATTTTAGTTGGCCCCTTAGGCTTTAAAACCGATGACAAAAGCTTGAGACGCGCAGGGCTAGATTATTGGGAAGGAGTCAAGGTAACTATCATTGATGACCTGATCGGATATCTGGTAAAGTCATCTCTCCCTTTCTATTTTTTCTCGAGTAAAGGAGAAGTCCCCTATAGCAATGCCGCATTCGAAGAGGATGCGATTCTAATCTTTGGGTCTGAAGTATCAGGCCTTGCTCCTGAGTTTTACAAGAAATGGCCTGAGAGATTTTTTACCATTCCAATGCAAACAGGAAGCCGGTGTCTCAACCTATCAAACTCAGCCGCTATTGTTCTTTATGAAGCGTTAAGACAGAATGAATTCACCGTCTTGAAAAAAGAAAAAGCAAAACCGACAGCATAAAGCTAAAAACAACTGACGTAGTAATGGGAACAAAAACCCTTGTTCCCCCCCAGTCTAAAGAGAAATCTCCGGGAAGACTCCCAACCCAACTCATTGGAACATGAAACGTAATAAGCGCCCCAATAGTGATCAGACAGACGCCCACTAAAATAACCAGACGCCCCATTATGCTGAGAGAGCAAAATCTTTTAGAGACGCTGCGTCACGCAGACCAACAAGGCGATTCACCTCTTCTCCATCTCTATAAAGAATGATTGTTGGGACTGAGGTCACATGGTGTGCTTTAGCTGTCACATGATTTTTATCAATATCGAGCTTGGCAAATCTTACTTCACCGGATAGCTCCCCGGCAACTTCTAAAAGAACTGGTGCAAGCATTCGACAGGGTCCACACCACTCAGCAAAAAAATCGATGATTGTCACCCCTTCCTTGATTAGGGCATCAAACCCATCATCATTTACTTCTTGAATTGAATCTTCGGCCATTTTATCTCCTATACAAAATCGAATTATTCACATCTACCCGTCTCATTTTAGAGAAGGTTTCGATTTATAGCTAGTCATTCATGTTCTTCTAACTTTGAAAGCCAAGATTCAAATGGTTCAATTTTGACATATCACAAACGCGTCTTTGCCGAGCTCCCCCTCGGGACTGCTCGTCGCGTCGCGGATTGCGCTCCGCGCAAAAAAAAAAGATTGACTTAAAGCGCGATTAGAGAACTCAGGTTAGAAGGGAAGAGCCTCGAACAAGTGTCAGATAAGGATCTAGAGAAACCTGAACTTTTTCTTAACAATGGACCACAAAAAGTGCTAAACTTTTGGAAGTCATCAGAAATTTTTAGCCAGCTCAGTAAAAGAGGATGCAATTGGCGCATTCGGTCGAAGTTTCTGATTAAACATATTTTTTTATAAGGTAATTCCCTAACATGAATGTGTTGATTGTCAAAGTTGGAACGCAAGTGATTACAAATGAATCTGGTACTCTAAATATTAAGCGTATGGGTTCACTTGTAAAGCAGATTTCTGTATTAAAAAAAGACAAAAAAATTCACGTAGTTCTTGTTTCTTCAGGATCAGTAGGTGCCGCGCTTATCCATAAAAAACTTTTAAAAAATAAAAATCCTATATTGCAAAGACAGATTCTATCTTCAATTGGCCAAATCTCGCTTATGAGTAGTTATAAATGTCTTTTTGAAAAAGAAAACCTGCTTTCTGCTCAAGTATTAGCTACAAAAGAAGACTTTAGAGATCGTCATCATTATCTCAATATGAGAAACTGTCTAGAAGGTCTTCTGAAAAATGATGTTGTTCCGATTGTTAATGAAAATGATGTGATTGCCATAAACGAATTAATGTTTACAGATAATGACGAGTTAGCTGCTTTGATAGCAGCGATGCTCAATGCACAAGCTCTTTGGATTCTAACAGGAGTGGACGGTATATTTGACCGCAATCCAGAAGAAGAAGGGGCTCAGCTTATTTCTTCAATTGACCCAAAGAAAGATCGGCTCACAGGGGCCTTTTCTGCTGTAAAATCTCCTCTTGGAAGGGGGGGGATGCATAGCAAATACCAAATAGCCATAAAGCTTTCTTTAATTGGAATTCCTACCTCTATTGTTAATGGAAAAATCGAGGGTATTCTACTTGATCTTTTCAAAGGGAAGAAAATGGGAACAAAGTTCTTAGCTCAGAAAAAAACTTCTAGTGTGAAAAAGTGGATTTCTCAGAGTGCTGGAAAGGAAAAGGCGGCTGTCATCATCAATAAATGTGCTGAAAGGGAGCTTCACAACGAAGGTAAAGCACGAAGCCTTCTCCCAATTGGCATAACAGAGATAGAAGGAACTTTTTCTAAAGGTGATTTGATTCAAATTAAGAATGAGAAAAAGAAAGTTCTTGGATATGGAATTGCTAAATATAGCTCTCAGGTCGCAAAAGCATCAATGGGGATCAAAGGAAAGAAAGCTCTGATCCATTATGACTATCTTTTTTTATTAAAAGAGGAACATTAAGATGATTGATATTGAAAAAGTTTTGATTCAGGCTAAAAAAGTAAGCAACGGATTAATTGATTTAAAAGAAGAGACAGTGAATCAACTCCTACTTTCTTTAAGTGATGCAATTAAACACCGTTCTTTGTTTCTACTTGAGGAAAATAAAAAAGATTTGAATCGGATGGATATTCAATCTCCTAAATATGATCGCCTCAAACTGACCGAAGAACGGCTAAGAATTATCTCAAGTGACTTGCGTCACATAGCAACGCTAGCTTCCCCGCTGGGAAAAATCCTTGAAGAACACAATCTTAAAAACGGCCTTTCGCTCACAAAGATTTCTGTTCCCTTTGGTGTTATAGGTGTTATTTATGAGTCACGACCAAATGTTACTATTGATGTATTTGCATTATGCCTTAAATCAGCAAATTGTTGTGTGTTAAAAGGAGGAGCCGATGCAAAGTTTTCCAATTTGGCTATTATCTCACTGATCGATGAGATTTTAAAAAGCTATGGAATTCCTAAAGAAGCTATTACCCTTTTACCCTCAACTCGAGAGGCGACCAAACGTCTTCTCAATGCAGTAAACCAAATTGACTTAATCATTCCACGAGGCAGTAGAGAGCTCGTAGCATTTGTAAGAGAAAATGCTCGTGTACCAATCATCGAAACCGGCGCAGGTATTGTTCATACTTACGTAGATGCTCCTGTAGATCTTCTGATGGCAAGAGATGTGATTTTCAATGCAAAATGTCGTCGTGTCAATGTTTGTAATGCTTTGGATACACTCATTATTCATGAAGCCCATCTTCCATTCCTTATGGATCTAGTTACACCACTAGAGAAAAGAAAGGTGGTTCTTTATGCTGATATCAGAGCATTTAAAGCTCTTAATGATACATATCCCTCTGAATTATTACGTGAGGCAAAAGAAAAAGACTTTGGGTATGAATTCTTAGGTTATAAGCTATCAGTTAAAACAGTTACATCTCTAAAAGAGGCTCTAGATCATATTGCTCTTTATAGTTCTAAGCATAGCGAAGCAATTCTTTCTAAATCCGAGGCGAATATAGCTCTTTTTTTAAGTCGAGTCGACGCGGCGGTTATTTATGTTAACGCTTCAACAGCTTTTACTGATGGAGCAGAATTTGGTTTAGGAGCTGAGATCGGGATTAGTACTCAAAAGCTACATGCGCGTGGACCGATGGGGTTAAATGAGCTCACTACCTATAAATGGCAAGCTCGTGGACAAGGACAGATTCGTCTTTAATATGCTCTCCCATCTGAAGGAAGGAAGATTCCCAGGCTACTTAACAGCTTGAAAGCGAACATGTATTGTTGCTCTCTGCCAGTCCCTTCCTCTCGATCAAGGGACTCCGATCAACCAAAAAGAACTGTTCACAACAGTTAAAGCGGGAGAGTAAAACCTACACTGAGAAGAATCCTTTCTGCCCATTTGCAGGTTACAACGAGGAGAAACTAGCGATTCTCCTTCGGTAGAGGTTTCAAGGATGTTACCTAATCAATAGTTGAACCTATCGATAGAGTTTTGCTATCGTTGGGGTATGAGTGCTCGCGATATTCCTCATAAAGCCAACTCTGTTTTGCATTTGCTTTTAATTGCGTTTCTGATGATTACGTTTCGGGTGTGGTATCTGGCAACAATCAAGCATGAGGAATACCAGGGAAAAGCGCTCAGACCACAAAGGCGAAGTGTGGTAGAACCTGCAGCGCGTGGAACCATTCGGGATCGGTTCAACGTGCCTCTTGCGATTAACAAAGTGCAGTACAACGTGGCGGTTTGCTTTGATCGCATTCGTGATATTCCCCTTGTAAGCTGGGAAAGAACGGGGGGGAGAAAAGTTAAGATCTATGAAAGACGCCAACATGTGGAAAAATTGGCAAGGATGCTTGGCAAGACTCTCAAGATGAATCCTACTGGAATCGAAGACTTGATCTACAGTCAAGCCTCGATCTTTCCTAATACTCCGTTCATCATCAAAGAAGACATCTCTGAAAAGCTCTATTATCATCTTAGACTTCTTGAGAAGGATTGGACAGGTTTGACAATGCAGCGAGCGACAAAAAGATACTACCCTCAAGGGAGGTTAGGCTCTAGTATTTTGGGATATATGGGAGCAATCAATCAAAGGCAATACACTGCGATTGCTCAAGAAATAGAAGAGCTTTCACTGTTCCTTGAACAAAGGGGGGAAGGGTTGCCTGTTCCTCTTCCAAAGGGATTCTTTAGTGGGCACAATGTTGAACTACGCCTTTCTGAACTCAGAGAAAAAGCCTACACAATTCACGCTTATGTCGGAAAAACAGGGATAGAGCGAAAATTTGATGAAGCCTTGCGAGGATCTTATGGAAAACGAGAGGTGGAGCTCGGGGCAAAGGGGCGTTTTATCCGCAATCTTCCAGGAGGCAAGGAAGCAAACTCGGGAGAACGCATCCTTTTGACAATCTCTTCCGAGCTTCAGGCTTATGCGGAAGAGCTTCTCACCATCAATGAACAAGACCGGGAACGCCATTTTGCTCAAGCAGGGAAGGGCCACGATCAAATCCCCTCGCCTTGGATCAAAGGTGGAGCGATCGTTGCAATGATTCCATCAACTGGTGAGGTGGTTGCTCTTGCTTCGTACCCTCGATTTGATCCCAATGATTTTAATTTAACCGACAAGGATCGCCGCAAAAAAACGCAATCAATCTCGAAATGGCTAGAAAATCTTCGCCATGTGGGAGCAATATGGGATGGCCTTTTTCCAATGGAGCGGGAGCTGTTAACCTACTCAGAAAAAGAGGTTCTTTCTTGGGATACCTTTCTCAATCATGTCTTATCCAACTCTTGCCAGGTAAAAAAGGCTCTCAAAAAGATCCCCAATGTCTACGAAGCTATCCGCATCCAACATGTCTTGGGTGCCATCCATAAAGTCATGGAAAGTGAAACGGTTGAAGAAACAATCAATGCGCTTTACGGAGGAGAAGTCCCCGACATTGTCCAAGAGATGCGCAAGGAAATCGACCCTGCCCTCTCGTCTATTAAACATAACCTCGACAAACTCCTTTTTCTTGATCTCTTAAGGCTCATTGCAAATGGAAAGAATCTTTCAAGCTCTCATCTTGAAATGGTAAAGCATATCCCTTTAAGTCAGTATAGAGAACTTACTCAAGCATTTGTGTTGCTCAAAAAAGAGGTTGAAGAGAGGGTAGAAAATCTCTATCATGAACGAATGTTTCCTCTATGGAGAAAGAAGCATTTCAAAGCCTACCTCAAAGAAAAACGAGAGGAGGAAAAAAAGCGAAAAACTTACCCCCATCCTTATACAGACTACCTAGCAGAAGCGGAAAAAAAGTTGTTTTCTGAATTTTGGGGTAAGCATCAGTGGAAGTTTTTTGATGCTTTTATCTACGGCAATATCTCAAGAGATGTCGACCTTCAACCTTTTTTATTTCACCTCGTCTTAACAAGCAAAGAAGCTGAAGGACACCTTCTTAAAAGCTTGGATTTGATGCAGGGAAAGAAGGTTCCGCTTAAATTAATGACAACATTTTGCTCTTTTAATGAACTTTCTGATCCTCTTTGGGGGCGCTATTATTCCCTCCGAAGTAAAACGTTGCAAGGACTTGCCGGATCCTTTTATCCACGCAATGGCTTCGGATACGGGAAATCCTATGCCTATGGAAGCTCAACCCCCATCGGCTCCCTTTTCAAAATAGTCACGGGATATGAAGCTCTCAAACAAATCTATCAATACAGCCTTCCTTCCTTAGAGATTATCGATGAAATGAATACAAATATCGTCACCGAGAATGGAATTGTTTTGGGACGCCACCTCGATGGATCTCTGATCACTCGCCACTACAAAGGAGGAAGGCTCCCTAGAAGCCATGCCAACTTAGGCCGGGTTGATTTCCTTACTGCAATGGAAAGATCGAGTAACATCTACTTCTCTCTTTTAGCAGGTGAAGTTATTAATCACCCTGCAGAACTACAAAAAATAACGGAACATTTTGGATTTGGAAGAGCTACAGGCATTGATCTTTACGGGGAGACAGGAGGATATGTCCCCGATGATCTTCGGGATAATCGAACGGGTCTCTACTCTTTTGCGATAGGGCAACACTCGCTCGTTGTCACCCCACTTCAAACCGCTGGAATGCTTAACGCAATTGGAAATGGAGGCGCTATTCTAAAACCCCAAATTGTGAAGATGCGAGCAAGCCCAAAGGGAGTCAGGGAAGCCGAGCGTGAGGTTATCCGGGTCATTGATATGCCCACAAAGGTGCGAACTGAACTCATGGAAGGAATGCGCCGGGTAGTCATGGGCGCGAAGGGCCCTGTTCAGCCCTACCGGATCCGAGCTCTATACGAACACCCTAGATGGATTCCAGAATATAAAGCGCTGCAAGATCAGTTTGTGGGTAAAACCTCAACGGCAGAATTTGTCTACCGACCCACGCTTGACCGAGAAGGAGGACCTCTGATTTGTAAGGATATTTGGTTTGGAGCACTCTCCTTTAAGGAAGGAGACAACTACCGGATCGATATGCCTGAGCTCTCTATTGTGGTTTACTTAAAATTTGGAGACTACGGGAAGGAGGCAGCCCCACTAGCAGCTCAAATGATTAAGAAGTGGAGAGAAATTACCGCTAAAGATTACCATAACGAGCCATGAAAACAAAAATTCTCTATATCTTCATACTCATTTTGATTGCTGCATTTCCATTTGGAGATCTGTTCTTCAAGGTTTTTCGGGGGGTATCGGTCTCTTTTTTCCACCATTTTGAAAAAACCGCTCCTTTCGCTGTATCTCTCCCTCCTCTCTTTGAAAAATATATCCACTTTTATCTCACTGACTTTTGGATTGTAGGACTCATGATTGGCGCCCTCCTCTTGAAGGAAGTTAAAGTAAAAGAGCTCTTTTTTAATCGTCATTCCCGTTACCTCACTTTCTATGGTTTTGTTGCAATTTTTTCCATTTTCTTTTCGGTATTTTCTTCCTACTTTTTACAGTATGTGACCCTTCTAAACTTAGCGATTGCTTGCACCGCTTTCCACTTAATCTATCTGCTCATGAGTAAAAGGGCTGAATGGATTCCTATAGCACTCTGGTTTTTTATAGGTATTGCGGCCCTCGAATGTGTGATTGGAGCTGGGCAGTTCTTATTCCAGAAAAGCTTGGGTCTTGCCTTTCTCTCGGAAGCCCAGATCGACCCCTCAATGAATAACATCGCTGTCTACCCTCTGGCTGAGGGAAATCGTGCCCTTTTTGACAAGCTCCCTTGGATAACTGAGCAGCATCCTCATATTCTCCGCGCCCACGGCACGTTTGACCATCCCAATATCTTTGGGGGATATCTGGTGATTGCTCTTTTTGTCTCTTATTTTCTCTTTATTTACACTGATACCCGACTAAAAAAAAGTCTCCTTCTAACACTCATTCCTTTGCTGGTTCTCACCCTCGCTCTCACCTTTGCTCGTGGTCCATTCTTTGCTTGGGTGTTGGGAACACTTCTATTTTTTGGTGTGGGACTCATCAAAAAAATGAAGGGATTCTTGAAGCTGGGAACACTGATTGGAGGGGCTTTTCTTGTTACAATACTTCTCCTATTCCAGCAGCTAGCTGCGCGAGGAGGGTTTGTGAACTACAATACCTTGTCAAAAGCCTCAGATAGTGGGCGCTTTCTCTATTATAAGTTAGCCTCAACTCTGTTTCTCCACCACCCCTTTCTGGGAATTGGACACAACAGTTTTGCCCTTTTCCCTTACGGAACAATTGACCCTGCCCTTGCTGGAGCAAATCCTGCTGGAGCTCTCTCCCATAGCATTTATCTCCAGGTGGCCTCTGAAACAGGAATCATTGGACTCGGAATGCTGGCCCTCTTTATCTTTTCTCTTGTGATCCCCACCTTCAAACAGAAGATTACCCCTCTTTCTCTCACGCTTATAACGATTCTTTTTTCTCTTTTATTGATGGGAGTTGTAGATCATTTCCTCTGGACCTACAGTGCAGGAAGGCTCATGCTTCTTATCTTTTGCGCTCTGCTTGCTGCCTATACAAAGGCAAGAGAGTGTCCTTCGCTTTCCCATATAAAATAGGGGTCAAGAGCGGAGAAAGGATGATCTTCTAGTCTTAATGCCATGACATCAGCGCTCCCAAAAAAGGATTTTGGAAGTGAACTTTCTAGCCCCATAGGAAGAGACAAAAGAATCACTTCATACTCTTTCCTCATCTCGTTTAAAAACGTCTCAAATTTGTAACTACGCAATATTTCATCCCCAAACAAAGTATCCCCCCCCATAGGAATATAGTCACCATAATGTTTCACGCGAATACTTGGAGCCTTCGCTTCTCCTTCTAAATAGTGGATGAGCCCTGGAAGGTTCTTTTCCTTCACCCTCTTTTTAAAATTAAGATCCATCACAAGAACGCGTTTCCCTTCTTTTGCAAGCAATTCAGCAAAAGAAGAAGCATAATCATCCCCACTTCCAAGCACTAAGCAGGCTACGATAGGAGACTTTTTTTCTCCTTGCAGAAGAAGGGAGAAGCGCCTCAACGCCTCAATATCATTTTTTTTAGAAAGAGGGCCTATCACCTTTTGCCCTCGAACTCTCATGTTTCGAAGAGTCAAGGGAAACCCACGGTAAAGATAATACACAAAGCATCCTGCAAAGGTGGCAAGAGCTCCTAAAAATGCACCAATCAACCCAAAAACCTTTAAAAGCGGTGGCTTGGGACTCAAAGAAGCATGCGCATAATCAATAGGCCCAGACTCTAAAATTGAAAGGTTTTGCTCGATACTCTTTGACTCTACTAAGTGAACTAAAGCCTCCAACATCCCTTTGTTCATATCTGAGGCAAACTTTAGACGATGTTCACGAAGCCAAGTATCGGGGACCCCTTCCATCTCCTTTTTAATATCTTTCAATTGTCCCTTAACAAGGAGTTTTTCCTTCCCTAAATAGACCAGTTTTTCTTCGATCCGGTCTTCAATCTGCTTCTCTATCAAAGAAACTTCCTGAGCAAGCAGGTCAAGAATGGCTATCCGGACAGATGAGATGTGATCTTCGTTCTTCTCGCGCTCAAGCTCTGCAAGCAAAACGCTTTGCCTTATATGACGACCCAAATCATCCTTCATTCGAGAAACCTGTTTTTCTAATCGTTCCCGCTCTTTTTCAGTGAGGGTACGTTCTTTTCGAAGTTTCTGTTTCATCCCCCCCATTTCTCGTACCATTTCCTGACTAAGAGGGTCAGGAAAGATCAAGGAAAGGGAGACCCATTCAGCACCTTCCTTTTCAATTTGCTCTTTTGCAAAGATAAGGTCTCGAATTCTTGATCTAGCATCATCGCGCCCATGCAAATAGGTAAAGAGCAGTTTGCGCGCCGTTTCTAAATCAACACCTCGATACTCCTCCTCCCTACTTGTCCTATGAAAAAGGCGCTGCTTTAAAGTCCCTTCTTGCAATGAGAGTAGACGAAGTTGATTTTTAAGATAAGAGTTGGATAACTTTGTCCCAGACGCTTCACGAGAGAGCTGAATCAGCTTTTGCTTTTCCAGCTGCACTTTTTTGAGTTGGTTTGCGTCGGGAGATAATATTTGTCCAAACTCTCCAACCTCGACAAGCGTTTGATCTTTTTGACGAACGGCGTGACTCATTGCTGAGAAAAAGAAATCTACTCCCGTCTTCACTTTGAGCTCTTCGCGCTCAATAATATCTAAACGACGCACCTGACCAGTAAGGGTGTTTTCATAGCTCGGCTGCCCAATGAGTGCCAAAGTAAGAGCATCCCTCTCTTTTGCAATTTCATGGAGCTCCCCCTGGAGCTCTACAACTTCACTCCCCAGTTCCATTGCCAGGTAGGGATTGGTATTAAGCAGTCCCCCAAATTTTAGGTCGATATCCATTAAATCATTCGTGAGTTCTTGCTTGCGACTTTGGAAGAGCGGAAGCTGCTGCCCAAGATTCAAAGCCCCTTTGGATTCGATGTTTTCCTTTAGATAAGCAACATGTTCCGCAAGAAGCTCATTCATATTCTCTGTGTAATTATGCCGCCGCTTTTGGAGATAGGCAATTTGCCCCTCTGTCACTCTGGAATTTTCTGTTTCGAGATAGTTTTTATAGGTCTCCATCATTTCGTTCAGCAACCGCATTCCAAAATGACGATCCGCGTGAATCATTTCTAGGCTAAGCAGTGAAGCATCCCCATGAACAAGAAGGACTTCAAAAAGCTCCCGCATCTGGATGACCATTTCTGAAAGCGAGGAAAATAAAAGAGGGTAACTATAGAGAAGTTTCACCCCTTTAGGAGTTTCTTTTAAAGTAAACGTTATTTTATCAAAGGAAACCTCTTCGCCTACTAACCCTTTCGCAAGCATGTGGCCTGTTTCATCTCGCACCTCAAAAGAGTCTTGTGAGGTGAAGAAAATAAGAAATCCTTTGGGGTATTCTCCTAAATAGCAAACATTCTCAAAAACAAACCGCGAGGGTGTAGCAATCGGCCTGCCTCTTTCAGCATTTAAAGATTCGAGAAAAAGACGGCTTTTTCTTTCAATACTTGTCTCAATAGGAATCTCTGCTTGCATCCCAAGCTTCATAATCACAGGCTCTAAAATGATTGAAGAAAGAAGCAATACGTGCCCCTCTTTGGTCGCCCCCCCCATCCCTAATGACTGAAGGAACGAATCGAACATCCCCCCTCCAAAATGCATTTGCGATGGCCCCACTTCTTTAAATATTGCCTTGACTTCGTGACGGACAGGAATTTGTGACCTTTTAAATAATCCAAACAATCCAAAAAAAACCGCCCCCGTAAGAATCACCCATTTCGTTTTGAATATGAGTCGTTTAATGTCAGAAAAAATAATGAAATTTTCAGATTGCGTCATTGGATAGCTACGACTCCTGCGACCCCTTTGCGGAAAAGTTCAATCCCTGTGAGGGTGGGGAAAATTTGCTGAATGAATCGGTTCCATTCAGTAATGGGCGTTGCAGCAACGTAGACAATATCGCCCGGCATCAAAAGCATACTTGAGGTCGGAAGACGCATGACATGCTTCCAGTTTAAAGTATAGATTTTAGGACGCAAAATATTTCCCCGAATCACCTGAATCACCCCTTTATCACCAGTAAAGGGAATTCCCCCTGCCATTGCAAGGGCAGATCGAAGGGACAACGATCCATTGGGGACATCGATAACGCGCTCCTGCCTAACTTCTCCCATTACCATTAGCGTTGAAGCTGAGGTCTCTGCAATATAAAGCTTATCACCTCCTCGCATTACCACATTCTGGCTCATGTCCCCCTCTTTCACTAGTCTATTCATATCAACAGGAACCAGCTCACCATCTCGCACCAAATAACTCTTAAAAAAGTTTGCATTTGAGGGGACTTTGGCTTCAGCAAGCACCTCAAAAAGGCGGAGCTTTCCATTAACGGGAAGGGTTGACTGACTCACCATTCCTGCTAACTCTACTTTCTTTTGCTTCCTTTTAGCAAATGAAAGAAAAACCTCTATCTCATCAATTTCTTGATCATAGGCTTCTTGAATTCTAGAGCGCGCCTCTCCAAGTTTCAGCCCTGCAATTCTGATCGGTCTTAACTCTGGTAGTGTAATCTTTCCTCCTGAGACTGAATAGCCAACCTCTTCTCCGATTGCCCGCACAGCATTGACCAAGTCGCTGCGCGAAGGGTGAAATAGAGCAACCTTTAGGGAGTCTCCGTTTTCAACCGTGTTAGTATACTCTTTGAGAAGTTCTGGATTAAGAGCCATTAAAGACTGCCCTTCCATTTCCAAAATCGAAAACTTCCCCTCTTTAATTTTATAGGAATCAATAACAAATTCATCCGCACCGACAACCTGCGAGCCTTTGTATGGAGTATTCGAACATGCTGAAAGAAAAAGTGATAGGACCATAATCAATAGATTTGGTACCCTAAATACATGAAGGATCAAAAAAAGTTTATATTTATTACTGGAATTGCAGGCTTTATTGGTTTTCATCTTGCCTCTTCACTGATCGAAAATGGAGATTATGTGATTGGGTGTGATAATTTCAATAATTATTATTCACCCGATCTCAAAAGGATGCGCGCCGATCAGTTGCGCAGCTTCGGGGTTGAAGTCATTAAAGAAGATATCCAAAACATTCGCTCATTAAAACAAAACATCACCCACATTGTGCACCTAGCGGCGCAGGCGGGGGTTCGTTATTCCATCACTCACCCACAACCCTACAGCAACTCTAACCTTGATGGCTTTTTAAAAATCCTAGAACTTTGTCGTACCATTCCCAACGTAAAATTCATCTTTGCATCCTCCTCCTCCGTTTATGGTGACAATAGCAAAATTCCCTTTTCTGAAACCGACCCTACAGATTCCCCTGTTAGTCTCTATGCAGCTACAAAAAAATCAGGAGAGCTAATGGCTAGAAGTTACCACCACCTCTACAATATTCCAATGGTGGGACTCCGGTTTTTTACAGTTTATGGTCCATGGGGACGCCCAGATATGGCTTACTATTCATTTGCAGAAAAGATTCTCAGAGGCGAGCCCATTCCTGTTTTCAACCATGGAAAAATGGAACGCGACTTTACCTACATTGCCGATATTGTCCAAGGAACCGTCCAAGCACTTAATCATTGCAACGGATATAAACTCTACAATCTTGGCAATAACAAGCCAGAGCCTCTCATGCATCTTATTAAACTTCTCGAAACACACCTTGGGGAAAAAGCATTGATCGATTTTCAACCGATGCAGATAGGAGATGTTAAAACCACTTATGCCGATATCCAAAGAGCTGAAAGAGAACTCGCTTTCTCCCCAACAACCTCTCTTGACATTGGAATCGCAAAATTCTCTGACTGGTTTCTAAGACACCGGGCTGCAAAGATTTCTTAGTCAATTTGATTGCTGGATTAACAGCCTACTTTTTACAAGAGGAAAAACCGTTTAGTAACGTCGGGAAACTTCCACTTAAATTTCTAATCCATGTGATATTTTAGAATCGAGCTCGCGTTAATATACTGGAACAAGCTCGCAGAACAATCAAAAGGCAACATAGATCTTCCATGGGACATATAAAGTCTGTCGACAGCCAGAAACACCATTGCAGGAATTGGAGCCATGCATATGATTTTTTGAGGGACAGATCGATGATATCCTGGGTGCAACCGCCGCCTGGGATATTAAAGATAGGTTTTTTTTATGCACTAGCCCTGACGACGGTCTCTCTGCCGCAAATATTGCTTAATCCTAGTTGCCTCTGAACAGTTTAGACCAGACTCCGCACATTCTAGTATCTCATGAGATATTTGTGTGAATGTTAACTGTTTTTCTTCACTAACGATAGAGTTCAAAAACACCATACTCAAGGCAGTAAAATTCTTCGGTTCTATCTGGTCTAGTATTTTTATCTGATCATTACAGAATTGCATATCTTTTATTGTATTTTGGTAAAAATTAGCAACCCCAGCAGCTGTTTCTGTAAATGTATGAAAGTCCCCAAGTTCATATACAGCACACAGTAACCCAGAAAATTTGATCAGTTTATCCTCATCAAGATCAATTTTTTCTTCCCCACCCTCCATAACAAACTTTAAAGCAGCTAATGTTAGGGATACTGATCCTGAGGCATGAGCTCTCATTGGAATACCACTAGACACTGCTTGGTTGACATAGGAGTAATAATTATACCGCCTTAAAGGAAGACCTGGATGTTCCCCTAAACGCCCTCCAATTACTTCATCTTGGATGCCTTGTGGAATTTCTATAATTGGTAAATAATGAATTTGAGAAACCCTAGCCTCGATATTACGAAAAGGAAATTCTTTAGATATGTTAGGAGCAAAATATCCTCCTTCTTTGAATTTAGCTAAAAAATTCTTAACTCTTTCAGAAGGAGGGAACTTATTTTTCACCCACGGAGGTCCAATCACACGGTACCCAATAGATGTCATTAAAGTATCTAGATCAGAAGCGTATTTGGGAAAGTTCTGATCGAAATCATCAATTTGATCAATAGTTTTTAACTTTTCTAGAAATAGCGTAATTCTTTTTATTCAGTCTTTTATTTTAGGAGTATGTTGTAAAGAAAATTCAGACCGTGCATTAGGAACAGCTTCCATAAAAAAATCTAGATCTTCGGCATTTAGATCGTATTTTTCTACGAGATTCCCTAGCTTTCTTAAAGCTGTTTTTGTAAGTTCTTTAATTTCTAAAGAGGAATTTTCAAGTACCATTCTTGCTAGACTGCGCGACGCTGTATTAGATTTTTCTATGTCTGAACCTGGCCTGCTTGCCAGAGCCTTTTGAAGGAGCTCGTTTTCTTTTATCAGCATAAAGGAATATTTTTTTTTCATCTGTCTCTGTTCGGAGAATGTCTTTTTTAAGGCTAGATCACCTAAAAAATCATTGATTATTTGAGGGATTTCATGTTTGTTTCTTGCGCACCGGAGCTCTATGCCTCGATATCCAATCAATGTCATTAAAGTATCTAAATCAAAGGCATATTTAGGAAAGTCCTGATCGAAATCATTAAGCTTGTCGATATAACAAATAAGTTTTATTTTTCCTACTAATGCACTAAAAATTTTTATTCTTTGGTTTTGATCGGTGATCTTTTCCAAAGAAAATTTAGAACGTTCATTAGGAATAGCTCCCATGTATTTACATAGCAGCCCAGGATTCTGTTGATCTACCAACCTTACTAAGAGTGGTTTATCAGGGTTTCCTAAATCTGGGAGACTTACTAGCTTTCTTATAGCCATTTTTGTAAGCTGTCTTGTTCTTACAGGTGCATTTTGAAGGGCCTCTATTGACGAGCTGCACGATGGCTCATTCTGATAATCATCAGAGACAGAGATTCCCCCCTCACTTTGTGTTGAACAGTCATTATTAATAGACATAAGCTATACCATTTATATAGATCTTTTATCTGTCATAAATAATATTATAACTTAATTTATAATTAAAAGTAAAATTATTAGTAACATTAAAGAGGAATAATCGTCTAAAATCTATGCTTCTTCTTATCAAGTGGGAGAGAGAAGACACCATGAATCATAAATACCCGTCCAAGTGGCGCCATTACGGAAAATCCATTTTTCTGGATTTTCCCCTCTGCTAGGAACTGATAAATCAAAAAGAGGTTCTAGAGAAACTTTCGATCTCGAAAATATTGACGATCGTTATCTGATTTTACAAACACAACTATATAATCCTCAAGTATTTCTATTATTTTGTCTCGACATATAGAAAAAGGAATTTTCCTGACTTTATCAGCTACAGTCGGTTTGTATCTTTGATGAAAGATCTTTTTATTCCTCTCTTTGCTTACCTGCTAACTAGAACCAGATCTATTACGGAAATTTCCTTTGCTGATGCTATTTTAATACAGGTTTGTAAAAGTAAAAGAATAACAAAAGAGCATGTGTTTAAGGGGTTTTTGAAGATGGGAAAGATTGCAACTTGTTGGTTCTGTGGATTTAAGCTTCACCTAATCATCAAAAAGGGTAGTGTACCATTTGTTCTGTAAATTCAGTTTCTGCTAAAAAAGCAAGACTTGAAAAAAAGGTCTTTTGCATAGGAAGAAACCGTTTTCTTCAAAACAGCCCTATCAAAAACAACTTGGTAGACCTTCTATTAAGAGATCCATCTAAACATACTTCTTAACCTTTAATAAGCTGGGTTTGAAGTGATAGTGATATCATACCACTTTAATTATATTCAATCGTTACTGCTAATTGGGAAGAATATGTCTAAAAAATAATTATACATAGAAAAATTCAAAATTATTCTTAATTAAGCACTCTAAAGACATCTGGTTTAATATTTGTTGTTCAAAAGGATTATTAAGTTCAGAAACAGATTGGAAAAGATTTGGAGAAAAAACCACTGATAAATTTTTTATATCCATCTTATTTAAATGCGCCTTGTCAGCTATTTTCCTAAAATGATCGAAAATAACTTTAAGGAAAGAGCGATAGTCTAAGTTTAAATTATTTAAAACATTATAAGCCACAAGCTCCTTTTCTTCAGTTGTTTTACAGGAAAAATCACTGAATAAATCAGAGGGTATTTTTTCTGATTCGGGAATTTCTCTGATAATCTGCTTGACTAAACAACAAGCAAGGTGGGGGAAGGTCTTGATTTTTAGATCAGCCCTCGGATCCTTCAACTTCTCAGATTTTATTGCTCCATATTTTTTATTCAGATCTTTGGTTGAACAAGGGATCCTGTATATCCCTTTGGTTTCTATGCTCTCTTCGATAAGAGAGAAAAGGCTTAAAACAATAGGGTATATACCAGTCAGATTGCTTTTGATTATAATCGGAGACAATTGCTTTGTCTCTTCTAAATTCTCAATCGGCGACGCGTTTGAGGGAACTTCATCTGTACCCCTCCTTAACAAATTTGCTTCTGCATAGGTAGGCTCGGTAGATCTTGGATAAATAATAAAAAAGAGAGCATTAAGGGATGAGCCATATAGCCCGAATTTACAGCCGTCTTTTAAGCTAAGAGTTAACTCTTTGCTATGCATCTTGGAAAGAAGAGGGGCAAAAATAGAGCTCCCTATGACAAAAGCTACAGTGCGTCGCAAACTCAAAATAAAATATGGCTCTCTCTCAAAAGGGAGAGTCTCGCTTAAAGCGAGGCATCCCATCCCTACATACCCTGAGAACAAAATCCCTTTTGACGTAGAATTAGAAAAATGCTGGACCAGTCTTTTGGTTCCAGCAAAACAAGTGAAGATGACTAAAAGCAGACCTTGAGAGGTATTAAAGGTGATTTTTGAAGTAGGAGAGATCTCCATATAATGACCTTATATTTTGAAGGACATGGTGCAATAAAGAGGTTCTCAAGTAAAGAGTAATTTTATAGCGAACTTGTTCGTGAGGTTTGTAGCAGGTTAATGGGCCCCCCTTCCTATAGACTGGCATATGTCTCTAATGGGAGTTTTTAGTTGAATTATCTAGTCTAGAATTTTCTTCCCTCATCATCTTCAAAATAAGCATGTTTGAAATCTATAAAATGAAGAGCAGAAATATTCTCTCCTTTCAGTTCCAGATGTTTTGCAAACCCTTGATTTACAAAATACAAAGGAATAATCGGCATCTCTTCGATTTAGATGTCTTCTGCTTCTTTCAATACGATGGGTATAAACACTCTCATTTTAATTTATTTTCTTTTTTGTTTTATTGATTATTTATGTATAATCCCGGCCCGATTGGGGTTGGTTCATGCACGAAGTACAAAATCGCGTTCCCGCGTATTTTCATCAGATTCATTTTCGGAAGGTTGTCCAGACAGTTGTGATTACAGCTGCTCTGATGGCTATTACCCGATTTGCTATCGAATATGCACAAAAAAGGACTAAAAACCCGATTACTCCCTTTAAGGATAATCAAAGAGCGACTCTTGCCTACTTAGCTGCATCTGTTGCTTATCTTGCTGCTAGCATAGCCGCAATACCCCTCTTCACAAAACAACCTGGACAAGGCAATCGAACCATCTCCTTTCAACCTTTTAGGGAAGAAGAGGCCCAAGAGGTAGCAACCGTCCCTGGAAGACAGGTGTCTACAGAAGAGGGATTGGATGCTATGAGACTTTCTCGAGAGAGAGTATGTGCCGTAATTCAAAACATCAATCTTCACATGATCCAACAGGATGTTTTTCTTGGAGGCCACCAAATTATTTCAGATTTTTTACACCAAACACATTATTGTAGTTTAGAAAGCACCTCTCATCAGCTCCTCCAACCGATAAAGAGACAAGCGATTGCTTCTTTAGTAGATGGTCTTAGCGCTGTTGGGCTTACCCTTAAAAGAGATCAAGATCAAATTAATGTAGTCTTTAGTTTTGATGGATATCCTCAACTGAAGAATCTTTTCCGGTCTTGTGTACCTTATGGGCAAAATGGAGCTTCAGTAAAAAGTTCAAGTATCGAGGGGTCTGTTACTTTATTAATTGAAGGGGAAGTTCAATCTTTCAATTTATCTTCGAGTTTAGCAGAAAAACTATTCAAAATAGTTATGCAGGCATCTTCTAAAAAACAACAGTTTTCAAGTCATAATAGTAGAGTACATATACAAAATGATCAATCTCTTCTAGAACTTACTTCTCGGCCACTTACTTCTCGATCTTTGTTTAGAAATGGTAAAGTTACCCCTATTTTGTCTATTGGTTCTGCAGATTATATGCATGATCATAAGCAGATTGCCTTAAGCCAAAATAGTGATACAGAAAGAGATTCGATACGTAGTACTTCTAAGGAAGTTCTTTCTGAAAGAAGTATTAAAGAGAGTAAAGAAAAGGTATCTAAACTGAAAAAAGTAAGATCTCTATTTGAGGTTACAGTTGAATTCGAAGATTTAGCTACTCGTCTTATTCATGAAATACCCATTGCTCAAGAAAACCTAGCTTCTTTTCTTAACAAGTTTACTTATCAATCAAGTTTACGTCCTGTGATTATTTTTGGGAAAGAAAACTCCTCCTTAAAAGCTCAGGAACTATTCTGCAAAATATTATCTTCTATTAGTAATAGATGGATGCGATTCCCTCTTAGTGACATAGTTCTTTATACTTATAATGGAATCCCTATTATTAATAACAACCAAAACACTGATCAAATAATAAAAGCTTCAGCAAACAATATAGAGAGATTTAATGGAGCCTTTATTAATAATTTACTAACAGAATCGCATGACTTGTTATTAAATTTTGAGTTACAATTATCTAGTATTCATGTCCGTTGCGAAATAGAAAATCCTAGTGATAAACCGAATAATATAGTCTTAGTAAGAAGAAATCAGAAGCAGCATCAAGAGAAATTTGTAGGATTTCAATTAGGTGAGATAAGAAAAGCTTACTCTAAAAAAGCAAGAAAAGCTCGCTTTAAAAACGTGGATAAGAGTCTTAATTCTCAATTCCATTTATATTATGAATGTTTGGAAATGCGACGGCCTTCTTTATTCCATACTCTAAAATTGAAACGTAACTCTAAAATCGAGACGTAGCGAAACTTAAAATCGAGAGTTTACCTCAGACGTATGGGGAAAAGAAGTGTAATCTTAATGTAGGTGTACAAATATCCTAACCTTGTGCAACGTGGATTTTTAGTATGGCACAGGAAGAAGAGATGCGTAACAGCTCTAGAATAGATTAATTAAGGAAATTTTTAGAAGGCTATTTGGCAATAAAGCGTATATTTCTTCGAAACTCGGGCGCACTCTTTTAAAGAACGGTTTAGAGTTTTTTATAACACTAGAATCCAACATGAATCAAAGGACCTACTACTTATAGTCATCAAGAGAAGGAACCATCTTCAAACTTTGATAGCCAAGATAATGACCTTATGATTACAGCATTAAAAAAACCGAAATTTAGGTTTAATCATTGCAGCGGATATAAACTCTACAATCTTGGCAATAACAAGCCGGAGCCTCTCATGCACCTTAATTAAACTTCTCGAAACACACCTTGGGGAAAAAGCATTGATCGATTTTCAACCGATGCAGATAGGAGATGTTAAAACCACGTATACCAATATCCAAAAAGATGAAAGAGACCTCGCTTTCTCCCCAACAACCTCTTTTGATATCGGAATCGCAAAATTCTCTGACTGGTTTCTAAGACATCGGACTGCAAAGATTTCCTAGTCAATTTTTGACACTTCCTCTACAATTCTCCAGAAGCTTTGGAGTTTAATGATGTTTAAGAAACCGCTGCTTATTCTCACTTGTTTCCTATTTCTTTCAACAGGGTTTGCAGAAGATATTTGGACGATTATCGACATTAGACCTTGGAGGAACACCTTTATCCTTACGATGGACAATGGAACAGTTTGGAGGTTTCGGGAAGACCCAGGCAAGATAAAATATTGCACCGTTTATCAACCCGATGGACGGGAGGAGTTCCGGCCTAGCAGTATCCCCTACCACGTTCCAGGAAGGAGTAGCAACAACATCAACTATTTTCAAAAAGGCGATCCCATTAGCCCCTGTTTTTTTGAAGGATCTACTCTTGTCTTTAAAGATGTGCAGGGAGAAAACCCTATTGGTTGCATTCTTGAGGAATATCTACCCAATATTCTTTCTTCAATCTATGAAATGGATTCTCAAGGATACTCTACCATTATGTCAGATGGTCATGAGTGGACATTTAGTTGGTGGCAAGCGTGGACAAGTTATTATTGGGAGACAGGAGATACTTTAGTACCTATGACGCTTAACCTCTCAACAAAAGTTGTCAACCTTGACCGGCTCCTTCGCAAACAAACTCACTTTTTTGCAGTGCCCTACTGATAAAAATTATATACCCAGGAACCCCCAGCTCAGTCTTGATCCGCGAGATGGGCACGGAGGGGTGAAGATTTCTCCCTGTTTATTCCTGAGGTCATTTCTTCACAAGTGTCTGAAACGCTTCAGGCAAGGCTTTAATAAGATCGCTTGCAATCATATCGTATGAGGTACACTCTTTCGCAGCAATCTCTCCTGCTTCCCCATGCAGATAAACTCCCAGAGTGGCAGCCTCTCGACCTTTTATCCCTTGTGCAAGAAAAGCCGCTATCATTCCCGTTAAAACATCCCCTGCTCCCGCAGTGGCCATTCCAGGATCTCCCTTTGTAACGATAAGTGGCAATAACTTGGGGTGAAAAATCCATGTCGGCGCCCCTTTTAAGACTACCGTCACCTCATTTTGATTAGCAAAAGCTTGGCATGCCTGGTGATCTACTGCATTGCTCCCAAGAAGGTGAAACATCTCTTTGTAGTGCGGGGTCAATATGGATCCCTTTGGGAAAGCCTTAATATGGTAGAGGGCATCGGCATCTATCACCATAGGAACATTCAACTTAGCAACAAATCCTTGCAGAAAGGTGTGCATCTCTTCACCCCTCCCCACACCGGGGCCGATTAAACACCCCCTTGCACGTTCTCCCTCTTCCAAGATTGCGCTATCATCGCCCCACTGATAAGGAGTCCGAATTAATTCATATGCTGAAGAAGCCAGTTCTTTCTCCATTCCTTCAGGATAGAACAGTCTTACAATTCCCGCTCCGGTGCGGAGCGCCGCTAAACACGATAACATAGCTGCTCCCGACATCCCGGGAGAACCTGCAATCGCAATGACATACCCTGCCTCGTACTTATGGCGATTTCTTTTCAGGGGCGGCAGAAGCCCTGGAAGAGCCTTCTCATTGACTAAATACCCTTCTCCTTGAGTCTCTTTAATATAATTCCTCTCCATTCCGAAGTCGATCACATGGAGTTTCCCAATATGATTGTACCCCTCTCCTACAAAAAAACCACGCTTTGCCATCCCCAGATAAAGCGTCTCATCTGCATAAACCGCGAGCTTAGCCTCTCCTGTGTTTCCGTTTACACCTGATGGGATATCAATCGCTAAGACGGGGAGTTCTGATTCATTGACTTTTTCGATGATTTCTTTGATCTTCCCTTGAACTTTACCCTGAAATCCCGTCCCCAAAAGACCGTCAAGAATAACTCCATTGAGCTCTAGCTTGTCTTGCCGCTTTCCTTCGAATTCCCTCCCATGTTTCTGACAAAGAGGACTTGCCTCCTTCATTTCCACGACATGAAAAGCTTCAACACTAAAGCCCCGATGAAGCAAAAAGGTTCCTGCAACATAGGCATCTCCGCCATTGTTCCCCTTCCCCACCAGTAGTGTGACCTTTTTATTCCTTCCCCGTTCCTTAACAAAGGATTCTACCCGATTAGCAATTCCCTCCCCAGCTTTCAGCATATACGCTTCATCGGAAGCCCCAACCTTCATGCTAACCTTCTCGATCCGCATCATCTCATCAGAACGAACCACTTTCATGCCTTCGAGTTTATAGTCCATGTGCTCAATCTATCATACACACACAAAGGTGCCCACTTAAAAAGTGGGCACCCAACCGTACAGGGGAAATAGGTTATATAGATAGATTGTTTTAAATTAGTTATAGGCAATACTCCCTGAAAAGTTCATCTATTCCATATTGGTATTTTCTTCGTTTGGACTTTTCTTGTGCCCACTTGTGTTCAACAAGGGTTAAATCAGGAAAATAAGGAGGAAGATATTCTAAAGTATGGCCTGCGACTTTAATCTCCTCCTGCATAGATTTGCTTTTATGAAATGAAGCATTATTCATAACCAGAACGCTTTTAGAGGGAAGTTTGGGAAGTAAAGGAAACTGTAAAGGAAGAGTTGCCGCCATTTATAACGAGAAATGGCTTGTAGAAGAACGGGGGCATCAAAGCCCAAGAGAAGCGCGACATAATTACATCAATAATAGGCTATAGCATTAGAATAAAAACCATAGAGAAGACATTGCGAGTGAGCTCTCAAAAAGTTCAAGGAGACAATGCGAACGAAACATAGAACGAATAGAAATTTATTTAAACGCAAGTTCGTGTTGCATTAATTGGTGGCAATACAGTTTCAAAAAACGAACATTTTTCTAGATTTTAATTCAGGATTTTCAAATAATTTTTGGGAAAAAATAAAAAACACACCATCGATGGGCAACTTCTTTCCCCTGATGGCACCCCTATTGGAAGAGAATTTTCTGTTAATACATTACTGGTTAATGCATTTCCAGGATTACTTCCACTAACTTTACCAAAAGATAAAATAGCTCTAGTTAGTCGGAATTTTTTTGGTACTCCTCAATCTATGATGCTTACTATATTTGATACAATATCCAAGAAAGTAGATGCAAATTTCAGCTTGGGACCATTTGTTCCGAGTAAACGCTATGCTTCTTGTACTCTAAAAAATGGAAACTTGTTATTGGTTTACCAGAATTTTAATCAGGGTATGAATGTATACGTAGAAATGCGTTCTTCTCAGGGGGAAGGATTGTTGAAGAAAAAAATTGCCTTAGAGGGTTCAATCAGTAATCAAGGTTTAAGGTTTTTAATAACTTCCTTGTCAAATGGTAATGTTGTTATTGTTTATTATACCTATAATCAGAGCACGGGTATTGTTGTTAAGGGACGAAATTTTTCTCCAAAACTCGAGGATCTAATGCGACCTTTTGTGGCATGTGGTGCACATGATAAAAAAAGCTCCCTCCCTCTTTTGAAAGAGTTGGGAAATGGTAATTTTATTATATCCTGCATACAACAAAATAACGATTCATTCGGTATCCACGGAGAAGTATTCTCAACACGAGGAAGGGTTAATAGGAGGGGGTTTGACATAGATACAGGACCATTTACAGACATCAGATATGCACTAACCACAACACCGATACGTAATGATATAGTCGTTGCATGGAATAAAAGAGTACCCGACTTAACTCAATCCATTAAAGTACGGTCTTTCCCCTCAATTACTGGAACAAAAGATCGAGAGTTTTCTATAGCAATAGAAAGTAGATTCTTTGGGAAAACCTTTGAAATTTCTCCTTTAAAAAACGGGGCATTTTTTTTAGTTTGGG
This sequence comes from uncultured Chlamydia sp., assembly GCA_946127115.1. Taxonomy (GTDB): domain Bacteria; phylum Chlamydiota; class Chlamydiia; order Chlamydiales; family Simkaniaceae; genus Neptunichlamydia. The sequence goes on from CAMGYI010000001.1 coordinate 1,082,067, forward strand.
ATACAATCGACAGTACCGATATTATGAGCAAAAAGATACTCTTAAGAGACATTTTATCTCTTCTCCCTCGTGTCCAAGAGAGTGCTCTCACGGCTCAGGAATGTAGTAATAGAAAAAAAATCTTGAGGAGATGAAGTTTCTTAATCGCACTTTGGAAGAAGAGAGACAAAAATATCGTGTTCAAGTCTTTTCCGAAAAGGATTGGCGTATTGTTTGTTTCTGTACTGCCCCTGTTATTCTTATTTCTATGATTATTAACGGCGCACTCCTTGTTTCAATTAAAAAAAGGAGGAGGTCTTGACGGTAATGCTTCAAAAAACGAACGTTTTTTGAGACGTCTTTCTGGGCCTAAAGTTGTGAGCATCAGGATGTTTTTTGATATCCTCTATTAAGGTCTCTCTATTAATCTGAAGATAGAAACTTAAGGAAACTCAATGTGTTACACAAAATTCTGGAGATCGTTTCCAATCACATCTAATCCCTGCTCTCCAATTCCTAAACTCATATAAGATGTCATTACTACCATGAGATGAAGTAGCCTTTAATCAGCTTGATGTAAGATTAGAATCTCCCTCTAATTCAAATCGCTCAAGCTCTTTAATGAGTTAAAGAGAGGCTTCTTGCTGACTTTCCACTCAACAATCCTGCAAGTTTCATAGCTCTGACCAAACGTGTGATACCAATGCCTCCTCCAAAGCGCTGAAACATTTCGAGGCTCAAGTAATCTTCTAGCTCCTTTTGCACACGTGTGCGACCAAATTTTTGAAAAAGCAGCTCTGCATATTTCCCCTGAGAAATAGTCAAGAAATGCTCCCGCATCTTTTCAACATCTGTCGCCCGTTCAGCACTTCCAATCGTTTCCATCCCATGTAGAATTACATCGACTTTTTCGAATAGATCTGAGTTAGAGCTGACCTGTTTCATATTCCAGAAAGGATCGGTCCTTAAGGGGAACTTCTCAAGGCTGATGATCGGCCCAATATCCCGGTTCATCCTCTCCTCATCTTTTGCATCAATCTCTTCGATATTCCATTTACGGCAGATGTCTTCATAGTCCACAGATTCTGGAGCTTCAAAACCTAAGAAAAGAAGCAATTGGTTTTCAAGATTTTTTAGGGCATCAATATCTCCTTTTGCCTCAAATTCAAACATTGGGAAAATCTTTTCATGTCGTCCCTCAATAGGGTTTGGTTCATCACGATAGCTGGTTGTAAGGCAGAAAAAACCTGGAACTGTTGGGTTTTTAAGCAGCTCATGTTCTAGCCACATCTGCCCCGTTTGAGGAAGAGGATAACCCAGAACATTAAATGTAAATGTTGTGACATTTTTGGGGTCTTCACAAGCTGCAAGGATAGAAAGCCTTGATTGAGCAGGAACTTCAATGAACCCTTTTTTATCGTGAAAAAATTGACGCAGTTTTACAACAGCCTCATGGTAGTCAAAAACGTTTTTCATGATCTAATCCTCATCGGTGTATTGTTAAAGGCAAATTTTTCCAAAGATATCTGAGAAGTCTTTTTTTTAAAAGGTTTTTTTATATATTTATAAAGGTCTTGGTGAATAAATAGCCGCGAAGCTGTGACTTAAAGTGGGTGGTCTCCCCCTAATTTTGTAGACACAATCAGGGTAAACACCTTTTTCTTCCCAAGTTTTTTGTTGTTTTTCATGCCATCGGGCTTTTTTTTTCGTTCGCCGATGTTTATAAGCTGATTTTGAGCTTTTCCTTGGATAATAAGACAAAACCTATTCGAATAGTGCCGGTTCTTGTGTTTTAAGTTAGTTCATAATACTCCGTTGTAGTGTTGCTTTTTGCGAAAAAACTACACTCTGAGTATTTCTTTACTGATTTTCCATGTTTCCTCTCCCAACTGTTTGCCTGTACACCTCCTGTCGAGCGATGGGCTATTCAAGAGGTAGAGGACACGACTGTCACATTTATAATTGAAGAATTGTTTGAAGGCTGCGACCCAGAAATCTAACAATAAAAAGTAGCTGAAAAGCACTGGGTTATGCAGAGATAGCATTTTTTGCAACATTGCCCTCTAGGAATGTATCCAAGAATATACACCCAGCGGATGCTGGGCTCATGTATAACTAGTTTGAATAGGGACTCTTAGAAGAAGAATTTCCACTATTGCTGGGATAGCGATAGCTTCCTCCATAAGGGCTTTGCTGTTGAGAGTGTTGCTGACCTTGCTGCAAACCATTTGATTGATCCTGACGTGCATTTTTCATGATCACTTCCACTGCTGCATCAGGAGAAATCTGAGTTTGAACTCCGGTAACTCCTTGCGCACCAGCATTTACCAAAGTCATCGCTTCAATCCTTTGAGACACGGAGAAATGGCGGCAAAACATAGTGCGGTGCATATCGCTAAGTTGGCTTGCAAATTGCTGCTCTTGTTGCGAAAGATGAGAACAATCCGATGGAATAGCATCTTGCTGTTGCGGCATTTGCTGTCCTTGCTGTCTATATTGACTATAGGAGTCGTAAGAATTATTCGACGACCCGGTTGATGAATAAGAGCCGTATTGAGCATAGGTTGTAGACATTCCTAACACAAGTAATAGGGACCCTAAAACTTTTTTCATTGGGAGAACCTCCAGGTTATATTTTTGAAATATCACAAGTGTATGGATTATAAAAGCAATTTTTTCTATACATCATTTGTATGAATGAAAGACCTTTAGAATGCAGTCAATGCAAACGAAGTACTGATGTTATCTATAGTGAGATGGTTGAAGATACCGTCACAACTACAGAAATGTGTCGCGACTGCCCCGTATTAAAGCTAAAACTCCAGGGGAAAACTCCAAATGAAGAGGCTTCCAAAAAAGAGGATGAGCTTTGCTGTAGCAATTGCCACACTTCTCTTGAATCCGTTCTCATGGGAGGAGCTTTAGGTTGCAAGAAATGTTACACCATATTCCAAGCTATGCTCATCGATCAGATTCTTGAAGCACAGCTTATTTCTCCTCGATTAAAGCCGAGCCCCACCAGCCCCGTTCCAACCCTTCATATTGGTAAATCCCCCCACTTCAATGAAAATGCTCAAAATACTAGCCGTGTTCGGGACCTGAACGAATCATTAAATGAGGCCCTCCGTGGAGAAAACTATGAAGAAGCAGCCTGGCTTCGAGATCAAATCAATGCCATCACGGAAATGAAAGATGAAAGAGCCTAGTCCTTTTCAAACATTAAAAGAGCATAGTATCTGGGAGAAAAGTGATACCCCCATCTGGCTGGCTTCCAGCTTCTTCTTACAGAGGAACCTTTCATCTTCACTATTCCCTCAAAAAATGAAAAAAACTGAATCCATTCAGACCTTAACTACCCTAAAACAAACCCTGCTCAGTTCCCATTCCTTAAGTGATCCCTTATTTTTTGAAATGGAAGAGTTAAAGACCGCAGAACGAGAGTTCATCTTGGAACATTTTCTGGCAACAAGCGACTCTCAAAATCCTGAATGTAAATCAGGTATTGTCATTGACACTACAGGAACCTTTCTAGCAATGATTAACGGAGAAGACCATCTTACCCTCCACTCTATTGAATCTCACTCTGGCTGGAAAGAGGCCTGGAAAAAACTTGAGACAATCGAAGCAGAACTCGCTGAAATTCACTCGTTTGCTTATTCACATAAGTTTGGATATCTCACATCTCATCTCTCTAACTCGGGAACTGCTTTGACTGTTCAAGCCTTCCTCCATCTTCCATGCCTGATAGGGCTCAATCAAATCGATGAAGTTCTGGTGGATGAGCTCGATGAAGAGGTTCAATCCAGCGGTCTAACGGGAACTGATGAATTCGTTGGTGATATCGTCATCATTCAAAACCGCTTTACATTAGGGCTGACCGAAGATCATATCTTAGAGGGGATCCATAAAACCGCAACAAAACTCTCCAGTCATGAGAAAGTTCTACGCTCTCAACTCCTTGACACTCCCGATGCCCTCATCGTTGATAGAATTAGTCGAGCCATTGGCCTTCTCAAGCATTCTTTTCAAATAGAAACCAAAGAAGCTCTGAATGCTCTTAGCTTCATCAAGCTCGGGATCGATCTCAAATGGATCGATGGTCTCACCGATCAAAACCTGAATAGAATTTTCTTTGAAGTACGGCGAGGCCATCTCTCCCTTTCCTTAAATGAGAAAATTTCTAAAGAAAAGCTCGCCCAAAAACGAGCAGAGTTTTTACAATTGGTCCTAAAACCCATATCGATTAAATTATGATCACTGCAATTCTTTTAATGGGAGGAACAGGAAAGCGCTTTGGGAGCGAGGCTCCTAAGCAATTCTTAAACCTTTCAGGAAAAAAGATCTATCTTCACACGCTTGATATCTTCCTTACTTTTTTGGAATTTCAGGAGATTCTCCTCATCTGTCACCCTGACCATATTGAAGCTGTGCAAACTGAAACTGCGAGTCCCCGGATTCGTGTGATACCAGGTGGTTACTCCCGGAAAGACTCCACCTATCAAGGACTTCTAGCATGCCACCCTGAAACGACCTATGTCGTGATCCATGATGCCGTCCGCCCTTTCATCTCTTATAAAATCATCCAAGATAACCTCAATGCTCTCAAAAAACATGACGCCGTCGATACTTGTATCCCTTCTGCAGACACCATTGTCCATGCAGAAAACATCGACACTATTACTTCAATCCCTAGCCGCACTCACTATTTGCGTGGCCAAACCCCCCAAAGCTTTTCGTACCCTCTCCTCCTTGAAGCCCACGAAAAATATGCCCACCACGAAGCTTCTGATGACTGTCGCCTTGTGCTTGACTTAGGGATTCCTGTACATATTGTTTTAGGTTCCGAAGATAATATAAAAATCACCAACGAACTTGACCTCTTTCTAGCAGAACAACTCATGCAACGCAAAACGCGATCTCTTCCTCAAACACTCACCTCTTTAAAAGGAAAAACGTTTGCTATTTCCGGAGGCACGGGTGGCATTGGCTCAGCCCTTGCAACCCTCCTTAAGAAAGAGGGTGCCACTCCGCTTATTCTATCTAAATCTTCCAAATCGTACCCCGTTGATCTCACTAACTACACCGCTACCGAAACACTCTTTAAATCTCTTGGCCCAATCGATGGTCTCATCAATTGCGTAGGCCAACTATCCCTAAAACCCTTCTACTCCCTTTCTTCAGATGAAATCGACCACCTCATTGCCACCAATCTCCACTCTTTGCTCTACAGCTGCCGCTGTGCGCAAATCAAAACAGGGGGGCACATCATCAACCTCTCCTCTTCCTCCTTTTCTCGCGGAAGAAAATCATACACCCTTTACTCCTCTGCAAAAGCTGCTATCGTCAACTTTACTCAAGGGCTCGCCGACGAGCGTTCCGATCTCCATATCAATGCGATCGCCCCTCAACGGACCGCCACCCCCATGCGTTCCAAGAACTTCCCTAATGAAGACTCTACGACACTTCTGTCTCCTTTTGAGGTTGCTCACGAGATTCTCACTCTCCTTAAGCATACTGGCACAACAGCAGCCCTTCTCGAAGTACGTAAAAAATAAAATTACAAGCACTTATTACCTTGCTAAAATTCGATCTTCCAACTTAAAATCCCTCCCTAAAAACTTACTAAAGAACAGTTGGTGAATACAGTTTTTGGTAGTATGGATGGTCATGTGTCGTGAAATACGACAAATATTGGCAATGCAAGTAAGACAAAGATACTAAAGACCACCCTCATTTTCAAAGAAGCTGTTCAACACATGCTGGAATGATCAAGTATTTATATGTGTAACTACAACAAAACGAGGCGAACATTATATGTTTACCATTGGAAAATGTTTATGTTTTTTTCTCTTAGGACTTTTTTTTCCACAAATAACCTTTCCTATTGAAAAGAAAACTCCTCAAATTGTGTTTTTAAATGGTCCTTCAAGTAGCGGAAAAACAACGCTTGCTAAACAACTTTAAGAAAAATTTTCAGAGAGATTTCTATATTTATCCTTTGATCAAATCATTGAAATGATGCCTGAAAAAGTAAATAGCTGGGACGAATTTGCAAACCCAGTGGGGTTCAGCTCGATTCGTTCTACCGATTCTTTAGGGAAGCCAGTCACACACATGCAAATAGGATCATTTGGTAAAAAAATGCGTGATCTGTTTCGCGTTATTTGTGTATCAATTGTGAGAAATGGACAATCTCTGATCATCGATGATGTTTTTTTTGAAAAGTTTGGTGAAAAATTATGGAAAGAAGCTTTGCAAGAATTTCATGTCATCTGGATTGGGCTTCACGCTCCTTTATCTGTTTTGGAAAAGCGAGAATGTATTCGCAATGATCGTGCGATTGGAAGCGCAAGAAACCAGTTTTATAATGCAAATCAGAATACACAATATGATTTGCATCTGGATACCTCCATAAGTTCTCCTGGAGAATGTGCACAACTCATTAAGGAAAGATTTTTTTGAGTTATCAGCTCTTGAAGCAGTATACAAAGCCTCCCGCAGACTTCCAGGGCCACTATCGTTATTATTAGATACGGAAATGATGGTTGCATGCAGTGATAAAGAATAAGAGGCGAGACTTTAATTTATCGGACCGTTAGGGAGAAAGAGACCAGAACTGTGGTCCTTTCTATAGGGATCGCGGTGGCGCCTTCTTGAGTTTTGAAGGGGGTTTTGCTTTTGTGGGGGCATCATCTCAAACTTGAAAAGTGCATGACCGATTTGGAGTTTGAGCTCGTTGCTAAAAGAATCAAATAAAGAAAACGCTTCATGTTTGAATTCAAGGAGAGGATCTTTTTGACCAATAACCCGCATATTAACCTCTGTACGGAGATGATCAATCGATAGTAGGTGGTCTTGCCACAATCTATCGATGTTGCGAAGAAGGAGACTTCGGATGACTTCATAAAGAACAGGATGGGCATCTACCTCTTTCCCTGCTCCTTCTTGAATCGAAGCGATTGTATGCGCCTCATGATCGAGCTTAGCTTTGAAGATGTTGACAACTTGCTCAGCAGCTTTCTTTTCAATATCTTCGATTGTGAGGTAGTCATCATCGAGTATTTCTGCATCAATGGTGACAGGAAAGTGGGTCATTAGCCATTCGGCATATCCATGAGGATTCCACCCACCTTCTTCACCTCTTGAGGTGAAGAATTTCCCTGCCATTTGGAAACAGACCTCTTTGAGGACTTCCTCAGCAAGGACGATGGGAGACTCTTGTCTTAAGATGTCGTTGCGGAATGCATATACTTCTTTCCGTTGCTTATTCATCACATCGTCGTATTGTAATGTATGCTTACGGATCGAATAATTACGCTGCTCCACACGTTTTTGCGCTGTTTCAATCGAGCGGTTAAGGACTTTTGCAGAGATTGGCTCCCCTTCAGGAGGTCGGAATCTCTGTAGGAAGGAGGTCAGCTTTGGAGAGGTAAAAAGCCTCAGGAGTTGGTCTTCAAACGAGACATAAAATTTTGAAGTGCCCGGGTCTCCTTGACGTGCACAACGTCCGCGAAGTTGCCGATCAATTCGTCTTGATTGGTGGCGTGTTGTACCGATGACATGAAGTCCGCCAGCCTTAGCCACTCCATCGCCCAGTTTAATATCGGTTCCACGTCCCGCCATATTTGTGGCAACGGTAATCGCTCCAGGCTTCCCTGCTTGGGCAATAATTTCCGCTTCTTTAGAGTGGTTCTTCGCATTGAGTATGGTATAATTCAGTTTGTTTTGTTTTAGGATCCGAGCAAGTTTTTCAGAAACTTCAACCGATTCTGTTCCGATTAAGATGGGGCGTCCATTTCCATTGACTTCGATGATGTCTTTGATAATTGCGTTGTATTTTTCCCGTTCTGACATGTAGATCTCATCGTCGGCATCTTTTCTGATACACTTTTTATGAGTGGGGATATCCAAGACATCAATCTTATAAATTTCTTTCAGTTCATTGGCTTCGGTCATTGCTGTACCAGTCATTCCCGCAAGCTTGTCATACATTCTGAAATAGTTTTGCAGGGTTATCGTGGCATAGGTCTGGGTTTCTTGTTGGATTGGGACCGATTCTTTTGCTTCAATGGACTGGTGCAAACCATCTGAAAAACGGCGCCCAGGCTGCGGACGTCCTGTATTCTCATCAATGATGACAATCTTATGTTCTTGGACGATGTAATCGACATCCTTTTCCATCAAAAGGTGGGCACGGAAGAGCTGACGCAGGTTATGGGAACGCTCTTTTCGTCGACTATCTTCTTCACGAAGAACAATCTTTTTCTGCATCCTTTCTTGATCGGAAAGCGCGGGATTTTCATCTATATTTGCATACTCATGGCCTAGATCAAGCATCACAAAGTCATCTTTAGCTTCTTTGTTATCTTTTGTCCATGAGGTGATTCCCTTGTCGGTTAATTCATGCTCGTTGGCCCTTTCATCAACGATAATGTATAGTTCGCCAAGCATCTCGTGACGTTCCTCTTTATTAGCCTCAGCGTGAAAATAGGTTTCCCACTTCTCCATCATAGCTCGAAGCTCAGGGTTTTCTTTGAGCCTTTTAAGAATCTTATTCTGAGGGGTTCCTTTCCCAACAAGCCATAGCTTGCGGAACGCCTCTTCTTCTTCTTTACCTTCTTGTTTTGAGAGCTTTTCTTGTTCTTCCAATTCCTTAAGACGCCCCAACTTTTCTAGTGTTTTGCGAGCATTGGAAGCAAGTTTATTGCAATGATCTCTTTGCAGAAGGACAATACGCGACACTTCGATTTTTAGTTCGTCGTACATTTGTCTAGATTGAGCAGCAGGACCGGAAATAATAAGGGGAGTTCGAGCTTCATCAATCAAGATAGAGTCGACTTCATCGATAATGGCAAAGTAGTAGCCCCGTTGGCACTGCTCATCAATAGAGTGGGTCATTGAATTGTCACGCAGGTAATCGAACCCAAATTCAGAAGCCGTCCCATACACGATATCTGCTTGGTAAATCTCTTTCCGCTTATGGGGAGGAACACTGTTTGTTAGAGATTTGACCGTTAGCCCGAGCCAACGAAAAATTTCTCCGATCCATTCACAGTCACGGTTTGCAAGGTAATCGTTAACGGTGACTAGGTGGATGGGTTCACCCGTCAGAGCATTGAGAAATAAAGGCATGGATGCGGTAAGCGTTTTCCCTTCCCCCGTTTGCATCTCAGAGATGCATCCGTTGTGCATGGCAATACCGCCAATAAGCTGTACATCATAGGGGATCATGTCCCACTTTTGATCATAACCTGAAACGTGAATGTCGGTTCCAAATAAGCGGCGGCAAACATTTTTGACAAGGGCATAAGCTTCAGGGAGGAGATCATCAACAGTCTCACCCCTCTTTAGCCTTTCGCGGAATTCTGTAACCTTTTTCTTTGCTTGCTCATCAGACAGGGATTGGTATTCTTCCTCGAGCTCGTTAATCTTTTTGACAATTTTCTGAAACCGTTTTACCTGGCGGCTCTGCGCCGTACCGAAAAATTTTTTGATCAACCCAAACATCGCTACCTAACTTTTGTTAATCAACCAGTATAGCCTAAAACTGATTTTACATGCTATTGTTAGGTCTATGGCAGAGATTACTTACAGAGATCGAAAGACGGGAGAGCTGAGAAAAGAAAAAGTTTATGGTAAATTTTTCCTTGAGATTCTCTATGGTAGCAGCCCCTTGGCAGAACTTTTTTCGATGCTTCTCCTCCCTATTATTACTGCTATTCCTTTTTTCTCAAACTTTTATGGAAGAAAGCAAAAATCAAAAAAAAGTCGGCTAAAAATCCTCCCGTTTATTCGAGATTTTAAGGTAGATATTTGCGAGTTCGCTGATTCTGTTGAAAGTTACGGTTCGTTCAATGATTTTTTTATCCGGAAACTCAAACCCGAAGCGCGTCCCATTGAAAAGGAAGAGAAAATTGCAGTTCTTCCAGCAGATGGGCGCTACCTTGTTTTACAAGACGTTTCTAAGGTCGAGGGATTCTACGTAAAAGATAAGAAATTTGATCTTCGCCGACTCGTTAATGATGAGTTTGTGTTCGAGCTTTATAAACGGGGAAGCATGATGATTGCGCGCCTGTGCCCAACTGACTACCATAGATTTCACTTTCCTTGTGCATGCATTCCGGGTAAATCAAAGTTGATTAACGGTCCCCTCTTTTCAGTGAATCCCATTGCTCTTCGAAAGCATATCTCGATCCTAAATGAAAATAAGAGGGTATTAACATTGCTCGATGGAGGTGCTTTTGGGCAGATTGCTTATATTGAGGTAGGAGCAACCTGCGTGGGATCAATAAAGCAAACTTATCGACCGAACGAACTATGTGCAAAGGGATCGGAAAAAGGATATTTTGAATTCGGGGGATCTTGTCTCATCCTCCTATTCCAACCGGGTGCAATACAATTTGAGCAAGACCTTATCGATGCTTCAAAAGAGTATACCGAAACCTATGCTAAGATGGGTGAGCCTCTAGGTAGCGCTTTGAACCTTAAGAAGAATGATAAGAGAGAAGAAGCTAAACCTTCGCATACGTGCTAATAATATAAAGCATTTAGAATGCACTGTATATGACATTTTAAAGCGAGCAGAATTGTTTTGGATTACAGGACGTTCACGTCATCCCAAGGCTGATGAAAAAACTCAAGAAGCTTTTTAAAAACTTCGTAGAAAAAGTCCGAGAGCTCATTCCAGAAATGGTATAACACGATTCCTAAAAAATACTAGCGCCATTTGAATGGATGGCGTTGATTCATGCTTTCTTCCTTCTTTTACTTCCAGAATGGGAGGCCTAGATTTTAAACGATCTTTCCTCCAGCACATATTTTTTGCAACACATCTATTAAGATGTGACCTCTTCTAAAAAAGAAACAACTCGTTGCAGCAACTTCTTATCGCAGTCAGCTTTGGTATGCGGAATACACCAAAGTTTATCCAAATTGTTTTTTAATATTTCGTAATGGATAATTGCTAGGGGAATATTAGAAATATTTGATGGAGTTGAAGATCAATGAAAAATTTTAAACAGCCGTATTTGTTAGTCTTTTTTTTGGTTTTAACCTTTTCTCCCTTTTTTGGACACTCTTGTGAAGATTCTCACTCAGAGGAACTCAAGCAAATCACTGAAGAAATTAAGAAGATTATTTCTCAAAAGAAACAATCCAACGACCATGCCGCCGTAATAGTAGCCATTGGAGGATGTCCTGGCGTTGGGAAAAGTGCGATAGCAAATATCCTACAAGCTGAGTTGGATAAACAAACAATTTCCTCATTAGTTATTAGACTAGACCATTACGGACTTAGCCAAGAACATCGGAAGCAGTTTTCAAATGAACTTGACCCAAGAAGAATACAATGGAGTAAAATTCATGAAACGATGACTAATATCAAACAATGCAAAGAAAAAATTACCAAACCAACAATAGATCAAATCACAAAAGTAATGGATAATGAAATATTAGTTCTTAATAACATAAGTTGTGTTCTCTTTGAGGGAGCTTATACATTATGTAATTTTATTCCCATGAATTATCAAGACTATACTGATCTTGGAATCTATTTAGAAACCTCATTAGAAAACATTTATGACTGGAAATGGGAAAGAGAGTTAAAAAAACCAAAACCAAGAACGGAAAAAGCTTTTTTGCTTCACATGAAAGCTATACTGGATGATTTTGCCTTCCATGTATATCCTTCCAGAAAAAATGCTGACTACATTATCCAAATTGACCAGTCCCATCATTATTCAATTTGTGATAATATGACTATTAAACAAAAATCTTCACCAGATTTTACGACTATTAGGTTAGAAAGCATCTTGTATTAAGAAGGTTGCGATGACTATGTTGCAAAGATATGTGTTAGAGGAAAGATTGTTCAAAATCTATACTTCCCACTCTGAAAACTTACGCTTCTCATGGTGCATTAGTTTCCACAACACAGCTGATCCGAAGAAAAAATTCTCGAAATATCCTGCTGCTTGCTGCAGGGATAGGGAAGCCCAGGCCTGCGTCAATTTAATTTTTCAATAAATCGCTTTTGCAGATATGGAAATAATCTATAGGGATAGGGCGTTGCAAATAGGGCACTCTTCAACTTTATGTCCTTTTGCAGGGCAATACTTCCGAGCATAATAAATGATTTGGAGGTGGAGTTTTTTCCATGTTGTTTTCGGGAAAACTGCTTTAAGATCTTTTTCAGTTTGCTTCACATTTTTTCCTGAACTCAGCATCCACCGCTTCGCGCAACGATGGATATGGGTGTCAACAGGAAATGCAGGCCTTTGTAGAGCGTGAATAGTGACGACCGACGCGGTTTTATGACCGACACCTGGAAGTGTTTTAAGTTTTTCTAATGTGCGAGGAATCTTTCCTTTATACTCATCGATTAATATCTCAGACAGTCTATGAATTGCCCGAGCTTTTGTGGGTGCAAGTCCACAGGGGCGAATAACGAATTCAATTTGTTTGACGGTGAGCTTAACCATCTCATAAGGGTCACTAGCTTTTGCAAACAATTTCGGTGTGATTTCGTTCACCTTCTTGTCGGTGCATTGCGCAGAAAGGAGGACTGCAATCAAGAGGGTATAATGATCTTTGTGTTTAAGGGGAATTGGAGGGCTCGGAAAAAGTCGGTTAAGAATGTGGCGAATAGTGGTCGCACGTTTTTCTTTTGTCATTTACCTACACAAAACTTAGAAAAAATGGCATTGAGCACCTCTTCAGTAAGATCCATTCCAATAATCGTTCCAAGTTCTTTTAATGCCAAGCGAATATCGGAGATGAGAAATTCGGGTGAAATATCTGTTTGCAGGCCGTGGAGGACAACTTTTAGTGCCTTGATTGATTCCCCAAGTGCTTGGTGGTGACGCTCGCTTGAAATAATAACTTCTTCTTTAGATGGAGGGTCCCCTTGCCAAATGACATTATGAATCTCTTTTTTAAGATGCTTAATACCTGTCCCTTCTTTGGCAGAAACTTCTACCTGGTGGGAATAGGGAAGACTTAGTTTATTCCCTTCATCCAAATCAATCTTGTTCCAAATCACAATCGTTCTCTTTTCAGGAAGGGTCATTTCGAGGTGGGTAGGATGATTGAAGTCATAGACGAGAAGAATCAGATCGGCTTCCTGCGCAGCCTTTTCAGAGCGGCGCACGCCCTCTTTTTCGATCACTTCATTAGTAACCCGAATCCCCGCCGTGTCAATGAGTCTAAAGTGGAGACCGGCAAATTGGACCTCTTCTTCCAAAAGATCGCGTGTCGTTCCAGGGATATTGGTGACAATTGCCCTCTCTTTTCCGCAAAGAGCATTCATCAAGGACGACTTCCCAACATTGGGAGCCCCAATCAGGCATAGGGAAAAACCAGATTTTAAGGACTGCCCATCGTGGAATGAGTCATGCAAAGTAGTCATACTTTCGATCACCCCCTTTAACTGAGTGCAAAGCTCTTCCTTGGAAGAAAACTCAAGCCCTTCTTCAGGAAAATCAACCCACGCTTCAAGGATTGCAGCGATTTCTGTAAGCTTCTTTTGAAATGTCGAAATCTTCTTATAAAGCTTCCCTTCTAGGTGATTTTCAGCGGCTTGCCATGCGAGCCTGCTCTTGGAGGCAATGACCTGTTGCACCGCCTCTGCTTTTGTGAGGTCGATCTTCCCATTTTGAAAGGCTTTAAATGTAAATTCTCCTGGAAGAGCAGCCCGTGCCCCAGCCTTTAGCGCAGCATCTAAAACCTTGCGCGTAATGAGAGTTCCTCCATGGCAATGAATTTCCACCGTATCTTCTCCAGTGTAGGAGCGTGGGTTTTTCATCACGACGGCAAGCCCCTCATCAATAACTTCTCCATCTACCCCCAAAATCTTTCCAAAGTGGACCGTGTGACTCTTATACTTATGAATCGGACCGGAGAAAATTTGATCTGCAACTGTTAAAGCGTTATCACCAGCAATACGGATCACAGCAATGCCTCCCACGCCTGGTGGGGTTGCCACAGCGGCAACCGTTTGCCCACTCTCGTAACTGCGATGGTTAAATTCCATTTTTAAGTTGATCCTTGATACGTAAAGGTCAATGGTACCACACTCATATAAAAATGTGAAAATGGAGTTTTCGACTCTATTTTCATATTCCAGAAAGAGCGGTCCTAATAAGTGTGCTAAGATCGGAAGGAGTCTCGCTTGCAAGGGCCTTTTTGAGGGCTTGCTGCGCTTGAAGGGAATTGTATCCAAGATTCATGAGTGCGGAGAGTGCATCGTTCACCATCTGGTCTTCTTCGGTGATTTCATGCTTTGGAGAAAGTGGAAGAGGAGGTTTTTTGAGCCCTTTGAGGACTTTATCACGGAACTCCACGATCAGCCGCTCAGCGGTCTTTTTCCCGATGCCTGGAATCTTTGAAAGAAGCGTCGTGTTTGCAGCGGTAATGGCTGATTCGAAAGCCGAATTATCGAGGTGACCAACAAGAGCAAGGGCAGTTTTAGGACCGATACCAGAAACCGTTCCAATTTTTTCAAAAAGGTTCCGTTCTTCACGGATGAGAAACCCAAAGTTTTTATAAGAATCTTCACGGATCACCGAGGAGATATAAAAGAGGGTTTCTTCTCCGATTGGAGGCATGGAAGAAAAGGCACTGAGGGGTGTGTAAAGTAGATAACCCACGCCAGTGACATCTACAACAGCACTGTGGGGAGTGATCGAGACAAGAGTCCCTTTGATATATTCAAACATGGACGCCTGGGGGGTGAATGTTATGGGCATGGGTAATTGCAAGGGCAAGGGCATCGGCAGCATCTTCTGGGGTGGGAATCTCCTCGAGGTTTAGAAGCGTTTGTATCATTTTTTGGACCTGCTCTTTGGTTGCTGATCCAGACCCTACAACAGCAAGTTTTGCCTTTTTAGGGGCATATTCAAAGATGGGAATTTTACGCTTGGTGGCGGCAAGAAGGGCAACCCCTTTTGCCATTCCGAGCTTCAGGGCGCTTTGAACGTTACGGCCAACGAACTGTGTTTCAATAGAGACAGCTTCAATGGGGTAGGAATTGAAGATATGCCCGATCCCTTCATGGATAATGCCGTATCTTTCGTGAAGAGAAAGTTTTAGTGAGGGGCGGATACACCCGAAATCAAGAGGGGTAAATGAGTGAAGATCTGTTTCTATAACTCCATACCCGGTGATGCGGGTTCCCGGATCAATCCCTAAAATAATATGTTTTTTTCGACTCATATTTTTCATTATGGAACGAAAAGGATTTTCTGTTAATCTTAAAGCAATGAAAAGTCTAGAAAACTTAGATCCGAAGTCTATTATCGTCCGGATGCCTAACTGGTTAGGTGATTTAGTGATGGCAACACCTATCTTAGCAGACCTGCGGGAGCATTACCCCAAAGCCGAAATCACGGTAATGTGTCAGGACAGTGTTGCGCCCTTGCTAGAAAATGATCCTGCTGTCGACGAGCTTTTCTGTGTGAGTCGTGGGAAAAGTTTTGTTCGCCGTATTGGAGAGCGAAATATTGTTGCAAAATTGAAGAGCGGAACATATGACCTCGGAATTTTATTGACCAACTCATTTTCATCAGCCTGGAGGTTTTGGCAAGGGAATGTCAAAAACACTCTGGGATACCGCGCAGATGGCCGAAGTTTTTTAATGACGCATCCTGTTTCTTTTTCCGAAAAGAAACAGGATCAACACTTAGTGATCACTTACAAGGAACTTCTGAAATCCTTAGGGATTCCAGTTTCTGAAACACAACCTAGACTGGTTGTGACGGATCAGGAAATCAAAGAGGCGTGGGAGCTTGTCAAGCGGTTTGACATTGGCCCTAATTGCAAGGTTATTGGGGTAAATCCTGGGGCTGCCTACGGAACAGCAAAATGTTGGTTTCCTGAGCGATTTACGGAGGTGGCTAAAAACATCATCGAAGCAGACCCAGATAATGTTGTCCTTTTTTTTGGTGACTGCTCTCATAAAGAACTGATCGGAAAGATTTGCATGGGGCTTTCGAATCGCGCAATAAACTTATCAGGTCAAACCAGCTTGCGGGAGTTGCTAGCGCTTATAAAAATTTGCAACGTCTTTTTAACAAATGACAGCGGACCGATGCACATCGCTGATAGTTTAGGCACTCCCCTTGTCGCCCTATTTGGTTCAACGAGCCCAGTGGCGACGGGCCCTTATAGACAAAGTCAGAATATTATCCAGAAAAAGGTTCCCTGTTCCCCCTGTTTTAAACGGGTCTGTCCAATTGACTTCCCCTGTATGAAAAACATTGGAGTGAATGAGGTGACAAAAGCCGTCCTCCTCAAACTTGAGCAAAACCTTGTGGGGCGCGTATGAAAAAACTGATTAATGCAATCCGTCCGAACCCATTTGATAAACTTCTAAAGAAAATGGTGGGAGAAGAAAAGGGACATTTCCTAGTCATTTGGAATCGAGGATTAGGGGATATTCCTTTAGGTCTTTACGCCTTAGTTTATCGTATCCGCAGCTATGTTCCCAACGCATCAATTACCTTTATGACCCGCAGAGATTTAGCAGAGGCGTTCACCATGCTTGGGGGCGTCCAGGTGATTATTGGGGAGTCATGGGAAAGAGGGAAACCACTTGATATCGAAGAGACTTTAAAACAACATTCTTTAACCTCTAACATGTTTGATGTAATTCTCGAAAAACCCGATCCCACAAAGTGGCTACAGTGGCAAATTGGAAACCTTATTCCAAAGCTGCAGTGGCAAGAGAAATGGGACATCCTTGTCGACAGGTATGAGCTCGATCCAAACGAGATCTACATTGGATGTCATATCCAGACTGAAACAGGGGTTTACTACGGTTACGAGAAAAACTGGGATCTCGCCTCATGGAGAAATTTTTTCAAGAAGGTTCAAGAAGAACACAAAGGCAAAATTCTTCTGTTTGGAATAGAGAGAGAACCTGCTTTTTTGATGGATAATGTCATTGATTTCCGTGGAGAAACCACCCTCTTTGAAATGCTGTCTTTGATTAAAAATCGATGCCGCTATCTTGTGGCCCCTGATTCTGGCGTTCTCTCAATTACCTACTATGTTGATGCAAGCTACCCAATTCGGGTTGTCTCTTTATGGGCAGATCCTAGACAAGGGGTGCTCAGGCAAAAAGTGGACTCACCAAACCCCCAACTTGAACATATCCCCCTCCACGGTGAAAATGATAATGTGGCTAATATTTCCGTTGATACTGTCTATCACTCTTTACTCGGGTGAGTTGATGCAAGAACATCCTCTTATTGCTGTCTTTAAAGAAAAAAAAGAGATCCCAAAACTCAAGACGTTTGTTCCCCTTAATGAAGCCGCCATTGTGCAAAATATTGTTCCTTCTTCAGATTTTAAGAAGATAGGATGTTTGGTGTTGGCAGGGGGACAAGGGACGCGTCTTGGAATCGATGGACCGAAAGGTTGTATTGAACTTCCACTGCAAGAAAAAAAGACACTTTTTCAACTGATGTTCGAAAAAGTAAAAGAAAAGGGAAGCGAGCTTTCGCTAGCAATCATGACCTCTCCAATTAATCGTGAAGCGACCATTAAATATTTTGAGGAGCATGACTACTTTGGTTTGACAAATGTTTCTGTCTTTTCTCAAGAAATGATGGCAGTTTGCGACGAAGAGGGAAATCTATGTGGAGATATGGAGTCACCAGATGGGAATGGAAAAGCTCTGAAGAACTTCTTTGAATCAGGAGTATGGAAACTTTGGAAGGCAAAAGGTGTTGAGGTAGTTCAGGTGATCCCTGTAGATAATCCTAAAGCTGAGCCGTTTGATGGGGAACTTTTAGCAATCCACGAAAAGGAGCAAGTGGAGCTTGTCCTCAAATGCATTCGAAGGGATAGCCCAAAAGAGAAGCTGGGGGTTATCGGAGAGGAGAGCGGTAGACTCATGATCCGAGAGTATTCTGAACTGACTGAAAGGATGCAGGATTTGGGGTTCCCGCTTGGGAATACAGGGATATTTTCATGCAGCATGGATTTTGTAAAGCGAACTGCTGAACTGGAACTCCCCTGGCACCTCGCGCACAAACAAGCCGGAGACCAATGGATTTGGAAATTTGAGACATTTATCTTCGATCTGTTTCCCTATGCATTTTCTTTTAAAGTCGTCATTTCTGAGCGTAAAAATTGTTTTGCTCCGCTTAAAAACCGCTTAGGACCAGATAGTTTAGAAACCGTGGCAAAAGCACTCATGACGTAAAACTTGACAGCAGCTATAATTGACATAGAAAAATTTTAGGAAGTGTTGATGAGAATCGGATATTTAGGGGCGGGGGCCTGGGGCTTTTGTCTTGCAAATCTTTTGGTTGAAAAGGGGTATGAAGTAAAGCTATGGACAGGAAATATGTCCTTGGCAGAAGTTCTCAAAAGGGGTGAAGCTCATCCAAAACTCTGCGATCACCAGGCGGAAGAAAATCTTGTTCTCACCACAGATCTTAAAGAAGCAATCACCGATGTTGATATGATCGTTGAGTCGGTGACCTCAAAAGGACTTCGCCCCGTTCTTGAGCAGCTTAAAGAGATCGGCATGAAGGGGACTCCTATTGTTCTCACCTCTAAAGGAATTGAGCAAGGGTCGGGTCTTCTCATGTCCGAAGTCGCGATTGAGGTTCTGGGTGATAGTTATAAATCCAAGATCGGATGCCTCAGCGGACCGAGTTTAGCTGGAGAAGTAATGCGAAAGCTCCCAACCTCTGTTGTTGCCTCAAGCTATGACAACAATTTTATGATGCAAATCTGTGAAGCATTTACCACCTCTTGTTTCAGGGTTTATCCTAATGGGGATATGAGAGGAGTTTCATTTGGTGGTGCTATGAAGAATATCATCGCAATTGCCTGTGCAATCTCCGATGGTCTTGGATATGGTGAAAATACGAAGGCAGCTCTGATGACTCGTGGTCTTCATGAGATCCGAAAGTTAGGGGAAACGATTGGTTGCGACGCCGATACCCTTAATGGCCTTTCGGGATTAGGGGATCTCTGCGCTACCTGCCTATCGACCCTTAGCCGAAACTATATCTTTGGGACTCTTTTAGCAAAGGGGTATTCTCCTGATGAGGCCAGGGAAAAGATCGGAATGGTTGTTGAAGGGGCCTATACCTGTCTATCAGCTTTAGAGCTCAGCGCTAAGAAACAGATAGATATGCCGATTACTGAGGCGGTTTATTCCATTATATATGAAAGGGTTAATCCTAAGAAGGCTGTTGAAGCTCTTCTTACTCGGGTTGTCAAGCAGGAACATCTTTAACACAAGATACCTAAAACCAAGGAGTTAAACAGTTAGTTTGCTAGAAAAATAAAGAATATATGCAAGATGACGCCATGAAGGGAAAGGAACGGATTTTCCCTAGATTATACCTGACCTACTAAACTTCAGAATAAATTCCAGTTTCTATCCCTGTGACAAGCCTGATCCTCTTAATTAAGTCTAATAAGCGGGGGTTCCATTCTTATTTCCCAATCCTGACTATTTTATTTTGGCTCTTAGCTATACGATCGGATTGCATCCTTCCCTAGATCATCGGATATATTGTTGCCTTAACGGTAGATTTCGCAAGATCACTCGCGAAACCAAATCCTTCTTTTACTGTTCTCGATACCTTATGATTTTATCCTGATTATTTTGAATGTATTTTAAAAATCTTTTCAGGGTTTCAACTATTTTCATGCTTTTCATTTTTGATATTACATTTTCGATTCATCCATCAATCGTCTAGCCGCATCCTCATGCTTTACTCCTGTTTTGTCTCCGTTGCTCTGATCTCGCATCAATCGTCCAGCCGCATCCTCATGCTTTACTCCTGTTTTGTCTCCGTTGCTCTGATCTCGCATCAATCGTCCAGCCGCATCTGTACTCTTGGGCTTTGCCCTTTTATATAGAACAGACAGTACGATGTTTATACCAAAAGAAACAAAAGCAATAGGCAAAGCACAGAAGCAAACAATATATTCCCAGACCTTTGTGACAAAGGCTTGATCACGGTATTTCTTCTTCTCTTTTTCCAACGTGTGATTAAGAAGCCTTGTATGGTCAAGGCGGTTTTGACTTAGCTGTTGGAATGTCTGTCTCTCTTCCTCCAATGTGTGGTTAAGAGAGATCGTACCATTAGTGCATTTTTCAACTATTTGATCTAACTTCTGGGAATTCTTTTCAGGTAGTTTCATTAGAAGATCTGGTAAGATTATCTGTTCCTTCGCAACATCCTCCATATTTTCCCCCGTAACATCCATCTCCTCTTGTTGCCAAGCTACAAGAACTGCCCCGTTCCCCATATAAGAAACTGTAGGATTTCTTAAGGAGCTTCCACTTCCTTTTCCTAGAGAAACTTCTCTTCCTTTTGCTTCACTAATTGAGGAGAAAGACTGCACCTTAATGGGTTGAGTTGAGCCATCTATTTTATGCCATGCAACAATTATATCACCGCTGATCGGCGTTGTGGTTAGCGAATAACTGATGCTTGTAAATGACCCTGTATCTATGTCGAAGCCCCTTCCCGTAACCTCTCCCTGTGCTGATAGTATTTCTCCGTGGATACCGAATGAACCGTTATCTTTTTTTAGGCAAGATATGAGAAAATCACCATTTGGTAAAGCTTCCATAAAGACTTGGGAGAGGTTTTGATCACATGCGGAACATGCTATAAAAGATTGATCTAGAGCTTGTAGGTTTGGAGAAAATATTTTTCCCTTAACACCGCTCGCATCCTGGTAAGCGATAACAAAATTACCATTTAATAGAGGAGTTATAAAAAAACCCAAGTGTTTTTGATCTTGTGGTCTCTCTAATGAAATTTCTTCCGCCAACCGTTTTACTCCTTGAGAAGAATGAATTTGTGCGTGCACAGAATCAGAGGTATCCTGATAGACCGATAACAAGTCTCCATTTTTTAGAGCACAAGTACCATAGCTTTCATTCATAACATTTGATCCCACGGAAAACCTGTTATCCACCCTGTTGGATTTTGTATCAAATATAGTAACCTCTATAGGTGAGGGGCCTCCAATATTTCTTTGATGGAACAGAGCAACCTTGTCTTCTGGTAAAGATTGTAAGCTGAAAGGACTTACCGTCCCATTCCGGTAGGTTAGTTCCCTCAAAAAAAATTCTCCACCAATTATTTCATCTTCAGAAGATAAACGTTGCCCATAGACCTTATGAGAGGCCTCCGATCCCTGATTGCTTGAAATCCATGTTGCAAGCATTTTCCCACTTGTTAAACGTTGTAATAAAGGGTTAAATTGTCTACCTGCAGTGTATGTATTTAACTTGTAGAGCGGCCCTTCAATCCTGCCAACGTTAATCGCACGATTAATAGTATTATAACATTGAGGACTATTAGCAGATCGCCTCTTTCTTGACAGAACCTGCTTTGAAACATGATGAGTCTTACTAGGTTGTATAGGGTTGCCCATTAGATCTTCAGTCGTCGACAAAGGAGCCCACTTATTTTTATTCGAAAACAATGCCGCCCGCTGAGCACTGTCAGGCTGTATGAATGGATTTTGTAAAGCATTTAGTGTTAAAAAACTATTAGAAGAATGGGATGCTGAGCTAGATATCATATTTTCCACCTTATTAGCTAAAATTTTATTTTTACCTGAAGATTATTTGAAAACACTGAATTAAAATCTAGAAAAAAGTTTGCAGTAGAGCCACTAATTGTAGATCTTAATGAGACAATAAGACTCTATTATCTTGATTATAAATGAATTACCAGTGAGTCAATCTATTATTTATTGTGAGGTAAAAAGAAACTCTAGAAAATGCAGACATTGCCATAAACGCAAGCGGAAAAACAGACGATCTATTTTTTAAAATTTTAAAAGTAGCGGCTTTTTGATAAAACGATGGCGCTCACCTTAACCACAGGGGGTCTATATTCATAAAGGGAGGGGCAAGAAGGTCAAAAAGTTTTAGAGCGAGAAATTGAAACGATAGCGCTCATAGCAGCCTTCATGTCCCAGCTTGGTACTGCACAAATCGACTTCCATAAAGGATAATAGCCAAGACTAGACTTAACGGACACTTTTTACCTGACATCTTCAAATTCAGAGATTATCATTTTTTCAGCCATCGTTTCCTCAAGCTTAATTTCTATCACCTCCGAATCATTTTTCTTGAGCCAAGTGTTTAGCCTCAACAAAAGTCTGGGGGGAAGGTATTCCCTCATAACAGTACTTGATTGGTATGAGGACGCTCACTATCATACTTTTTCAGCCATTTATTGAGATCTTCTTGAAATTTTTTCGAAGTAGGGTAGATTTTTTCGAAATGTTATTGCATATAACTTCAGTAGAAACATCCTTGGGGATTTGATTAAACGATGACTTTTCTGAAAGCAAGGTTTTCTTCCAATAGCTAAATTGATGGTACGGAAGTTAATTTGCACAACAGCAAGCTGGACTATCATTTCGTTTTATCTCATGATAAATAGTAGATTAGATCACTTGTAATTCATTTACAATCAAGATAATAGAGTCTCATTGTCTCATTAAGACTTACAATTAGTGGCTCTGCTGCAAACTTTTTTCTAGATTTTAATTCAGTGTTTTCAAATAATCTTCAGGTAAAAATAAAATTTTAGCTAATAAGGTGGAAAATATGATATCTAGCTCAGCATCCCATTCTTCTAATAGTTTTTTAACACTAAATGCTTTACAAAATCCATTCATACAGCCTGACAGTGCTCAGCGGGCGGCATTGTTTCCAAATGAAAATGAGTGGGCTCCTTTGTCGACGACTAAAGATCTAATGGGCAACCCTATACAACCTAGTAAGACTCATCATGTTTCAAAGCAGGTTCTGTCAAGAAAGAGGCGATCTGCTAATAGTCCTCTAAATGCAGAGCACCATCTTTCAAGAAGCAACCGGTCTACTAATAGTCCTCAATGTTATAAGGCTTTTGCTGCTGCTACTGGGACCGGTATAATTGAAAATACTGGGTTACATACATACACTCCAGGGTGGCAATTTAAACCTTTATCACAATCCTTATCAAGTGGGAAAACGCTTGTAACATGGATTTTGAAAGATCAGAAATCAGAGCCCACGTTTCATGTTTATGGGCAACTTTTCACCCCTAAAGGAAAAGCTATAATAGAGGAAAATTTTACTGTTGGTAGATCCCGTAGGAATAGAATAATTTTCGATCTGAGCCCCTGGGGAGGGGTGAAGGGTTTCGAATTCGTCAGGGAGTTGCCCTATCGGGATGGGACGGTGAATCCTTTCAGCTTACAATCTTTAGCAGAAGACAAGGTTGCTCTGTTCCATCAAAAAAATATTGGAGGCCCCTCACCCATAGAGGTTACTATATTTGATACAAAATCCAACAGGGTGGATAGAAAGTTTTCCGTGGGATCAAATGTTGTGAATGAAAGCTATGGGACTTGTGCTCTAAAAAATGGAAACCTGTTATCGGTCTATCAGGATACCTCTGGTTCTGTGCACGCACAAATTTATTCTTCTCAGGGAGAAAAATTGTTGGCGGAAGAAATTTCATTAGAGAGTCCACAAGATCAAAAACACTTGGGTTTTTTTATAACTCCTCTATTAAATGGTAATTTTGTTATCGCTTACCAGGATGCGAGCGGTGTTAAGGGAAAAATATTTTCTCCGAACCTACAAGCTCTAGATCAATCTTTTATAGCATGTTCCGCATGTGATCAAAACCTCTCCCAAGTCTTTTTGGAAGCTTTACCAAATGGTGATTTTCTCATATCTTGCCTAAAAAAAAATAACGGTTCATTCGGTATCCACGGAGAAATATTATCAGCACAGGGAGAGGTTACGGGAAGGGGCTTCGACATAGATACAGGGTCATTTACAAGCATCAGTTATTCACTAACCACAACGCCGATCAGCGGTGATATAATTGTTGCATGGCATAAAATAGATGGCTCAACTCAACCCATTAAGGTTCAGACTTTCTCCTCAACTGCTGAAGCAAAAGGTAGAGAAGTTTCTCTAGGACAAGGAAGTGGAAGCTCCTTAAGAAATCCTACAGTTTCTTATATAGGAAACGGGGCAGTTCTTGTAGCTTGGCAACAAGGAAAGATGGATATTACGGGGAGAAATGAGGCGGATGTTTGGGCGGCAAGGATAGTCTTAACAGATCTTCTAACGAAACTACCTGAAGAGAATGTCCGACAGCGTGCTCAAATAGCTCAAAAATGCATTAGTAAAAGAACCTCTCTTAACCACACATTGGAGGAAGAGAGACAGACATCCCAACAGCTAAGTCAGAACCACCTTGACCATACAAGGCTTCTTAATGACACGTTGGAGGAAGAGAAGAAGAAATACCGTAATCAAGCCTTTGCCGAAAAGGTCTGGCGTATTGTTTGTTACTGCACTTCCCCTGTTATTCTTGTTTCTATGATTACAAACTTCGTACTTTCTGTTCTTTTACGTAAGAAAAAATATTGCAAACAAATAGGATATTCAGACGTGGACAAACAGGATAGCCCAGATGACGGTAAGATTATTACTAGAGCCTAAACTGGATAATTATTTCTATGGATACAAATCTAATGAATCTGCATTAAACCATTACGTTAATTTAAGTTAGGGTAGACAAATATAATCTACCTATAACCCCAAAATTTTAGAAACTAAATTTAAGAGAACAATAAAAACTATTGAGGAAACTATGTGTGATACTAATCGAATAAACTATACAGCAGGAGCAATGCAAATACTGCCACCTGCAACCGTCTGTGCTTTCGGGATCTATTGCATGAGCCGTATGAACAAGCCTTGGGCAACACTAATTGGAATCAGTACAACGAACATTAGCAACTTAAATCGATTAAGAACTACAATCTGTTGTATTAGTATCTCAGCAATCGCACAATCAGCCGCTAGGATGGCTCGATCACCAACTGGGCATCGAACGGATGCGAATTTGGTTTTAGATGCGGTGTCTGCAGCTTCGTTTGGTTACCTTATTCTAAGTGGAAAGACCCATTTTCTATTTTCTTTTGTCGTTTTTGGAACGCAGATAACCATTTCAAATATTTGTATACAAAAAGAACTAGCTCCGCAAGAGATTGACAGCCGGGTGCAACAAGAGATCAACAGCCAGATGCAGCAATGGACTGCACGGGTGCAGCAATGGATTAACAGTCAGATGCCCCCACAGCTGCAGGTATTATTGCAGATTCCTTTGAGCAATGACCAAGCTAGGGAAAAACTTGATGACCTTATTAAACCAAAGTGTTTTGCTATTTGCAACTTAATAAGGGACGGTGGAGAAATAGAAGTAGAAGTTACTGAATGTGTTAAACTTTGTAAAGATTTTTTTGAAGAATTGTATAAAATGGACCTTGCTAATCATAACGGATTTAACCCAATGAATGGATTAGTAAAGGACTTAGGAGAAGCTTGGGATGCCGTAGTACTTACGACACTTAGAAGCCACGCTTCTAACCCTTTTAAATCAAACTTGACAACCGAATTTATCAAAATCTTCAATGATCACAACTATGTTTATAAAAAAAAAGAGGATATAGCTGATTTGCAAAAAGTATGTAAGGGAATTTTACAAGACTGGTGGAAGCAAAATTTTGGTTATCTTACAACCAAACAGAAAACACTCCAAATGACCTCCTTTAAAGCACAGGATCTCGGAGAAAAAGCTATCCAAAGATTGTGCTCATCAAAAGAGTACAAAGAGTACACTGCTTCACAAAAATTGGATCTTTTGAATGCCTATTTCTTTAGAAGGTGCCAATTGATGACATTGGAAACAGCCAATTCTGATACGGCCCCTACAAAACATATAGAGATGTATCCAACGCTGTTTCAAAGGGCTTTGCAAGAAGAACAAGACCTTATCAATTGCATAACACTTAACAAATTCTTAGATGAGTATAAGAGGGTATCGGGGAGTTAAGCCAAATGGAGCGACTCGAAACCGTGCAAAAGGGTAACCGATAAAACAGGCCATAATCGATACCTATTAAGAAGCGTTGCTTACCCTATGTAAAGCACGATACGATTCACTATGCACCAACATGTTTGCGGAGGAATCGAAAAAAAGACTGAAAGCAACAGTGTTGGAATGCAAGGACAGAGTCCCAAGATTTATAAATGGCTTATGGCTTGAAGAAGGGTAGCCCTTCTATCAATTTCTGAAAGATCTCTAGAAAAAATTAGAACGAATAGCCCAGCTGAGCGGATAAACTAAGAGTTTAAAAGACAGACAAGATCCATGAAACTCTTTGAGTAATATTGCTACTAAAATAAAACTTTATAAAGTTGCTTAATCTTTAAATACTAAACTAAGTAAAAATAAAATTTTAGCTAATAAGGTGGAGAAATATCATGACTAGTCTTATACCCGCTTTTTCTAATAATAATCTAACAATAAGTAGCTTAATACATTCACCCGTACAGCCTGATAGTAGCCATC